>CAYPET010000020.1:0-37347 GCA_964409905.1 uncultured Chitinophagaceae bacterium | reverse complement strand
AGGCATCAAATATTTAGAAGCTGATGCATCTTTCATTAATAGTGGTGAAAGTTTAACGATTATCACTTACGGCATGGGTGTTCATTGGGCCTTTAACGCGGCCAAGCAATTCCCCGGCCAAGTAGAAGTTGTCGATATTCGTACACTGTATCCGCTTGATGAAGCATTGATATTTGAAAGTGTAAAAAAACATGGCAAGTGTATTGTGCTTACCGAAGAGCAATTGCGAAATTCTTTTGCTGAGGCTCTGGCAGGCAGAATTGCACAAGAATGCTTTTTTCAACTTGATGCTCCTGTAAAAACTATAGGAGCCAAAAATGTCCCTGCTATTCCTATGAATATGGCACTGGAAAAAGAAATATTACCAAATGCCGACAAAGTCGCCATTGAGATATCAGAACTTTTGAATTTTTAGCATGCTGATAATTGAAAGCCTTGTCGTTTTATTTGTAGTCTTTTCAGTAAGCTATTTAAGCAATATCCCGCCGGGCTTTGTCAATATCAAAGTAATTGAAACTTCTTTATTTCGTGGTTATTACAATGCGGTAAAAGTTGCACTTGGTGCCGCCATTGCCGAGATAACCTATGCTGCTGCTGCATTAATCACTTCGATATACATTCAGAAATTTCCGGTTTTAGTTTTCTTTTTAGGTGTTTTTATCACCATATTCATGTTGTATTTATCGTTTAAATACTTTACAGGCAAATCATACGCTGAACAAATTGAGGAGAGTAAAATTGAATTTAAAGATGATAAAAAGGAGCATAATTACTATTTCTATGGTATGGGTGTGGGAGTATTAAACCCTCAAATGTTCCCTTACTGGTTCTTCTTCTTTACCATTACCCTGCCTATGTATAGCATTCAATACAATAGCAGTTATTACGTAGCCATTGCCGGCGCCGTAGCTGGCGGATTTGGCCTACTGTGGACTTATGCTACACTGGCAGCCAAGTATAGAAGAAAAATATTTAGCGTATTTGCCAAGTATCCAATTAATAAATACGTGGGCTGGATGTTCATACTGCTTGCTTTATCAAAAATTATAGAAATGTATATCAATTTTCCTGCGCAGGAGCTCTATCAATTTTTGGGTATTGATTAGTTATGCGGTCAATAATTCAGCATTTACGTTTCCCTTTTTCCTACTTATTGCTACCTGTGTATTTATTGGCATTGGTATTCGTCTCGGTTGAGCAGGCAGATGCCATTTGGAGTGCATACAACGTTTTGATATTTGTGATATTACATATCTTGGTTTATCCCGCAAGTAATGCATATAATTCACTGAATGACCGCGATACGGGCAGCATTGGCCTTATTAAAACACCTTCTGCCCCTTCAACATCACTGGCATGGATTTCAATGGCTATGGATCTTCTTGCATTGCTACTTGCTTGCTGGATATCCTTACTCGCTGCAATATTGTTATTGGGCTACATACTGATTTCCCGACTTTATAGCTACCGAAGAATACGCCTGAAAAAATATCCTGTGTTGGGCTTTTTAACTGTATTCCTTTTTCAAGGTGCCTGGATATTTTTGTTGACATATTATTCTTTAGGAGGAAAGGCACTTACAACATTTCAAATATCATTAGTTGGTTTAGCCGCTTCATCATTAATTGGTGCTGTATACCCACTCTCACAAATTTATCAGCATGAGCAGGATAAAGCAGACCATGTTATCACGATTAGCATGATTCTTGGCTACCGTGGAACTTTTATTTTCAGTGCACTTTTTTTTAGCTTGGGAAGTATTCTTTTTTTATTTGCAGCTAATGAGATTCTTGATCAGTCATTATTACTTTCTTATTTGATAACTCAAACTCCCAGCCTTATCTACTTTAACTATTGGTTTTTTAGAGTGATGCAAAATCAGCAGCATGCAGATTTTGTAAACACGATGCGTATGAATTTGATAAGTGCCACTTGTATGAACGCCTTTTTTATCTATGTATTGGTTCAGATGTTGTCATGAATGAATAAACTTATCAGTTTCGCTCCATAAATGGAGTTTAAGCTATAAATTGTATCAAAATACATTTTGGCATTTATCAACAGCATCGGATTAGCAAACGCACCATATAAACACGCACAAAGTGATATAAAAACTTTTGCGCTACAGCAGTATGGAGTTTCTGAAAAATATGTTCATCGCATTAGTCGGATGTATGATAATTCAATGATTGAACATCGCTTCTCAGCCATAGGAGATTTTACGGCAAGTAACGACAAACCTGTATTACTAAAAAGTAAAACTCAGGAAGCCAGCACCGAAGATCGAATGAAAATCTATTTCGAAATAGCTCCAAAAATGGCCATTGACGCTGTAAGGTCGATTTTGCAACAGACAGATTTTAAGGATTTAACCCATATTATCACAGTTAGTTGCACGGGGCTTGCGGCACCTGTTCTTGACATTATTTTGTTGCAAGAACTTCAACTGCCAAACAACATTACAAGACATAGTGTAAACTTCATGGGCTGTTACGCAGGATTTCATGCCTTAAAAATGGCAAAAGCTATTTGTGCTGAGCATGCCACTGCTAAGGTATTGATAGTAGACGTAGAACTGTGTACGCTACATTTTCAAAACGAATTTTCTATGGATAATGTAGCCTCTACTCTCTTATTTGCTGATGGGGCAGCTGCTATTATGGTTTCCAATAAAAAAGAAAATAGTCTTTTTGAAATCAATTCATTTTATACTGAGGTTGATTTAAAGGGTAAAAAAGACATGGCATGGCAACTCGGACCCAGTGGTTTTAAAATGACACTAAGTAGTTACATCCCCGGTATCATTAGTGAAAATATCCAACCCTTGATTCAACATGCTGTGGGTGATAGTGACACAATTAAACATTGGGCCATTCATCCGGGTGGTAAAAACATTCTTATGGAATGTGCACGCGCACTGAACTTGAATACGGGAGAATTAAGTGCAAGTTTCGAAATTCTTAGGTATTATGGCAATATGAGTTCCGTTACAATATTTTATGTACTTAAAGCCTTACAAAAAAAAGCGCATTTATCCGGCGATAAAATATTTGCCGCTGGTTTTGGCCCCGGACTTACAATAGAAAGTGCGATTTTACATTTCGTATAGCAGCTAATAATTGATTTATGGATTTTTCAAAGAGGTCTTACCAAAAAGAATTGCTTGATGGCAATTATATACCTTTCGAAGACATTCAGACAAATCTTAAGGAACTCAATATTATTAATTCATTATTGGGTGGACATAATATCACCTTAAAGGGAATCAGGAGTTTGTTGCCAAGCGCAACGCAACCTTTACATATCTTAGAAATTGGCTGTGGAGGTGGAGATAATTTGGCCTTTTTAGCTAAGAAACTAAAAAAGTATCGAAATATCACCTTCACAGGTATTGACATAAAGGAGAGCTGTATTGCATTTGCTCAGGAACAATATCCACAGATAAACTTTGTGTGCAGTGATTATCAAGAAGTAACATTCTCTAACAAAGCCGATATCATTTTTAGTTCATTATTCTGTCATCATTTTACCGATGAAGCCTTAATATCCCAATTTATATGGCTGAATAAACATGCTCATATGGGATTTGTGATAAACGACTTACAAAGGCACCCGTTGGCATATTATTCTATAAAATTTCTGACCGGTTTGTTCTCAAAGTCTTATTTAGTTAAAAATGATGCCCCCTTGTCTGTTGCAAGGGGATTTCGAAAACAAGAACTGAAACAATTGCTTGATACGGCAGGCATAAAGCATTATTCACTAAAATGGGTGTGGGCATTTAGATATTTGGTTATCTCTTCTAAAACCTAGTATTTTTAGGGCAAATGAGATATTTTTTACTTGCATTAATATTGTGCACTTTACCAAGGGCACTGCATTCTCAAGCTGCCAATTTCGGTGCATGGTATTCCTATGTTGGAACATATGATATCAATCAACGTCTAAATATTCAGGCCAACACTCAATTTCGATTTCATAATTTACTGGGTGATTGGAATCAATATCTCTTGCGCACTGGTTGTAATTATAAATTAGAGCCAAAAGGAAACTATGAAGCAGGACTGGGCATTGACTATTTTTATAATGAACCGTATTTGGCAAACTCGGACGCAAAAACTCATTTTAACGAGTTTAGGATTTATGAGCAATTTATCAGCAGGCAGCATTTTGGTCGCTTTTCTTTCATGCATCGTTACCGACTAGAAAACAGATTCCGAGCTGAATCTAATGTTTTATATCGTTTACGATATTTCCTACAAACAAGAATAGCTTTTAGCAAACTGCCTATTCAAAATAAAACATTCTATCTGTCCATTTTAAATGAAGCATTCTGGAATATTAACAATGCAAATCATTTTGATCGTTATTGGTTGCACACCACAATTGGTTATGTGCTAAATCAACATTGGTCAATTGAAATAGGGAATCAAACTCAATTTATGGGTAATGGCACATCAAACAACCGTTTGCAATGTTGGATATTTCACCACCTCAGATTGACAGATAATTAATTATTCAAAATAAATTGGAAGCTTATTTCAGTCTTGCGCCTCCAGTTTTACACCCCCACGCGTTTTCTTACTTTTTGCAAATTGATTTGCCGCTTTAATAAAAGCTACAAATAGCGGGTGTGGATTTTCAACTGTAGATTTATATTCAGGGTGGAACTGGGAAGCAATAAAAAAGTTGTGACTAGGAATTTCTATCATTTCAACCAGATTTGACTGCGGGTTGGTACCCGCTGCCAACATACCTGCTTCTTCAAACTGTGACAGGTAATCATTGTTAAACTCATAGCGATGTCTATGACGTTCGCTAATAAACTGTCGCCCACCATAAATTTCACGCACTTTGGATCCATCACGAAGTTCACACTCATAAGAACCTAAGCGCATTGTGCCACCTAGATTTGTGATTGTTTTTTGTTCCTCCATCATATCTATTACCGGATACGTCAGATTATCAGCCATTTCTGTGCTATTGGCATCTTTTAAGCCTATTACGTTGCGGGCAAACTCAATAACAGCACATTGCATACCAAGGCAAATGCCAAAGAATGGGATATTCTGCTCGCGGGCAAATTGTATGGCATTAATTTTTCCTTCTATTCCACGACTGCCAAAACCTGGTGCGACTAAAACGCCGTCTAAGTGACCAAGTTCCTCCTTTACGGTTTTTTTGCTAATATGCTCAGAATGGATATAGTGCACATTAACCTTTACTTCGTTATGTGCCCCTGCATGAATAAATGATTCCAAAATAGACTTGTATGCATCTTGTAATTCCACATACTTACCAACCAAACCAATTTCCACCGTAGACTTTGGATTTTTTAATTTGTCCAAAAAATCATTCCATTTATCTAGTTTGGGTTCTCTGCCATAATCCAATTTCAGTTTGTTCAAACAAATCTCATCAAGATTTTCGCGCATCATATTTAGTGGCACATCATAAATAGTTTCAGCATCTGCAGCTTCTATCACCGAGTCTGTTTTTACATTGCAGAATAAGGCAATCTTTCTTTTGATGTCACCGTATAAAGGTTGCTCTGTTCGGCAAACTATTACATCTGGCAGTAAACCAATTTCTGCCATTTGCTTCACCGAGTGTTGCGTTGGCTTTGTTTTTAACTCTTTTGCTGCTTTCAGATAAGGAATGAGCGTCAAATGAATTACGATACATTCTTCTTCACTCAATTCCCATTGCAATTGTCTAATTGCTTCTAAATATGGCAAACTTTCTATATCCCCGACAGTGCCACCAATTTCAGTAATTATAATATCATACTCGCCACTTTTACTTAGCAAGGTCATGCGCCGTTTTATTTCATCAGTAATGTGGGGTATCACTTGCACAGTTTTCCCTAAATAGCCCCCTTCCCGTTCGCGATTGATAACTGTTTGATATATTCTTCCAGTGGTAACGTTATTGGCTTGCGAAGTTTTAATATTTAAAAACCGTTCGTAGTGCCCTAAGTCCAAATCTGTTTCCGCACCATCTTCTGTGACAAAACACTCCCCATGTTCATAAGGATTCAAGGTTCCTGGGTCAACATTGATATAGGGGTCAAATTTTTGAATGGTCACTTTGTAACCTCTCGCCTGAAGCAATTTAGCCAGCGAGGCGCCAAGAATCCCTTTACCCAAAGATGATGTCACGCCACCAGTTACGAAAATATATTTAGCCATAGAATACGTTTTATGACCAAAGAATGAATTGCGAAACACTACTTTTCACCAAAGGTCAATCAAAGGTAATAAGCCACCGGGAACTATTGGAATAATTGAATTAAGAATTGGGGAAAAATAAATCGTTAGGGGAATATTTCCTGTACTATCGCTTTTCTCGTAAACTATTTGGTTTTGAAGTTTATAATCAGTACAAAGGATTCTTTTTGTATTATTTTTACTCGGTGGGCAGGTTTTTCATATCCTTTCTGGGGCTAATTATAATTACATTTTGTAAGTCAGTAACCTACGCGCATCATCAAGTTGACTCTTTGTATAAAATCCTCCAAAACACTCCACCAAGCATTCAGCAAGTTGACATGCTCAATAGGATTTGTCATTTGGCAGATTCGCTCGAATATCGAGAAAAACAAGATTCAATTAAACCCTTTTCCTTACAGGCAATTAAAACAGCCAAAAAAATCAATTATTCCGAAGGGCTGGCAAAGGCACTTTATACACTGGGGAACTATAATATACGAACTTACCAATTGGCAGAGGCCACACAAAACTTTTTAGAAAGTCTGGAGTTATATAAACAATTAAAAAAAGATACAAGCGCATCAAAATGCTATATGCAATTAGGGGTTATTAGTTATTTATTACAGTATTATGAAGCTGCAATAAAAAACTTCAAACTTTCCTTAAAAAAATCACAGAATGCAACAAGCAATTATTTGTTGGCCATTACCTACACAGATATTGATAGTTTTCATTTGGCAAAAAAATATTTTCAAACTGCCATAGGGTAATTTTCATTGCAACACGAAAGAAAGCGAATCAATGAAAGTTATTTATATCTAGGTAGATTGTACCTTAAAACCGGCGATATTGATTCAGCACACTACTACATACAAAAATCAATAAAAGCCACAGAAGACAAATCAGATCCATATTCTCATGTACGGCAGCATGCTTTCATTTCAGAAGTCTATCTCAAAAAAAATAAATACGCTGAGGCTATAAAATATGCGTTGAAAAGCCTCCGTCTGGAACAAGGAAAAAACTCAATTGGTAAGGATAAAATAAGCCTGTTACAATCAGCCAAGGTACTTAGCGCAGCATATGCCAAGCAAGGTAATTATCATGAGGCCTATCGCTACTTGGAAATGTATAACGACATTAATAAAAAAATTACAGAAGGCAGCTTGAAGCAAAAAGTAGCAGATATGCAAAGCATGTTTGAATTTGAACAAAAGATGAGTTTGCAAAAAGTCAAGCAACAAAAAGATAAAGAAATTGCAAAGCAACAACTAGCCAACGAATGCATTATTCGGAACTCATTTTTAGCAGGTTCAGCCCTATTACTTCTGCTACTTGGACTTGTTTACAGTAGATTTAATTTAAAGAAAAGAGCTAATGCCAAACTCAAAGAACTAAACGATGTGATTACCACCGAGAAAAAAAGATCAGATGATTTACTCTTGAATATTTTACCCGAAAATATCGCCACAGAACTGAAAGACACTGGCAAGGCTGAGGCCAGAACTTTTGAAAATGTGGCAATCCTCTTTACGGATGTGATTGATTTTACACAGACGGCAGAAAAGCTCTCAGCCAAGGAGTTAGTTTCAGAAATCAACACCTGCTTTGAAGCTTTTGATAAAATTTGTGAGAAATATAATATCGAAAAAATCAAAACTATTGGGGATGCTTATATGGCCGTAAGCGGATTGCCTGTCAGAGCTGCTGATGCAACAAAAATGGCCATACTTGCAGCCATCGAAATGCAAGCGTTTATGCAAAAGTACAAATTAGAAAGAGACAAATTGGGGCAACCGGCATTTCAAATGCGGGCTGGTGTGCATACAGGTAATGTTGTAGCGGGTATAGTAGGTATCAAAAAGTTTCAATATGATA
Organism: uncultured Chitinophagaceae bacterium; assembly: GCA_964409905.1. GTDB lineage: Bacteria > Bacteroidota > Bacteroidia > Chitinophagales > Chitinophagaceae > JAGNRR01. The sequence goes on along the minus strand of CAYPET010000020.1, from coordinate 29,257 downwards.
TATGGGGCGATGCAGTCAATACAGCCTCCAGAATAGAAAGCAGCGGAGAAACTGACAAAGTCAATATTTCGCAGGCGGCATATGAACAGGTTATGAATGAAACAATATTTGCATTTACACCACGTGGGAAAGTAAATGCAAAAGGCAAAGGCGATATAGCTATGTATTTTGTCAGAAAAAACGATGCTATAGTGTAAATTGTATCAGCATGAAAGAAAGTAATACAAAAAACAACGTTTTTATTGCTACAAGCCTAGATGGCTTCATTGCCGATAATCAGGGTGGTATAGATTGGTTGGATACATTTCCAGAATTAAACACGGTTGACAGTGGTTATGAAGAATTTATGTCGAAAATCGATGCCATAGTTATGGGGAGAAACACTTTCGAAACAGTTTGCAATTTTGATGTCCCGTGGCCATACAGAGTGCCTGTTTTTGTGCTTAGCCATCAGCTACAATCAATACCTGCAAAATGTACTTCCCCTGTAGAAATAATAAAGGGTGATATTATAGAAATTAATAGTCGTATTGCAGAAAAAGGATATAAAAATTTATACATAGATGGAGGGAAGGTTATACAAGCATATCTAGCAGAGGAAATGATTGACGAGATAACGATAACTATAATACCTATTTTATTGGGTTCGGGAATCCCGCTTTTTTCCGGCATTAAGAAAAGACAATTATTTACCTGTGACAAAACGACGCTTTTTGTTAATAAAGTTTCGCAGCACCATTTTACTAAACTATAAGCTTCCACTTAGTTCTTGAGAATTTCTTATTATCTAAAGAGCAAACAAAAAAAGTTGAAGTCGATTAACGTTATATAACGATATTGATTTATTCTTTTTCTTGAAAAGCCTGATTACAGTTTAAAAAGAAGCATCCTAAAGCGTTTGTTGGCTATCCAAAAGGATTCATTACCGAAGGTGATAAATAAATTTTGCAAAAGCCATTGTTCCAAGTAAATTCGAGTACAATGTCAGCGATAAAACAAATGCCCAAAACAATTAAGCAAAATGCCGTTTCGCACGAACTAGCCACTGATGTCCAAACACAGGCTCAAGTAATTGTTCATTGTCACTTTATGGCTTTTAGCAAAGGTGATGCATACCGAATTTGGCCTACAACTTTCTTGATATGTCAACATACAGGCCACCGGAGCAAACTTGTACACGCCGAGGGTGTTTGCTACTATCCGCAATGGCAATTTGCCAGCGAAGCTGGATGGCAAAGTTTCACCCTCATTTTTGATCCGCTACCGGCAGATTGCGGCATTTTCGATCTGGCTGAGGAAATTCCTGAATCCGGCGCCTTTAAAGCCTTAGGGATTAAACGAAATAATACCGACGTTTATAATATAATGTTTTAACGAAATGAAACGAATCGTTGTATTGAGCGGTGCTGGCATTAGTGCTGAAAGTGGAATAAATACCTTTCGCGATGGCGACGGATTGTGGGAAAAACATCGTGTTGAAGATGTAGCTACTCCCGAAGCATTTGCCCGAAACCCAGCTTTGGTATTGCGATTTTACAACGAAAGACGAAAAAAGATTCTAGAAGTAGCACCCAACGATGCTCATAAAGAACTTGTGCGTCTTGAAAATAAATATCATGTAGACATCATTACGCAAAATATTGACGATTTACATGAACGTGCCGGCAGTAAAAACGTTACACACCTGCATGGCGAAATTTTCAAAATGTGCAGCAGTATGGATAAAGACATCACCTACCCTATCCAAGGAGATATCAAGCTAGGCCATCTGGCTCCAGACGGACATCAACTGCGTCCATTCATTGTATGGTTCGGCGAGGCTGTACCTGCAATGGAAGAAGCCATCCAACTTTGTGAAAAGGCAGACATCTTGCTGGTAATTGGAACAAGTTTACAAGTTTATCCGGCAGCAAGTTTGGTTCATTACGTGCCCGACTCCGCATCGATTTATATCATCGACAAAAAAGTACCTGCCATAAGTCGTAAACATGTGGTTCGAGTGGAAGAAAATGCTACCATTGGAGTGTGCAAAGTAGTCGATTTGTTGTTGAGCGAATAATCAGCTAATTTTATATCTGTATACCATTCATGAAATTTTACAACCTTTTCTTTTTTATTGTCACCTTCTCAGTATTTGTATCGTGCAAGGTGAATCACAGCCATCGTGATAAAAGTAAGTTACAAATTACTGAGGCATATTTACAGGATGAAGTACCTGGAGAATCCGGAGGTACTATCAATACCTACTTAAACATCAAATTACAATATGATGCATCAGTCCAACCTAATCATATCATATTCCGAAACCTCCAATACACAATTGAAAAAAACCCAACCGATATCAAACTAAATATTGCCAATGGACAACCACAAGAAAAACAATATAGTTTAAATCCCCATCAAGCTATCATATTTTATAACTACAAAGGCAAAATGTTGAATAAAATTTTAGATAACATTGGCACAAAAGAAACTATTTATCTACCATAATCAAATGACAAAAAAAATAATTACCCTCGTCCTGCTCAGCTTCACATTACATGCACAAGCGCAGCAAAAAATACCAAGTTATAAAAAACTGATGGACGACAAATCTGTTAACTTCTACGACCTAGTTCGTGCTGCAGAAAAATATTTTGAGCAAGTAAACAAAGAAGAAAAAGGTTCTGGATGGAAAGACTATCAACGTTGGGTTGCTGCTAACGAGTATAAATACTATCCTGATGGCAACCGCGCTGAAGAGGATCCATTTTTTGTAACCAAACAGTATCAGCGTTTTTTAGCTCAGCAAGAATCGACAAGCAATAAACTTTTTCCGAATGGTTGGAAAGAAGTAGGCCCAACAACAATTGATAGTATAACAGGACATTATTCTGCAGGATTTGGGCGATTGGAAGATGTCTATGTAGATAAAAACAACCCAAACATTATTTACGTTGGTTCACGCAGTGGTGGTTTCTGGAAATCTACAAATGGTGGAAATACTTGGACTGGCAGCAGCACGGATTACTTATTTGCAACTGGGGTCAATACTATCTCTGCATCTCCTACCAATCCAGATTCTGTGCTAATTAATTTACAAAATGCTCAAAACGAATACTCTCATGGCATATACAGAAGCATTGATGGTGGAAACAATTGGACACAAACCAATTTTAATCCTGCCAATATTGGTCAAGGAGGTTTGGGTTCAAACTTTAAAATTAACGAAGTATCCTATCACCCACGGGTTTCAAATTTAATTTTCGTTGCTACCAATAATGGCATTTATCGCTCTTCAGATAATTTACAAAACTGGGTAAGGCTCTATGATAATATCAATATAACCGAAATTGAATTTCACCCAAACAATGACAGTATTATTTATCTATACTCAAATAACAACCCCAGCAATTTGCTAGTCTCCGGCGATATGGGGCTCAGCTACTCCTTATCAGGTGTTTTGACCGGAAATGGCAGTACGACGAATGTCAAAATCTCAACAAGTCCGGCTTGCGCAAATTGTGTTTACGCTGCCAATAATAACGGTGTGTGGAAGTCAACGAATGCCGGGCAAACCTTCACTTTTTTAGTAAATCCTAATGAAAATTGCGATGGGTTTGTTGTGAGTGATTTAGACACCTCCTACATGATTTATGGCTATGTAGACCTGGAGCGCAGTACTGATGGGGGGCAATCATTTAATTGTGTCACGCGATGGTCGTTAGGCAACACCAACGCGGCGGGTAATGGTCATCAACTTAGTTATCAAAACAGCACCGATTATATTCATGCCGACTTGCGTAATGCCCGTTGTGTGAATGGCGTATTTTATGTAACAACAGATGGTTTGCTGGCAAAAAGTATTGACAATGGTGTAAATTGGATAAGGCTTACGGATAGCATGGGCATTCGGGAAAATTATCGCCTTGGCGTTAGTCAATCAAATCATTATAAAGTTGTGGCAGGGTCACAGGATAATGGGACTAGCTTTAGTACCGAAAATGGTTGGGTGGAACTATATGGAGCCGATGGAATGGAGGCCATTGTGCAACCGCTAAATGAAAACTGGTTTATTGGCAGTGTACAATATGGCAACAGACGTAGAACAATTGATGGCGGAAAATCTACTCAAAATGCTTCACCGACTGGCTCTGCAGATGGAGACTGGATTGCTCCTATAGCCATAGACCCGAATAATCAATTGTCTATTTTTGACTTTCGAGATACTGTTTACCGGTCAGACGACTTTGGCGATAATCATATAAAACTAGGTGTACCTAGCACCTTTTCCGGTGACATCAAGGTCGCAGAAATAGCACATCAGAACTCGAATATCATTGTTATAGCAAGAAACGAGAAAATTGAAAAATCAACTGATGGCGGCCAAACCTTTACGAATATCAGAGGCAACTTGCCAGCCTATTCAATAATGGACATCGCCATTGATCCAAACAATGACGATATCATTATTGCTGTATTTGCCCGTTACCAACAAGATTTTTCAAAGGTTTGGATGACCACCACAGGGGGTAATAGCTGGACGAATATTACCTACAATTTGGGAGACATGCCTATCCAATCGGTTGTGATTGACCAATATGGCAATATTTATCTTGGAGCTGAAATTGGCGTTTTTACCAAAACAATGAGCAGTACAAATTGGTCGCTGTATAATACCAATCTGCCGAATATGGCTGTGCGGGAATTAGAAATAAATCATGGCTCCAACACATTAAAAGCGGCTACCTGGGGCCGTGGAGTTTGGGAAAACGCCTTGATAGGCAGAGAAAATCATCCTGCTATAGTATTTACCAGCATTACCAACCCGCCAACAACAGATAAACCTAAAAAAACGACTGAACAAGTTGTTACATCCAGAATAGCTTATGACAATGTGCTTTCAAGCGTCTATACGGCTTGGTCGGCTAATAATACGAGTCTGTCAAATTTTATTCCAATGATAAATACTAAGGACTCTACCTGGGTGACAACACAACCCTTGCCAGATTTGGCAGTAGGCACAAAAATCTTTTTTAAAGTTTTTGCAGTAGGCAGCAATAATGATACAAGCAGTTCTTATCAATTCATGTATGTTATTCAGCCTTTTGCATATTGTCAGGCAACAGGTGATACCTCTGCTGGAAATTTATTTATTCAACAAGTCGTTTTAGAAAATATCAACAATACAAGCAACAACGATTTTTATACCTACTACAATAACCCTGTGAGTGCGCTGTGGGCAGATAGTACATATACCATAAACGTTACAGCCAACACATCATGGGGAGAAAATGATTATGCAGCTTGGATAGACTTCAATAATGATGCAGATTTTACTGATGATGAACGCGTTTTGTGGTCAATAGGCCCAGGTGTTGCAAGTGTAAATAATACGTTTAAAGTACCAGTTAATGTTTCTAATGGAGATAGTGTGCGCATGAGGGTTCGACTATCTTACTGGGGTAATGAACCTAAGCCATGTGGTACCCAATTTGGAGAAGTTGAAGATTATGCGATATCATTACGCTCAAATAATTGGCCATTGTCTATTATAGCTATAAAGGACAAAAATCAAATTGCCAATATTTACCCGAACCCAACCAACGGAATGATACATGTTGAATTTCCAACAATATCAAATCGTGATATTTTGCTAAAAAATCAACTCGGACAACTGATTTTTAAGTCGCAATGGTTTGGCAAAAAAAACAGCCTTGACCTAAGCAAATTAACTGCTGGTATTTACCTATTACAAATTGACGATCAGGTTTACAAAATAGTAAAGGGTAATTGATGTTCTAAATTCTAAAAAATGATATAACGTGTATTAGTATTGAAAAAATTAAAAAAAATATTAACCGCTGCTCAAATTCGAGATGCCGACCTCTTCACGATTGCCATCGAACCCATTGCTTCAATTGATTTAATGGAACGAGCTGCCGAAGCATTTGTAGATGAAGCCAGCAAAATCATACAACAAAAAGATCGCGTATTCATCATCTCCGGCATTGGAAATAATGGAGGTGATGGTTTAGCCATTGCACGACTTTTAAAAGAAAAAAACTTTCGAATAGAAGTTTGTTTAATACAACTACATGATAAGCTAAGCACCGATTGTCAACAAAATTTGTTGAAATTAAATGAGATTATTTATGTAAAACACATCAGTGAGTTGCCAGTTTTGACAAATTATGATATACTAATTGATGCTCTTTTTGGTTCCGGCCTAAATCGCCCAGCAGATGGACTCGCAGCAGAAGTAATTGAAAAAATAAATGCATCGAATGCCTTAATAATATCAGTAGATGTTCCATCCGGGATGTACTGCGATACTGTAACGCCCTCCAAAAACATGGTCAAAAGTGATTACTGTATTACATTTCAACGGCCAAAACTATCTTTCTTTTTACCAGAACACGTCCCCTATATTAAAAGCTATATCACTGTTGATATTGGCATAGATGAAGATTTTATTCAAGAAACCAATGGTATGTATTACCTGTTGGATGATACCATAGCTAAGTCTGTGCATATTCGTGCAAAACAAAGCCACAAAGGAACGTACGGACATGCTCTAATAATGGCCGGTAGCTATGGAAAGATGGGTGCAGCAATACTCAGCACCAAGGCATGTTTGTGCAGCGGTGTGGGTTTAATTACTTCTTATATCCCCAGTTGCGGTTACGAGATACTTCAAATTTCTATTCCGGAGGCCATGTGTATCACCGATCAAGATGCTATACAACTGACACAGTTACCAAACATAGATACATACAATGCTGTCGGCATTGGTCCAGGTGTTGGCACAAATAGTCAAACTCAACAGGTCGTGGCCGCTTTACTTCAAAATAGTACCGATAAAAAATTTGTTTTGGATGCTGATGCCATAAACATATTAGCTACTGACAAAAGTTTGCTAAAATTATTACCCTTTGAGTGCATACTCACACCGCATCCGAAAGAATTTGAGCGCTTAGTTGGCGGTTGGCAGGATAGTGCTGAAAGATTGCAAAAACAACGGGATTTTGCTCTTCAATATAAATGCATTTTGATATTAAAGGATGCTCATACTTCTATCTGCTCTTCAAAAGGAGAAATCTATTTTAACACAAGCGGCAATCCAGGTATGGCAACTGGTGGTAGTGGCGATGTACTTACAGGAATAATAACGGGCTTATTGGCACAGCAATACAGCCCACTTGAAGCGGCTCTCATTGGTGTGTACTTCCATGGCAAAGCCGGCGATACAGCAGCTAAAGTTAAGGGTCAACATGCTCTTTGTGCTTCTGATATTATTGAATATTTGTGTATTGAAAATTTTTAAGGTCTTCTCAACTCTCCTCGAACAGAATGCCAAACTGCTTTAGTTCTGCTAATATAGGTTTATAGACCAATCTATCGGTTGGTATTTGAACACCTTTTAATCCTTTAATTTCTCCTGTGAGAAATAACTTGGTAAAAATAGCGAGTGGCAATCCCACACACTTAGCCATTGCAGTGTCCTCAGCATTATCACCTTTTACAGTTAATGTGCTTTCAATCTGATGGGCATGATCGCTAATGGCATATTCAATATCATGGTGGAAAATTAGCAAATCCTTATCTTCAGGTTGTAGCCTCCATACCCTTTCAATAATCTCTTGTAATACCTTTCCAGCAGGGAGCTTTCCTTCTAAGGGTATCGGTTCAAGACTATTAAGTTGTAAATAGGCAATTAATTCTATAGCCTTTTTACTGGCGTTTAGGTGCATCAGTTTTTCTTGTAAATTACCACCGGGGATATGCTTGCTGGTCTCTAAAAACCATTGCTGATAGGTTCGATTGGCTATATCAATGACAGGCTCTTCCGCTGTAATGCCTAAATCAATTAACAAAGACCACGCTTCTACAAAGTCAGGGTGTCGTAATGTGGCTCGTAATACAGTATGTGCATTTTTAAGTGCATAAGTATCAATGTATTTTAGAGAATCCCTATTAGGATAGGCCGCTACTGTGCCATAGTTTGGAATGTCAACAAGATTACTTTCCTTGTATAATTGTTCATATTTACGGTGATATACATTGCCATTCATCAGAAAATCAGCTCCACCACTACCTGCTCTGACAATATTCCAGGGGTTCCAAGACACCTTATAATGCCAGGGGTTCGTATCGCTCTCTGGAGCAATTAATCCCCCACAATAAGATTGAAAAGAGGTGATTTCGGCGCCGTCATCACGCAGTCGCTCTATAATTTCCATAGCGCTCATATGATCTATACCAGGATCAGCACCCAACTCATTCATAAGTAATACTCCTGACTTTTGGGCCTCATAATCCAGCTGCTGGATTTCTTCAGAAACATAGGAGGCAGAGACGAGGCTTGTTCCGAGGGAAACACAGTCTTTTGCTACATGAATGTGCAAGGCTGGCGGTAATAATGAAATGACAAAATCAGCTTTGGCTATTTCTTCACCTCTGGTAGCTTCATCAAAAATGTCTAATTGAAGCGCCTCAGCGGATGCACGACCATCGATTTTTTTCAAAATAGACTGCAAATTAGCATCGGCAATAACCACCAACCATTGCATAGCAAGAGCGTTTTCAATAAAATAATCAATTAAAGCAGTTGATGATTTTCCCGCGCCAAAAACTAAAATCCTTTTCATTATTTGCTTACTACTTTATCTATAAATGACCTACCTTTGAAGCAAATAAACAGAAAGAAATTATATAATGAAAAAGAAAAACGCATTATTATTCTTATTCTTGTTTGTCGCTACAGTGGCTATGTCTTCATGTGCGACTCAAAAGAAATATGGTTGCCCACAAAAAATAAGTTTTAATACTTTTATTCAACTGATTAAATAAACCGTTTCACTATTCTTATCATGAACTGGATTCCCCTTACAGAGACTAGCCAGTTGGATACGATTGTATCCGAAAGTCAGCAAGATATTGTTGCAATATTTAAGCATAGTACCCGATGTTCAATCAGTGCCATGGCAAAAAGTCGTTTGGAAAACGGTCAAATAGTGAAAGATATCCCCTTCTACTTTTTAGATTTAATTGCTTTCCGATCTATTTCTAACGAAATAGCCGATAGATTCAATGTTTATCATGAATCGCCACAATTAATTTTAATCAAGAATGGAGAATGCTTCTATGCGGAAAGCCACGGCGGTATTGAGGTGAATGAACTAAATGAGCAGTTGACTAATTACGCCTAGCCGTATAGTCTTTTTCTAGTATCACTTCGCTACTCTCCACCACAGCAGGCAGTGGTGGATTCTTTTTTTGGATTGAAATGAAAAGATAATCACACTCCTCAAATTTTTTAATAACGTCTGTTTCTATATCGGCAATAATCGACTCAAGATAATCCATCCTTCTTGAGAAATTCTCTTGGACAATTGTCAACAAGTCTGCGTAATCGATAAACGCCTTTTCGTTAGTTGTGCCGAATTTAATATTCACTATAAATTCGTTACCCAAAGCCTGCTCTTCGGCATAAGCACCATGATAAGCAATGATAGCGATATTGTTAAGGGCGACATACAACATACTAGGGCGTGATAATTAATGCATAGGGGTCTACAGATAATTCTTTTGGCGATGTCACAACAGACCAGTCGTTCAAACTAATCACTTCAAAAAACCCATTACGACTACCACATTCGGATACATGGTGAGGCGGTGGACCTGTAGGGTCAGCATTCCGACTTGCTATGTACAATTCATTTCGAGTTTCATCGACCGCAAGACCATGTGGCTGATAAAAATTGGCGTATAATTTTTTTACTACTTGTAAAGTATTTAAATCTATCACTTCCACAGAGCCTTTCAAACTCATAAAGATGGGATTTGGTTCTTCACTACAACTTACAAAAAGCAGGTTTTTATTTTTTGAAATTGCAAACTCCAAGGGTAGCTTTCCAACAGGTATAACTTTCAAAAGTGTATCCGATTTGGCATCAAAGACTCGCACTTCATTGCTACTTTGACAAGAGAAAAAATATTTACTTCTGTCAGGACTAAAAATAATTTCATGTGGATCATACGTACCGCCAAGTGTATTGGGAGCCTGACCTTTAACTATGGAAAAGACTTGTCGGTTAAAAAGTTTAGGGATAAACCGATAAAAAGTATTCCCATACTGAGCGGTAATATATAGAGTATCGCCTGTAATAGTCGTTTCAATACCATGGGGGAATGTGAAGAGATTAGCTCCGGAATACATTTGTTCTAACATCATGCTTTCAGTATTCACACGCGCAATTTTTCCATTGTTACTTAAATTTGAAACATAGGCAGTCTTGCCATCGTCTGTTAGCCTTACCACATTCCATGCCCCTGCACCAATGGTTGCCTCTCCAACCAAGGTTCCATTATCAGCCCTGAACTTTTGTAAAATATCCCCCTCAGTAAAACAAGCGTACCAGTATTTCCCATCTTTGCTAATAGACATAAAGTGCGGCGTCTCAATTTTTGCTGCATTGTTTCCTACTTCTATATAGCGCATTGCCAGTTTTGTCTCTGCATCAATTATTGTCACCACATCACATCCTTGATTTGCGACGAAAACTTTTTTTCGTGATTCAAAATCGTTAGCAAAAGGCACCTCTCCCTGATCGTTCTGACAACCATTTAATATCCAATTTTTAATTACCAAAACCTCTTCACGAGTTAATGGCGGAGCGTTTAAAGGCATTTGAGGATCCGCAGTCAAACCCAAATCAGGATAAGAATTGATAAATTGAAAAAGCGATGAATTTTGTGGGCGAAAGGGTATCACAACACTGCCACTAACACCTCCAGTATAGACAAGCTTATCCCAGCTTGTCAAATTTAGTCCGGCGGCGTTTTTTGAGCTTGCATCATTATGACAGCCTGAAACAGCGCATTTCGTTATAAAAATTCTCTGCACATCTGCTGGGAACTGCGATTCGGCATTAACGATATATGGGTCTTTTTGGCATGATAAATTAAACAACACAATAGACAGGGTGAAGAAAATAAATGTCAGTGTCGTTTTATTCATCATTAGCTATTAGTGTAATCCCTTTTCGCTCAACCACCTTTCGGCATCTAGGGCAGCCATACAACCGCTTCCCGCTGCCGTAACGGCCTGTCTATAAATTTTGTCTTGCAAATCGCCGCAACAAAATAATCCTTCAACATTTGTCTTACTGCTTCCGGGTATTGTTTTTACATAGCCCGCTTCATCCATGTCAACAATTCCCTTTAGTAAATCAGAGTTTGGTTTGTGACCAATCGCCACGAAAAAAGCATCTACCGCTATTTCCTGAGTTTCACTACTTACATTATTACGAATACGAACTGCTTCAACCTTTTTATCACCAAGAACTTCATCGGTTTCTGTATTCCAATAAATTTTTATATTCTCAGTTGCCTTCACGCGGTCAGCCATGACAGCCGATGCGCGCATTTCATCACGACGCACAAACATGTGAACCGTTGGACAAAGTTTAGATAGATACAAAGCTTCTTCAGCCGCTGTATCTCCAGCACCAACTATGGCTACTTCTTTACCTTTAAAGAAAAAGCCATCACAAACCGCACAAGCACTAACGCCACTGCCATTCAATCGAGTTTCGCTTTCTAAGCCCAACCATTTTGCAGAGGCTCCGGTTGCCATAATGATAGCATCCGCTTCAATAATTTTTTCTTCGTCTACAATTGCACGAAAAGGCCGAACACTTGTATCAATTTTGGTTACCATCCCATAACGAATGTCTGTACCCATCCTGGCGGCTTGTTTTTCGAAATCCTGCATCATCTGAGGCCCTATAATACCCTCCGGATAACCCGGATAATTTTCTACATCTGTAGTAATCATAAGTTGACCACCGGGTTGAATTCCTTGATACATCACCGGGTGCATATTTGCCCTTGCCGCATATATAGCAGCAGTATAGCCTGCCGGTCCGGAACCGACAATAAGTAGTTTTACTTTTTCTGTTTCTTCGTTCATTGGTAAAGTATTTATTTAATAATTATAGTTTGATAAGCATTGCCATAGCCTGTCCATACACCAAAAGCATCATTACTGATATTTGATTGAACTTGTATCGGGGCTGCAAAAGGATTGCCCACACTTCCTTCTGCAAAGTCAAGTGTTTTCCAAAATCCATAAACTGCTCTGTCCATAGCCGATAGTTTTACGGTAATAGTATCTCCGAGTCGACCAAAGGCTGCCGTTTCGTTGAATTGATTGTCTATACTATCATTTCGTTCAAAACCTAGGAATAAATCTATGGGTATGTTCTTTTGCCCATTGATAAAGTCGTCATCTAATCGAGATGAAAATGGCTCGATGAAGTCGGCATCCTGACTCAGTAACCCTGACCGCTTTGTAAAATACTTGTAGAAATTTCCTAGTGTATCTGGGTCAGAATATCGAGCTCGCAGAGAATACAAGGTATCTTTAAACCTGCTGTTTGGCTCGTAATAAAGTGAGTCAAAACCACGATTATTGGGAATTTTAGTCAATGCTGAATATTGTTGATTGTCATAAGTTATATCCAATCTATAAAAATGCTCTGTTCTGCCATTTTTAAAATGATTGTAGGTAGGGTCAGACTGATTGATTGTATAGACTGTAAACTGCTGCACTTGAACAGGCCGTAATTGAATGCTTCTATTTGCCGTGATATCTGTGACAACGACAGTGGCATCTGACACGAATTGAATTTTGGAAACATCAATTTTATCAAAAAAACCGACACTTTTTGTTAGAACAACCACCGGTTGCTGGTCTGTGGCAATATAGCCTTCTACCACTAATTTCGGATTGCTGGCCTGCAACGGAATGTTCAACTCTTTTTCGCAAGATGCAAAAATGATAAGCAGAAAAAGTAAAATCGTCCGAGTTCGCCCAAACATCATAGGCACGAAAATAGGTTGAAACAATCTAATAGAATCGTTAAATACTACGCTTTTAGTCATCTACAATTCAAAAAACGGTTTTGCTGCAGTGAAAAGAACCACTTTGGTTAAATTAGTTGAGAGCGCATATTTTCAGTTTAAATCACATTCAGAAATAAACTATTTTATTTGAGTAATATTATTTGAACGTTGTCATTTTTTGTAATAAGTTTAAGGTCTTATTATCATGATGACTATAGGTATTTTAAAAGAACCCGAATCAGATAGCCGAACCTCCGCTTTGCCCGAGACAGTTTCGCAATTCAAAACGATGGGGATGGAGGTACTCGTTGAGCAAGGCGCCGGAGCCAGAGCATTTGCCAGCGATGATGATTATCTTCAGGCAGGTGCAACTGTCACCAGTCGGAATGAAGTGATTGAAAAGGCTGAAATTATTTTGACAATAAATCCCACCGTGGAAGAGTTGAAAAACAAAACCATTGTCGGCACATATTTTCCTATCAATGATATTGATATGACGAAAAAACTTGCTGCCGACAATAATATTTTATTCAGCATGGACAATATCCCCCGAACTACTCGTGCACAGTCTATGGATGTTTTAAGTTCGCAGGCCAATATAGCTGGATACAAAGCTGTACTGTTGGCTGCATCAAATTACTGCCGCTACTTGCCCATGTTTATGACAGCGGCAGGCAGTATTCGTCCGGCTAAGATTTTAATATTGGGTGCCGGTGTGGCGGGCTTGCAAGCCATTGCCACCGCCAGACGTCTTGGTGCTGTTGTAGAGGTTTTTGATACCCGACCTGCTGTAAAAGAGGAAGTGCAAAGTCTGGGGGCAAAATTTGTTGAAGTTGAAGGCGCTGCAGATGCCAGCTCCGCCGGAGGTTACGCAGTGGAACAGTCTGAAGAGTATAAACAAAAACAGACGGCAATGGTAGCCGACCACGCAAGCAAGGCCGATATCATTATCACCACTGCTCAGATACCTGGCAGAAGAGCGCCATTATTAATTACCGAAGAAACGCTCTTAAAAATGAAAGCCGGCAGTGTAGTAATTGACTTAGCTGCTTCAACTGGTGGTAATTGTGCTAAAACTGTGAACAACGAAACAATCGTTTTTAATCATATAACCATTATCGGCAACTCCAATTTGGCAGCCACCTTGCCTTCTGATGCCAGTAAACTTTATGGTAAAAATATCCTTAATTTTTTAAAGCTGTTCTTTGATAAGGATGGCAACTACAATATGAATTTTGAAGATGATCTCATTGCCGGCACCTGTATTTGCAAAGACGGCAACATTATAAATGAGCGTATTTTAAATATTATGAACAATTAATATGGAACAGTTAATGAACTTTTTCTCGACAAACTATAACATGATTACCATCGTTATTTTGTCAATATTCCTCGGTATAGAAGTAATTGGGCGTGTTCCAAGCGTCTTGCATACCCCTTTAATGAGTGGGGCGAACGCTATTCATGGCGTAGTGATTATTGGGGCTATCATTATCATGGGTCAAGCTGACCCTCATGACTATTTAGCCCTAATATTAGGTTTTTTGGCTGTGATACTCGGCACATTGAATGTTGTCGGCGGATTTGTAGTTACAGACAGAATGTTGGAAATGTTTAAGAAGAAACCAGGCAAATAAAATCAACTATGGAAAACACATTTCTCTTATTAGCCTACCTCATTGGCAGCATCACCTTTATTTTGGGTCTGAAAATGTTGTCACACCCAGAAACAGCCCGCAAAGGAAATCTAGTAGCTGCTTTTGGTATGGCATTAGCCATATTGGCCACCATTTTTTTATATGAAAGCCCTGAAACTGGCACCAAACTGGGCAACTATGCTTGGATCTTTGGCGGACTGATAATAGGCTCTGTGCTGGGAACCCTAATTGCAAAGAGGGTGCAAATGACTGCTATGCCCCAAATGGTAAGTCTTTTTAATGGTATGGGCGGTGCTTGTGCTGCCATTATTTCGATTGTAGAATTTAGGCATATAATGCATAGCGGTAATTTCTCATCAGAGCCATTAATTCTGCTGGTAATTTTATTAGGGCTTGTCATTGGAACTGTTTCTTTCACAGGCTCCATGATTGCTTTTGGTAAATTAGATGGCAAAATCAATGACAAATTTCTGCCCGGCCAGCAAATCATCAATATCGGATTGCTAGTTTTAATTGCCGCATTGGTGATTGCCATCATGACTGGCTGGTTCGGTAACCCAAGCGCCCTATTTTATGCCTTGCTTATTGTATCAGCATTATACGGTATCTTATTTGTTATGCCTATTGGTGGTGCTGACATGCCGGTGGTAATTTCGCTGCTTAACTCCTTTACAGGCGTAGCAGCTGCCTTTGGTGGTTTTTTATATGATAATCCTATTATGCTTACCGGTGGTATTCTGGTAGGAAGCGCCGGTACTATCTTAACTATGTTGATGTGTTCAGCCATGAATCGCTCACTAACTAATGTGATAGTTGGCGCTTTAGGGGGAAACAAATCTGGCGGCAGTACTGCTGCCAGTGGAGATCAAACTTTCCGTGAAATTAATGTAAGCGATACGGCCGTATTGATGGCTTATTCCAAAAACGTCGTTATCGTGCCCGGATATGGTTTGGCGGTAGCCCAAGCACAACATACTTGCAACGATTTAGAAAAAACATTAGAAGAAAAAGGTGTGACGGTAAAATACGCCATACACCCTGTTGCAGGAAGAATGCCAGGCCACATGAATGTATTATTGGCAGAAGCCGATGTACCATATGACAAATTATTAGAAATGGAGGAAATAAATCCTGAATTTCCAAATACCGATGTTGTATTGGTGCTTGGTGCCAACGATGTTGTGAATCCTGCTGCTAAAACAGATCCTTCATCGCCAATATATGGAATGCCCATTTTAGATGTAGAACAAGCGAAACACATTATTGTCAATAAAAGATCTATGAAGCCCGGCTACGCAGGTATTGAAAATCAACTGTTTTACGAACCAAAAACTTCTATGTTATTTGGTGATGCTAAAAAGGTACTAGGTGAATTAGTCAGTGAATTAAAAAGCATGTAGCTTATGTTGCCTCAAAGGTCAAGCTTTCTGCTACAGTTTGGCTTAAATCTTATACCCTTATTTGGTGTTGCTTTTTTGAACTGGAGCGCTTTCGCACTCTTCTATGCATATTGGCTGGAAACCTTTGCTATCTCTTTTTTAAACGCAGTAAGAATTGTAACCGCACAGCAGGGCCATATTCTATTTAGGATTGGCACGGCAATAAAATTCCTTTTAATCCAAACCGGCCTTCTGTTGTTTTATTTGATATTCATTATTGCTTTCATTGGTTTTAATATGTCAACAACAGAAAATAGAATAAACTTTTTAAATTATTTTACCCTTTCCGACATCAACTTTCGAATTGCCATGTTCAGTATATTTACGGTAAAACTTGCTGAATTATTACTGCAATATTTTTTGAGCAGGGAATATAAAATTGCAGCACCTAAGCAGTTTTATTATTTCATAAATGGCCGAATAATCATGATTCATTTTGTAATAGTCCTAGGATTTTTTGCTTTCAAGTTCCTCAACGAAGCGATCAATAATCATGCTGGGGTATTTGTATTTACCCTAGTATTTGTATTTGCAAAAATGTTTATAGATTATTTTAGCTTCAAATTGCAAGATAAAAGCACATCCTCGCATGTACCCTATATTTAGTCCTAGTGAATCAAGAAGTCTTAAGTTTTTTACATGCCAGAACGATTAATGAGTAGTAACTTTTCTGTGGCTAAAATTTAATAATCTTATCCATATAAAGGAAGCCTTCAAAATTTGTCAATTTGAGCAGGTATATCCCATTCGGATAATGTGACATTGGAATCCATTTTACAAATTCTCCCGTCGGAAATAACTGTTTTTCGTCAAGCACCAATCGGCCGTAAAAATCAAACAACTGAATTTGAAACATATCCAGCTCGCCGCCGGAATATTCAACGTAAATACCATTATTGGTTGGGTTAGGCGAAACAACCAAGGATTCGTTTTCTTGGACAAAAAGATGTATAGTTTTATGTATCTGCGTTTTACCATCCAGATCGGTTGACACTAATTGATAATAGTGTTGACCAACTTCGGGTTGCTGGTGGCTAAAATCATACTGCATCGCCTCAGTATTATTTGCTGAAGTGGCCTTAACAGTCCCAAGTACAGAAAGTTGATCATACTTTTGTCCGTGGTAGACAGTAAAGTAGTCGGTGTTTACCTCGTGTAATGTTGACCAGTGAAGCAAATTCTCGCCCCTCCGCTTATCACAGTAGAAATCAATCAACTCCACCGGTAGACCAATCTGCTGATTGTAAGTATACATCGAAACATTATCATCACCTTGAATGTTATGTCCCGCCACCACTGGTGATTGACCAATATTTACATTTAAGCCATTTTGTGGACTGACAATGGTAGAATTCGATGTAGCACGATAGTTAATACTTATAGGACCCGCAATATTGGCCGGTATTGATTGATTTTGTGTTCCTGTAATAGCCCCACCAAAGCCTGTCCAAGTAAAATATTGCGCCATGCTACCAGCAATCGCTCCGGCAATGGAAGTGCTATTCGCAATTCCTCTTAAGAAAGTTATGTTTATCGTGATAGGCTGACCTTGAATCAAGGGTATATCTGTAGTTCCGCTATTACCAAATGTAAAAGACATTATGGCCGAGCCACCCTGATACGAATAAGCCATTGGCGCAGGTGAAATACTCGCATTCGATACAAAAGGATTATATAATACTTGCGCCCACGAACATATGGAAAACAAAGAAACAAATGATATTAGCAGTAAGTTCTTCATAAGTAGCTTCAACAATCAACTTGCTGATTCATTAAAAAGTCGACCTAAATATAAGGTGTATAATTATTTCTGTACACATATAAACCAAGTGAATATCAATTTATTAAAAAAACAATAGCTCAAAATGTCAATAAAAAAGGATAATATTTCTTCTTTTCATAGCCTGCGACTTTAACATTGCAATACGAACTTGATGACATGATACTATCAGACAAACGCATTTTGGAAGAAATGGAAAAAGGCACTATCCTAATCGTACCTTACAATCGTGAAGATTTAGGCTCAAATTCGTATGACGTGCATTTGGGTAAACATTTGGCGATTTACAAAGACCATCAAATTGATGCCAAAAAACATAATCAGATTGAACACTTCGATATCCCAGAGGATGGTTTTGTGCTGGAACCTGGCCGATTTTACCTGGGCGTTACCGAAGAATATACAGAAACCCATGCCCATGTCCCTTTTTTAGAGGGGAAGTCTAGCACAGGCCGTTTGGGTATCGACATACATGCCACAGCAGGCAAAGGCGATGTTGGCTTTTGTGGTAATTGGACCTTGGAAATTTCAGTCAAAGTTCCGGTTCGCGTTTATGCAGGCATGCCAATTGGTCAACTGATATATTTTCCTGTAGATGGTGAAATAGAAATTCCTTACAATGAAAAGAAAGGAGCAAAGTATAGTGGGCAACCCAACCGACCTGTAGAAAGTATGATGTGGAAGAATAAATTCTAAAACTATCCAAAAACATAACGACCAACAGGTTTCCAAATTGTTTCAGTCGTAACTTCGCATCATGAAGACCTCGCACATCATTATCTTGGTGCTCATAGCTGCTACATTCGGTATCATCGTAAGTATGGTTGGCGATTTCAGCAGTAATGAAACCTTTGAAACAGCGGCTCAAAAACCAGGCAAAGAATATCAAATCGTGGCCGTTTTAGACACTGTAAACCATAGCTTGGAGTATGACCCTATCAAGGATCCAAACAAATTTGTTTTTTATGCTACTGATGAATCTGGCAATACTCGAAAAGTTATTTTCACCGGAGCGAAACCTCAAGACTTTGAACGGAGTGAAAAACTAACCATGACTGGAAAAATGGAAGGAGACTATTTCAAATGCAGAGAGATACTGATGAAATGCCCTTCTAAATATAATACAGATCAAGTGGCCATTGGAACCTAATACATACAACCCCATTTAATTTGTCATCAACTAGCATACAACATTATTCAACAATAGATTAAATGGAATTTCAAGGCGAACAACTTATTTGGGGTAACATAGGGCATTTTTTTGTGCTTTTGTCCTTTGTAGCATCCTTAGTTGGTGCTATTTCTTTTTTTCTTTCTGAGAGAAAAGCACTTACAGAATCTGAAAAGAGCTGGTATTTGCTAGGCAAAACTAGTTTCATCATACATAGCACTGCCGTTTTCGGTATTTTTATTATTCTCTTCTATCTTATTTTCAACCATCGATATGAGTACCATTATGTATGGTCTCATTCTAACAATGAGTTGCCATTCAAGTACTTATTATCCTGTTTTTGGGAGGGTCAGGAAGGAAGCTTTTTGCTTTGGATGATATGGCATAGTGTGCTGGGAATACTATTCTTAATACGCAAACATAAATGGAGCGCAACCGTAATGGCTGTAGTAAGTCTGGCACAATTTTTCCTCAGTATTTCTTTATTGGGTTTGTATTTTTTTGGCGAGAAAATCGGCAGTAGTCCCTTTGCACTCATTCGCCATGAAATGCCCAATGTGCCAATATTTCAGCAGGCAAATTATCTAGAGCGATTAGTAGATGGCAATGGCCTGAATCCTTTACTGCAAAATTATTGGATGGTCATACACCCTCCTATTTTGTTCCTTGGCTTCGCTTCTACACTATTTCCGTTTACTTATGCCATTGCAGCGCTTTGGAAAAATGATTATCAAGATTGGACTAAACCTGTATTACGCTGGTCGCTATTTGGAAGCATGGTGCTCGGTACCGGCATTATGATGGGCGGTGCTTGGGCATATGAAAGTCTAAACTTTGGTGGCTATTGGGCATGGGATCCTGTTGAAAATGCCTCTTTAGTGCCCTGGTTGGTTTTAATTGCTGGTTTGCATACGTTGATTATTTACAAAGCCACCGGATATTCATTACGAGCTACTTTGTTCTTTTTTATACTATCCTTTGTTTTGGTGCTTTATTCTACATTTTTAACCAGAACAGGTATCCTCGGTGAGACTTCCGTGCATGCATTCACGGGTGAAGGAAATTATTTAGGTATTTACCTACTATTATTCTTATTCACCTTTTTACTTGGCGCTTTGGTGTTATTTGCCTGGCGTTACAAAGTCATTCCTGATCATAAAAAAGAAGAGGAATTGAGTTCCAGAGAATTTTGGATGTTCATCGGTGCATTAGTATTAATTATCTCCTCCGTTCAAATTACTTACACAACCTCCATGCCCGTTTGGAACAAAATATTTGGACTAAAACTAGCTATAACCGACCCCGTAACACACTACAATAAAATACAAATCTGGGTAGCTATTATTATTGCACTGGCCACTGCAAGTGTATATTATTTTAAATTTAAAAAAACAAATTGGCGGACATTTTTGGGCAAATTAGCCGTTCCTTTCATAGGGAGTCTTATTCTTTCGGCTGTTATTATTTATACACAATCACTATTCAGTTTACCCGTGGCAATACTTATGTTTTGTAGCATATTTTCAGTCATTGCAAATATTTACTACATTACGCAAAATCAAAAATCAAATGTTGTAAAGTGGGGAGGGAATATTGCGCACTTGGGATTTGGCTTGATGCTGGTAGGTATCATATTGTCGTCATATAATAAAAATGTGATCTCTATCAATGATTTGGGTGTTGACTTTGATATGGGCAAGGAAACTGCCCAAGAAAATCAAAAAGAAAGTAGAGAAAATGTGTTACTCTTTAGAGGTAAAGCCACAAAAATGGATGAATATTGGCTTACCTATTTAGGTGATACTACCGTTGGGCCAAATCACTATTATTCGGTTCGTTATGTTAAAAAAGATGGCGAAAAAAACCTAGAAGAATTTGTCTTAAAACCGAATGCTCAAATAAACCCAAAAATGGGATTAGTTTCGAACCCTGATACCAAGCATTATTTGACTAAAGACATCTTCACTTACATTACCTCTACAATTGATAAGTCAAAAATAAAAGATACCAGTGCTTTCAAATCAAAAGAAGTGCGCGTGGGTGACAGTATATATTTTGCAAATGGCGTCATGGTATTTAGTGGCTTTGATACCAAAATCAGTAATCCAAACTATAATAATGAGGATGGTGATGTTGCTGTAGCCGCAAACATTACCATGCTCGATATGAGTGGTCGAGTAGGCAAAGCAGACCCAGTATACTTCATTAGAGATAAAGTAGAATATCAAATAACCGATACGTTGGAAGACTTTCAAATCCAAGTAAGGTTAGCAAAAATCATTCCTGAAAAAGAATCTATCTTAATCGAATATAAACAACCCGATGCCTTAAACGACTATATCATCATGAAAGCTATTATCTTTCCGTACATCAATGTACTGTGGATTGGAACGATTTTGATGATCATAGGCTTTATGATTAGCCTGTACAAGAGATTTACGGTAAAATAATGCCTAAAAACTAAAAAGTATTTATATTTACGAACGAATTTAGCAGTATGAAAAATCCATTTTATTCCTTATTTATCATCCTATCTCTTGCTGTAGTAAGCATGTCAACTTCTTGTAAGCCTGAGCCTTGCGCAAAAGTGAATTGTGCTTATTCTGGAGTTTGCGATGCTGGTGCTTGTATCTGTCAAGTAGGTTACGAAGGAATTCATTGCGAAACAATTGCACGAGATAAGTTTATCGATAATGGGATTTACAGTGTAAACGAAGATGGCACACTTTCTCCACAAGCACAATATACAGCTACCATTGAGCCAGGTAATCAGGTAAATGAAGTTCGTATCAAAAATTTTCTAAACGTTTTCAAAAACGAAGATGTTATTGCCACAGTTTCTCACGACACTATTTGGATTGCACCTCAAACGTTTAACAATGGTTATCGCGTAGAAGGTATTGGCTATATTACCGGTAAAAACCCTATCGGCAGACATTATTATCAAGATGCTGTTATCAAGTTCTATTACAAAGTTACTGACATTACTACTGGAGCTGTAGATGAATATGGATCTAATGGTTCACAACCTTCAGATTGGAATA
This sequence comes from uncultured Chitinophagaceae bacterium, assembly GCA_964409905.1. Taxonomy (GTDB): domain Bacteria; phylum Bacteroidota; class Bacteroidia; order Chitinophagales; family Chitinophagaceae; genus JAGNRR01. The sequence goes on along the minus strand of CAYPET010000020.1, from coordinate 7,274 downwards.
AAAATTAATCTGCTTTAATACAAATCATTTAAATCACCCGCCGAACAAGCGGGTGTTTTTTTTATGTTTTCTGAAACAGTGCAACATACATCGTATCGGCCAACATAGTTGTACCGTCCAAGTAGGCATCCTTTATTAATTGTACTTCTTTATTCTGTTGAATAAATTGTTGTACGACATCTTCATTTTCTTTTCTAAAAACAGAACAAGTAATGTACAAAAGGTAACCAACGCTATTCAATCTTGAATGAATATTCTGAAGGATGTCCAACTGCCTGCGTTGATATTTTGAAATCTCTTTTTTATCAAAAAAGAACATTTGTTCAGGCGTCCTGGCCCAGGTGCCACTACCACTGCAAGGCACATCGCATACAATGGCATCAAATTTCAAATCCTCAAGAATTTCGAGCTCTTTCGCCTTGTTTACATTTAATTCTGCAATTACTTCTGCTTCATGGCCATATAGCTCAAAACGGTTAATTAAATTCCGAAGGATGGCTTGACGTATATCTGTAGCTACCAAATGAATTTCCTGAAACAAGTCGAGCAATAAAATACTTTTTCCTCCACTGCCGGCACAACAATCCCATACCCAAGCATCTTTTTTGAGCGTGGGTAAAAAACGCATTGTCAACTGCGAATTTCTATCTTGAACTACATAATCAGCTGCTTCAAATATGTCATCGAGCCTTGCCCGTGAAGAAAATACAACAACATCTTCGGAAATCATTTCGCCACCATGTTTTGCTATTACATCGCGATACCGATTGGCGGTATTATTGCGCAGCCTGATAAACACAGCTGGTTCAAAGTAAAATGAACGTCGGTAATCCAGACTATTCAAACGATTAGATACTTCATTCTGGAATTTATACGTATCTCTTAGGTCAAACAACTCCTGACACTTATCCCACCTTTCATTAAATTGTAAGTCCTTAAAGGGTAACAATTCCGGAAAATTAGCTTCTATTAAGACATTTGGTAATTCGTCCTTTAAGAATAAGTAAAGATAAATTCGTTGACGTATCGTCAAATGCCGATTTTCTCTTCCCAAACGAAATACACCATAAACATAGGTTGCTATAGCTTTTCGATCTTTTGAGCCAAACTTTTTATTTTTACCAAAGTATTTTTTCAGATACAGGTGAAGTGGCTCGCCGCCTTTATAGAAGTCTAAAATATTCTCAGCTTCTTTAATATGATGCTCGATGTACTTCATTATACCTGAAATACCCCGACCTGTAACGGACTAGTGGTTGGATTGTGATTTGCAGCATGTATTCCTTCACTAATAAGCTTGCGGGTATCAGCAGGGTCAATAATAGCATCTACCCAAAGCCTGGCAGCAGCATAAAAAGGAGTTGTTTGCTTAGCATATTTGTCCATAATTTGGTTCAACAATTCTTTTTCTCGCTCAGGGTCAATCTCTTCGCCTTTCTTTTTTAATGAAGCTACCTCTATTTGGAGCAATACCTTGGCCGCTTGCTCTCCACCCATAACGGCAATTTTGGCATTGGGCCATGCGTAAATAAAACGCGGGTCATAAGCTTTACCACACATGGCATAATTACCTGCACCGTAACTATTCCCGATTATTATTGTAATCTTTGGTACCACCGAGTTCGCCACCGCGTTTACCAGTTTAGCGCCATCTTTAATGATGCCGGAGTGTTCACTGCGGCTCCCGACCATAAAACCTGTAACATCTTGCAGAAAAACCAAGGGAATCTTTTTTTGGTTACAATTCATAATAAATCTGGCTGCTTTGTCAGCACTATCATTATAAATCACACCCCCAATCTGCAATTCTCCTTTTGCTGATTTTATTATTTCTCGTTGATTGGCAACAATGCCAACAGCCCAGCCATCCAGTCGGGCGTATCCACATACTATTGTTTTGCCATAAGCCTTTTTAAATTCATCAAATTCGCCATTATCAGTAATTTTTGTAATCACATCTCGAACATCATAAGGCTTTGAATTATCGGCACTAACTATCCCATAAATATCCTTAGCATTTTGGGGGCTTTTTGAGGCGATTCGGTCAAACCCGGCTTTGGGTTGTTCACCTAATTTATCAATTATGCGCTTCAACTGATCCAGACATTCTTGTTCAGTTTTGAATTCGTAATCCGCAATACCACTTATTTCATTATGTGTTTTTGAACCCCCAAGCGTTTCAGAATCCACATCCTCTCCTATTGCCGCTTTTACAAGGTAGGGGCCTGCTAGGTAGATTGAGCCATTGCCCTCTACCATAAGCGTCTCATCGCTCATAATAGGCAAATAGGCCCCTCCTGCTACACAACTACCCATTACTGCTGCAATTTGCGTAATCCCCATCGCGCTCATTCGCGCATTATTTCGAAATATTCTGCCAAAATGTTCTTTATCCGGGAAAATTTCGTCTTGCATAGGAAGATAAACTCCGGCACTATCAACCAAATAGATTACCGGCAAATGGTTTTCCATCGCGATCTCTTGCATACGCAGGTTTTTTTTACCCGTCATAGGAAACCAAGCACCTGCCTTTACAGTATTATCATTTGCAATAATCATACATTGGCGTCCACTTACATAGCCAAGCCCTGAGACCGTACCTGCGGCAGGGCATCCTCCGTGTTCTTCATACATTTCAAAAGCTGCAAATGCGCCTAATTCAATAAATTCTGTACCCTTATCAATAAGATATTTTACTCTTTCACGAGGTGATAATTTACCTTTTGCACGATTGCGTTCAATCGTTTTTTTTCCCCCTCCTTCTTCTATTTTATTCAGTTTTTGTTTTGTCGCACTCCACAGCAACTTCATCTGATCCTCATTTTTATTGAACTGAATATCCTGTTTTTTAGCCATAAAATTATCAATGTTGAATACAGTCAAAAGTAGTGCTTAGAGTTTACTTTTGATGGGTGAAAGTTTTCAAATTTGGTGGTGCGTCTATAGAAAACGCCGAAAGAGCAAGAAATGTAGCGAATATCATTAAGGAGCATTTTGACGATGAGATGATTGTTGTTATTTCGGCAATGGGCAAAACAACAAATGCTCTTGAAGACGTGGTGAATGCATTTTTCCATGACGAGAACACTGCAGCCGCTTTGGAAAAAGCCCAACAAATCAAACAACAACATATAGAATTTATCAAGGACCTTCTCGGAAGTGCTAATGAGTCATTATTGGATAAAATAAATGAGCTCTTCACTGAGTTGGAGTGGACATTGAGCGAGCCGAGGGGTAAGTCGTATGGATATTATTACGATCAAATTGTCAGTATTGGCGAGCTGGCTTCAACTTATATAATAAGTTCATATATATCAACATTAGATATTGATAATGAATGGATTGACGCAAGAGATATTGTCCGAACAAATGATAACTATCGGGATGCAAAAATTGATTGGGAGTACACCGCAAAGCGGATTCAAGAAGTAGTATTACCTCTTATAAAACAAAGAAAACTCGTAATTACACAAGGCTTTATTGGTTCAACTGACGAGAACAACACCACAACGCTTGGAAGAGAGGGATCTGATTTTACAGCAGCCATATTTGCCTCCATTTTAAATGCACAGGATGTCACTATATGGAAAGACGTGCCTTCTTTGCTAAGTGCAGACCCAAAACAGTTCAATAACCCAGTACCAATTGAAAATATCAGTTATCGCGAAACGATTGAAATGGCCTACTATGGAGCGCAAGTTATTCACCCGAAAACCTTAAAGCCACTGCATAATAAAAACATCCCTTTATATGTACGGTGTTTTCTTAACCCTTCTTTACCGGGCACCAAAGTGCATTCGCAAGATGATTACATAGCTTACCCACCCATGATGGTTTGGAAGAAAGATCAGGTACTTATCAGCCTCACCACAGCTGATTTATCGTTCATTACGGAAGGGAATTTAGCCAATCTGTATAGTATCTTTTACTCTAACAAAGCAAAAATGAATATCATTCAAAATGGCGCCATCGGTTTCGTTGCTTGTGTAGACAACAACCCGGAAAAAGTCAAAAGTCTAATAGCTGAATTATCTGAAGAATACAAAGTAAAACACTCTTCTGGTGTAGACATTTTAACAATACGACATTACACAGAAGGTTGCGAAAAGGAGTTTATCGAGCATCGTGACGTCTTGCTTACACAGAAAACAAAAACTACCATGAAATTTGTTTTGAAATAGATTGTAAGTCGTTTTCTTGTAAATATTTCATATTTAACACCACAGCATTATTGAATACCTTAATTTTAAGAGCAATGAAAAAATATTTTGTCACCACCTTCTTGGCCTTAGTAACTTCCCTTGGTTTTGCTCAAACCCAAACTGTCAGTTACACTGAATTATTAAGCGCAACAGCCGCTGAAAATGGTCAGACTTTGTTGAACCCTTTTTGCGGAGGAATTAATTCAACACAATTGGCTCATGCTGACTTGAATAATGATGGCAAGAATGATTTAACCATTTGGGATAACAATACTTACACAATCAAAACCTTTATCAACGTCGGTGGACCGGGACAGCAACAATATCAATACGCGCCTAAGTATGCTAAAAACTTCCCTACCATAGTTGACTACTTAAAACTTATCGATTATAACTGTGATAATATTCCTGATTTGTTTCATAGAGGCACTTCCGGTATTAGCATCAGCTACGGTTCTTACAACAGCAATAATGAGTTGACTTTTACATTTTATCGCGAATTGTATTACCCGGGAGCATTCGGCCCCGTAAATGCTTATGTGCAGCCTAATGATATCCCGATTATTGAAGATATAGATAAAGACGGTGATTTAGACTTTGTATCATTTGATGTGCTTGGCGCCTATGCCCCATGGTATAAAAACCTTCGTGTAGAAGATACTTTACCATGCGACAGCGTGCGCATTACCGTAGCCGAAAATTGCTATGGTAAAATGTACCAAACATTTTACCGCGCCCATCAACTCAACAATACATGCAAAGGCATTAGCAACAAAAACAACAATCAACGCCATAGCGGTAACTGTATTTTATCAATTGATTACAATGGTGATGGTCTGATGGACATGATGGGTGGCAACATTTCATTTAATGATGCTCAATTACTAATAAACGGTGGCACCTTGTCAAACCCATTATTCATATCACAAGACACCCTATTTGACAGCAATGGCCATCAATTAGAAATGTATACATGGCCAGCGCCTTTTTATTTTGACATTGATAATGATAATGACAAAGACCTCGTATTCACACCTCATATAGATAATAGCAACACTGCAAACTATAACGCAATCGGCGTGTATGAAAATATAGGAACAACTGCTGTGCCCAATTTGGTGTGGAAAAATGATAGCGCACTGATAAAAAGTATGATTGATGTAGGGCGAAATAGTCACCCTACCTTGTATGATTTTGATAAAGACGGTTTGCTAGATTTATTCATTGGTGGAGAAGGAATATTTAATACGAACACCAAAAGCAAACAAAGTCAGCTCGCATACTATAAAAACATTACCGTGCCAGGACCCAATGCAACTATTGCATTTGAATTAGTAACCAAAGACTTCTTGAATCTATCTACTAAAAACTATTCAGGTATCTACCCCTCTTTTGGCGACATTACAGGCGACAACGTAGATGATTTGGTGCTTGGTAATGACTCAGGTCATATTGCAGTGTACAAGAATAATGCGACTTCCAATGCCGTAATGCCACAGTTCGTTTGGCAAACAGATAGTCTACCGGGCATAGATGTAGGCAATTACAGTTTCCCTTTTGTTTATGATTGGAATGGAGATAACAAAACTGATTTGCTAATTGGATGCGAGCTGGGTACTATATGGCTGTATCAGGATACAAGTTTAACTTCAATCAAAGAATTTAAACGCGTAGATACGAACATTGGCAATGTCAAGGCCGGAAGCATGTTTTCATACTTCAGTTACGCTGTGCCTTATATTGGAGTGGTTGACAGTAGCATGACCCCACAATTATTGATTGGAAATGTGGATGGTACAATAGAGCGTTATGATAGTTTTTTAAACAATACCAACACATGGTCCAGACTGGACTCTCAAATGGCCTCTATTCAAACAGCTTTCAGAAGTGCACCGGCAATAGGCGATTTAGATAATGACCAACGTCCGGAACTAATTATCGGCAGCCAGAATGGAGGCTTACAAATTTTTCAGTTTGCCGGTAACGTTTCCAACCTAATCTCAACCGAGCAAACAGCTAAGTTGAGCATTCAACTATACCCCAACCCTGCCCAACAACAATTATGGATTAAAGCCCCCACGGATATACTCAGTGTAAAATCCTATATTGTGCGCGATATTTCTGGTAGAATTATGAGCAAATCAGGCATTCCTAGACCAATTGCTGAAGGCATAGACATCAGTCGGCTACCATCAGGTTTATATTTCTTGGAAATTGATTTTGGCGGAAAAATGGCTATTGATAAATTCATGAAGTCCAACTAGCTGTTAAGCTTTTCCATAAAAGGACTATTTTGATTTTAAGCCAAGTATCTTTGCCCCCATTATGCAAGAAACCATATTTCACAGCATTGAAGAGGCCATAGAAGACGTAAAAAATGGCAAATTGATCATTGTTGTAGACGATGAAGACCGGGAAAACGAGGGTGATTTTCTTTGTGCTGCCAGTAAGGTCACACCGGAAATTATCAATTTCATGGCCAAAGAGGGACGTGGTCTGATTTGTGCACCTTTACTGGAGGATCAATGTGAAGCTCTCGAGCTTGAAGCGATGGTTGCCGATAACAAAAACACCGACTCTCACAAAACTGCCTTTACTGTTTCTGTAGATTTAATTGGTCATGGTTGCACAACAGGCATATCTGCACAAGATAGAGCCAAGACGATTCAAGCACTTATTCATCCAGACACGAAACCTCAAGATCTTGCTCGGCCAGGGCATATTTTCCCACTTCGGGCTCGTAAAGGTGGCGTATTACGCCGTGCTGGCCACACTGAGGCTGCAACCGATTTGGCCAGATTAGCCGGCTATGAACCTGCAGGTGTAATTGTAGAAATCATGAACGAAGACGGTACAATGGCCCGTTTGCCGCAATTAATTAAGATTGCCGAAAAGTTTGATTTGAAAATAATTTCTATTCAAGATTTAATAAATTATCGCATTGAAAAGGAGGACTTTGTAAAAGAAGAGATTCGCGTTAAAATGCCTACCCGCTATGGTGATTTTGAATTAGTCACATTCGAAGACACCAAGACCAACGAATTGCACCACGCCCTTGTAAAAGGAGTATGG
>CAYPET010000019.1:0-38709 GCA_964409905.1 uncultured Chitinophagaceae bacterium | reverse complement strand
CTGACAAAATAGGTTTTGAAATGACTTTTAATAGATGTGAATTTTCAATAAGGAATTTGAAGTAAAAAAAGAATGAGTGTAGCTACGAAGAGATGGTTGCAGGGAAGGGCAGCTGCACTGTTGCTTTTGTGCGGCTGGACTTTCCTTTTTCTTTTTTGTATTAATGCAGCAAAAATTTCTTGTTAAACCGTGCCGCTGTTTTTTCCCTCGGCTTGCTTGTAACGGCTCAAGGCTTCACGCAGTTACGACCGTAGGGAGTAATTGCGTTTAAGCCTAAGATAGGTGGAGTCCCGCAGGGCGCCACCTAGCTTAGTGCGTGAAGCCTTGAGCCGATTGGAGGGAGCCCTGAGCGTAGGGGCTGTCGCGGTCGCTGACCGCAAAAGACAGCCAAGCTTGGCAGAGGGATTCCTCCAATCACAAATATATATAGAATATACAGGACTATTTATAGAACATATAGTGCTCAATAAGCGTTATATATACTATTGAGGGCAATTTATATATTGATAATGTACTAGACTCATATTCAAAATGTACTACGGCACTATCCGTTATTTATCCTATTATTTAAAAGCATTTTAAAGTATTCGGTTCTATTTAATTAACACATCGGCTTATCTTGCGCCTCCAAGTATGTCACAAGTAAATTTCAAGTATCTCGCTCCCTATTTTAAGGATAAAAAAGTATTTATCACGGGTCACACCGGTTTTAAAGGTGCCTGGCTAACGCAAATACTGGCGCGCATGGGTGCTAAGATTTATGGTTACTCGCTGGATAGTGAGCAAGATCATTTATTTGATTTGATAGATGGTGATTTTATGTGTGAGCGCAGCACGCTGGAGGATATTAACGATGTGGAATATCTGGAGGAGTGTCTGGTAGATAGTGAACCGGATTTTGTGTTTCATTTGGCAGCGCAATCGTTGGTGCTGGAGAGCTACGAAAATCCGTTAAAGACTTTTGAGACGAATACCTATGGCACGGCCATTTTATTAGAAATGGTGCGCAAGCTAAAAAATCCTTGTACGGTAATAATGGTTACCACCGATAAGGTGTATGAAAACCTGGAAGAGAACAGAGCGTTTTTGGAGAGTGATAAGCTGGGTGGCTATGACCCATATTCTGCCAGTAAAGCGGCTTGTGAGATTATTATTGATTCGTATCGTAAATCGTTTTTTGCACCCGAACAATATGACACACATAAAAAGAGTATTGCTTCTGTGCGCGCGGGTAATGTCATTGGCGGTGGTGATTACGCTGAAAACCGAATCGTGCCGGATGTGATTCGTGCCATCAATGCCAATAAAGAAGTAGAGCTGCGCAATCCGCAGGCTACGCGTCCGTGGCAGCATGTGCTAGAGCCTTTGGGCGCTTATTTGTTGCTGGCTACCAAAATGGTAGACGAGCCCACTAAATACAGTCAGGCGTATAATATTGGTCCGGATAAGGATGATGTGCTGACGGTAGAAGAGCTGGTTAAAATGGGCATTGAGGTAATGGGTAAGGGCAGCTATGCCTCAGTAAAGCAAGCCGGGCAAAAGCACGAAGCAAATTTTTTAGCGCTGGATAATACCAAGATTAAAGAGGCGATTGGCTGGGCGCCAAAATGGTCAGCCAAGGAGGCCATCAAAGTTACCTTTGGGTGGCACATGGCCAAAGGCGAAGCGGATGTCAAATGCCTGTTGCAGATACAGGAATATTTCAGCGATAAGATAAATGACAGCGATGAGCGTTGAGGATACCAATATAACAGGCGTGAAACTGATACATCAGTTTCGGCATGATGACGAGCGGGGGGCGTTTGTGAAGCCGTTCCATGATACCGACTTCAAGGCCAATGGGATTGACTTTGTGTTGAAGGAGAGCTTTTATTCTACTTCGGTAAAAAATGTTATCAGGGGTATGCATTTTCACGCACCGCCATATGCACATAGTAAAATTGTTTTTTGCACGGCTGGTTGTGTGTTGGATGTGGCGCTTGATTTGCGTAAGGATTCGCCCACCTATGGTCAGTATGCTACAGCTGAATTATCCTTCACCAACCATCTGGCCCTTTATATCCCAGCAGGTTTTGCACATGGTTTTCTTTCGTTGACCGAAGAGAGTACATTGTTTTATTTTGTGAGTGGCGAGTATAATAAAGAAGCCGATGGAGGCTTGCGCTATGATAGTTTTGGGCTTAATTGGCCTGTGACGGATGACCCTATATTGAGTCAACGAGATTTGGAGTTTCCTGCTTTGGCAGATTTTGAGAGTCCATTTTAGTTCTTATTGTTTTTACTTTTCTATCAAGAAAAAAGAAATCACGAAGGCTTAAACCTATTTTTACAGCCATGAAAATTTTCATTTCTGGTGCGTCTGGTTTAGTAGGAGGTAACTGCCACAATTATTTTTTGGAACAAGGAGCAACGGTGCTTGGTACCTATTTTTCCTTTCCAACGGTTAACACGGTTTACTTTAACTCGCTGGATTTGAACGATGAGAAAAATCCAGACATTAAGACTTTTAATCCAGATGTAATTGTGCACTGTGGAGCGCTGACGCATGTTGATTATTGCGAAGAGCATGAAGAGGAGAGTTATCAAAAAACGGTACAGTCTACAGTTAATTTGCTACAACTGGCCAAGGAGTGCAACGCCAAATTCGTGTACATTTCAACAGACTATTTATTTGATGGTACTTCCGGGCCATATAAGGAGGATGATGTGGTGAATCCGCTGGGGGTGTACGCCGAACATAAACTGGTAGGCGAGGAGGCCGTGAAAGGTGCCGGCGTGCCTTATCTCATCCTGCGGATTACGAATGTATATGGCGATGAGATTAGAGGGAAGAATTTTGTAGCACGTATCATTCAGCAATGCAAAGAAGGTCAGCACTTGAAATTGACATTGCCAATAGATCAATACGCTACACCTGTGAATGCTTGGGATGTTGCAAGGAGTATGTGGCTGTTGTTACAAGATAACAAGGAGGGTGTTTATCATATCGCGTCTACTGATTATGTCAATCGGATTGAATTGGCATTGCGTGTTTTGAAATATTTTCCTGAAGCCAATTATGATTTGGTTCCAATGCTAACCAAAGACTTGAACCAAGCAGCAGCACGACCATTGACTGCTGGTTTGCTAACAGAAAAATTCTCCAAGGAATATCCAACCTTTTTATTTAGCAACGTGGATGATTATTTGAAAACGAAAATTTAGAGTTGGCTATCCAGTTGTTTTCTTGTCACTACTTTTTGCAACACCCTTTTGATGATGAGTTCAGCAATGACATCAAAATAGTCCACGTCAATACGTGCTGAAAGATATTTTTTTAGTTGTGTTTCACTTAAATCTATGCGGTAAAGTAATTGTCGTACACTTTGCTGACTGCTAAATTCATTGTCGCGCAGGAGTTTAACGAGTCGCTGATGTATTTGATGGTAATTTGCTTCAATATCCCGCAGGCTCTTTGTTGGAAAATTACTTTGTTCAACATCTTTTAATAGTTGCTGCTTAAATGCCAGAAATAAATCTGATTTGGTTAAATACTGTTCAATATTACTCAACTCGTGCATGGGCATACGAAATTAGTTAAAAAAATAAGCCCGAAATATTATTCCGGGCTTACACAAAAAAACAAACACACTAATTCTTAATGAATTTTTTTACATGTCGTTGGCCCTTAGCATCAGTCACAACTGCGAGGTAAATTCCTGAAGGCAAATCCCTGGTACTAATGCGTACTGTGTTTTCTCCGGGATTTACAATTTTGACTTGCAAACCATTGATGGTAAATAGTTTAACCGTTTGAATGATATTTTGAGCATTGTGTCTGATAACAAGTTCATGCTCAACAGGATTTGGGTAAAGCAGTATTGAAGCGGTACTTTCGGTATAATTCGCAATCCCCACATTTGTGGCCATTTCGCCTATCGCCAGCGTGTAGAAATTGTTGGCATCGCGACGCAGGTATAACAGCGGATTGTAGCGATTCGGCAATACGTTCACATTTAACAATAAATCATTATTTGGTAATACCACATTAGCCATGGCTGAAAAACCATTAGCAACGCTATGGTCTATCATGCGCAAGGTATCATAGGATGCAGTTAGATAAAAACTTGTAATGGTATCACCGTGTACACAAGCTCTGGTATAAAGCGCACGCTCATTAATTGCTTTTGGATAGGTGTTCCAGGTGCTGCCACTCTTGTCAATAACGATCAATTCTGCTTGTATGTTCGTGTCATCTTCCCATCGCGTAAAGACCGCCTTTAAGTTTCCATTATTACCCTGCGGCGCAGCAAATCCGTAATAATTCAGAACACCATCTTTTGGATTACTAACGGTATGGATTGTTTGTGTTGCTCCCCAACCTGTTGATGATTCAGTCTTAATATTCAACTTTCCATCAAAACGATTAAACCAAAATGTGAATAAAGAATTACCATCGCCAATTATTTTACCCGCACGTAAGGTGTACTTGTCTATGGCTCCACGATCAAAGGTAACAATAGGCTCTCCGGGTGCATGGAAATTGCCTCCACTTGTTCGTTTAGCATGCAATACATGTGATTTTGTTGCAAACCAAGCATAGTTAAAAGCTGATATATACTCTGTTCCGTTTTGACTAATAATGTTCGTTCCGTAGCAATAACTGGTTGAATTAGATTGTGCGCTGGTCACAAGAGCAAGTGAGTCATCCATTACGTTTTTATAAGTTTGCCAACTACCACTTTCATTTGTCACATACGATATGTGTTCGGGAGGGTAGTTTGTAGATGCACTATATAAAGGATAGCCCCGGTAATTAAAAACCAAATGAAACTTTCCTTGATTATCCAAGGTACTATTAACGTAGCTAATATGATATTGTGAACCGGTGGCATCGCGCTTGTGAAAGCTAACTTGTGCAGGGGTACTCCAGCTACTGCCCATATCAGTGCTTGTGCTGTGATACACAAAATCAGTATCTGACCCCCACTTAATGTAAAAAACGTGTAAGTTTCCGTTCCCATCTTGCAGTAAATTATTTTCATCAAACAAAATACGATCCATGCCACTATCGATTATGGCTTTTTCGCTTAATTGGATTGTTTGTGCATATACGCCTTGAGTAATGACGACAAATAGCAGTAGTAATGACAATTTTTTAATCATAGTTTTCTGGTTTTGATAAGTTGCAAATTTCCGAAGGACCAGCAACATTTTCGGTGAGGGAAATCACATGGATTATTGACATCTCTCAAGCTACTTTAGTTGGTGGTTAGATGTTGTACAATTAACTTAAGGGGGGAATGTTTATTGTATTTTTTTCTACATGTATCTTTAACAATTGACGGATGGCTGATACAAGCAAATTTGATGTCATTATTATTGGTGGAGGCATAGCGGGCTTGTCGCTTGCGGTGTTGCAGGCAAAAGCAAATAGTCGTGTGCTGTTGATTGAAAAGGCAGACTACCCAAGGCATAAAGTTTGCGGCGAATACATTTCGTTGGAAAGCTGGGAGTTTATTGAAAGGCTGGGCATACCGTTGCGTGAAATGCAGTTGTCGGTTATAAACAAGCTGCGTATTACTGCCCAAAGCGGACTGTCGTTATCCACTGCACTTGATTTGGGTGGATTTGGGCTGAGTCGATATCTGCTTGAAGAAGAATTGTACAAATTAGCTCTCAGCCTAGGTGTTGAGGTCATGACAAACACAACGTATTTGTCACATCAAAAAGAAAATAGCGTTTATTATTTAAAGACAACAGCCGGAACATATTGCAGCACAGTCTTGTGTGGCGCGTTCGGTAAGTATGCCCCGCGTTCTTTTTATCGAAAACATACGGAAAATCAGAATTGGGTAGGTGTGAAGTATCATATCCGTCATGAACACCCCAAAGACGAAATCGTTTTGCATAGCTTCGACGGGGGCTATTGTGGTATGAGTAAAATTGAACATGACAAAAGCTGTCTTTGTTACATTGTATCTTCAGACAAATTAAACGCTGCCAATAATAATGTTGTTGCATTGGAGCAGCAGACACTCCGAAAGAACCCCCATCTTGATAAAATATTTGCGGAAGCAAGATTTCTGTTTGATCAGCCTATGATAATTTCCAATGTAACATTTGATATAAAAAAACCAACGCATGATGGTGTATTTTATATTGGCGATAGTGCAGGCACCATAGCTCCCTTGAGTGGAAATGGTATGAGCAACGCGTTCCGCTCAGCATTTTTGTTAAACAAATCTTTAAGTTTACTTCAAAAAGGTCAGCTGAATTTGCCACAAACCTTGGTAAACTACCATTCAGCCTGGCATAAAGCCTTTGCCCAAAGGATAAAAACGGGCAGAGTAATGCACCATTTTTTCTGTAAGCCGACTCTAAACACAGCGTCTATTCGTATATTGAAATATGCAAACCCAATTCATAAATTTATTATCCGCCAAACGCATGGAAAATCATTCTAGACAACGTTTTCAAACGCTGCTTTTGGCTGTCTTAATATTGTCGCTTTTTGCGCAATGTACCAATGCTCAACATCAACAATTAGAACAAAAAAATATGCAAGAAAAAAATCCCTATTTCTCCACTACATCAAAGGAAAAAGTTAAGGTGCCGGACGAAGAATGGCGAAAAATACTGCCTGAAGATGTCTATCATATTGCACGTGAAAAAGGAACCGAGTATGCCTTTACAGGTAAATATGATAAGCATTTTGAGGCCGGTTTGTATCGGTGTAAAGTTTGTGGTAACTTATTGTTTACCAGTGATGCTAAATTCAACAGTAGCTGTGGCTGGCCAAGTTTTTTTGAACCGTATAGCAAGGAAAGCATGATTTACCTGCAAGATAACAGCCATGGTATGAGTCGTATTGAGGTACAGTGTGGCCGTTGTGAGAGTCATTTGGGTCATATATTTGATGACGGTCCTCCGCCAACGGGTAAGCGGTATTGCATAAATAGCAAAGTGATATTATTTGAAGATGATGATAAGAAATAATTTATTTTTACTTTTCGCTTTACTGATTTTTGGAAGTTGTTCGGGCAATCATAAATACATAGAAGAATCAGCTGAAGCGATTAAGACGATAACAAAAGCAAAAATGGAAAATACAGTTTCAGATACCTCATCATCGACACAAGGTGATGAACAAAAAACAACAAAACTCGAAATTGCTGTCCTTGGTGGAGGTTGTTTTTGGTGCACCGAGGCGCAATATCTGGCATTGGATGGTGTAGAGAGTGTAGTATCAGGCTATGCAGGAGGCAATGTAAAGAATCCTACATATAAAGAGGTTTGCACAGGTACAACAGGCCATGCTGAAGTAATAAAAATTACATTTGACCCGGCAAAAATTTCATATATCGAGATACTACAGGCTTTTTTTGTGGCGCATGACCCTACTCAATTGAACAGACAGGGTAATGATATAGGCACACAGTATCGCTCCACCATTATGCCAGTCAATGATGAACAAAAAAGCATAGCCGAAGACCTAATAAAAGAATTCAATGAAAAAGAGGTATACAATGGTCCCGTTGTAACGACCATTGAACCGCTGGATGTTTTTTACCCAGCTGAAGATTATCATCAGAATTATTATGCCCAGAACAAAGAAACTAACCCTTATTGCACCATGGTTGTTGGGCCAAAGCTAGAGAAGTTTAAAAAACTATTCAAAGACAAACTAAAGACCAAATAAGCCCATTAAATTCAAACTATTTATGAAAAAAAATCCCTTATTCTTTTTATTTCTTTTAGCTGCATTTACAGTGCAGGCACAAGATAATTCGGCAGTGGGTAATAACTTCGGTCGTGTACAATTTGAGATTGGTGGAACGCTCAGTTCGAATGGTACAGTTACCTCTGTTTCTCCAGGTTTTATGCAATACTGGAGCGTTGGAAAGCGTAATAAAAAATTTAAAGTTGGTTTAGGCACAAGATTGACATCCTCTTTTGCAGGAAATCAGGCCGAATACATCACCGCAGATGCTAACCTGACATCAGAAAAAGTTGGTCCTGCAGTGCTGTTTGCCGATCAAGTAGTTGAAAATATTGATACAGTCATGCTTAGTAATACGCAAACGAATGCACTGAATCTATTTTTTGCTTTGCATTATGACTTCAATAATAATTTTGGATTAGAGTTCAATATTGATTTACTTGGTTTGACTTTTGGTGAGCAGCAACGTGCAAGTTTGCAGTATGACGAGGGGAATATCAAAAAGACCAATGCTTATCCTACCACCGGTAATTTGTTGCTGATAAGCGACAACGATAGAGGTACACTGAACTCTGAATTAATGCTTTCATATTTACACAAAAAACGTTTGCGCTTTAAGGCCGGAGCTGTTTTTATATTTAATGAATACACGCTTAATAACCCAGCGGTATATGTAAACAATAGTGGTAAAACCATTGATACAGATCGTTATCGTAATAAATCTGTTCAATTTGGGCTTGGGGTAAATTATGTTTTGAAATACTATAGAAATAATCTTTTTAAATAGCGCTCACCCTAGTTGCATTATGAAACGTATTGCGCTCCTTTTAATATTGTGCTCTCCGTTGTCTGCCCTAGCGCAAAACACGCAAAGTGATAATGAGAGTGAAACTGTTAAAGCAACTCGATTTTTTAATCGGTCCAGTTTAGAAGTTGGCTTGCTGTATGGTACTGATGGCGAATTGCATGTTGGCGGTATAAATGCAGTGCAATATTGGGCTTTGGGTAGACACCGCCCATTAAAATTAGGGGCAGGTATTCGGTTAAATAGTATGCTGGGTAATGATAATTTGAGTTATATAACGGCTCCGGCAGCGTTGTTAAAGGATGAAAGTAATATTGACACCGTGTTATTCGAGGGTACGCAAATATTGGCGTTGAATCTCTTTTTGTCTTTGCGCTATGATATTACAAGTCATTGGGGGGGCGAAGCAGCTTTTGATCTTGCAGGCTTCAGTTTTGGTGCTGAAAAAAAAGGCATGCTTACTTTTGATGACGGCAAGCTTTTTCCAACTAATGCTACCCCTACAGCCGGCAACTATTTTCTTGCTGGAAATAAAAGTGTAGGTAATTTAATTACCAGTTTATTTATTACATATCAATACAAATCCAACTGGCGGTTTAAGCTAGGCGCCATGCACAATTTGGCTGAATATTCCCTGGGCAACGTTGCACGATATACTACTGATGAAGGGACTGTTTTAGAAACCCAGCGCTATCGTGCTCAAAACTGGGCAGCCGGTATGGGTGTAAGTTATTTGTTTTAGATAACGCCTAAAATGTAATAATGCGAGTATTGCTATTTTATACATTCTTTACTATTGCCGGATTTGTTTCGAAAGCGGAAAAGTTGTCGGCATTTAGTCAAACTGCCATAACCTTTAAAATTAAAAATGCAGGGGTCTGGGTTGAGGGTAAATTTAATTCTGTATTGGCAGAAGGCTATTTTGATCCGAATAGTAGTGTTGCCATAATGCTACGAGGAACAGCTTATGTAAAAAGTATTCATACCGATAATTCGCTGCGGGATAAGCATCTTCGAACAAAAGAAGAGTTTTTTAATATGGCTAAAACGCCAACCATAACAATGCAGTCTACCAAAGTGACTAAAATTTCTGCTGGTCGCTACGATGTTTATTGGAATCTTACTATGCGTGGTATAACTCGAAATTTCAAAACCGAAATGAATGCGAAAGCCATTGATGGAGGTTATCAATTAATCAGCAATTTTACTATTAATCGAAATGATTGGAAGTTAGGAGGCGGTGGCATAAAAACAATTGCCATGGGAGATTTGGTTGAAGTCCGAATCGAAACAATGGTTAAATAGTTTCTGAATCAATGGAATAAGAATATTTTTGGCTTCTCTAAAAAATCAATGAGCATTAGCAACACTTTGTCGAAGCCTTATAATCCAGAGCCAATGACACCTCAACAGCAGGGGCGCAAGTCAATTTTGCAAAAGCTGGGTATTGTACATCATGAATACTGGCCGTGGTGGATGCTAGTGGCACCTGTGTGGCCTATCTGGATTTGGTATTGTTTCAGATTGCGATGTTCAACATGGTTTACCACCGTAAACCCGGCTATTGAGGATGGTGGATTTATGGGAGAAAGTAAAATAAAGATCTTAAACATTATTCCTGACGATGTAAAACCAAAAACACTTTTTGTTCTGGTGACCGAAAGAGTACCTAATGAAAATGACTTGAAAAATATTTTCGGAGAGGCTTGTTTTCCACTTGTGGCAAAACCTGATATCGGAGGTCGCGGGAGGAAAATAAAAATATTGCAGCATATTGACGAATTGGCAGGCTATCATGAAACTGTTGGTGAAGATTATATGTTGCAAGAAGTAATCCATGCTCCGCTGGAGTTAGGCTTATTTTATGTGCGTTATCCAAATGAAAAAAAAGGTCGTATTGTTTCCTTGGCATCGAAGACATTTTTAAGTGTAACAGGTGATGGGCTATCATCAATACGTGTTTTGATGCAACAAAACATTCGTGCGCGTAAACAAATTGAACGACTTCAAAATGAAATTGACTTGGATAAGGTGCCAAATTTGGGTGAGGCGGTTTTACTTGAACCGATTGGTAACCACTGCAAGGGTACCGCCTTTATTAATGAAAACCACTTGATCACCTCAAAAATGAATTTAGTGTTTGATGACATTGCCGACCGAATTGGGGGATTTTATTATGGACGATTTGATATACGAGTGAATAGTTGGTCAGATTTGGAAGAAGGAAAAAATATTTTCATAATGGAGCTGAATGGACTAACATCTGACCCGACTCATATATTTGACCCCAATTACAGACTTCGCGATGTGTACCGAACTCAATTTAAACATATTCGGATGGCTGCCAAGATCGCCAGGACTAACCTTGCCAAGGGGGTTAAGCCTACGCCATTAATAAGTCTTGCTAAGAAAAGTTTTGCAGCACTCAAGATGATGTAATGTATGCTGTAAATTAGTAGGGTGAAAAAAATCATTATCCTTTTACTATGCATCCCAACGACACTTTTTTCTCAATCGCCGATAAAGTTTGTAAACCCTTTTGTGGGCACGGGTGGGCATGGTCATACTTTTCCCGGGGCCACAGCACCATTTGGTTTTTGTCAGTTAAGTCCAGACACCCGAATTGATGGTAGTTGGGATGGCTGCGGAGGTTATCATTATTCTGATAGTGTTATCTATGGTTTTAGCCATACGCATCTCAGTGGCACCGGAGTAAGCGACTATGGCGATATTTTACTTATGCCGGTTACATCAGAAACAGCATTAGATAACTATCAGTATCGCTCAACATTTTATCACAAAAATGAAGTTGCTACAGCCGGTTACTACAAGGTATTACTCAATGAAACACAGGTTCAGGTGGAATTAACAGCAAGCAGGCGATGTGGTTTTCATCGTTATACTTTTCCCAAAGGAACCTCACATTTCATCGTATTAGATTTGGCGCATCGAGACGAGGTAATTGATACCGAAATTCAACAATTGGATGATTATACATTGCAGGGTTATCGGTACTCCAAAGCTTGGGCTACGAATCAAAAAATATTTTTCGAGATAAAGTTTGAGGATCCAATTAAAGATATGCTTTTTGAGCCGCAGCCCAGTGGCAGCAAAACGGCCCCCGTTTTTATTGAAAAAAGTCAACGTGTGTTAATAAAACTGGCATCGGGGAAAAGCAATAAAGTGCAGGTAAAGGTTGGACTAAGCGGTGTAGATATTCAAGGAGCACATACTAATTTATCAGCCGAAATACCTCATTGGCAATTCGATGAGGCAAAACAATGGGTAGAAAATGAATGGCATAAGGAGTTGTCAAAGTTTAGCATAGCCGAAAAAACAAGCAAGAAAAAGAATCAAGAATGGCAATATGCATTTCAAGCCCCGGAGGATGATGAACGGGTTATTTTTTACACAGCGCTATATCATTGTATGATAGCGCCTAACATTTATTCGGATATTGACTATCGCTACAGAGGGCGAGATGATAGAATACATTCAACCCAAGGTAAATTTGATTATTATACCGTCTTTTCTCTTTGGGATACCTATCGGGCATTACATCCATTGCTTACCATTATTGATAAAAAAAGAACGAACGATTTTATTAATACTTTTCTGAGGCAATTTGAAGAAGGTGGTCGCTTGCCTGTTTGGGAGCTGAGTAGTAACGAAACCAATTGCATGATTGGATATCATGCTGTTAGCGTTATTTGGGATGCTTATAACAAGGGAATCCGTGATTATGATGCCGACTTGGCTTTTCGTGCTATGAAAAGTATTGCAACCGAACGTTCAGATGCCTTAGTGTCTTACATGCAATATGGCTATGTACGGGCAGACGATGATGCGGAAAGTGTAAGTAAAACCTTAGAGTATGCTTATAATGATTGGTGTGTAGCACAAATGGCCAAAGCGCTTGGCAAAACTGAAGATTATCGATATTTTGAAAAGCGTTCGCATAATTGGAAAAATGTTTTTGACCCTACTACAGGCTTTATGCGTGCCCGCAAGAATAGCACGTTGATTGAACCATTTTCACCATATTTAGTTGATAATAATTATACCGAAGCTAATTCATGGCAATACAGTTTCTATGTACCTCACAACTATCACGCACTGCGAACCATGCTTGGTGGGAAAGCCGCACTTACTAAAAAACTAGATGATTTGTTTCAGGCGAAAGAGCAAACAGAGGGGAGGGTGCAAAGTGATATTACAGGTCTGATTGGGCAATATGCGCATGGGAATGAGCCAAGCCATCATATAGCCTATTTATATATGCTCAATGGTCAATTTGAAAAGGGCATGCAGATTATAAAAAAGATCATGTCAGACTTTTATAAGAATGCGGCAGATGGTTATATTGGCAATGAAGATTGTGGTCAAATGAGTGCTTGGTATGTATTGAATGCTTTGGATCTATATTCTTTTTGTCCTGGTAAAAATGACTTCATTTTTTTTGGAGATATTGCTAATCTTCGTGCTTCATCAGACTTTATAGATAACGATAGAGTATCGATTACAATACAGCGATTTATGAACGATGTTTCTGGTGTTGTGGAGATAGATACATTTGGTGTTTGGGATTTTGCTGATGCAAAAGCCTATAAGGCTATTGCCGCAGACCCTTTTGTTTCTAGTCCATTTATTGTGCAAGCCCAAAGAGCATTTGAACAAGAACAACTTATAGAATTGCGCTCGAATCAGACAGAGGAAAAAATTTACTATTCAGTAGATACTGGAAGAATATGGCAATTGTATACTGAACCCTTTATGATTTCGGCAAACACCTTGCTACAGTTTAAAAGTCAAGTTCAAAAGAATAAGCAGCTGTTTAGTTCTCCAATTCAAAATGCCGTATTTACAAAACTGCCTAATGACAAGCAAGTTCATCTAAAATCTAAATACACTGCAACATATCATGCAGGCGGACCAATGGGATTGGTAGATGGTATTTATGGTAAAACGAATTGGCGTGCAGGTGACTGGCAAGGATATCAGGGGCAGGACTTTGAGGCTGTCGTTGCGTTGGACAAGGTAAAAGAGATTTCTAATGTGCATGCTAATTTCTTGCAAGATCAACGAGCATGGATATTTTTTCCAACCCAAGTCGATTTTTATTTTAGTACAGATAGTATCAGTTGGACAAAATCTGAATCTTGGCAGGATTGGGAAGTTCTCAGAGATGAGGAGCATGTGACGCTAAAAAAAGTAGCTCTGGCTCAACATGCTGTCAATGCTCCTTTTACAGCAAAGTTTATAAAGGTGATAGCTCTTAATTACGGCAACCTTCCGGCATGGCATCCAGGAGCGGGAAACCCGGCCTACATTTTTATTGATGAAATTGAAATAGATTGAGTTGTGAATTGAATAACTTATTTTAGCAATCTACACAGCCATGAAGAAACGGAATATTTTTTACTTATTAGTTACTATTTGCTTACCGTTATTTAGTTTATTATTCACTTCTTCAAGTACTGGCATTTCTGGGAATGCCAATAATGGTTGTATATGTCACAGTATTAATATTAATACAACCAACTTGAATATTACCGGAGTCCCAACATCGGGTTATCAGTTGGGTTCTACCTATACGCTAACAGTTAGTGTGTCGAATCCAAGTTATGCTTATCCCGGCACTGTAGGTGGCTTTGATATGACATGTAGCGATGGTGCATTTACTGCAGGTGCTGGTACTCAGCTAAACGGAAGTAAGGAGATTTTACATGCTGTGCCAGATACCATGACAAATGGAAGCAGCAGTTGGAATATTGATTGGACTGCGCCTACTAGTGGTTATGGACCAATTATTTTTAGACTTGCAGGAAATGCTTGTAATGGGAATGGCACCAGCGGTGGTGATCAACCTTATCGAGATATTTTTTGGTTTGATGTTGACACGGTGGCCTCAGCCGCACCATTGGTAAGTAATGTACTTGTTTCCAACATAACAGCCACCACAGCCACGATTGATGCTTCAATTGTCTCGAACGGCGGCACAACTACACCAACTGTAGAATATGGCCTTACAGCAACATTAGGAACTGTAGATACTTTGAATCCGCAGCCTGTTGGAGGGACTGCCGCGGTGCCTGTAAATAAAGTACTCATAAATTTATCGCCCAATACCACCTATTATTTTAGTGTGGGTGCTGTAAATGACAAAGGAAATACGTCAAGTCAAATTGCGACATTCACCACTTTAGCACCAAATGCTACCAGCAACATAGAGGCTATCGAGCTGCTTGTTTATCCTAATCCAGCTAGGAATGTAATTTATATCAGTAAGGATAAAGCAAGCGCATTAAAACATTTGACAATTTGTAATCTGATGGGAGAATTAAGACCAATGAATTCAGTGAATATTGATGCCAATACATTACGCTGTGATATAGCCGAACTCTCACCAGGGATTTATTTTATATACGGTAAATTAGGCGACAAAGACTTGGTTAAGAAAATCATCATCCAATAAGGTTTTCTATTTCCTTTTTTACAGGATATATTCGGTTGTAAAAAATATTTTGTCAGTTTTTTTATTTGGCATATCCTTGCAAAAGAAAGAAAGATGCTCTATCCCTGAGTTTCTATCCATTTCACAAAAAAGTTTACTTAAAAATAATTGTTGATACAAACTGTCAACGAACACAAATTAATATTATCTATTTATGAGTTATGACATTATTCAACTTAACGAAATGATCGTTCCTGAATTACAAGATTTAGCTGAGCAACTAGCTGTAAAGGATACAAAAGGCTTATCCAAGCAAGATATCATCTATAAAATTCTTGATGCGCAGGCTTTGCAAAATACAGGTGTTGTAGAGAAAGAAGAGACCCCCGCAAAAAAAAGAACAATAAAAAAAGCTCGGGTAAAAAAAGCTGAAGAAAATGAAGAAGTTGTAGTGAAAGAGGAAGCGCCAAAGAAAAAGCAAAGAAAGAAAACACCTGTAAAGAGAGAAGCTGCAAAGACAACAGAGAAGGACGAAGAGCAAGAAACAGTAAAAGAAGAAACTGCGGAAGTTCAAACGTTAAAAGATACTGTAGAGACGGTTGAGAGTCCCAATACAAAGCGCCATCATCGAACAAGCGATACTGATACGTCTAGGGATAAATTGCCATTTGATGATGAAAAGAAAGGCCGAAATGAAGATCGTCAAAGACGCCATACAGACAAAGGAGAACATAAACGTCAAACTGAAAAAGTTGAACAAAAACCAAAACCAAAATTCAAAATAGAACTGGATGGTATAGTTGATGCTGAAGGTGTTTTGGATATGATGAATGATGGATATGGCTTTCTTAGAAGTAGCGATTATAACTACCTAAGTTCCCCTGATGATGTATACGTTTCACATTCTCAAATAAAACTATTTGGTTTAAAATCTGGCGATACCATTACAGGTAAAGTGCGTCCTCCAAAAGAAGGAGAAAAGTATTTTGCCATGACCGAAGTTGAAACAATCAACGGTAAGAAACCTGAAGATATCCGAGATCGAGTGCCCTTCGATTATTTAACACCACTTTTTCCATATGAAAAATTAAATCTGTGCTCTGATCCGACCAATATGAGCACCCGAATAATGGATTTGTTTTCGCCTATCGGTAAAGGTCAGCGTGGACTTATTGTTGCACAACCTAAAACTGGTAAAACAATTTTACTAAAAGAGGTGGCTAACGCAATTGCAAAAAATCATCCGGAATGTTATTTAATGATAGTTTTGGTTGATGAACGCCCCGAGGAGGTAACAGATATGGAGCGCAGCGTACATGCCGAAGTAATCTCATCAACCTTTGATGAACCGGCAGATAAGCACGTGAAGGTATCAACCTTGGCATTGCAAAAGGCCAAAAGATTAGTAGAGGTTGGCCATGATGTGGTCATTTTGTTGGATAGTATTACCCGACTGGCTCGTGCACACAATACAGTATCACCTTCTAGTGGTAAAGTGTTGAGTGGAGGTGTAGAAGCTAATGCCATGCAAAAGCCAAAACGATTTTTTGGGGCAGCGCGTAAAGTAGAAGATGGAGGTTCGCTTACTATTTTGGCTACTGCACTTATCGACACGGGTAGCAAAATGGATGAGGTTATCTTCGAAGAGTTTAAGGGCACTGGAAATATGGAATTACAGTTGGACAGAAAATTGGCAAACAAGCGCATATATCCTGCCATTGATATTATTTCCTCATCCACAAGAAGGGACGATTTATTACATGGGAAAGAAGTAGTCAACAAGTTGAATATCTTACGTTCACATTTGGGAGATATGAATTCTGAAGAAGCAATGAATTTTATTTTACAGCAAATGCGGAATACAAAAAACAATGCAGAGTTTTTGGCAACTATGAATAAGTAGTGAAAAAGTTTGTTTTGTACAATCTTTAAAAATTTTGTAAATTTGGTCAAAACCGGACATATGAAGCACGTTTACTCCTTATTTATTTTAATGTTGGCTTTTGGTGTGAGTGCGATAGCGCAATCTACCACTTATAGCAACAATACCCCTATTGTAATTGTCGATAACGCGACGGCCTCTATCTATTCTAGTAATATAACCGTGTCAGGCTATACAGGAACGTTGTCGAGTGTTGCAGTAGTTGTCAGAAATTTTAGCCATTCCGCTCCAACAGATGTTGCAATTTGTTTAGAAGCGCCTAGTGGCCAAAAAATGCTCATACAAGACCAATGTTGGGGAGCTCCTGCTACGGACATTACCTACATGTTAAGCGATTTAGGAAGCAGTCAAATTGGTATATGGGATTTACCCTCAAATGGCACTTTCAAACCTACTGCAAATAGTGGCCTTGTGAACTTTAATAGTCCGGGGCCTGGACTAGGTTATAACAATCCTGGACCAGGCGGCGCAGGGTCTTCAACCTTCGCAAGTACGTTTAGTAACGCTACTCCAAATGGTACGTGGAAGCTATGGATTGTTGATGTGAGCGGAGGAGATGCTGGTGTTATCAATGGTGGTTGGCAATTATTATTCAACCCAAACTCAGTACTGCCGGTTGAATTAGCCAATTTTAAAGCGACTTGTGAAACAAATAATGTATTGGCCGTTAACTGGACAACGTATAACGAAGCTAACAGTCGTGACTTTACACTACAAGTTAGCGCTGATGGTACATATTTTGAAGATGCCAAAACAATCAATGCTTCAGGAAATTCTCAAATTGAGATGACCTATAAAGCCTCAATTGTAATGCCTTATGCTAAAACATTTGTTCGCCTTCGTTTGGCTGATTTAAATGATCAGTATACATATAGCGATGTACTTGAAATTAAATGTGGTGCTGAGTTACCTATTAAAATTTCACCAAACCCCGTTATAGATCATGTTGTGATTGATAATCCAAATGCTGAATTCATGCAATATGAATTAACAGACATCAACGGAAAGGTGCTGAAAAAGGGAACCTCAAAATCAGTTCACCACCGAGTTGATATTGAATCAAATTTAGGTAAAGGGATCTATTTTCTTCATGTGAAATCCCCAACCACTGAACACAACTTTAAATTGAACAAGCAATAAGCGAATTGATTCATGAATAAAAAGGGCGTCCCAAAGTTGGGACGTTTTTTTTACTGCTTATTCAGTAAATAGCGAATTAGAAACTGTAAGGCAGAAGATACTGCCAGATTTGAATTTAATTGACGGCTATATGGTAAGATAAATTTTTTTGTAATGGTTTTATGAGCAGTTGAAATCGCAGAAAAGAAGTATTGTTCTGTTCCTTCTAAGTAACCCGTTGTAGAAAGGCCAATATCAGCATTAAATTTTAATCTTACATTTTCTGCCATTTCAGAAGCAGTTTCGGGACTTACATCGGTATACTTCTCCAGGGTTTCATGCCGTATGCCTAATATTTGTTCTTTTGATTCAATAGCATAGGTTACGGTAGACCCTTTAAAAACAGAGGACGCACCGCTGATACTAACTATCGATGCGGCGATATTGCCACCCGTACAACTTTCTGCTATGGCAACGGTTTGGTTTCTTTCGCTCAAAATGTCAAACAGTATTCCCTCAAGCGTCTTGTCTTCATAAGCAATACTAATATCTGCTAAAGCTGATTGTAATTCATTAAAATTCTTTTCAATTTCATCTTGATGTTCGGCATTGCTGGTTAAACGTAGCTTTACCATTCCAAAATTCGGTAGATAGGCTAGACTTATATAAGGAGGCAGGTGACTTTCAAATTCAACAAGTCGCTCAGCGATAAAGGATTCACCCATACCCGAGGTTATCATTGTTTTATGAATAATCTTATTTGAGGGAAATGCCGTCTGAACGTATGGTATGATTCGTTCAGAAATTAAATGCTTCATTTCAAATGGCACTCCGGGTAAAGTGAAGAAGGTAGTATCATTTTTCTTGAATTGCAACCCAGGTGCCGTACCTACAGCATTGAAGAGAACCTTACAATTGTTAGGCACCAAGGCTTGATCAATATTTACTTGCAACAATCTTCTATTTCTTTTGGCAAAATATTCCCTGATGTGTTCTAAGGTTTTATGGTCCTCAACAAGTTCAGCATTAAAATATTTACACAAAGCTATTTTTGTAATGTCATCATTTGTTGGTCCAAGTCCACCCGTCGTGATGACAATCTCACTTAGTTTTTCTGCCTCATCGAGCGCGAGCAGAATTTCACTTTCTTCATCTGCAATGGCAATGCGTCTTTTTATCTTAATACCGATTTCATTAAATCTTTGCCCAATCCAGGCAGAGTTGGTGTCTATAGTTTGGCCTATCAAGAGTTCATCGCCAATAGTTATTATCGTTGCAGTTATCATTCCTTGACTTTATCTAAAATGGTCATCATTCTCTCATTGGGCATGCAACGCTTTCCTGTATGTTTATCAACAAAGGCTAAGGTTACTTCGCCCATATGTATCAAATCGTTTTTGTCGTTGAATAGTTTGTGCGCAAATGTAATAAATGGTAGTTGTGTAGAACTTTTAATATTGGTTTCTATTGTAATCAATTCATCATATTTGGCTGGTTTTAAATACTTTGATTGTACTTTGATGATGGGCATAATTATGCCATCGTCTTCCAGTTCGCGGTATGGATAACCAAGGTCCCGAATCATTTCAGCTCGGGCAATTTCGTAGTACATACAATAGTTTCCATAGTACATGAAGCCCATTTGGTCTGTCTCACCGTATCGCACTCTTTTTTTTGATAGATGTTTCATAGCGATTTAATAAAAAAAAGTGCTATAAAATTTATAGCACCTGATTATGTTTCAAAAAATGTGAGGTTTAGTTATACTGAAAGTTTACAGTGTCTCTAACCGTGTGATCTTTACTATCGGTAGCTTGAACAATTAGTCTGCAATTTGTAGTGCCACTACCTGTAATAATCTCTATACGTTCATTAAAGCTGTAGCCATCTTGTCTTGAAACAGACGGTTTTCGGCTTAATAATTTTGTTCCATTTGTCAAATTGTCAACTTCTATAGTAACACTTTTCAATTCGCCTTTTCTAAATCCGGGATCATGTATGTCATTTTTTGCCGACTCTAAATCGGTCACTGTACCAACAATAGCTACGTGATTGCCATATATGTACGATTGATTTTCAATCGGAACAGAAATGCTTATCACAGGGGGGATTGTATCCTGTTCAGCCTTGTAATCAAATCGATCAGACCAATCCGGCTGACAAGACATGGAGGTGCTTAATGCACCAATAAAAACAATACTGAAAACAGGAAAGAATAGTTTTCTCATACTTTTCATATTTAGCCAAATATACCAAAATATTTTGCTTTGTTTCACCTAAAGATATTTTTTTTACATGTGCAAATGGACGAACAGGAAATCATTTATCGGCTTGCGCTTCAACGCGTTCAAGGTATCGGTTCAATACGTTACAAAAACCTGTTACGCTATTTTGGCTCTGCAACCGCTGTCTTCAGGAATACTGATTATCAGTTGCAGACAATAGAAAATATTGGAACAGTGCACCTCAATGCAATTCGAAACTTTAATCGTTTGATTGAGGCGGAGCAGGAGTATAAATTTTTAAGAAAGAATGACGTTCGTATACTTTTTTTTGATCAAGATGATTACCCTGCCAAGTTAAAGCGTGCTATAGATTCGCCGCCGGTACTTTTTTATAAAGGCACTGATGATATTCACAATACCAGAGTCCTTGCTGTGATTGGCACAAGAAACAATAGCGATTATGGACGTAAGGCTTGCGAAAAAATTATTGAGCAGGTTGCACCTGCTAATCCTTTGATAGTTAGTGGCTTAGCCTATGGTATTGATGCTTTGGCGCATAGATTAGCCCTTCAGAATAACCTGGCTACAATAGGCGTGATGGCCACAGGAATTGACAAAATTTATCCGGGACAACACAGAAACATGGCAACAGACATGATGCTTCGGGGCGGAGTGCTTACAGAATTCTGGTCAGGCACTTCGCCTGATCGTGAAAATTTTCCATTGCGAAATCGTATTGTGGCGGGGATGGTTGATGCTGTTATCGTGATAGAAACATCAAGTAAAGGGGGATCAATCATTACTACTAATCTGGCTGATTCTTACAATCGGGATGTTTTTTGTGTGCCGGGTAGAATTGATGATAAAAAAAGCGCCGGTTGTAATGATTTGATAAAAAGTTTAAAAGCAAAGATTATTACTCATGGTCAGGATGTACTTGATGATTTAAATTGGTTGGACAATGTAATGATGGCAACTCAACAGCGCAAGATGTTTGTAGAACTATCAGATGCCGAAAAACGACTTTATGAAACCCTCCAATCAGCAAAAAGCTGGCATATTGACGAATTGTTTAATCAAACCTCATTAAGCATGAGTCAGTTGGCAACATTACTCCTTCAATTAGAAATGTTAGGAATGGCACAATCATTGCCAGGTAAACGATATCAAGCAGTATAAATGGAATTGCTAAATAACGTTTAAAGAAGAATTTAAAAGCTGATTTTTTTCAAAGAGACTTTATATACCAATATATTTGCGCGTTTTTTGGAATGAACCTCGCTATGAAAAATTTACCCCTAATATTAAGTTCACTGGCCTTGCTGGGCGTTGGCTATCTGCTATTTAGTATAAAAAGCGGCACAACGAGTAAGAAAAAGAATAGCACAACAATTACAAAGGCTGGCGAGCAAAAAGAAGCCGTGGCTCTTAGCAGAATTGCCTATATAGATTTGGATACATTAGAATCAAAATATACTTTATTCAACAAGAAAAAAGTGGAGTTTGAAGCGCGTGAAAAAAAGATTGAAAATGAACTGCAAGCAAAGGCCAAGGCCTTGGAGGCTTCTTTTATTTCATTTCAAGAAAAAGTAAAAGCAGGGAACCTAAGCCAGGCAGAAGGTGAAAAAATGCAAAATGATTTGCTAAAGCGCAAAGACAACCTTGAAAATTTGCGAAATAATCTGGGCACAAAATTGTTGAAAGATCAAGATGCGTTTAATAAACAATTGAAGAAAAAGCTTGATGAAGCCGTAGCAGAATACAATAAGGATAATCAATTTGACTATGTGCTTAGTTATTCCAAAGAAGGTTCAATTATTCATGTGAACAAAGAACTAGAAATAACCCAAGAAATCGTTGATATAATGAATGCTTCAGATACCAAATAAGTTATAATATGAGAAAGAAAATAGTTGCCGGTAATTGGAAAATGAATTTAACCCCTGAACAGGGTGCGATACTTGTAAATGATTTGATTAAGGAAAAAATATCATTGAAATATAATCAAACAGTCATTGTTTGTCCGCCATTTACAGGTTTGGATAGAGTGAGTCAGCTTTTGGAAAAAAACGAAGACTCTAAAATTAATCTTGGTGCACAAAATATATCTGATAAACCATCAGGGGCTTTTACAGGCGAGGTTAGTGGTGAAATGCTAAAAAGTTTACAAGTGCGTTATGTAATTGTTGGGCATTCAGAACGCAGACAATTATTTGGCGAAACAAACGATTGGTTACAACGAAAAATCGATGCTGTATTGACTTCAAAAATGACACCAATTTTTTGTTGTGGCGAACCTTTGGATGTTCGTGAAGCGGGTGGACAAAATGAATATGTACAAAAACAGTTGGAGGAAAGTTTATTCCACTTGAATGCTGAAACTGTTTCTTCAAATCTGATTATAGCTTACGAACCTATTTGGGCTATTGGTACAGGTAAAACAGCAAGTGCCGAACAAGCAGAGGATATGCACGCTTTCATCCGATCGGTTATTGAGAAGAAATGGGGTGCAGATGCTGCCGAGAATATTTCAATCTTATATGGCGGTAGTGTAAAGGCGGATAATGCCGAAGAAATATTTGCTAAAGAAAATGTTGATGGCGGTTTGATAGGAGGAGCAGCCTTGGAGGCAAATTCTTTTATTGATATTATTAAGGCTATGGCCTAACTAATTTCAATAGCCTTTACTATCTCTTTTTTATAAAAAGCATTTATCGTCTCGATGATGCTTTTTTTATTTAACATGAGTTCATTTTTTAATGGAGCAATATCAGTTTGGATATGCAAAACCTTATTCTTTAGGGTAAGCTCCTTGGTGTAGTTGGCTATTGTTTGACCCATGATTTCTTTCCAGTCCTGCTGCAAACTGATAGCTTCAAACCGTTTACCCCAACGGCTTTCATCAAGCATTTTTTTCATGGCCTCTTGTAAAGAAAATTCATCCATTAGGCATATTGTTCTACTAAGTTTTCATCAATTTCATCCTCCGCAAATATGAATAACCGTTGCACGATATTATTTAACTCCCTAATATTGCCGGGCCAATCATGCTCGCACAATTTTTGCATCGCTTTTTTGGTAATGGTGACACGCTTCTTACCTTGATCTGCGCAGATAGTATCCAAAAAGTACCCTGTTAATAAAGGAACGTCTTCAATTCTCTCATTTAAAGAGGGTACTTGAATAACGATAACGCCCAAACGGAAATATAAGTCTTTCCGAAAATGCTCATTTTCTATTTCTGCTAACAAGTCTTTGTTTGTAGCAGCTATTACCCGGACGTCTACATCTATTTCTTTATTGCTGCCAATTCGAGTGATTTTACTTTCTTGTAATGCTCGCAACACTTTAGCTTGTGCGTCAGCACTCATGTCGCCTATTTCATCAAGAAAGAGGGTGCCTCCATGCGCTTGCTCAAACTTACCAATATTTTGTTTTACGGCACCAGTAAACGAACCTTTCTCGTGACCAAATAACTCGCTTTCAATAAGTTCACTTGGAATTGCAGCACAATTCACCTCCAACAATGGCCCTGCATTTCGGTTGCTTTTTTCGTGCAGCCAACGAGCCACCAATTCTTTGCCCGTTCCGTTGTCTCCGGTTATTAGGACTCGAGCATCTGTAGGGGCCACACGATCAATGGTATCTTTGATTTTTAATATAGCAGGGCTTTCACCGACAATTTCATGAACTTTCTGAATTCTGCGCTTCAGTTGTTTATTATCTTTTTTTAAATTATCCGCTTCTATGGCATTACGTACTGTAATGAACAATCGATTCAAATCAGGCGGTTTTGAAACATAATCGAATGCTCCCATGCGCACAGCATCAACGGCATCATCGGTGGTGCCATGTCCTGAAATGATAATGATAGGGGTATCAATGCCTTCTTTCTGGGCTTGTTGTAACAGTTCCATGCCGTTCATCCTTGGCATCATAATGTCGCATAGGGCACAGTCATATTTTTTTGCACGCAATAAGTTTAAACCTTCTTTACCATCCGGAGCTTCGTCAACGCGTAATTTTTCTTGTTCTAATATTTCGCGCAGCGCACTACGGATACTTTTCTCGTCATCGATGATTAAAATACTGGCAGGCATCTTTTGTTTCGTGTTGGTGGGTGAAAATACATTAATCTGCCCGATAACTCAAGGCTTTGATTTTATTTTTAAATAGTAAAGGCGAGTGGAATTACTCGCCTTTACCATTTGATGTTTTAATGCAGCAGCTTATTGATTATCACGCCATTCATAAACCCAATTACTTTGGATCATTTCCAAATGACCTTCATTGCATTCTTCTTGTTTACCGGTAAATCCTTCTATTTCCAATACCCAGTCGCGCAGCTGAGTAAATCGTACTCGGTATATTTTACCTTCATTCATTTCATCGCCAAAACGTTCGTAAAGTTTTATTGCAATGTCTTCGTAATCGCTCCAGCTAATTGGGGGTTCAAAATTCATAATTTACAATTGTTTATTCTCCTAATATTACACTTTGATCTGGTACATGTACTTTTAATTCACCTTCACCTTCTTCTAACACACACTGACAACTTAAGCGAGAACTCAGTCTTGGATTTCGGGCTCTGTCGATAAAATCCTCTTCTTTATCACTTAATTCCTCAACAAAGTCTTCTCCTTGCTCAAGATATATGTGGCAGGTGCTGCAAGCGCATACACCACCACAGTTGTGACTAATGTCAATTTTGTTCTTCAGGGCAATTTCCAAAATGCTAAATCCGGGTTCGGCATTTTCTATTGTTATGGGTTGTAATCCTTTTTCTTCAAAAGTGTAGTGAATTTTGTACATTGTACTAGGTGCTCTATTCTTATTTCGTTATACTTTTCTTCCGATAAAATCCGTTAAGCGTTTTCCAAGTTTAACGGCGCTGCGGCGCGGATTTCTTCACTGGATTCATCTTTATATTGTTCAAAGTTTCGATTAAACAAGTCTGCAAGATGATTTGCTGCTTTGTTATAATCTTTTAAATCGGCCCATGTATTGGCTGGTATTAGTAATTCATCTGGCACGTTGGGGCAAGATGTTGGCATGGCTACTCCAAATACAGGGTGGTGCTCGTACGTTACGTTATCCAATTCGCCATTCATTGCTGCTGTAATCATCGTACGTGTAAAACTCAATTTCATTCGATTACCAACGCCATAACCACCGCCGCTCCAGCCAGTGTTTACTAGCCACACATTAATGTCGGGGTTTTCTTCTAGTTTTTTACCTAACAGGTCAGCGTATTTGGTGGGGTGCAAAGGTAAAAATGCCTTACCGAAACAGGCCGAAAAGGTAGCTTGTGGCTCAGTAACACCTACCTCGGTACCAGCCACTTTTGCTGTATAACCACTCAAGAAATGATACATAGCCTGACCAGTGGTGAGTTTAGAAATAGGAGGTAATACACCATAGGCATCACAAGTTAAGAAGAAAATATTTTTTGGATTGCCTCCAACACTAGGTTCCTTGGCATTGAAAATATGGTTTATTGGATATGCTACACGGGTATTTTCTGTAATGCTACAGTCAGAGAAATCAACTTCATTGGTACCTGCTTTAAAAACAATGTTCTCTACCAGCGCACCTGGTTTAATAGCATTGTAAATTTGGGGTTCTTTTTCTTCGGTCAGGTCGATACATTTTGCGTAACAACCTCCCTCAAAGTTAAAAACTGAGCCTTGGTCCCAACCATGCTCGTCATCACCAATCAATTTTCGTTTGGCATCTGCAGACAAGGTTGTTTTACCGGTACCGCTTAATCCGAAAAATAACGCTACATCACCCTGCTCACCCTCATTGGCTGAACAGTGCATGCTGAGGACTTGTTTTTCGAAAGGAAGTACAAAATTTAGTACGCCAAATATGCCTTTTTTCATTTCACCGGTATAGGCACTACCTCCAATCAAAATCATTTTTTTTGTGAAATTGACTACTGTAAAATTACTTTGACGGGTACCGTGCACTTCAGGATTTGCTTCAAAACCCGGGGCTTGCAAAATGACCCATTCGGGTTGTTGTTGCATTACTTCTTCTTGTGTAGGACGCAGAAACAAATCATTGCAAAATAAGTTTGCCCAAGGCGTTTCGTTTATTACCCGAATGTTCAATCGGTGTTGTTGGTCGGCACAAGCGTAAGCATCACGAACCCAAAGTTCTTTGCCTTCTAAATAGGCCACCATATCTGTGTAAAGTATATCAAAATGCGCAGGTGAAATTGGAAAATTGATTGTTCCCCAATCTACCGAGTCAGCGGTCAGTTCATCTTTAACCGTAAACTTGTCTTTGGGAGATCGGCCAGTAAATTTGCCCGTGTTAACCGCCAAAGCGCCTTGGCTGGTGATTTCTCCCTGGCCTAATTCTACGGTTTTTTGTGTTAATTCTTCCGAGCTAAGATTCCAATGAATGATAGCCGGATTGATGCCCAAATCGCTCAGTGTTGCACTAGGATTTTTTATTCCAAATTCTTGCATAAATATTTAAAAAATTAGAGGGTGCAAAGATAAGAGCTAAAAATAAAGAGGAGCGATATTCATCTGTTTATTTGAGATTAAGGCAAATAATAGCATAACTTTTACGTTTAATATGCTTAACATTTATTTAAACACCTTTGTTTTTTCTTTGTTAGAAACTACAACCTATGATAAAAACCAATTCCTTAGCATGCTTTTTGCTTATGCTGTTTTCGGCCTGTAATACAGAGCCTATCGGTGTCGAGGCTGAGTTGATACAAACGGATGTGCCGGAAGAAATGGCCACAACCATTGGAGTGCCATGGCTCATACAAGCGGAAAGTATGGTACGTTTTTATGGTGCTACCCCTACTCATGGACAGACAGGTGAATGCTCCATTGATAGTGGTGTTTTGTACCTTCAAAATGATCTTATTACTGCAGGGTTTGCTTTGTTTAATCTGAGAGATATTCGTATTACATCACCCGATCTGGACGAAGAAAAGAAGCAGCAATTTCGATCTCATTTGTTGAGTAAAGATTTTTTTCATGAACAAGAATATCCAACAATTAAGTTTGGGATTACCAATATTGAACCACAGTCCGCTGAAAATGCTGCTGAATATAAAGTTACAGGTAAGTTGAGCATGCATGGGAAAACAAATCTTATCCGTTTTCCGGCGAATATTACCAATACAGACAGTGTAATTCAAGCTAAAGCCACTTTTATTATCAATCGAAAGGATTGGGGCATGTCTTATAAAAATAATCGATCATTGGGTGATGAATGGATTTATGACAAGGTTGAATTGAAGATCAGCCTGACGGCAAAAAAGGAGAGAATTGAATCAGACTTGGTTGATAAAAAATCGTAATTTGCTGATGTCTAGTTTTCGAAACGGAGGTAATGCTGACCTTTTTTGTAATCCTGATTCAAAAATTTGATTAATTGGCAGAAATGTGTTGGGTGTTCAAGAAAATCGACTTCGGCAACATCGATCATTAAGGTGATGCATTCTTGGCTCTTTAAATAACTTTCGTAGGCGCCCTGTATTTTCTCCAGATAATCACTCTCAATAGTCTGTTCATAGCTTCTGTTGCGTTTAGCAATGTTTGCTTTCAGTTTGCCAATAGGCGCATGCAAATAAATGAGCACTTCAGGCTGGGGGAGATTGGGGTAGATGATTTCAAACAATGATTCGTAAAGTTCATATTCGTCTGGTGGCAAATTAACGCGAGCAAACAATTTACTTTTTATAAATAGATAGTCTGCGATGATCCCATTACGAAAAATGTCGCGATTGGTCATTTGTTTTTTCAGTTGCTGATAGCGCGCAGCCAGAAAAGATAGCTCCAGCTGAAAGGCATATTGTTCCGGTTGCTCATAAAATTTGGGCAAAAACGGATTGTTTTCAAATTGTTCCAGTATTAAATGCGCATTGAAATAAGCTGCCAACAATTTGGCCAAGGTTGTTTTTCCGGCACCAATATTTCCCTCTACGGTTATCAACGAATACTTCATGGGCATTTTAAACTTTACTCACCGGCAGTATATCAGGACACTGTTTTAACAGCGTGCGTATTTTCTTTCGAAATATTGGGTGGATATAATGTGGTGCAATTTCCTCCATTGGTATCAATACAAAATTGCGCAGGTGTGCGTGCGGATGCGGTATTTGGAGCCGCTCTTTTTGAATAATGGTATTATTAAAAAAGAGGATATCAATATCAATCGTTCGGGCACTCCATTTTACATCACGTTGCCTGCCCATTTCTTTTTCTATTTCGAGGCAAGTTTTTAGCAAGCTGGCTGGCTCAAGCTTGGTGCGGACATATAACACCTGATTATAAAAATCTTGTTGTTCAGTATTGCCCCAAGCGGCCGTTTTGTAAATGGATGACTCACGTAAAATAGGGCCAATTAGTCCGGTGATTTTTGCTCGGGCTTTATCTAAATAATATGCGCGATTGCCAACATTGCCACCTATCCCTAAATAAACACCGTTCATAATTTACAGTTCGCAAAGTACATCGGCACCCGCATACCTTTGATGAAAATCTGAACTAATTATGAGACAATTTTTCAAATTCTTCTTTGCATCATTAAGTGCTATTGTGTTCTTTTTTGTGGCGGGCTTTTTACTGCTATTGGGCATCGGAGCTGCCATAAGTGCCGGTAGTGACAAGCAAGAAATAGAAAACAACAGCATCCTGCATTTGGACGCTAGCACACTTTATGAAGAACAAACCACCGAAAATCCTTTTGCCTTCTTCCAGGGCGGTCAGATGGAAACAGCAGGTTTGCATGATGCCATTCGGGCCATTGAAAATGCCGTCACAGACAGTAAAATAAAAGGGGTGTACATTAAAATGGGCATCTCGCCTAATGGTTGGGCGAGCCTCTCGGAGTTGCGTGTGGCCTTGAAAAAATTTAAGGAAAGCAAGAAGTTTATTTACGCGTATGGCGAAGTCTCAGACCATAAATCCTACTACCTGGCATCAGTGGCGGATAAAGTATATCTCAATCCACATGGTGCTATGGATTTTAAAGGGCTGTCCTTAGTCGGCAACTTTTTTAAAGGGACATTTGAAAAATTAGGTGTGAAAGTTGAAAATTTTCATTGCGGAAAATTTAAAGGTGCACACGAGCCTTATTCCAGAAAGGACTTTAGTGAACCCAATAAAATGCAGCTCATGGACATGCTCACACACATGGATTCTTTATTCATGACGGCTGTTGCCGAAAAAACAAAGCGGCCTTTGTCCGAACTTCAACTCATGGCCAATCAACTGGATGTAAAGTTCCCAGCAGATGCCAAGCGCCTAGGCTTTATTGATGGCACGGTATATGCCGACTCGATAAT
Source organism: uncultured Chitinophagaceae bacterium (assembly GCA_964409905.1). Classification (GTDB taxonomy): domain Bacteria; phylum Bacteroidota; class Bacteroidia; order Chitinophagales; family Chitinophagaceae; genus JAGNRR01. The sequence continues at coordinate 9,140 of CAYPET010000019.1, read as the reverse complement.
GGCCTTGTTAAAAAAGGAAACGAAGCTGGAAGCAGATGAGGATATTCGTTTTGTGAGTATTAGTGAATATGTACCAACTATCAAAAAACAGCGTGGTAAGGAGAAAATAGCCATATTATATGCCAACGGTGCTATAATGGATGGCTCAGGCATGGACGGTGTTTATTCGGCTGATTTTGTTGAGCATGTGCGCGAGATTGCCAAAGACGATAAAGTAAAAGGGGTGGTATTGCGCATCAATTCTCCCGGTGGTAGTGCCTTGGCCAGTGAGGTCATTTATCACGAGCTCAAGCTATTGGCAAAAAAAATGCCTATTTACGTTAGCATGGGCGATGTTGCAGCCAGTGGGGGCTATTATATGTCTTGCGCCGCTGATACCATCTTTGCCGATGCCAATACCATTACCGGTAGTATTGGTGTGGTGGGAGTCATGTTTAATATCGGCGATTTTATGAGCAATAAACTCGGTATCACATTTGATGCAGTAAAAACTGCTCAATACGCCGACTTCCCCAACGGTTATCGGGATATGACCGAAATGGAAAGAAGCTTTATACAATCCTATCTCGATTCGGTTTATGTAACCTTCAAATCACGCGTGGCTCAGGCGCGTAACTTAAGTGTGGATCAGGTAGAAGAATTAGCACAGGGGCATGTTTATTCGGGAGTAGCAGCTAAAAAACTAAAATTGGTAGATGCCATAGGCTCGCAGAATGATGCTATCAAAGCAATGGCTAAAAGACTAAAATTGACCGAGTATGGAATTGTGGAGTATCCGAAACAACAAGATGCTATTCAGCAATTAATTGCCTCGGCAACGGGTAGCGATAAAAACGTACAGTTATTAAAACAATATTTAGGTGAAGATTATGAAATATTAAAACAAATCAAAGAAATCCGGAATCAAGAAAATAAGATTCAAATGAAGATGCCTTATAATTTCGAAATAAAATAATTCGTACCATTTTTAAACTAAAAACTCCATGTCATTTGCATGGAGTTTTTTTGTATCTCAGTTTAATGTAAGAATTGTCATTTTTCCCCCTTTGCCAACGTTTACAACTGCATTTCCGTCTTATCTTCACCTCATCTACCTCTATTGAACTATTTATGAAGAATTTTTTATCTGTTCTAATCGTATTGAGTACTGTATTTATTGCCTATGACGCAAAAGCACAATTGCCATGTCAAAACGGGCCGGATGGCATTATTTACATCCAAAACTTGGTAATTCAGAATTATGACCCTTCATTACCGGCATCAGCCACCAATCCTTCTACCAATACGATACCAAATGGTGGCGGCGGCCTTGCAGTGGCCAATAATCTTAACGGTCCCGGGCCTTCGCCTACTTTTTATTCTACATCAGGCGGAAACTGGATTTATTGGAATGGCACGACTTGGGTCAATACTGGTCATAGCGCAGGCGCAACCGTAAACCCCGGTGGTGGCGGAAATTATTTGTACAATCTAAATGGAGGAACCGGTGATGTTTGGCAATATGATGGAACTGGTCCTTCAACTTTATTGCTTACGGTGCCTGGTTTTACCGGAGGTGGGCCTTATGACTTAGTAGGCGACTGTGATGGTGGATTTTATATTTTGCGCACATTGAATACCGGAACTCCGGCCCCGTTTTTAAGAAAATACAGCTCGACCGGAGTCTTGTTGCAATCATGGACGGCCACGGGTACCTCAAACACAGCAGGAGGAGGCTTTGCCATTATTGGTAATACCGTGTACTATCATAATGGTGGAGGGTTTCATAGTGGCACCATTGGCCCCGGCACGAATATTGCCTTTTCTCCGATTACCAACGTTACCATTAGCCCAAGTGATATGGCCTGCTGCCCGGTATGTAACTCTGGTATAGATACACTTTACTATTGTCAGGGAGCACCGCCTGTTAACCTGACAACTAATTTGCCCGGAGCCATAACCTGGACGGTGCATGCCGGTGCCGCCAACGTAGTGGGCATAGGCACATCAGTTCAGGTAACGGCAAGTAGTACCGCCTTAATCGTGGCTACATCCTCAGCCAGTACTACAACGGATTCTTTTAGAGTTATCGCTGTAACCGCTACGCTTGATGCAGGCCAAGACGGCATTATCCCCGGATGTGACCCTTTTGCTGATACGCTGAATGCCACTTTGCTGGATACGAATGGCAGTATAGCATACAGCATTGCCTGGGCACCTGTGGCTAATATTGTTTCGGGGGGCAATACCTTAACCCCTGCTATAAGTCAGACGGCCGCAACCACCTATACTATCACGGTATCTACACCAGCCACTGAAGGTGGTTGTAGCTGGAGTGATACAGTGGGGATGGACATCGATAATTTTACTCCTTTTGCCAATTTTGAGGTTGACCTGGGCTTAGGTTGTATTAATGATACTGTGGCCTTTACTAATACATCCATCACGAATCCAAATGGTAGTGCCACCTTCTTCTGGACGTTTGGCGATGGTAATTTTAGTGCAGTGAAAAATCCGACACATATTTATGGTGTTCAGGGGAATTATCCGGTTCGACTTACTGTTACCGATCGCGGCTGTACTGACGATACCATAATAAATGTTGATGTACGCCATCCATTGGTGGCCGATTTTGGGATCACCAATAATGGCTTAGGTGGGGATGATTCTATTTGTTTGGGTGGGGCATTTGTTTTCAGTCCCATCACAACGCCATTACCGGGCACAGCGCCTATGACATTTGACTGGTATTTTGGCGATGGCACCGTGCGGCTCAATGACGGACCTTTACAGCAGGTTTATCAATTTGCCAATCCGGGCATCTATTCTGTAAAATTGGTATTGACTGATACACTTGGATGTCAAGATTCAATGGTAAAAAGTGTTTTTGTGGATATACCTGCTTTTGTGCGGCTGGCAGCCCAACCCACAGAGATTTGCGTTGGAGACAAGGTTTATTTTACTGATTCTGTAGCGCCCAATACATTCAACACGGTTTATGATTTTGGCGATGGAAATATCTTAAGTGGCTTGCACAATCCTGCACACGTTTATAAGGCTGCAGGGGTATACAATGTAAATTTTGAAGGTCAATATCTTGTTTGTCCGAATGCTGACACAACGATTACCATCACCGTAAATGAGTACCCACTTGTAGAGCTGGGTGATGATATTACCTTATGCCCTGGGGTAGATACTGCCGCCGTGCTGCGGGATGTGGTTAATCCGTCTCGCATACTCAGTTGGAGTACCGGTGTTAGCGCTCCTTCTATAACGGTTCCTGTAGAACAGACAGGGCGCTACTGGGCACGGGCGGATAACAATGGTTGTGTTGGCACTGATAGCATTTGGATAAAGCGGGATTGTTACCTCAACATTCCAAACTCCTTTTCGCCAAATGGAGATGGAATGAACGATTACTTCATACCACGGCAGTTACTGAGTAGTGGTTTGACAGGATTTGATATGAAAATATTCAATCGTTGGGGCGAGTTGATTTTCCAGACGAATAACCTGAATGGTCGGGGTTGGGATGGTACGTTTGGTGGAAAAGAACAGCCGGTAGGGGTATATGTATATTTGATAGAGGCTAAATGGAAAAATGGTTTTACGAATCAATTTCAGGGGAACGTGAGTTTATTGCGCTAGCCAATGCCTTGCGTTTTTGTTGAGGAATCCCCCTCGTTTGGGGGATTTTTTATGAATGAAACTTATTTATTAAATTTGTGAGGCATGTAAATCACAAGTTGTATTACATGACTGTTTTTGAGATAGATTAAAAAAAATAATTATGAAATTAGTACACTGTTTGTTTGTTTTGATATTTCTCATAATAGTTTCAGCGGCCTACGCCCAAACGCCTCAGTTTTTTAACAACAATACCGGCACGAGTAATAATGTATTTCCGCTCAGTACCACTACCAACAACAAGGTACAATGGTTATACAGCCCGAATGCCTTCTCCACCTTGGGTGGCGGACTTGGTACACCGGCATATGCAGGTAATATCTCCAAAGTATACTTTCGGATTGGCAGCACGACCAATGCTACCTCGGTATACAATATTTTTATTTGGCTGGGGCAAAATGTAGGCACTACTACCGCTTTCCCGAATGCGACCTATACCACTGGGCTGACGCAAGTCTTTGCCAGCCCCACCTTTACCTTCACCGGGGTTTTGCCTAGCCAATGGTATGGTATCGAGTTGCAAACCCCATTCTTTTATAACCCCTCGTTGAGTCTCATTTTTGAAATGGAGCAAACCGGCGGTACGGGTAATTATTTACATCAGGATAATACACCGCCCAACATACGCCGCTACGGATTGTTTGGCAGTGCAGTAGCCAATGGCTTTGGTACAGGCCTGGTTGATTTTGGTTTCGACTTGCGGCAGGATACCGTATACCATTGCGCTGGTGCGCCGCCCGTAACGCTTGCTACCGGCAATACCGGCACTATAAGCTGGACAGTGGACAGTGGTTTTGCCAATTTATCGGCCAATACCGGACAAAGTATTACCGCCTTGCCCAATACTATTGCCCGCGTTATTGCATCTTCCAATGCCAATAATATCAAGGACACGTTTACCGTCATACCCGTCACGGCAACCCTTGATGCCGGAGCTAATCGCACCGTGACAGGTTGTGCACCTTTTGCCGATACTTTGGCTGCTACGCTTACTAATACCTTACCCTTTATCAATTTTGATTTGTCCTGGGCGCCTTTGCCCAATATAGTAAGTGGCGGCAATACGCTTTCGCCAGCCATTACCCAAAATGTACAAACCATTTATTACCTTACAGCTACATCTGACCCCGGGCAGGGTGGTTGTTCCTTTACAGACTCCATTGTGGTGGATGTGGATGATTATACACCAGTGGCAAATTTTAGCTATGACATTCGTCTGGGGTGTATTTCGGATACGGTGATATTTACTAATACCTCGCAGGAAAATCCAAACGGCAATCCAAGCTATTTCTGGTCATTTGGTAATGGCAACTTTAGCAGCCTCGAAAACCCCGCCCACATTTATGGCGTGCAAGGTAATTATGGTGTTCAATTGCAAGTAACAGATAATGGTTGCGCTGACGCCATTACTATCAATATTGATACCCGGCACCCACTGGACGCTGACTTTATCATAACCAATAATGGTGTGGCAGGCGATGATTCCATTTGTGTGGGCAGTAGTTTTATTTTCAGCCCCGTTACTACGCCACTGGCCGGTACTGGCAATTTGATTTTTGACTGGGACTTTGGCAATGGCGTTACGCGCATGAATGCCGGCCCGCTACAGCAAGTTTATCAATATCCTTTACCCGGTACTTATACCGTTACCTTCACCATTACCGATACCCTCGGTTGTCAGGATTCGGCAAAATATACCGTATTTGTAGACGTGCCTCCCTATATCCAAATCAGTGCACAACCGACTGAGCTCTGCGTTGGGGAACCGGTACAGTTTACCGACAGTGTGGCCGAGACCACTTTTAATGTGGTATATGACTTTGATGATGGCACCATACTCGATGGGTTGCACAACCCAAGACATACCTATCAAAATGCGGGTGTGTACACGGTAAACTTCAAAGGCGAATATTTGGTATGTCCGAACCTCGATACCAATATCATTATCACAGTAAACGATTACCCCCGCATCGATTTGGGCGAGGATGTCATGCTGTGCCCGGGCTTAGATACCAGCGTGGTATTGCAGGATAAAAATAACCCTGCTCAAATATTGCAATGGAGCACCGGCGTGTCGCAGCCAGCTATTAACGTAGGCATGGAAGCGGCAGGGGCGTATTGGGCGCAGACGACCGTTGATGGTTGCAGCAGCGCCGACACGATTTGGGTAAAGCGCGATTGCTACCTCAATATACCCAACTCCTTTACGCCGAACAATGATGGGCAAAATGACTTTTTCTTACCACGGCAATTGTTGAGTAGCGGTGTGATAGAATATGATATGCAAATATTCAATCGCTGGGGCGAGTTGATATTCAGCGGTACCAATCTAAATGGCCGCGGCTGGGACGGACGTTTTGGCGGTAAAGATCAGGCAGCGGGGGTGTATGTGTATATCATTACCGCACGTTGGCGCAATGGTTTCCAGAATCAGTTTCAGGGGAATGTAACCCTGCTGCGATAGCTTAAGGGCTCGTAATCCTGTATTTATTCATCCTGTTTTATATGCAGTGGTTTTCACATCCGGCAAAGCAAACAAGGCAACCACACCCTGGTGAAGAAGTTGATGAGGTGGTAGGTTTAAACTATGATGTAAGCTGATATATAGGATGTAGCTGATGACTTGGATAGAGTGAGTGTGTTTAAATTAATTATCTGCTGTATCAAAATTATCTGCGGACATCATAGTTTGGACTGTTAAGGCAACCACACCCTGGTGAAGAAGTTGATGAAGTGGTAGGTTTAAATTATGATGTAAGCCGATATGAAGGATGTAGCTGATGACTTGGATAATATAGACGAATATAAATTCATTTTGAATGCTAGTTTTGAAATGAAATGGTGGAAGAACATAAATATTCAGATGTCACACACAAGATTATAGGTTGCGCTATGGAAGTGCACAATTATCTCGGAAGTGGCTTTCAAGAGGTAATATATCAACGTGCGTTGGCTAGAGAGTTTTATTTGCAAGGAGTAAATGCCGCACGCGAATTCGAAATGCCAATTGAATATAAGGGTGATCATATAGGCACACGTCGTGTAGATTTCTTGGTAGAATATAAAATAAGTGTGGAATTAAAAGCTATCAAAGAATTGGAAGACGTTCATATAGCGCAGGCAATTAATTATTTGGAGGCCTACAATTTAGAAATTGGGTTACTAATAAATTTTGGTGAGCGCCGATTAATATTTAAAAGGCTTATCAATTCTAAATATAGACCCATTGAAAATGGGACATAATCATCTGCTCTATCAAAATCATCTATGTGCATCATAGTTTGGACTGTTAAGGCAATCACACCCTGGTGAAGAAGTTGATGAAGTGGTAGGTTAAACAAAAAACGCCCCAAGCGGGGCGTTTATTTGTGTTTTGTATGATTAGGCCGTTTCTTCAGCAAATTCGTTTGGATACTCTTTGGCATCCAATTTTCTTTTGACTTCTTTAAAAGCAGCGATTGTGATATCAATATCCTCCTGCGTATGCACTGCTGTGGGTATCAATCGTAAAATTATTTGCCCCCTTGGTATCACGGGGTAAGTAACGATAGAGCAAAAGATGTTATAATTTTCGCGCAAATCCCTTGTGAGGTGGGTAGCTTCATTCATACCACCATGCATAAATACGGGCGTAACCGGCGAGTTGGTTTTACCAATGTCCAATCCGGCTTCTTTCAATCCGTTTTGCAATGCACGTACATTATGCCATAATTTTGCTTTATGCTCTGGCTGTGTGCGTAACATTTCCAGGCGTTTGATATTGCCCACCACCAGCGGCATGGGCAAGGATTTGGCAAATATTTGCGAGCGCATATTATACATAAGGTAATTGACTACGCTGGCATCGCCGGCTACAAAAGCGCCAATGCTGGCCATACTTTTGGCAAAAGTGGAGAAATAAACATCAATATCATCCTGGCAACCTTGTTCTTCACCGGCACCCGCACCCGTTTCGCCCAACGTGCCAAAACCATGGGCATCGTCTACTAGCAGGCGGAAGTTATATTTTTCTTTTAAAGCACAAATTTCTTTTAACTTGCCTTGGTCGCCCGACATGCCATAGACACCCTCGGTGATAACCAAAATACCACCGCCTGTATTACCTATTTTGTCCTGAGCACGTTTTAGTTGTTTTTCAAAATCTTCAATATCATTATGCTTAAATACATATCGGTGGGCTGTGCTCATACGCAAGCCATCAATGATACAAGCATGACATTCGGCATCATATACCGCCACATCATGGCGGCTCAATAAGCTATCTACGATAGATACCATGCCTTGATAACCAAAATTGAGCAAATAAGCTTTTTCTTTATGGACAAATTCGGCCAGTTGTTCCTCAAGCGCTTCGTGAATACTGGTATGGCCACTCATCATACGTGCACCCATTGGGTAGGCCAGGCCATAATTTTTCGCTGCTTCTTCATCAGCTTTTCTAACGTCGGGGTGGTTACCCAGACCCAAATAGTTGTTCAAACTCCAAACGATGCGCTCTTTACACTGAAACATCATTCGGTTGGAAAGTTCGCCTTCTAATTTTGGGAAAATATAGTACCCGTGGGCTTGGTCTTGATATCGACCCAATGAGCCCATATTGTTGAATTTGTCAAATAAATCTGCCATAAATCTGCTGTTACTCTATGATTAATTTTAAGTTGGAGAGGGGCAAAATTACGACATACAATACCCGATTATCGATTTAATAATCTCATTTTTGCTAACAATTTATAAATGAAACGCATGAAAAATATGGCCTATGTGCTATTGATAGCAATGTTTTGGGCAAAGGGGGTGACTGCTCAGGGCAATAAGCCCGCTGTTGTAGTCGGTATTGTGGTAGATCAGATGCGGGCTGACTATTTGGAAGTTTTTGAAAAACATTTTGGCAATGGTGGTTTCAATCGCTTGAAACAAAATGGTCTTTGGTTTAAAAATTGTTACATAAACTATATACCCAGCTACACTGCACCGGGTCATGCGAGCATTTACACAGGCAGTACGCCTGCCATACACGGCATAGTGGGTAATAATTGGTACGATGCCCGCCAAGGTACGATGGCTTATTGTGTTGGCGATGAGGGTTTTGCAGCAGTAGGTGGGGCGGCCGGCAGTGGCAGAATGAGTCCCCGTTCCTTGTTGGTTACAACCTTTTCAGATGAACTTCGGCTGGCCACAAACCAACAAGCACGTTCATTTGCTGTATCTCTAAAAGATCGTGGTGCCATATTGCCCGGTGGATATTTGGCCAACGCAGCTTATTGGATGGATGATAGCCTGGCCAACTTTATGAGCAGCACGTATTACATGTCAGACCTGCCGGCTTGGGTAAGGGCATTTAATGAGTGTGGAAAGGTAGAGGCTTATCTGAAAGGTGGGTGGCAAACAAAAAAAGCTTTGACAGACTATATTTACCATGCTCAGGATAATAGCCCCTATGAAGCGCCCTTTGCTGATCAGCGGGTGTGCTATTT
>CAYPET010000018.1:4859-42613 GCA_964409905.1 uncultured Chitinophagaceae bacterium | reverse complement strand
CAGGACATAAAAGAAACACCACAGCCCGAACCTGAACCAGTTGAAACCTCAACCCGTGAAAAAAGTGAAAAAAGTGAAGCCCCAAAAAAAACTTTTTTTTCACAGCCTGAACCAAAATACAAGGTTGAGGTATTCCAACCCGAACCAATAAAAGAGCAGCCCGAAAACTGGGGCAATGATATTGCAGAACTTGAAAGCTACTTTACAAGTATTAAACTGCCAACCCAACCCGTTAAGCTGAACAAATACATTACAGTAAAGGATTGTTCCCTATTCATTGAAAACCACTTTGCCACCGTAAAAGCTAATAACGGCAAGCGAACCTTCTTACCATACATCAACCGTTTAAAGGAATTGAAACAAGTATTATCCATAAATTCAATTTGATATGAAAACCAAAAAACAAGTTTTAACAATGGGGTTACGAGAAACCCTTAAAGCCATTATGCAAAAGGAAATTGAAAAATTACCTGAAACACTTGAAGCATTAGAGCCAAAGGAACGTTTAAATGTTTTATGTAAACTTATGCCTTACGTATTTCCGAAAGTTGAAGCAGTTCACCCCAAAGTGGGCGAACCATTTAGTTTTGATTAAGCAAAAGTTCCTTAATTATTTAGGTTTCAAGAAAATAAATTGATATGCCAAAATTCCCGACATTCCCAACCCTATACAATGAAACACTACAAATTAGTACTTCAAATTTAAAGGAATGGGGATACCTAAACCCCAAACAAATTAAAAGTGGAAACTTAAAATGGAGCAGTAATGGGAATAAGACCGCAAGTATTTCAATTAAGGTAAATACCCAAAGTGAACAACCTTACATTGAACTGATATACAAATACGGGGGGCAACCCCGAAACTATAAAGTTTGGCTAATTACTATACCTTCCAATTTGGGTAAAGGGTTAATTTGGTATTTCCTTTGTCCTCAAACAAATAAGCGATGCCGTAAACTGTATTCAGTAGGGGGTTATTTTTTGCACCGTGAAGCCTTTAAAGGTTGTATGTACAAAACACAAACCCAAAGCAAGAAGTTCAGGCAACTGGATAAAACATTCAGGGCGTATTTTAGAACAGATGATCTTTGCAGCCAATTTTACCAAAAGCACTTTAAAAAAACTTATGCAGGAAAGCCAACAAAAAAGTATTTGCAAATAATGAAACAAGTACAGATAGCTGAAAGCATACCACCGCACGAAATTAAATACATTTTGTTAGGTTGAAGCAAGTACTAATTTAGTCGATCAGTAGTGCGTATTATTCTTTCAATTCTAAAGCATGAAATTTATTTGATGTGTAAATTTTAGAAGTTAGTCGTTCTCTTCAAGAATTTTTTTCTTTTCGGCTTCATATTCTTCGGAAGAAAGCACACCGCTTTCTTTAAGTTCTTTAATCTTTTTCAATTTATCGTATCTATCATTTGACTGACCGCCTACAATTTCTACTTTTTGAACTTCCTTTATACAGTTCTCAACCTCACAAGTTTTAATTGCGTTTTCAATATCAAGGGAATAGTTTGTTATGTTACCCCCACCGATTACAAAGTATACACCTTTATATCTTTTCATATTGTACTTGGTAATTTTTTTAACGGTAACTATTAATCCTGAATTTCCCGAACCCAGTCTTGTGTTGAAATTTGGATCTTGTTGCGCAGCCATCACAGCCCCCCAACCAGATATATTTACATAGACAAATTCATCATTTTGCCCAGATCCTCGTCCCAACTTTATTTCATCTCCTACTTTATAAGTTATTCCATTAGAAGCGGTATATTCTTTAAGGATTTCTGTTTTACGTTGAGCAAAAACAAGTTGCGAAAAAAACAAAGTGAAAAGGATTAAGACATTATTTTTCATAAAGTATTGTTTGTAGTAAATATAATTTCAATTATTAAATGGTTAACCTTTTAAAGTTGGAGATTTTCCAATTTCTGCACTTTCTGTTATTAGCTGAAATTTTGAATTGTTGGGGAATTGTACGCAATAATGTACCCTATTTGTACCCTGATCTTGCAAACGTGCTTAAAATAAGGGATGTTACTTTTTGTATCGGAAAGTAGGATTTATTATTATTCAGGTCTAATTTTGTTCTATAAAATCAAGAATAATTACCATCCTCATTGCAGTGGTAATATTAACAGTATCCTGCGACCAGCAAAAAGTGGAGAATAACAAGACAGTTGTTGAAACCACGACATCCAAACCAATCCTAACTGAAGAAGCCCTTCAAGCAGCGGTAACCGAAATAGACCAATTGCGCAGCAATATAGAAGGCCAGAACATTGAGCCTAAGAAATCTCAACATCTTCTTTGCGTGAAAAAATAAACCAGAAATGGGCAAAATTTCATTTTTATAAACAAGGTGATGAAGTAGTTCGGATTAAGGCATATCCCTATGCGCCGTCTAAACGCACAGAAGAATATTATTTGCAAGCCGGCGATTTAGCACTTGCTGTAATTGAGGATGATGGTACAGGCCCCAAAGGCAAATCTTTAGATCAGTTGGATAAAATTTACTACTTTAAAAACGGCGAAATGATAAAAGAAGTAAACAATACCAACGAGGAGGAGTACACCGTAAACAAGTCAGATGCCGAAGAGTTGATTCAGGAAGTAAATGAATACTTAAGCATCTTGAAAAATCAAGGCGTAAATTAATTTGGATACTTATAACAGATAAGTTCAGAACATCGCTTTTGACTATTTACCTTTGCACAACAAATTATCTAAAAATGACAGTACAAATAAACACCGGTGAAAACCTAGAGAATAATGTGAGAACGGAAGAATATTATTCCGATCGAGTAGTGAAAGAGTTGGATCGCTTTGCTGAATATTTGACCAGAGTTGAAGTACATTTTGCCGATACAAATGCCGGCAAAAGTGGGCCAGACGATAAGAAGTGCACTATTGAGGCCCGTATGCGAGGCCGAGACCCGTTGGCCGTTACGGCCCAATCTGATAAGATTGAAAAGGCTTTCGATGCGGCTTTGGATAAAGCAAAAGCATCCATGACAACCATCGTTGGTAAAATGCAAAATCACCGGTAATAAAAAATTAATAATGGAAAGACCCGGACAATACGTCCGGGTTTTTTTATTCTTCTAGTTTTTGAAAGTACTGATTGGCCACAGATATAAGAGCTGCTTTTTTTTCAGGAGCCATCTTGTCAAACGTGCGCACCATCATACTGAGTCTTGGGTTTTTGGTAAAAAAGTCACGGTGAGTATCAATAAAATGCCAGAATAAACCATCCCACACCTCCTGCCAATCACCCTTCGGGTAGTCGCTCATTTTCTTTACGTAATTTGATCCACCAATGTATGGTTTTGTTGCAAATAAACCGCCATCTGCAAATTGGCTCATGCCGTAAACGTTGGGAACCATTACCCAGTCGTAAGCGTCAATGAACAGTTCCATAAACCAGCGATAAACTTCGTCTGGGTCAAACTGACAGAGCAACATAAAATTGCCTAGTACCATAAGCCGTTCGATATGGTGGCAATAGCCCGTTCGGAGTACTTTTTTTATCGTTTCATCAACAGGTAATATGCCAGTGTTGCCGGTATAAAAGGAGGTGGGTATTTTGCGTTGGAAATTCCAAAAGTTGGTCGTGCGCGAAACGGATCCTTTTATTTCATACATGCCACGTATAAACTCGCGCCAGCCAATAATTTGGCGCACGAAACCCTCGGTAGAGTTTATGGGGACATTATTTTCTTTGGCAAATTGCAAAGCCTTTTCCAGCACATGTTGTGGCTTCAGCAAGCCAATATTCAGCATCGGCGATAGTACACTGTGATGTAAGTAACTTTCCTTATGCACAATGGCGTCTTCGAATGGGCCAAAGGCTACAAATCGCTCTTCAAGGAACTTTATAAGCCAGTCGGAAGCGTCCTTATAATTGATAGGATATAGCGGCTGATTATCAATTTCGCCAGGATTATCGGCAAAATGCTGCTCAACATACTTTTTTGCTTCAAGCCAGAATGTATCTGGTGCGGGATGCTTAATATTTGGGGGACGTTTGCCGCTTGGGTATTTTTTTCGATTCTCGATGTCATAAGTCCATTGCCCCCCTGTTGGTTGGGCTGTGTCAGTGAGCAGAATATTTCGTTTAATCCGTTGCTGTTTATAGAATGTAGTTTGGAAAAACGATTTTTTATTAACGTGAAAAAAGTTTTGTAAGTCGGCACGGCTATTCAAAAAAAGCGTGTTTTCATATACTGTGCATGATACACGCTGCCGAGTAGCTTGTTCAATACGCTGTTGAAGCCAATTATCGGTTGGGTCAATATAATGAAGGCCGAAGTCGGGGTGATTTGTCATCAGATGCTCCAACAATAGGCGGATATCAGCTAATTCATTGTGGCTATCTATATAGTTTACGTTGCCATGGTTGGTTTGTAGATGTGCGGCAAAGGCTTTCATGCTAGCGCGGTGAAAAGCTATTTTTTGCTTGTGAAAAGCATATTGTCGAAAAAATAAATATTCTTCTACGATAAAAATTTCATCACACTGTTCATGCAGAGGATGCTGCTCAAACAATTGATGCGGAAAAATGATACCAATTTGTTTCATGATGATTTAAGAACTACAGCTAAGCATGGAACAACCTACTCGTTCTCTTGCCCATTCGAGTCTCTTTGCAAACCACTTTTCATGCTCCGGCTGCTCAGCGTAGGGTTGCTTTAGCAATTGATACAATTCTTCAATTAGACTATAGTCACCTTTGTCTGCTGCATCAATAGCCAGCTGTGCCATATAATTTCGAAGTACATATTTTGGATTAGTTTGGTGCATGGCTGTTTTTCTTTGCTCATCAGTCTGCTGTTCAGATTGCAAACGATGTATGTATTGCCCAAACCAGTCTAGCCATTTTTCTTTTATCTCATTTTTTATCGCATCTGCTTCGTAAAAGGCGACGGTTATTTTTCGTAGGCCTTCTTCAGCCGTATCTGTTTTGTTTACCAAGGCTAAGTTTCTAAAAAAAATGGTCATATCCGTTTCGCTGAGCTGCAGGTTGCTTTGTAGCTGCTGTATCAGTGCTGCATCTCCTGCTAGAGGCTGGCGTAGTCCAATTTTTGCCCTCAACATTTGGGTATATTGTTTTGCAAAGTTTTGTTGAAATTTGTTGAGTATGGCCTCCAGTGCAGGTACATCTTCAATTAACGGATAAAGGGCATTGCCGAGCTGCATTAAATTCCACAGGGCAATGTTGGGCTGTTGCTCAAAGCGGTAACGTTTTGTACCGGCATCCGTTGTGTTTGGCGTCCAACCGGGGTCATACCCTTCCAGCCAACCATAAGGTCCGTAATCAATGGTTAAGCCAAGTATGGACATATTATCTGTATTCATTACGCCATGCACAAACCCCACCCGTTGCCAATGGATAATCATTTCGAGGGTGAGCTCAGCTACTTCGTTAAAAAACTGCAGGTAGGCTGTTTTATCAGCAGATTGTATATGCGGGTAGTAATATTGAATGGTATAATCTGTGAGGAGTTTGAGATTTTTTACATCCTTTCGGGCCATAAATAGTTGGTAGTTACCAAAGCGCAAAAAGCTGGGGGCTACCCTACAGACGATAGCACCTTTTTCGTATGCCGGATTCCCATTGTAAAGAATGTCACGCAGTACCATGTCACCTGTTAGTGCCAATGATAATGATCGTGTAGTGGGCACACCTAAATGATGCATGGCCTCACTGCACAAATGCTCGCGTATTGACGATCTTAATACAGCCAGTCCATCTGCCGATCTGGAATAAGGAGTGGCACCTGCCCCTTTTAATTGGAGCACCCAACGCTTGTTTTGATGCAATACTTCCATCAGGTTTATCGCTCGTCCGTCGCCCAGTTGACCCGCCCAGTTGCCAAACTGATGTCCGGCATAGCACATGGCATAGGGTTTAGTATTGGGATAGATCTTGGCACCGGTAACGATTTGGGTAAATAAATCGCTGTTGGCGTCGCCTTCCGAAAGGCCTATTTCTGTCAGCATTTCTGATGATACATGGATAAGCTTTGGTGCGGTAGGGACTCGAGGTTGTACAAATGAAAATGCCGCATCAGTAACCTGTCTTCGGAAATTTTCCTCAATTGGGTCGGCCGGTAAAGCAGTGGTAAATGTATCGGCTAATGTTAGTTTCATTCCTATTGATGACGGTTGGCAATTGTTTTCTTAACAGAAAATGTTAGTCTGTTTTTTGAAATTGCAATATCGTTATGTTGTTTTTATCTTTTAGTGTCAAACTCATTTTAATGTATTCATATTGAGTAACGGCAAGTAATAATTGTTGAAAATGCAGGCTCTCCGGACTATCCTCACAGTACATTTCGGTAGCCGCCATATCAATAAACTGAATACGTTGCTTACCGTTTGTGGTTATCTGGCCATTTATCGCATTGCATCCATCATTGCCAATAAATCGTTGGTTACTTAAGTTAATTTCGAGCGTCGGACGATTTCGAAATTCACTTTCTTTAATTTTTACACCTTCTAAATAGGTTAATACCCACACATCATTTATTTGCGGGCTTGGTTTATTTTTTGCTCTCATGCTGGCACAAGCTGGTAACAAAAACAAGCAGGCAAGCACAAGGATGTTCAGTTTTATCATGTGTTTTTTATTTTTCATTTTTAAGTCTAATCCGCAGTGCTGCCACTTTTTCCTGTAATTCCGATTTTTTTTCAGCGTCCATAATGCCCACAGACTCTTCAAAGGTATCATAAAAGTTAGGGAGCGAAAAGGTTTCGTACACCTTACCACCATTCCATTGAAAGCGCTGTTCGGATATGCCCAACACCGTTGAAGCGCCACGTTTACCGGGGCTGGTGCCCATCAGAAAGATTGGGTTGTCATGAAAAACAGTTCGGTTGGGTATGCGCGAACACCAGTCGAGTAAATTTTTAAACGCTACGGTGTAGGCGCCATTGTGCTCGGCCAGGGATAATAAAATGAGGTCGCAATCAGCCAGTTTGTCGGAAAAGGCCATAACCCTTTCGGGGAAGCCGTTTTGCTCTTCACGGTCAATGCTGTACAGGTCTACTTCATAATCATTTAAGTCAAGGATTTCTACTTCATGCTCGCTGAATAAGCTACTTACCCAGGTGACCAGTTTTTTATTTATACTACGCGAACTATTGCTGCCCGCAAATGCGACTATTTTCATGATGATTTCTTTTTTCTTTTTCTGATTAAACTATCTGCCGGATAATTGGCTTCCATCGTGGCGCGTATATTGGCGGCCCAGTTGATGATATCTTGTCGTTGGGCATCGCTTAGTTTCGCTTCGCTGTGCAGCCCCATAGCCGTATAAACCCCCATAGGCATTTCTTTTTTCTCCACCATTTCAATGGTTTCTTCCAGCTTGTGATATTGCACGGCTAAGGGGAGGTTCGTAAAAGCGGCGTAGTTCACATGCTGTTTGCCTTCGTTTACGTGATTGCTCAAAAACCAGGCCACGGGCTGCACCTGAAAATACCAGGGGTAGCGCGTTTGATTGCTATGGCAATCATAACAAGCTGCCTGCATGATAGTGGCCACATTGTTGGGCATGGCATATTGGGTATTGATGTGATACCGATTATCGTTCGACTCGTTTTTTGCCGGTCTGAAAAATTGTATGCCAATGAATGCTAGCACGATTAGTATGCCTAATTTTTTTATCATAAACCAACTATTTTACGGTTGTAATCAAAAGTAAACTATTAATCTTTTCAAAAAAGTATCTTTGCGCGCTATGGCATTACTCAAAGCATTGGAAGAGCGCAGTCAGCACGCCTGTGAATTGTGTACCTCAAATACCGACGGCCTCGAAGCCTATGCTATACCGCCAAAGGACGATAGCAGCATCGAGCATCAGGTGGTGTTGTGTGCTACTTGCCTGCAAAAAATAAAGGAAAGCGATTTTTCGGATACGGATTATTGGCGTTTTTAGAGTGGTTCCATTTGGAGTGAAGTGCCTGCTGTGCAGGTAATGGCTTATAAATTACTGTCAAAACTAAGAGCTACCGACTGGGCTGCCGAAACCCTGGAGTCTGTTTTCATTGAAGAAAACCTGGTAGAGTGGGCACAAGCCGAAGATGCGCTGGCTACTGCGCCGCATGTGGATTGTTACGGAGCCCTATTAGCCGCCGGTGATACTGTCGTGCTCACGCAAAACCAAAATGTAAAAGGCACAAGCTTTACGGCACAGAAAGGAACTGTAGTAAAAAACATACGGCTGGTGCACGATGACCCTACCCATATTGAAGGCAAAGTAAATGGCACCACCATATACATTTTGACCAAATACCTGAAAAAAGGCAGTTAGTTTTCATTCTGATTTCTTTTTACATTTGAGAGAAATCAAAATCAATCAAAACCGAACATCTTATCTATTGGTGGAATCTCGAAAATCTGTTTGATGTAGCCAATTCAAAAGACCGACCCGAATGGTTGCAAAAGCAAATTAAAAGCGAACTAAAAGGCTGGACATCAGCCGTGCTGGACAAAAAAATAGCCAACATTGCCTCCATACTACAAAAAATGAATGGCGGCAAAGGCCCTGATATACTTGGCGTTTGCGAAATTGAAAATGAAGTGGTGGTGCAGCGCCTAATGGATAAAGTAGGCAAGTTACTAAACCGCAGCTACAAGGTGCTGCATAAGGATACCAATGATAACCGTGGCATTGACATAGCCATTATTTACGACAGGGATAAATACATAGACGACGGTCGCATGTTTTCGCTGGAAGTCATGAAGCGGAACGCCACCCGAAACCTGTTTCAAGTAAACCTTACCACCCAAAAAGGGAACGACCTTATTCTCATTGGCAACCACTGGCCGGCACGCCTCGGTGGCAAATACGAATCGGAGCCTTACCGCATGATGGTAGGCGAAATATTGAGTTATTGGATAGAGCGCATTCATGAAATTCGCTACGAAAGCCACAAAGAAAAAAATCCTTCCATCATATTGATAGGCGATTTTAACGATAACCCCTATGACCGCTCGCTGACAGAGTATTTGCGCACGAGTCCGAACATGGAAATGGTAAAAACTCGACCAGTCACATTATGTACAACACCATGTATCAGTTCATGAGTGGTAAAATAGGCACACACGTCTATGGCAATGAAGTGGGGTGGCTCGATCAGTTTATTGTGTCCAAAGCCATGATAGTCAAATCTTCTAAATATCCTTTTCAGCTCAAAAGTACCGATATTGTCAGTTTTCCTGAAATGGTGCGCGGTGACTATAACACGCCGGTGCGTTTTTCCCGACCGAACAACAGCGACTATAACCCCGATGGCTTCAGCGATCACCTGCCCATTGAGCTCATCATCGAAGAGTAAGCCACGAGGCCTATCCGTCGGGCATTAAGATTTCTATAAGAGCACAAAACACAAAAATTTATCGCTCGCTGTTAATATTGTACTTATGAAAAACAGGACCATCAAGCACATCGTTCCGGCGCAGCGCGTCAATATGGGCGGCCATCTTATTGATCAACCTTTGCCGGTGCAAGGCGTAGCAGCAGTTGACCCTTTTTTGTTGATTCATCACTGGAAAAATAAACTGCCGGGTGGTCAGCGAAATCAGGAAGCCGGAGTAGGCCCGCACCCGCATCGTGGTTTTTCGCCGGTAACCTTCATATTTGAAGGGCGCATTGAGCATCGCGATTCGCTGGGAAACTTTGCCACCGTTGAATCCGGCGGCACGCAATGGATGTTTGCCGGACGCGGTATTACACATAGCGAGCGCTTTGGCACAGCGCTAGCGCAGGCCGGTGGTGATTTGGAGTTTATACAGTTTTGGGTAAATGCACCTGCCAAAAATAAAATGGACGCGCCTTATTACCAGCCGATTTCGGCGGCCGAAACGCCCACGCTTAGCCTGGGTGATGCCACGCTGGGCTTGGTAAGCGGCGAGCTGCAAGGCACCAAAGGGGCAGCACATACCAAAACGCCGCAATTATTGCTGCGTGGCGAACTGCCCAAAGACGGCACCGCACAACTACCCATACCCGAAAATTTTAATGCCTTACTATACCTGCTGGACGGCGCCATGACGGTGGACGGAAAGGCCGTGGAGGCCAAAAGTATGGTCGTTTTTGAAAACGATGGCGAAGCCGTGCATCTGCAGGCTACCGAAAAAACTCGCTTCATTGTACTAAGTGGCGAGCCTATAGGCGAGCCGGTAGAAAGTTATGGCCCCTTTGTCATGAACGACCAAACGCAGGTAATGCAAGCTATCCGCGACGCGCAAATGGGCAAAATGGGCGTGCTGATAGAAGAGTTTGAATAATTTGTTTTGGTTTAATAGGCTAAGGGAATGTTTTTTGAGGTTCGACAATAGTTTGCTAACTTTAAGCATACCATGAAAGACATAACTAAACAATATAGCAATGACGACATTACCGTGATATGGAAGCCAGCTTTGTGCGTGCACGCCGGAGAATGTGTCAAGGCGCTTCCGAATGTTTATAAGCCTCGTGAATCACCCTGGATAACGATTGAGAACGCCACTACGCAAGAATTGATTGATCAAATAAAAAAATGTCCGAGCGGTGCTCTCTCTTATAAAATGAATCATTCAGAACCGGCATCACCAGCAAGTGAAGAAGACACGCTACAGACGATCGAAGTGAATGTTATGCCCAATGGTCCGGTATTGGTAAATGGTGCTTGCAAAATTACGCATGCCGATGGACGCGTGGAGGTACGCAATACCAAGGTAGCCTTATGTCGATGCGGTGCATCTCAAAACAAACCATATTGTGATGGCCATCATAAAAAAATAGGCTTTGAGGGCTAGGCTATGCCCAAAAGTAGTAGAGCCACTCCTTTTGAACTACGCCATTGACGCGTATGCGGAAGTAGCATTTCTGGTTTAGGTCTAAATGTTCTAAGGCGATATTCCAAACTACATTATGCCTGTTCCAACGGTTTTCTTGAGCAATGGCTTTACCTATAACTGATACAGCACTATCTGTGGCATCATAAACGCCGTATTCGATAATATCATTTGCTTGTACATTGCGCACATGATAGTTGCCCTGTGTATTGATGGTAAGTTCATTGGCTATAACCTGTGCAGGCCTGTTGTAGCTGGTCCAGATAAACGGTTTTACAGGGATGTGCAGTGCGTCGGCTACAAATTTTCGCAAGGCCATGGTATTTGAGCTATCTTCGCCAACAATTTCATTCGGGTCAGTTTTGTCCACTAAGCTCCACATAGCTTCTTGCCCGGCATATTCAAATTCCTTGGTGGAGCGGATTAAATTGCACAAACCGGCAATGCTGCTATCAATTTCTTGTCGTAAAGCAAAAGGCTGGTCTAACTGCGGACACCTGCGGCTGCGTTTGCAGCAAAGTCCGTTTAACAGTATTGTTTTTTGTTCGGTTGGCTTCAGAACGATTCGTACTTCATCAACTAGAATGATGTCTTGGTAATTGGTATCAGTATTGGCAAGGTAGGTGCCGGGAACAATGTTGATGATTACGGTAGTGGGTTGTTGGTTGGCTATGTTTAATTTTATACAAGCGCCTCGGTGTCCACCTTTGCTCAATAATTCGGCCTGTATCGTTTTGTTTTTCATGGCGGTTTGCAGGTCTATAGCCTGAGCACCGGGAGTGGCAAAGCATATTGCCAACAGCATTATGATAATCGTTCTCATAGTTTGTCGTTTGCTTTTAAGACTATACCGGAGGGCGATTTAGTACATGCCCCAAAAGGAATTATATTTTTTTTATGATTTAAATAGTTTGCCACGCTTTAATTCTAAAATTTGTGATTAAGGTAGTATCATTGGTTTTCGTTGTAGGGTGAAATTTTTCAAAGAATCTATAAAAAATTTAAAACGGTCCGGTAGTTTGGTGCCGAGCAGTCGCTATTTAATAGATAAATGTCTGCAGCCTATTGATTTTGATCAGGCTGATGTGATCCTAGAATTTGGCGTTGGAAATGGATGTATTACGGAAGAGATTTTGCAACGAGCCAAGCCAACTACCAAAATTATTGCCATTGAAATCAATGAAAATCTGTATCAGTATGGCAAAGAAAAATTTTCGAATCATCCTAATTTGTATTTGCATTTGGGCTCCGCCTTGGCCTTTGATAAGCTATTAGAAACGTATGGTATAACCTCTGTAGATTATATAGTTTCTAGTTTGCCGCTGTCATTATTTAAACAAAAAGATATTGAAGAATTATTTGATAAAATCCCGCATCATTTGTCTGTTGGGGGGGCGTTTATACAATATCAATACTCCATAGGTAAGTTGCAGTACCTAAAGAGTGTTTTTTCTAAAGTGCGTATTGATTACACTATACTCAATACCCCACCTGCATTGATATTTACATGCCGAGCAAAGTAAAGGCATCTGCGTCCTGCTGAAAAGGCATGTTATTTCTGCAAGTAATCAATTCAGTTTTGTCGAGGGTGATGGTATGGATGTCCGCCTCATTTTCTTTGTGATAGTATGCTTTACCCAGTGGGTTGTACACGGCCGAGCCCCCACTGTGGCTAATGCCATTGCCGTCTTGGCCGATACGATTTACACCTATGGCGAAACATTGGTTTTCAATAGCACGGGCGCGCAACAACGTATTCCATGCCAGCATGCGTTTTTCGGGCCAGTTGGCGATGTACAAAATGGCGTCGTATTCGTCAGTGCTTTGCTGTCGCGAAAAAACAGGAAATCGCAAGTCATAACATATTTGAAGGAGTATCCGCCAGCCATTTACCTGCACTATCACTCGCCTGCTGCCTTGGGTAAATTGCTCTTGCTCGCCGCCTAGCGAAAATCGGTGCCGTTTGTCATAATGCTGTATCTGCCCATTAGGCAACACCCATAGCAAGCGGTTGAAATGCTGTTGGCTTTCGGTGATCATTATACTGCCAACCAAAATGATTTTTTCTTGTTTTGCCAATTGTTGCATCCACCTCACAGTTGGGCCATCCATGGCTTCGCTAAGTCTTTCTGGTGTCATTGCAAAGCCGGTATTGAACGTTTCGGGTAGTATGACAATTTGTTTATTCGTTGAAATGCTCCGAATTTTTTCTTCAAACATCGCCATGTTTTGATTTTTGTCTTCCCAAAATATACTGGATTGAACAAGGGTAAAAGTGAGTTGTGACATGCTTAAATATATTGGAGTAAAGGTTGGATATCTTCAAAGCTGTAGCCTTTTTGGATAAGGTAATTTTTCATTTTATTCATTCGGCTGTATTGATTTTTATCACGTTGTAAGGTTGCAAGTTTCTTTTCAAAGATCGACTTCAGCGCATGCTGATAGTCGCTATCGTCAATTTGTTGTAATGCTCTTTTTATGCAATAGTCAGACACCTGATGTTTTTTTAAGACTTGTATAATTTTCTGTTTGCCCCATTGCTTCATTCTAAATTTTCCACCGGCATAGGCACATGCAAAGCGTTCTTCGTTGAGGAAATTATTTTGTATCAGGTCCAGCAAAAGCTCATCAATTTCTTCGCCACGGGCGCCGAGTGCATATAACTTGTTTTTCACTTCATAATGGCTTCGTTCCTGATAAGCGCAAAATCTTTTTATTTGTTCAGCTATGGTTCGTTGGCTCATGGCTTAACGACTTAGTTTGATACAATTCTCAGCTTTGCAAAATTGAGCATTATTTTTTTTCTACCCAGACCACCAAAACTAATCGTAGCAATGCGGTTAGCCACCGGGCCTTCTAATTGCTCTATTTTGCCTATGCCAAAACGCTGGTGCTCCACGCGCATACCTTCAGCCATGGCGCTTGGTTCGTCAGGAACAAAGTTTGGATTGGCAGCTTGCTGCACTGCGTTGGGGTTGGTGATTTTTTTCTGTTGAATGTAGGTAGTGTTGCGTAGTTTTTCGCCACCGGCCATTGCCTTGTTTCGAGACTTTTTAGCTTTGCTAACGTCCAGGTGTTCTTCGGGTAATTCATCCAAAAAACGGCTAGGTTCGTTGGATACCAATTGCGCGAAGCGATATCGGTGATTAGCATAAGTGAGCCATACATTTTGCTTGGCACGAGTAACAGCCACGTAAAACAATCGTCTTTCCTCTTCCAGATCGTCCATATCATACATGCTCATTTGACTCGGAAAAAGATTTTCTTCTACACCTACAATGAAGATATTCGGGAACTCCAGGCCTTTGCTTGCATGGATTGTCATAAGGGTAACTACATTCTGATTTTCGGGGTCTTCATTGTCGGCATCGGTTAGCAGCGTGATTTGCTGAAGATAGCTACCCAACGATTTATCTGTCAGTTCGCCTTCGGCATCGGGCGTTTCGGTAAATTCCTTAATCGCATTCAGCAATTCTTGTACGTTTTCATATCGCGAGAGGTCTTCTACTGTACCTTCTTTATATAACTCTTTCACAATGCCGGTAACCTTGCCCACTTGTTCTGCCACTTCAAAGGCATTACTTTTTTCTAGCTGAATACGAAACGACTTTATCATAAAAACAAAGGCCTCAATGGCATTGGCCGTGCGGCCCGTAAAGCCAAATTCTCGCACACGTTCAAGCACCTCCCAAAAGGTAAGTTTGTTTTCGTTTGCTATAACTACCAGCTTGTCTATGCTAGTTTTGCCGATGCCCCGTGTGGGGTAATTAATCACGCGCTTGATGCTTTCTTCGTCTTGCGGATTGACAATAATGCGCAGGTAAGCCACAAAGTCTTTAATTTCTTTTCGTTGATAAAACGACAAGCCGCCATATACGCGGTAGGGGATATTGTAGCGACGCAGGTTTTCTTCAAAAGAGCGGCTTTGGGCGTTGGTGCGGTAAAGAATGGCATAGTCTTTATTGCTGAAATGATTACGCAATTGCTCCTCTTTGATTGTTTCGGCTACAAATTTTCCTTCATCATTATCGGTGAAGGTGCAAACCACTCTTAGTTTGTTACCATGGTCTTTATCTGTCCATAGTTCTTTTTTTATTTGCTTGGAGTTGCGCTCAATGACGGCATTGGCTGCCATCAGAATGCTTTTTGTACTCCGATAATTTTGTTCCAGTTTAATCACCTTTACATCTTCATAATCTTTCTGAAACATAAAAATATTTTTTACGCTGGCCCCACGAAACGAATAAATGCTTTGTGCGTCATCGCCAACTACACAAATATTTTCATGGCGCGCTCCCAGTAGTTTAATAATATGATACTGGGCAGTATTGGTATCCTGATACTCATCAATCAAAATGTAGCGAAACTTATGCTGATATTTCGAGAGTGCTTCGGGGTTTGTGGTCAGCAGAATGTACATATTTACGAGCAAGTCATCAAAATCCATTGCGCCATTTTTAAAACACTGCTGGCTGTATAGCTCGAATATTTTACCGATCTCGGGGCGCTTTGATTGGTAGTCTTCATTTTTAATGTCAGGGTCTGCCTGATAATCTTCCCATGTGTATAGGCTGTTTTTGGCTGCCGAAATCCGATTGTAAACGATGTTGGCTTTATATAATTTCTCATCCAAATTCATCGATTTTACAATGGCTTTGATAACCGATTTGGCATCATCAGTATCATAAATGGTAAAATTGCTGGGATAACCGAGCAGCTCGGCTTCAGCTCGCAATATGCGTGCAAAAATGCTGTGAAAGGTGCCGATGTACAAGCTACGGGCCGAAGAATTACCCAAAATGTGCTCTATTCGTTCTTTCATTTCACGCGCGGCCTTATTGGTAAAGGTTAGCGCCAGAATGCGAAAAGGGTCTATGCCATTATTTATCAAATGGGCAATACGGGTAGTTAAGACCTTCGTTTTTCCGCTGCCGGCGCCAGCCACAATCATGAGGGGTCCTTCTGTGGTGATGACAGCCTCCTGCTGCTGCGGGTTCAGTTCCTTCAAATATTCTTGCATCGTTGGGCAAATTTAAGTTTTGAGCCTATCAACCATTTTGTTTTGCCTTCAAAGTTGTAAACAGTGTAAGTGTTATAAAATATTTTGATAAAAATGTGGTTTCCAATAGATAGACAAATGCATTTTAGCAATCTGAAATGATAAAAGGCTATCTTTGCCGCTCTAAATTTATGTTTAGTCAAAAGAAAAAATTAGGAATTGTAGGTGGTGGACAATTGGGCAAAATGTTGCTTGCAAAAACCAATCAGTGGGACGTATATACCAAAGTATTGGACCCTTCAGAAAATGCACCTTCGCGCTCTTCGTGTAACGAATTTGTGCAAGGGTCACTCACTGACTATGACACCGTATACGCCTTTGGACAGGACTGTGACTATATTACCATCGAGATTGAAAACGTCAATACCGATGCGCTGCAGAAATTGGAAGATGAAGGTAAAATAATACATCCACGGCCCGCGGCTATGGCTTTAATTAAAGACAAAGGCCTCCAAAAGGAGTTTTACGCAGCGCATAAATTTCCTACCGCACCTTTTGCTCTTTATCAGGATAAAGAAGCTATTCTGAAAGGTTTTCAGCAAGGGAAAATTGCTATCCCTTTTGTGCAAAAAAGCAGAACTGATGGCTATGATGGTAAAGGCGTTTATGTGGTAGAAAAAGAAGCTGATTTAGAAGGCTTAATGGATGTGCCATCCGTTATAGAAAACAAAGTTGCCATTCGCGAGGAAATATCCGTAATTGCGGCGCGCAACAGCCGTGGTGAAGTGCGTAGTTATAAGCCCACCAAAATGGTAGTCAACCACCAGGCAAATTTATTGGATGTATTGCTTTTTCCGGGCGATATTGATAATTACATGATAGAAAAAGCCCAGCGTACGGCAGAAGAATTGATAAATAAAATGGATGTCTGTGGCTTGTTGGCCGTAGAATTTTTTATTACAGATGAAGATGATTTGATGATTAACGAAGTGGCGCCAAGGCCTCACAATTCAGGTCATCAAACGATTGAATCATGCAGTACCAGTCAGTTTGAACAACATTTGCGGGGTGTGCTGAATTTGCCGCTTGGCCAAACGACCATTCACCTTTCATCGGCCATGGTAAATCTGCTAGGTGCACCGGGTTTTGCGGGAGATGTAGTATATGATGGACTAGAGGAGGTTTTGACTAAAGAGGGCGTTCATATTCATATTTATGGTAAGAAGCAAACGAAGCCATTTAGAAAAATGGGTCATATCACCGTTACCAATCAAAATTTGGAACAAGCAAAAAAAATAGCCTTATGGGTAAAAGAGCAAGTACAAGTAAGAAGTCATCAACCAATAGCCCAGTAGTTGGGGTAATTATGGGCAGCGATAGCGACTGGCCTATAATGAAAGAGGCTGCTGCTGTATTAAAAACATTTGGGATTCCATTAGAAGCTAAAGTGGTCAGTGCACATCGTACACCCAAATGGATGGCCGAGTATGCCGATACAGCCCGCGAACGTGGCCTGAAAGTTATTATTGCCGGAGCAGGCGGTGCAGCCCATTTGCCCGGTATGATTGCCAGTTTGACACCTCTGCCCGTAATTGGCGTACCGATCAAAAGTTCCAACAGTATTGATGGCTGGGATTCCATGCTGTCTATTTTACAAATGCCCAATGGTGTGCCCGTAGCAACTGTAGCCGTAAATGCTGCTAAAAATGCAGGGATTTTGGCCGCTCAGATATTAGCCACCGCTGACCAAACTTTATCAGACCGTATGGTTGCATACAAATTGAAAATGGAGCAAGAAGTCTTAAAAAAGCGATTAAAATAGTCGAAGGCATAATTTTTCACGTTGAAAATTGATTTTCGCCTTTTTGTAAAGCAACATGCAATTAGACCAGCAAAGTAGACAAGACCTCGAATTTGATACTATTTGCAGCATACTAGCAGGTTTTTGCAAGTCAGCAAAGGCAAAAAATCTGGCAGCCAACCTCCGCTTTTTTTCAGACGTTCAAGCTTTACAGGCCGAGTATGATTTACTGGCTGAAATACAACATATCCGCTTCTCTCACTTCTACCAGATTTGCGGCGCCTAATTGTACCATGTTGTTTTTGAGGTCGTCTATAAAAATATGGGCGGCATGGTCGCCACCTAATTTACCAAGGGCCGCCACGCCATAAAAGAAGGGTCTGCCGGCAAAAACAAAATCGGCACCGAGGTGTATGGCGCGCATAATGTCGAGGCCGTTGCGCACGCCACTGTCAAAAATGATGGGCACACGGCCATTCACTTGCTTGCTGATAGCGGGCAGGGCTTCGATGGCGGTGGCGGCACCATTAAACTGTCGCGCGCCATGATTGCTGACCCAAATGCCGTCCATGCCGGACGCAATGGCTTGCTCGGCATCCTGCGGGTGGAGGATACCTTTTATTATTACAGGGCCATTCCATTTTTGTTTTATCTGTTGGCAATATTCCCAGCTGAGGGTGCCGCCTAGTCGGTTGCCTACAAAGCCGCTTACAAACTTGAGGCTATTATTATTAGTATAATGCTCCACGGTTTTGAGGCTGGGGATGCCATTGCGCAGGGTAGCTATGCTCCAGGCGGGGTGGGTGGCGCCTTCCCAAATCATGCGTGGGGTAATTTTGGGCGGCATGCTCATGCCGGCACGTTTGGTACGCTCGCGCAGGCTGGGCATGGGTATATCGGCGGTGATAACGAGGGTATGAAAACTGCTGTCTTTTGCGCGCTGCAAAAGAGAATTTAATATGTCCTGATCTTTGGGTGGGTAGAGTTGGAACCAACCCATATCACCACAGTGGGGCCCTACAATTTCGGGGGTGCTGGTAGCCAGGGTGCTAAGGCAAAAAGGAATATGAAAGCGCGCACAGCTGGCGGCTAAATATTCTTCTACCTTGGGCCACATGAGCCCGGTGAGTCCTACGGGTGCTACGCCTATGGGTGCAGCGTATGTGCGGCCAAACAGAGTGGTAGAGCAATCAGCTTGTAGTTCGCCTTTACAAAAACGGGGTAGGAAGTTTATTTTTTTGAAGGCTTCGGCATTACGATTGAGCAGGTCTTCGTCGCCGGTGCCGGATTCCAGATATTCCCACGAAACTTTGGGGATGCGTTTTTTTGCTTTGCGGGCTAAATCTTCTATAGCAGGATATTGATTGAGCCACTTGCCTTTTACATTTTCGTATGCCATCTGTTTATCTATTTATAAAACGCTGCAATTTCTGCTGCGAATTTACTCACTTCGAGGCAGTATTCATTCCTTTGGGCAGCTTGAAATACAAATGCAAGGGCAGCAGGACTTTACATTGCCAGGACATTCTTTTTTTTAAGGCAACTTACTTTTGACTCATTCTATGCAAGCAGAGCAGTTAGACAGAGTTATCGAAATGGCCTGGGAAGATCGCACCCCTTTTGAAGCGATTGAATATCAGTTTGGCCTCAGCGAAATGCAGGTAGTCGCACTGATGCGCCAACATTTAAAAGCTTCTTCTTTTCGATTGTGGCGCAAACGCACGCATAGCGGCGTGAGCCAAAAGCATTTGCACAAACGAGAACAAGCGATAAAACGTTTTCGGTGTAGTCGGCAAAAAAGTATTTCGCATAACAAAATTGCCAAGCGATGAATTTTCCTACATCTATTCAGGAAATTGAAAAGTGCATAGCCGCTATTGAGCCGGAGCGATATGCAACTACTCGTAATTTTATTGACGGCGCTGTAACATATCTGAGCCCCTATATTTCGCGCGGTGTCATCTCTACAAATTATGTTTTTGAAAAATTGTGCGATACAGGACTGCCTTTTGAACGGATGGAAAAGCTGATACAGGAGCTTGCCTGGCGCGACTACTGGCAGCAGGTGTGGATAGCCAAAGGCAGTGGCATCAATGAAGATATCAAAAGAAAACAAGCGCCTGTGAGCAGTGCGGAATTGTCAGTGGCTATTGCGCATCATCAAACGGGTATTGACGCTATCGACACTGCCATTGCTTCGCTCTACGAGACCGGTTATATGCACAATCATGTGCGCATGTATGTTGCCTCAATAGCCTGCAATATTGCGCAAACCCATTGGTTACAACCCGCGCAATGGATGTATTATTATTTGCTGGATGGCGACTGGGCAAGCAATGCACTTAGCTGGCAGTGGGTGGCGGGTGCCAACGCCAATAAGAAGTATTATGCGAATCAGGAAAACATCAATAAGTACTACCATGATGCTCAAAGCGGCACATTTTTGGATACGAACTACGAAGCATTGGCCGCCACGCCCGTGCCGGATAAATTACAAGAACGCACTGCATTGAAACTGAAGACAGTGCTACCGCAGACAGACAGGCCGCAATTAGATGCTGCCAAAAAGACCTTGGTGTATAATTATTATAACCTTGACCCGAATTGGCATACAGGTGAAAATGTCAATCGGGTATTATTGCTGGAGCCTGCCTTTTTTGAGCAATTTCCCGTAAGTGAAAAATGTATACATTTTGTGTTAGCCCTGGCAGAAAATATTCCGGATATGCAAGTTGTTGTAGCTTCTTTTGACAGCTTGTGTGAAATAGTTCCTGCCGATAGTATTATTTATAAAGAGCATCCTACCAATGAGCATTATTCGGGACAGCAAGAACCACGCGAATGGATGTGTGATGTGATAGGCTATTATCCATCTTTTTTTGCATTTTGGAAAAAGTGTCGGGAGGCCTTGTTACAACGAATGGTGGGATAGTGGCAAGTTGCCTTTTATTGGATTGTTTTCAGATGCGACGATTATTTCTTTTTATTGTACTTAGTCATGGCTTTGTCATATGACGGTAAATCGAAAAAATAAAAAGGAATTGAAAATGTTTATGTTTTGAAACGCTGTATTATTGCAACTCAATCGCAATAAAGTGCGTCGAAGAAATACAGAATCAAAGAATCTTATACTGAATATCTTAAAGAATAATCATGCGCCTATGAGCTATGAAATGATAGCAGAGAACATTCAAGATGCCATTGATCGTGCTACGGTTTACCGCATATTGAATCGGTTTCAGGAAGATGGTATGACGCACAAAGTGGTAGGACCTGATGGTAAACAATACTTTGCGTTGTGCAGCGGTTGTGATAAAACGGCAATAGAACACAGCCACAATCATCTGCATTTTCAATGTGAAAAATGCCACAAGGTAGAATGCCTGCCGCAACATTATAAAATAACCTTACCGCAGGGCTATGAAGCCCATAATTACAATGCCTTCATAACGGGTACTTGCGGTAATTGCTAAAGATTTTTTCAACTACAAACAATTAAAACAAAACAAACACTACAACATGAAAACAAACATTCACATTTTAGCTATTTTATTAGCCTTCGTGCTTATTTCTTCTTGTAAAAAAGAGGACCCAATCATCCCGAACGAAGAGGAGGTTATAACAACATTGAAATACACCTTAACCCCTGTGGGAGGTGGTACGGCAGTTACGATGACCTTTCAGGATTTGGACGGCGACGGTGGGAATGCGCCAACCATTACCGGCGGTATTTTGGTGGCCAATACAACCTATAATGGATCATTGGAATTATTAAACGAAACCAAAACACCGGCCGATGATATCACTGCAGAAATTCAGGCAGAAGGTGATGAACATCAGTTTTTCTTTTCTTCAACCGTTGCAGGTTTAGGCCTTGCCTATAATGATCAGGATGGTAACGGCAATCCTATTGGCTTAAAAAGTACAGTGACTACCACCACAGCAGGAAATGGTCAAGTAACAATCACCTTGCGTCATGAGCCGAATAAAACAGCAGCAGGTGTAGCAGGAGGCGATATTACCAATGCCGGTGGCGAAACCGATATTGAGGTTACTTTTGACGTTGATGTTCAATAGGCTATTATTCTTTTTACTCTTAGTACCACTAAGTAGTTTTTCGCAACAATGTGACATACTACTTAGTGGTTCTTTATTTGATTTGGCATCCAATAAACCATTGGAGTATGCTACTGTTTATATCAAAGAAAATAACAGCGGCGTAAAAACAGATAGCCTTGGCAATTTTAGCATCAGTGATTTATGTCCCGGCTCTTATCACATAGTGTTTAGTCATATCGGCTGTGAGTCTCGGCAGGTATTTTTGAAACTGCAAAAAGACACTACCGTGCTGTTTAAGCTAGAGCACAATCATAAAATCTTGAATAAGGTTGAGGTGAAAGGAAAAGCGCTGACTACGCAGCATGCAGAGTCTATCAATCAACAGCAAATAACGGATAATGCTAATAGCAATTTAACCAATATGCTCACCGCCTTGTCGGGTGTGAGTGCGTTACGGAATGGTAACGGAATTGCGAAACCTGTGGTGCAAGGTTTATATGGTAATCGCATTACGATTCTGAATAATGGTGTGGCACAAAGCGGTCAGCAATGGGGCAACGATCATAGTCCGGAAATTGACCCCATGGTAGCCAATCGTATACAGGTAGTAAAAGGAGTGAGTGCGCTGGAGTATCCGGGTTCAAATCTGGGGAGCGTTATCATCATTGAGCCCAGCACCATTTCGCAAGATCCTCACCTACATGGCAAATCAACTTATTTCTTCGAGACCAACGGCCGAATGCATGGGTTAAATTTGCAACTGCAACGCTACAATCCGTCCATAGCCTGGAAAGTGAATGGCACATTGAAAAAGGCCGGCGACCGAAAAGCGGCTAATTACTTTTTGAACAACACCGGAAGCCGTGAGATGAATCTGGCATTGCAGTTGGAAAAGAATATTTCTGAAAAGCTGTTTACAGAACTCTATGTCAGCACTTTCAATACTAGTTTAGGCGTTTTAAGAGGGTCGCATATCGGCAATATCACGGATTTAAAAAGTGCCCTAAACAGAGAGGTTCCTTTCTTTACTGAAGAAGAATTTAGCTATGCCTTGGAATCACCTTGCCAGCAGGTTGGTCATCATTTGGCAAAACTCAAGGGGACCTATTCAATTTCTGACCATCAGATAGCCAGTGTGACACTGGCGGCACAGTTGAATGATAGAAAAGAATTTGATGTGCGCCGTAGCGGCCGATCAGATATTCCGGCATTGAGTTTGAAACAGTATAATTTTTTTGGTGCGGCTAATTATAAACACGATTTCAAAAAAAGTATTCAGCTTTCTTCGGGCGTACAAATTAGTGTAACCGATAATACCAATAATCCGGAAACCGGCATTATGCCGTTGATACCCGATTATTTTTCTGTAGAGAGTGGTGCCTATACCATGCTGCGAAAACGGAATGAAAAATCTTTTTACGAAATTGGTCTGCGCTACGACAATACCTTGCAAAACGTAACTGCCATCAGCAATACGATTCCCAGAGAGTTAGTTTATTATGAAAATATCTTCCACAATGTCAATGCGACAGCCGGATGGACATATCGTTTCCATAAGAACTGGCAAGTGAATACCAATGTGGGCTATGCCACCAAGAATCCTGCTGTAAATGAATTGTACAGCGCCGGTTTGCATCAGGGTGTTAGTGGGATAGAAGAGGGTAGCATTGATTTGATACCAGAAAAATCACTAAAATCTACCATTTCGGTTAATGCAGAATTTGGCCATGCTTTTTCTTTTGAAGCCATGGGGTATTATCAATTGGTAAATAATTTTATTTATTTACAACCGCAAAAAGAATTTCGTACTACCATACGCGGCACTTTCCCTGTCTTTCAGTACGAACAAACCGATGCGCGCATTGCAGGCTTTGACGCTTCGGCCGAAGGTGAGATAAGCGAAAATGTGCATGCCAAGCTTGTATATAGTTTTATTCATGGTCTCGATTTGACGCACAACATACCGCTGATTAATATGCCGGCTAATAATGCTCGGCTGAACCTGAGTTATGATGTTATCAAAGGTGTGCAGCTTGGCGAGAAACGATTGGAAAACGTAGAGATTAGCTTGTCGAATGCCTATGTTTTTCGTCAAAATAATTTATTGCCCGAACAGGATTTTGTTTTGCCACCTGATGCCTATTATTTGCTGGGTGGCAGTGCCAGTGGTGACATTCAGTTAAATAAAATCGGTTTGCGAATATTCGTACGAGCAGATAATTTGTTGAATACGGCGTATAGAGATTATTTAAACAGGCAGCGTTATTTTGCTGATGACTTGGGCAGGAGTGTAACGTTTGGCGTCAGTTTGAAATTTTAATATTTGTACATCATTGCGTAGTGTGGGATGTCATCTTCCAGATATTGTTCCGATACAACCGCAAATCCTATATCTGTATAGAATTTTTCGAGATAGCATTGAGCTGATATTTTAATTTGCTCAAGAAATTCTTTTTTGCAAATATCGATACCTCTTTGCATTACCATTTTACCATAATCTTTTCTTCTATGCCGTGGTGATACTACAACGCGACCAATGGAACAGTAGTTTGGGTAAGAGATGCCCGGCGGGATGATACGCACATAGGCGGCTAATTCATTGTCGTCATAGCCCATTAAATGATTAGCGTGTTTGTCTTTGCCGTCGGCATCCTGATAAATACATGTTTGCTCTACCACAAATACTTCATTGCGAAGTTGAAGAATATCATAGAGTTCGTAATTGCTAAGATTCTCAAATGATTTGTAACGCCATTCTAACATGATACAAAGATGGGTTTATTGAATTCTGGTCTTAATAATGATTTCATGAAGCTGATACTGCGAATACCGTCTTCGCCAACGTCAAAACTAAATGCATTTACATAAAGGTCAATATGTTGCTGCATAATATCAGGTTGCATACTTTGAGCGTGTTGTTGAATATAGGTCGAGAGGAATCTTTTTTCTTGTTGCCACTGCAAAGAACGTTGTATTAATGCTTGCACATGACATGCAACATTTTCACCTATTGATTTGCGAATAGCAATACCACCCAATGGAATCGGGAGCTGTTCCTTCTCTTCCCATAAGGC
This sequence comes from uncultured Chitinophagaceae bacterium, assembly GCA_964409905.1. Lineage (GTDB taxonomy): Bacteria > Bacteroidota > Bacteroidia > Chitinophagales > Chitinophagaceae > JAGNRR01. The sequence continues at coordinate 17,828 of CAYPET010000018.1, read as the reverse complement.
GCCTAAGTCTTGGATACAATGCAAACCTTTGTTTTGATAAGTAAATCGGTTTTCGTGTATAATCAAACCTAAATCCACCGTTTGACTCAGCAGTGCATCTTCAATTTGGTGAAAAGGTAGCGTGGTTTTTTGCGTTAATTCTGGATAGGCGTACTGTAGTAAAAAATTGGCTGTGGTCGATACCCCCGGAATCGCTACTGTATGCTGCGGTTTTGGCCTTTGTAATTCAGTTTTGCTCAATAATAATGGCCCAACGCCATAACCCATGGCGCCGCCACTGCGCAGCAGGATATACTGGTCTGCTATATTAAAATAATGAGCGTAGGATATCTTGACGATATCCAATTCATTTTCTGCAGCTTTATGATTCAGTTCATCAATATCGTGATACTCAAATTCGAATTTTAGCCCTGAAGTATCGATTACTTTTTGCGCCAAGCCTTCGAAAATATAGGTATCGTTTGGGCAAGGACTTATGCCAATTTTCAGTGTCATTACAGCGTGTTTAGATATTTCGATAAAACATTATTCAGATTTTCCATGGCCTCTTCAATTAACCATACCTTTTTATTACGCTCGCCAATATAGTTGCTGATTGCCCGCAAATGAATGAATGGAATACGCCTTTTATTGCAAAATTCTTGGAAAGCGGCACCTTCCATATCTTCTATTTGGGTATCGAAATATTGGTGACGTAATTGATTGAAAGTTGTGCTTTCAAAAAGTATGTTAGTTGAGAGCGTCTTTTTTTCAGTTAAGTCTGGAAAGATTTTATCATATTGATTAAAACTGTCAGATGCCGTCATTTGTTGGATAAGCCCTGTATCATAGAAAGAGATGAATTGATCGTTTTCAAATACGCCAAGATCTCCTTGTATAGCCTTGGATACTTTTATCACCTCGCCTAGTGAACAGCTGATGTCACCACCTGCAATGCCAGTAAGTAAAATGAAGTCATAATGGGGTTCTATATTTTCAAATAAAAATTTAGTCAACGCAATGCCTCCTACACCACATGTTTTTTTTACCAACCTTGGGTGTTGCACATGAATGGCATTTAGTTCATTATCCGTAGGTGCCAACAGTAGCATTTGCATGATGGGCAAATTTACATTAATATACCCGCCCTTGAACTTTGAGATATAATTAAGATATCGTCAAGCTGAATACTAGTAAATTTGCCGCTACAATTTCATATGTAAATTGAAATAGAAACAATACAATCATGATATACGTTACAAGAGTAGAGCATTTTAATGCAGCTCACCAATTATGGAATGAAGAATGGAGTGTTGAGCAGAATATGGCCTATTACGGCAAATGTGCAAATAAAAATTATCACGGGCATAATTATGAACTGCATGTTACGGTGAAGGGGGAGGTTGATGAGACAGGGTTTTTGATAAATGCTAAAACGCTTTCGGAGATTATTAAAGAAAAAATAATTGAGGAAGCAGATCATCGTAATTTGAACATTGATGTAGCTTTTATGAAAGGTAAGAAAACAAGCGCAGAAAACTTTACCATAGCTATATGGGATGAATTAAAACCAGCGGTGGAGGCCTTAGGGGCGCAGTTGCATAAATTAAAACTAGTAGAAACACCTAAGATTTATATTGAATATTATGGCTAATTACAAAAAATCAGAAGAATATGATGAGCAGTATTTGCAAAATATGACCGCTCATTATGAAGATATTTTAGCACTACTTGGTGAAGATAATACCCGCGAGGGTCTGGAGAAAACCCCCAAACGTGTGGCCAAGGCAATGGCATATTTAACGCAAGGTTACGAAATGGACGCTGTTGAGATAATCAACTCAGCAAAATTTGAAGAAAGCTATAGCGAGATGGTCATCGTTAAGAATATTGAGTTGTACTCAATGTGTGAGCATCACATGTTACCTTTCTATGGTAAAGCACACATTGCGTATATACCTAATGGTCATATTACTGGGTTGAGTAAATTAGCACGAGTGGTGGAGGTTTTTGCCAGACGATTACAGGTGCAGGAGCGCATGACGGACCAAATTTTACAGGCCATTAAAACTGCGTTGAACCCTATTGGTGTTGCTGTGGTAATTGAAGCTAAGCACTTGTGTATGATGATGCGAGGGATTTCAAAACAAAACAGTGTAACTACCACGTCTGCTTTCAGTGGAGAGTTTCAAACTGATACTAAAACAAGAAACGAATTTCTGAAACTGATTAGTAATAAATTATCTTAGGTCAATGATATCGACCTTAGGATAATTTGCTGGGTCAAAAACAAAACTCTTGTCACTAATCACCGGATTTTTTACGTAGTTGTAAATGGAGTAACTGTAAATGTTACCATTCTTATCATACACTTTTCCGCCTGTAATAAAGTTTGATTTATCACTAACCTTTAGGATAATTTTCTCGTATTGAACAGATTTTTTAAGGGGAATCAATCCTATAAAAGTGATGCCATTCTTTGATCCTAAATGTCGATAGGCAAATTCTTTATCGTAAAAATTAGTAAATAGCTTTGATGGTGAAAAGGCATCGTCATTCTCTTCAAAATCGGTAATCTGTACTTCATTACTTTCTTTTACGTACGTCCAGATGTATTTAGCATCAGTATAAATTTCTTGGCCGTTAATTTTTACCACATATTTATCGCCTTTCACTAACAAATTGCCCGATTTCGATCCTTGGTTATTGTCCTTGCTATCCTTAATGGTGATTTTAAAACTGGCCTTCATTGACTTTAACGTCTTCAGATTTTTGGTGACATTGTTTAAGACACCTTTTGCTTTTGTATCTTGCTGAGCCTGAGCTCCAAGGACAAGCAGCGTAAAAACCGAAAGGAGAAGCAAATTTTTCATTCTATACAATTAGGTATACAAAGAAAAAGCATGAATTGCTAATAGGAAGTGAAACGATTTTTTCAATTCTATACAAGCTGTTAATTGTCAGCTTGAATGGTGTAGTAAGCGCAAGTTGTCAGGAAGTTTCGAACAAACGGTATAGCACCAAATAGCCAGTTTTGTTTGCGCGGCTTCAAACCAAACTTAAATTTATAAATCGGGTTAAATAAAAACCATTGTTTACTCACCGTATGAAAACCACTTTGGCGCACAATTCGTTCAAAACGTTCAATGGTTATACCCGTTTCTTTTGTAATTCGCATTAATTCCAAATGGCCATCTGAGGCACCAAACATTTTGACAATGCCCAAAAATATCGGCATCGGCAGAATGTGGTAATAAGGAAGTTTTGAGGCAAACTTACTTTCCAACACTTGTTGGTGACCACCAAAAGGCATATACCAAGGTGGAAAACCAAAGAATACTTGCCCCTTCGGTTTGAGCAATTTTTTCAGGTGCGGGATAAATTTTCCTTGTTCCGGGATATGTTCAATAACGTCTTTGAGAATAATTAGGTCAAACCAATTGGCATAATTGGTTACAAAGTCTTCGTCATAAACGTTTTGACCAGAGAATGTAAGCAAACCGTTGTCTACATATTCACTGAAAAAGGATTTCCCAATTTCCAGACGAGGGGTATCCAGGTCAACCCCTACACAGGTACAACCGCGTTCTAAAAAAGGTTTAAGTACGCCGCCTTCACCGCAACCAATTTCTAAAATCTTTAAATTGGCAGTTATGGGTAAGGTTTTTTCGATGAAGGGTAAGACGTATTCGGTTGAATTCTCCACCTGCTGACTAACCATGATTTCTGCGCTCTTGTGTTGTGCTAACATCGTGTGGACAAATATATGTTTTTAGATTGCTATTAAAAAGGCTTAAAAGTATAGATTCTATTAGATAAAATCTTTTTTGCTTTTTAGCAATTCCATTTGCCGTTGAATAGAATCTTCGTGGATTAATTCAAATACTTTTTTGATAAACTCTTCTGTGAAATCATGCTTCAATCCCCATGACGTTCTACTTTCTACAATTTCCCGCCATCGTTCGGGCTGATAGATAGGCAAGTTATTTTCTATTTTGATAATGCCCAGTTCTTGCCCTAAGTTTTTTCTTTTTGACAGTAAATCTACAATTTCAGCATCTATAGAGTCCATCACTTGTCGCAAGTGTTCAATTTGAGCATTAACGGTATCGTCACTTAAACCATGCCGCACCACAAGGTTGTCAAGCAATTTAAATAGTTGCTGCGGCGTGATTTGTTGGTGAGCATCGCTGAGGGCTGCATCCGGATTAGGGTGCGTTTCAACCATTAGGCCGTCCAAATCTAAATCCATAGCGCGCTGAGCTATTTCGGGTAGCAAGTCTCGTTGACCGGCAATGTGGCTAATATCGCAATAAATTGGAATGTTGGGATACCTTCTTTTTAGTTCTATTGGTATAGCCCAGTTTGGTTTATTCCGATATTGGCTGCTTTGGTCGTAAGAAGAAAAACCACGATGTATGCAGGCAATTCTATTGATGCCGGCACGCTGGATGCGCTCTACCGCGCCAGACCACAACTCCACGTCAGGGTTAATGGGGTTTTTTATTAATACTGGCATATCTGCACCGCGCAAGGCATCGGCTATTTCCTGAACAGTAAACGGGTTTACTGTGCTACGTGCGCCTATCCAAAATGCATCGATATCATATTTCAATGCCAGGGCAACTTGCTCTGCAGTGGCCACCTCTGTGCATACTTTTTTTTGTGTATTTTTCTTAACTTCTGCCAGCCATTGCAATGCTTCTTCACCTTTACCTTCAAAAAAACCTGGCTTGCTTCTCGGCTTCCATACTCCTGCACGAATCATATCTACCCGATCGTCTTGGCCCAGGGCATGAGCAATCTGCATCATTTGCTCATGGCTTTCGGCACTGCACGGTCCAGCAATCAGGAAAGGTTTCTGGCTAAACATGTCTACGAAGTTACGATGACCCCATTCAGGATGTAATATGTCGTTCTATATTATTATGTGAAAAATTATATGGGATATAATCGACACTTGGTATAGGCTTGGTTATTATGATACTCGCTTTTTTACCTTTTTCAATGCTGCCGAGTGTTGATTCAAGTTCGAGGGCTGCTGCAGCATTGATGGTGGCGGCATTGATAGCCTCGTTAGGCGTCATTTTTAGTTGTGTACAAGCCAATGACAGCATAAAGTTCATATTGCTGCTTGGACAAGAACCCGGATTATAGTCAGATGCGATTGCTACAGGTAAATTGGCATCAATTAATGCTCGGGCAGGTTGATAGTTCATGGCCAGAAAAAATGCCGCTCCGGGTAGTAATACAGGGATTGTATTGGATTGTTGCAGACAACGTATTTCATCTTGGCCCAGTGACTCCAAGTGATCTACGCTGAGGGCATCATATTTTACTCCAACTTGAATGCCACCGCTATTATGTAGCTGGTTGGCATGTATTTTAGGTCGTAAATTATATTTGGCAGCAGCTTCCAGTACTTGAGCTGTTTCGTCCGTGGAGAAAAAACCTTGCTCGCAAAATACGTCGACATAGTCAGACAGGCCTTCATCAACCACTCGAGGTAACATCTCTTGAATAATTAAATCCAGATAACCCTGATGATTATTGCGATAGGCAATTGGGTATGCATGAGCACCCAAAAAACTGGCTTTTATTGGAATTTTTTTAAGTTCTTTAAGCCGTCTGATAACTCGCAACATTTTCAGTTCTGCTTCGGTATTGAGGCCGTAACCACTTTTTATTTCTATTGCGCCGGTGCCATTTGCAATGGCCTCTTCCAGTTTTGGTAGAGATAAGTCAAAGAGTTCATCTTCGCTTATGGCAGCCATTTTTTTTGCTGAGTTTAAAATACCTCCTCCGCGCTGAGCAATTTCTTCATAGGTTAAGCCTTTAATGCGCATGACAAATTCTTCTTCGCGGCTTGCGGCGTGCACAAGATGTGTATGACTATCGATATAGGAAGGCATTACAATTCGTCCACTGGCATCAATCACAGTATCATAATGACTTTCGTCATCAGACAAGGCGGATGTTATCAATTCAGTCATACTGCCGAAGTCGGCAATTAAATTGTTATCAATTATTAAAAAAGCATTTTCGATGATGGGGAGCTTATCCATATCGTGCCCGAATACTTTATCTTTACGTTCGTCCTTTGATGCTACTTGTACAAGTTGTTTGATATTTTTTATAAGAGTACGCATAAACGAGATAAAAGTAACACGTATTGAATACGCTCGGAAATATTTTTAAAGTACATAGCTTTGGTGAAAGCCATGGTCCCTATGTGGGAGCCATAATTGATGGTTGTCCGGCAGGGTTAAAACTCGATATGCAGGCTATTCAGCAGGCGGTGGATAAAAGAAAAACCGGTCAGCATGATTTTAGCTCTTCGCGTAAAGAAGATGATATTGTTGAAATTGTTTCTGGTGTGTTTGAGGGACGCACATTAGGTTCGCCGATTTGCATTTTGATAAAAAATAAAGATGCACGCCCTGCGGATTATGATGATATAAAAAATGTTTACAGACCGGGCCATGCAGATTTTACCTATGATAAAAAATATGGTCTGCGCGATTATCGGGGAGGAGGCAGAAGTTCGATAAGGATTACGGCCCCAATGGTTGCTGCTGGTGCGATAGCCAAACAATATATTCAAACCCAAAATGACATTGTTTGCAATGCTTTTGTAAGTCAGATTGGTAGTGCTTTTTTAGATGTTTCGGCCGTTCAAGAAGTTGGCTTGACATCAGCGGAACAGCTTTATTTGAAGACATCAGGCTTAAATAGTATTTCGCCAGATTTTACGGCAGCTGCACAGCAGTTAATTGCAGCGGCAGGTGCGCTGGGGGATACTTTGGGCGGCAGCGTAAGCATGTTGATAGAAAACTTACCGGTTGGCCTGGGCGAACCTATTTTTGGAAAAGTTCAGGCGCAACTGGCGCACGCCATGATGAGTATTAATACTGTTAAGGCTATTTCTTTTGGTGATGGAATTAAGACAGCTGCTAAAAGAGGTAGCGAAAATAATGATGCATTCTATAATGCAGACGGCGCTATTGCTACCAAGACGAATCATCACGCAGGTATTTTGGGCGGAATGACGAGTGGTAATCGCCTGCTGTTTTCAATTTATTTTAAACCTATTACAAGTATTAAAAAGGAACAAGAAACCGTTAATAGTGATGCTGCTGAATTGTCTATTCGCATTGAAGGCAGACATGATGTTTGTGCTGTGCCCCGGGCCGTGCCAATTGTGGAGGCTTATGCCCAAATTGTACTTGCTGATTTAATTTTACAAAATACTTATGCGAAAATTTAAAATTACTATCTTCTCAATTTTGACTCTATTGTTGGTTAACGTTTCTGGATTCGCCCAAGAACATGACATATCCAAACTGGACACCCCGATCTCAACAGATACTTTTAAAGCAGAAAAGAACAAAAAAGGTGATGCGCTACCCAAACTAAATTTACTCACCTGGGAGGACCAGCCAATGAATAATGACCAATTTGCCAAAGGAGAACCTGTATTGTTGGTAATGTTCAACCCGGGCTGCGGGCATTGCAAAGAAATACTAACTAAAGTGAAAGGAAACCTAGGGATGTTTAAAAACACCACAATTGTTTTTGTAGCTGGCCAGCCATTGCATGGTGAGTTGCCCCGCTTTGTGGGCGAAATGCGCGCAGATAAAATACCAAATTTGTTCATCGCTTCTGATCATGGTGATTTTATAGGGAAGCATTTTGAATATAATGGCATCCCCCAAATTATGCTCTATAACGCTGAACACCAGTTGCAACACATTTATTATAGTGAAGCCAGCCTTTTGGATTTGCAGCGACATTTATTCGTTAAGTAATGTTATACCCCATAGGTGATATCAATATTAAAAATGGTGCGAAGCCCATTTTTACTACTCTTTTCATACTTGTCAATATTGCGGTATTTTTATATCAATTTTCATTAGGACAAGCAGCAGGCAATGCTTTTGTATATGAATATGGTGTAATACCCTCTGAATTATTGCGAGGCCAAGACTGGCTGACAGCCTGGACATCAATGTTTCTGCATGGCGGCTGGCTTCATTTGATAGGCAATATGCTTTTTTTATGGGTATTTGCTGATAATATTGAGGCCACGGTGGGGAATTTCCGATTCTTTATTTTTTATTTTTTGGGCGGACTGGCCGCCGTACTTACCCAAACCGCTATGCACATGCAAAGTCAATTGCCTATGGTAGGTGCTTCTGGTTGCATATCGGCTTTGTTGGGTGCATATCTTGTGATGTTTCCTCGCAATAAGGTGCGGCTCATGTTCTTTGTGATATTTCGATTTTGGGTACCCGCTATTTTCTTTCTTGGTTTTTGGGGTGTGCAGCAGTTTTTGGCAGGATACGGTTCTATAGCTCAAACGCAAGAAACTGGCGGAGTGGCTTATTGGGCGCATATAGGCGGCTTTGTTTTTGGTGTACTAGCGGGATTTTATTTTCGCTACTCGAACCTGCATCGAGTTCGCAGAGGTCGCTAAGCATTTTAAGAAAAAAGATAATCTGCGGCCTAAGCCTAGAGTGTATATTTGCTAACTTATGTCTATTGAGGTAAAAAATCTAACGAAGATTTATGGAGAACAGCGGGCTGTTGATAATATCAGTTTTCGTGTGAACAAAGGTGAGATTGTGGGGTTTTTAGGTCCAAATGGTGCAGGGAAATCTACCACTATGAAAATTATTACAGGTTACTTGCCAGCAACGAGTGGCGAGGCTTTGGTATGTGGCATAAAAGTTGATGCCGAAAATGTTCGAACCCAACAAAAGATTGGTTACCTGCCCGAAACAAACTCTATGTACATGGATATGTATGTGCGGGAATATTTGAGTTTTTGTGCAGGTGTTCATGGTTTAAAAGGGAATGAAGCAAAAAATCGTATAGAGGAAATTATTGAGTTAACGGGTTTGACACCTGAGAGTAAAAAGATTATCGGTTCCCTATCTAAAGGATATAAGCAGCGGGTTGGCTTAGCCCAAGCATTGCTGCATGACCCCGAAGTGTTGATTCTGGATGAACCCACATCTGGATTAGATCCAAATCAGATTGTTGAGATTCGTGGTCTGATTAATAAGGCTGGCCAAGAGAAAACCGTCTTGTTGAGCACGCATATTATGCAAGAAGTTGAAGCTATGTGCGACAGAGTGATTATTATCAATCGTGGTCAAATAGTGGCAAATGACAAAATTGTAGATTTGCAAAACAAGTATCCCGGTAAAAGTTTAGAGGACATTTTTAGACACTTAACTCAAGCAGGGTTCAATCAAAAAACCGTGGCTTAACGGAACGTATCCATTTCCACTACAAACATTCCTCGTAACTCATTTGCGGTGTAGTCGAATGCTTTATCAGCAGGGTATAATCGATCAAGAACTTGTTGAGTTTCTTTCGTGATATCTTTATTTCTTACTCCGTGGCACATTAAACATAATTGATTTGTGATAATGGGGTAGTAGCCGAGTGCTTTTCCATTCATTTCCCTTAAAACGGGCGATAGGTTCTTTCCATTTTGATTATCTGATTTCCATTGCTGAAAATTTATTTGTTCTTCTTTATTAGTTGCGTTTAATGGATTTCGATTCCTGTTGCTGACACGTTTAATTTTTACCTTCAACTCTTTAGATATGCTATCAGTTAGTTCGATTGCTTTGGTATTGCAAAAGTCAATGGCATGTGCGGGACCACCTGCTGCAATAGCCTCTTTAAGGTTGTTACTTAGTGTTTCCTGCGCGGTTGCTACGTATTTTTTACCGACTTTCAGGTAGTCTTTATTGACTTTAACGTCGTTGGAATTATTTTTTTCATTACTTCGGCAGCCGAATATTATGATGCTATTGATGCAGATGAAACTGATAATCGTTATGTACAATTTCATGGGCTTATTCATTTGTGGCTATCCAATGGTTGACTGTTTCAATAATTTCTTTTTCACTTACATCTTGTTTCACAAATGGCTTCCCCAACACTTTTTCAAACAGTTCAATATATCTATTCGTGATATCCTCAACGACTTCGTTGCTCATGTTTGGCATGTTTTGCCCTTCTAATCCCTGAAAGCCATTTTCGATAAGCCATTCCCGTACAAATTCTTTAGAAAGTTGTTTTTGCGCTTCGCCCTTTTTCTGCCGCTCCTCATAGCCTTCTGCATAAAAATAGCGCGAACTGTCGGGGGTATGGATTTCATCCATTAGCATAATTTCTCCTTTGTAAAATCCGAACTCATATTTTGTATCAACCAATATCAAACCCTGCTTAGCGGCATGGCGTTGCCCATTTTCAAAAAGTTGCAGGGTATAATTTTCAAGTTTTTCTAATGTTGATTCGCTTACAATGCCTTTTTTTAATATTTCTTCACGGCTGATGTCTTCATCATGTCCTTCGGCAGCTTTAGTAGCCGGAGTAATAATAGGCACTAGAAAGGCATCATGTTCTTTCATACCATCGGGTAATGGTACTCCACATAATGTTCTAAGTCCCGATTTGTATGTGCGCCAAGCATGACCGGTTAGATATCCGCGTATCACCATTTCTAGTGCAATTGGTTCGCACCGTTTTCCCATACTAACATTGGGCAACGGTGACGCTTCAAGCCAGTTGGGTACAATGTGGCTTGTTTGATTTAAAAATTCAGTCGCAATTTGATTAAGAATGTGTCCTTTATATGGTATTTCACGTGGTAAAATGTGGTCAAAGGCTGAAATCCGATTACTGGCAATCATAACCAGTTTGTCAGTACCTATGCTGTATACATCACGAACTTTGCCTTGATAAAAGGCCGTTTGATTTTGAAATTTCATCGAATGGCAAATATAAAGCTTTGTCTGTTTGGTAGCGAGTCAAAAAAAGTGAGCTAACATTATTTGTTGATGAGCGTTGAATACACAAAGTTGTTATTCCGTATTATTCAAGGCCTTTCGCATTTCCTTAGCGGTTTGTGTAGCGCCATTATGACTCCATCCGGGCGGAGCAAACAGGTATTTTATCCGATCACTAAAGCGAATGCCGGGCTGCGCCACGTCTTTCAACAATTGTTTCCATTCATGAAAGATGATGTAAAAGGGGTGATAGGGTTGGGCAACATTTTTAGTAAGACCATACTTCACTTTTTCGAAATCTTCTTCTTTTTGAAATGTACCAAATAAGCGGTCCCAGATGATTAAGACCATACCCATATTTTTATCAAGATATAGCACATTGCTGGCATGGTGCACCCGATGGTGCGAGGGGCTAACGAAGAGTGCATCAAACCACCTTGGCATTTTTTTTATATAACGTGTATGGACAATAATGCCATAAATTTGGCAAATGGCATCCATGAGTAAAATATCCATTGGCTTAAAACCTAACAAAGCAAGTGGTAGAAAAAACCATAATGACACAAATGGCCTGAAAACCGAAGACCGAAAACCGGTGGTTAGATTAAACTCTTGCGAAGAATGATGTGTGACGTGGACTGCCCATAGTATGCGTACGTAATGTTCAGCCCGATGCTCCCAGTAAAAACAAAAGTCAAGTGCAAAGAATAATACCGTCCAATAAAGCCAGTTTGGTGTTATATGCAGGGGGCTAAATTGAAAAAATAGGGCTAAAATGAGTAGTGCACTTGCCTTGAATAATAGTCCCCAAAATGTATTCACAATGTTCAACCAAAGATTGATAAGTGAATCTTTGAATTTGTAGTATGACCGTTGCTGATAGTTGCTTATTATTACTTCCAGCGTAATGAGTACTGTATAAATCGGTGCGGAAATGGCTAGCAGCCAATTTTCGGTAAGAAATTGCTGAAGGCTTTCCATTAAAAAGCTAGACAGTCATTAGTTCTTTTTCTTTGTGCGCGCAGTGCTTATCTATATCAGCAATGTACTTGTCGGTAAAGTCCTGAATATCTTTATTTGCACCCTTGGCAATATCTTCACTAAGTCCGTCTTTTTCCATTTTTTTTATACCCTCAAGGGCATCACGACGAATATTCCGAATGGAAACTTTTGCATGTTCACCTTCGGCCCAAACTTTCTTTACCATCTCTTTTCTTCTTTCTTCGGTAAGCGGTGGCATAAACAATCGAATGTTATCACCATCGTTTGAAGGGGTAATGCCAATGTTGGCGGCCATAATCGCTTTTTCAATATCGCTGAGCATTTTTTTCTCGTATGGTTGAATATTCAATGTTCTGGCATCAGGGGTGCTTATATTAGCTACCTGATTGATAGGGGTAGGTACATTATAATATTCTACCATAATGCCATCAAGCATTGCGGCCGAGGCTTTTCCTGCTCTGATTTTTACCAGTTCATTTTCCAGGTGAGTGATAGCTTTTTTCATGTCCTGGGTACACGTATTATTAATACCTTCTATTGTCAAACTCATAGTATCTGTCTTTATTTAGGTGCCAAAGGATAAGGTGGAGTATGGAATGCCCTATTTTTAGCAGGGGCAAATTTACATTTTCCCAATAAAAAAGAGGCAGATATAACTGCCTCTTTCTTCACAATTAGATAATTAGATTAATTTTTTACGATTTGTTTTCTTGCAAAATTATCTCCTTGTTGAACTGAAATAATGTAGTTTCCAGGAGTTAAGTCTGTAATGTCCAATTGAATATTGTTGCCAGCAGCACTGATAGTTTTTAATTTTTGACCTGTATAGGATAATACAGAAACGATACTTTCTTTTTCACTGGCTAACTCGATATTAATCATGCCGGTAGAGGGATTTGGATAAAGATTGTTGATACCCTTGCTGAACTCATGCACATTGTTAGGTGCTGTTTGGCTAATAAATTTGGAATTGTAGGTGATGATATCGGCATTTGTAGCAGCTTGGTCTCCATTGGCGTCATTTGCAATCACCGAAAAAATCAAGTTACCATTGCCTAGCAGGGAAGATTTCCAATCAAAAACCCATTCTACCGTTGAGCCAGATACGATTCCGGTAACATCGCCTTGTTTGTGGGTGATGACTGTTTTGCCGCCAATGGAAGCTTGTCGAACATGGGTA
>CAYPET010000018.1:0-4849 GCA_964409905.1 uncultured Chitinophagaceae bacterium | reverse complement strand
CCCTTTACACAATCCCCTCCACTCCTACTACTTTAACGAACTGACCAATAAATGATAGGGGAAATAGCAACCTAAATTGACGACTTTTTTTCCTCAGTCATAATATTCATTATTTTTTTATGATACAATTATAGAAAAGGTTTCGTGATTTTCCCACAATTGTTGTTAGCGAATTGTTGTTATAATTTTCATTTAAGATAGACCACTGAAATTATCAGTGACGATTCCTGTAACATCGCCGTGTTTGTGGGTGATGACTGTTTTGCCGCCAATGGAAGCTTGTCGAACATGGGTATTGCCGCTTATGCCTGGGAAACTTCCTTGCGAGTTGCTAGTTTGTACATCAAAAATGGTGCATTGAAACCCAGCTGTTAAATTGGAAGTAATGTTATTCTTTTTTAAGCTGATTTTAATTTTGTAGGTTGTATTAGCATCGTAGAAATTCACTGGATTGTTGTTAGCATCAAGGATGTCTATCGTTAGTCCATTATTATTTTGTGCTGTTGCTACGGCGTGGCAACCAGATCCACTGCCAGAACAGCCACCATTTGAATTATCAGCTACAATGGCTCCTTGGTATCCACCACTATTAGACTGTAAAATAAAAAGACTAACAAACGAAAGTGTGAGAAGTGATAAAAGTCTATTTCTTTTCATATTTATATTTTATAGCGTCTAAGATAATAGTTTTTTACAATTCACTGACATTACTTTTGTCATCTTTTTTAGCAGAGATTTTATGAAGGGAAAAAAACTATTTCGATTTGCTGCCATTCAAGCGTTTAAGAATGTGTTTCAATATCCGGAAGATATGGCGGGGCAATGGCAGCCTCTTTTTAATAATGCACACGATATCGTGCTGGAGCTGGCCTGTGGCAAAGGTGAGTATGCCGTAAACTTGGCAAAGGCAATATCAACTAAAAATTTTATTGGTGTGGATGTGAAGGGAAATCGTATGTATGTAGGAGCAAAAAAGGCACTTGATGAGCAAATTGAGAATGTTGCTTTTCTTCGAACACAAATTCAAAATATTGAACAATATTTTCTTCCAAAGTCAATTGCTGAAATTTGGATAACCTTTCCTGACCCTTTTTTACGGGATGCTAAAGCAAAAAACAGATTAACGCATAGCCGTTTCTTAAAGGCTTATCAAAGCATACTGCGTCAGGATGGGCTGATTCATCTAAAGACAGACTCTAAACCATTATTTGATTTTACATTAGAGATGATTGCCTTGCATCAGTGTGAATTAATAAAACGAATTGATAATATATACGCAAAGGGGGAGCCTGACTTCCCACTGAACATAAAAACATTCTACGAAGGGATGCATCTGGAAGATAACCGGACGATTCAATATCTTTGTTTCAGGCTGCCTAAGACCGAAATTATTATCTCGCCAAAGAAGAAAAAAGAAAATGAAGAAGCCGCTGTTTGATGATGAGGAAATGTTTTACATGAATAACGATGGATTCATGGTTTTTACCGCATCATATTTACTGCAACGGGGTTATTGCTGTGGGAACGGTTGCAAGCATTGCCCTTACGACTATAAAGCCGTACAGAATGAACAGAAACGCAAAAAATTAATAGAAGAACAACAGCAACGAAATGCAACAGGAGGCTAATTGGGTTGATGCTATTTATGATATTGTCCGTCAAATTCCTGAGGGTAAGGTGACGACCTATGGCTTTATTGCAGATTTAATTGGGGTGCGCACCACGGCGCGCATGGTAGGTTGGGCCATGAATAAGTCACATTACCAACATCCGCCGGTGCCTGCCCATAGAGTGGTGAATCGAAATGGATTATTGAGTGGGAGAATGCACTTTGAAACCCCAGAAACCATGCAACAGCTATTGGAAGCAGAAGGGGTGAAGATAAAGAATCATCAGATTGTTAACTTTAAAGATTATCTGTGGCAGCCAAAATAAGTAAGCAACGCATACAGCGGTTTAAAATTTCACATGAGGAGTTGTTTGCCGAATATTTTGAAGATATGAAATGCTTAGCATGTGTAAGCACCTTGCAGCCTTTTCAGTTTGTTCACTTGCTCAATATGCTGCTTGATCTTGATTTGAGGCAGGAGGTACAATTTGTAGAAAAAGATGATAAATTATTTAAGGTCTTTACTGATGTGGACGAAGTGCGTAGCATTCACTACACAATAATTGCAAACCGCAACAAAACTGATTTTTATTTATCAGAACTGAACAACAGCGATTACATAATACTAATGAACGGGATGAACTTGCATTTGGATTTATTTTTACACACGCAGGAATTCCTTAAAAGGCAACGTCAAATTTCCTACACCTATTCTTTTGACCCATTCAAGCTAAAATCAAAGGACTATTTAATTTTATAATTACTGCAATACAGTTTATCTTAGCCTCTCCTAATTATAAAATATGAACAAAGTACTTTTTTTGCTTTTAATGACTGGGGTAGCGCTAAACTTAGTGTCTTGCGAAAAAGAGCGGGGTAGCGCAGAGGCTTGTTTTGACTATGGAACGTCAAGTTTAAAGGCAGGAACACCTGTACATTTTATGAACTGTTCTAGAAATTATGATTATACCAAATGGGCCGTATTGGACCAGGCTTCAAATCTTGTCTTTGAAGCGCCAACAGATACTTTAGAGCATTTAGTATATAATTTTCCTGCCGGAACATTTAATGTCCGATTGCGCGTTGTGCAAGGCGATAGTGTTTCAGTTGCAGAAAAAATTGAAACTATCGTTATCAATCCATAATTCCTTCAATTATATTCTCGAAAGTCCGATATCCAAGTGTTTCGGCAATATGCGCAATTTGATTTTCATAATCTGCTTGTTCATTTCTTAGTACATGCATTAATCCATCCACTATATTGTTAGGTTCATTATCGGCTATCACCTTGCCTGTTTTATCATTTACCAACTCTGCTATACCGCCCACATTGGTAATCACTACAGGTTTCCCAAACCCATAAGCCATCATTAAAATACCACTTTGCGTACCGGAATAATAAGGTAGGCAAACAACATCTGCTGCTTTAAAGTATGGCTCAACCTCTTCGTTTGGAATAAATGCATTAATAAGTTGAATTTGCTTTTCAAGCCCAAGTGTGGCAATCAATTTGCGATATGTTTCAATATCTTCATAACATTCGCCCACAGCCAGTAGCATACAATCGGGGTCTTTTTCTTGCATTAATTTCATTGCTCGAATAAGTTGATCTAATCCTTTGTATTTTCTGATAAGGCCAAAATAAAGAACCACCCTTTTCTGCGTAATGTTTAATTTTTCGCGTGCTGAGGTTTTAGCATACCGGCCTTGATCAAAATGATTGAATGGAGGCAGGGTTGTGGTTGTGATTCTTTTTGTTGGGAAATGGGCTTTTACTTGCTCGTTTATATGTTTTGAAAAGGAAATAAACTCATCCGCTTTCTTCAACGTCCATTGGGTAAAGAAATGATCAAACCATCTTTTTTCATGCGAAACAAAATTTTCGACAACAAACAAGATTTTTGCACTGGAGAATTTTTTCAGTAGCCGGATAATGATACCGTAGCATGGTCCAAAAAAAGGCATCCACCACACAAAAATTACAACTTCAGGATTAAAAGATGTTATTTTCTTGTATGCCTTATACCAAGTAATTGGGTTGATAGAATTGATAACGCGGTGTATTCTTTCCGTATGCGGGTAAAATGGATGGGCGCTTTCATCGTACTGCGTTTTACCCGGAAACAAAAAATTAGGGTAGAGGCTCGTAAAAGTTACCGTGTTCACTGTCAGACCCGATTCGCTGAGTAGTTTGGAGATACTGGCCTCAACGGTGGCCTGTCCGCCGCGATAGGGATAAGCCGGCCCAACAATTACAACTTGTTTTTTTGTCATGTTCTAAGTGTGAAAATAAGGACCATCAACAGCATAGCATGCTTAAAACATAAAAAAAATGAATCCAAATTGAATAATGAAACCTGCAGAGCAAGATTGCGAAAGTCTTTAAACTACCAGCCGCCGCCGCCGCCGCCGCCAAAGCCACCACCCGAAAATCCGCCGCCACTGCTCCAGCTGCCACCTGACCCTCCTTTGGATTGTGTAGGCGGTATGCTTGCAGAGCTCACGGTATCATTAATATCAGTAAAATCAAAATCTTTGTAACTACCAACATGCGCACCATGATACCACATAAATGGTAATTGTTGCGACGCCACTTCTGGATTGACAACTTCAAAATGGCGTTGCCATTCATCAGCACAATCCAAAGCAATGGCATAAGGTAGTATCGCCTCGAAATGTTGGAAGGAAAAATCAGGCGGATTGAGCATCTTAAGTCTGTCTAACTCGGTAAGTTTAATATATTGTTTCAAGCCGGCAATGTCATCCATTAATTTTCGGCCTGCTGCTGTTGGCCGTTGAAACCACTGCGAAAAGAGAAATGTAATGGCAATGAGTATGCCTGTCATGGCGAAAATTATACCGATGCTCCCCCCATAACGATTATAACAAAATACCCCCAAGCCAATAGCGATTAACGGAATAATCATTGACTTGGCCGTGAGTGCTTGGTTGCGAATGATAGTGTGGCCGTTATGTTTTGACTTTAGCTCGTTAGATAAAGTTGTTTTTGCCGCGACCATGTTCGGGTTGTAGGTATTCCGCACAATAGATTGTGTCTGTGTACTGCCAAATATTTGTTCGAAAAATAGTTGTTCCAAGGGTTGTATGTGGCTATTCCCTTGTGAAGTTTGTTTGTTCAGTACATACTTCTGACGATTGGTAAACAATGATTTTTTTTCTATTTCGTCCTCAATGCTAAGTTTTTTATTGACTGCCAGATTTACCAGAGTACTTACAAAT
>CAYPET010000017.1:42893-46467 GCA_964409905.1 uncultured Chitinophagaceae bacterium | reverse complement strand
TTGGCCAACAAAAGGCTGTTAACTCTCTCCCTGTTGTTTTTGCTGAGGACCAGCCACCGATCCCTGTAGAAGAGCAGAATAAGATTCAATCAGAAGTTGCCCTCAGCCTTCTTGGTATTCCTAGAGCCGAAGTTGCTCTTGGTATCTTTGCTGACGTAAACACTTATGATATCAACCCATCGGAATGGTCTCAATTTCCTATTGAAAATGAGATTGACGGTGACGGAAATACAGCAACAGGTCTAAATCACCTGGCCGAAGAAGCTGGTGCCGAGTTGGTTGCAGAAACTGGTAAGACCACAATCTTAACCTCCAAGCGCTTCTTCCGCTACCAACCTGGTCGTGTATCATCCTCTACCATGGGTGTGAAGATGAATAAGACCGCTTCGACCTATGATGCCTCCACCCCTAACCGCGATACGATGAAGGGCGCCCCTTCTATCAAGAAATGGGGCATTTTTGACAAGTTTGACGGGTACTACTATGAGATTATCAATGGTGGTGATAAGAACGACTTCCGTTGTGTAAGACGTACACAAGCCCTTACCTATGACCAACCCGCCGGTGTAGAAACAACTGGCGACGGATGGAATAAGATTGCAACATTTGCCACTGGTACAAGTAACATTAAAGCAGGTAACTGGGGAGTTGTTGGGGAAGATCCCGTAATCTTTAGAAATGGCTTGGCTTATGTGGCCGCCGCGATCTACGACCCCAGCCTTTGCTACCATCCAGATGATGTAAAAGCTATTGAGCAAGGCGCCGACCTAAATGATTATGAGTACAATGAGGGGTATGCGGTAAGACTCGCCTATAAAAACGCTGCTAATAACTACGTTGAGCATCTTGCAGGTCGTCAATTCCAGTTCCCATTTGATCAAAAAATTATCGATAAAGCAAGCGCTGAATATCTTGCTTGGAAAGAAGGTGATGAGTTTCTTAAACACACCTCCGAGTATATCCGTTTAGATGCCCACTGTAAGTGGGAGGATATCGTTACCAACCTCAGCCGAGGTGGTGGTACGGCATTTAGCTCTGATATTTCTATCTCTGGTGATTCAATCCTTGCCAATACTACCGATGCTAGATTCGGTTTTGATACAGATCCTTCTGAGACCAATAGCGGGGTTAAAATCTGGAATCTTCTTGTTAGTGTACAAGGTAGTACACAAATTGCTCTAACTGAATATAATAGTTTCTTTAATTTACCAGGCAAAACATACCCTCGCTCCCCCTCTAAACAGTATGATCCCGGTCCTGATATTTCTGATGCTGGTAAGAAGAACATAACACTTAAGGAGTGGTTCCATCTTTGCGTTCCTAAGCAATACCGCATGGTGTATGAGTGGAGACCTGTTAGAGCAATGTTTTCCGGCGACCAGCTCAATGGGCAAAATAACCCCGTCCGTTGGAGTGATGTATCGACAGCTAACGTAGATCCTACAGAGATCTCTGTCAAGCGTCCTGGTGATCCCATCATCCTTGACGGTTCTACGCTTACTGACCAATCGGTGTATGACATTGATTTCACCAAGGTGACCATGTGGAAGATCGAATTCTCATGGTACGGTGCGGTTGGTGCTCTCTTCCTCTGTTATGTTCCTGTTGCCAATGGCGAGGCAAGATGGGTAAGAGTCCATCACATGAGAGCCTCTAACCAACTCGATGTGGCATCACTTGGTAACGCCACCCTACCAATCACCTACCTAACCCATGGTGGTCTAGCAAATAACCTCCCTGAGGGTAACAGACTTGTTAAGTACGGTGCTTCGTACTACATTGATGGTGGTGATAAGGGTACTGTAAGACTCCTATCCAAGGCCTCAGATTATCCCAAGAGCTCAAAATATGGCGTATTAAATGCTACAGTTGAAACTACTCCATCCTCTAACTCATTTGAAATTACATTTGACGAGGCGCTTCGCGATCAGTTGGTTGGCTCTTATCTTAAGACCGACACCACAACCAAGGTAATCTGGGTCGAGAATAGCGTAACTGCTGGCCAAGTAGTTGTTTATTTTAACAGAAATGTTTCTGGGTTCTTAAACAAAGAAGACGAAGTCGAGTTAATTATTCCCCGCCGCCAGAGAGCTATGATGGCGCTCAGGGCAAAGGATAATGTTATCAATACCTCGGGTGTTGGCGTAAGAAATCGAATCCAGCTTTATCCAATTAAATATGGACTCGGTGTCACCGATCCCTCCGGCGAAGATAACGTCGTCTCGATCAACTTCATTAAGAACCCACTTTTAATTACGAATAATTTAACTAATTCTAGTTCTAATACTGTAATCAACTTACCCGTAGATAATCCTGTTGGCACACCTGCAGGAATATATACTACTTCCAGCGAAGCAGCCAAAGGGTTTGAACTTGGTTCTGGTACTGTACCTAAAAAGATTATCTCCGGTGTAAATATCTCATCGAATAATTATACTACACTTTCCGGTGTTCTTAATGTTGATGGGAAGTATTTCTATGCCTACATGAGATCTAAGCCTACCAATGATGTTGGAAGCAGCGGATTTGCAACCACGCCTGGCACGGATGAAAGTGAAATGCTTATTAGATTCTTTAACAAAGCCGGAGTTATTTACATCCAGAATTATGAGGCCCAGGCTACTGATATTAGCGTCTATGGCAATCTCATGTACGTAAAGATGTACACATTTGATGCCGATGGTGATATCACCGCTTTCACAGGAACAATTGGCTCTAGTGGTGCCGGCGGAAATCATAACAAGTATGAGAACCAGAAGAAGTGGGATGCTGCTGAGGTAGGAACATGGGAATCCATTGCTTCCCTCTCAGGTGCTAAAATCTCCCAAGATTTCCGTCTTGCGCCTGTGGCCAATACCGGAAACAATATCTTTTCGATTTATGCCAATAAAGGCGGTGCTCAATACGATTTGGTGGATTACTTCTCATATAATAAAGAATATATCTCCTTCCCACTCACCAATGAGGTAGATATTCTAGGCATTTATGCCTTCTGGGAATCGACCTCGGCAACAACTCCGCCAACCTCATCTATCAATATTGTCAATTCGCTAACCTGGGAGGAGCAGTGATATGCCAGAGTATACTTCCGGTTCTTCAATAAGGGCGGAAAGAACTCCGCCTAGAAAATCTGTTTCCAGAAAGCAAATGGTGGATTTTAGGGGGTTTCCCCTATCCACTGAGGAGGGTAATCCTCTAACCACGGATAAGGAATCGTATCCTAAAGCTGAATACGGGGCCGATAATGCCCCATCGGTTGTGCTAGATAGCGAATCTTATCTCAAAGATGGGACTAGCTCAGCAAACCAATTTAGCAAGAAAAACCCCGCTGCTTTGCCAATGGTAGAGCAGTTTGCGGACACATCCGAAGTCAGCAGATCTCTTTTAGGTATTAATCGCGAAACAACTCAACAGGGGATATTTGGTAACGTAAGTACCTATGGTCTTGATGAGAAGGACTGGAGGGTTGATGGGACTGGAGGAATTAGTCCTTCTTTTTGGTATAATCGCCCTTCCTCCTCTGGGAATTATTTCTTTACAAAGTTTGAAGAGGATACGACTAACTCCGCTCTTG
>CAYPET010000017.1:0-42883 GCA_964409905.1 uncultured Chitinophagaceae bacterium | reverse complement strand
CAGTCTACCCCTCACCCTTCACTCCTCCCGGCAAACCGTCCCTCCAGGATCAGTTAATCAATCCTGGCGGTGCCGAGAGATATAGAGGCTGGGGACAATATCTCAACTCTATCATTGCTCAATATCTTATTGAGTACATGGTAAAAACATTTACCGAAGAGCAACTAGAAGAGTTTAATCTTCTTTATCTGCTCAATAAGTACCCTCCAAATGTCCTCCCAGATGGTTCTTACGAGTTTAACCAGCTTTATTGGGACAAGATTTGGCTAGATATTCAGCAAACCCGCTTTGGTGCAGTATCAGATTACCCTTTGATTCCCACCGGTAGAGCGATTAACTTTGTGCCTACCGCAAACGAATCTCTCCTCCTCACGCCATTTAAAGACGCAGATTTATGGGGCGAGGGCGGGGACGCCAGGGTAATTATCACTCAGGCGGGTGCTGCTGTGCCTAATACACTCAGTTGTGCATGGGATAGTTTCTTTTTTGGCACAACCCGCGTTTACTACCCAGCAGGTAGCTCCGAGGATCAAGGACACTACCGCATTAAAACTAACCCAACCCCAGAACTCTGGAGTAAGTATTTTGGCCTTGATTGGGAGTATCTTCGCCAAGATCTTAAGGACTGGAACTTTACGATCCATAGATCCTCCTCCACAGTGACTCAAGTTGAGAAGGATCTTAAGCTCCCACATTTCATCCTTGATTCACCTATTGAAGCCAATCCTACTAACATCTTTAGCTCCACTTGGCCTAATGAGCAGTTTGGTGAGGCCATTAACCTTCCCACCACTGAGAATAAGATCGGCGGTTCACCTGGGGTAAGCTCAGAAATCACCATCAAATCGATTAGGGCCTTCCGTTATCAACCCGGTAGGATTAGTGGATTTACATACGGCTCCAAAGCGTCTGAGATCGGCGCTGGCCCTGGAACCACAATCGAATGGGGTGTAGAGAATGATACAGATGGATACTTCTTCCGTCTTCGTGATGGTGCAGATTTTACTATCGTTCGCCGATCAATCATCCCACTCGAGGAGACAAACTTCCTAGCAGATTCTGGCTACGCTGAAAACACTCGCGAGATCTTTCGTAATGGCCGTAGACAATACGAGACCATTATCGAGCAGAAGAATATGAATGGCGACTCCCTCAATGGCGAGGGTGAGAGTGGATATATTCTTAACCCAGACACGGTCACCATGTATAAGATCGAGTTTGGTTGGTATGGTGCTATTGGCGCAAGGTTCTATGCCTACATTCCAGAAAAGAATGGAGAGTGTCGCTGGGTTATTGTTCATACGTTGGTCATTGAAAACCAACTCGGGCAACCATGCCTGGGCGATCCATTCTTCTACTTTAGATATAGGTTAAGTGTTTCCGACTCATCGACCATTAGAGTCGATCAATATCTCTATAAGTTTGGTGCTTCTTATTATATTGATGGTTATGATAAGGGAACTTTATACTCATCTTATGCACAGTCCAAGAGGAGGCTTCTTAATGACCCCCAATTCTCAACTAATTAAGTCAAAATAGGGTAAAGATTCAGATGAAAAAACATTACGTAGTATCAGTTAAGTCGGCGGAAGATTGGGAAGTTGTTCATGAGTTGTTAACTCAAGACGGGACATTAGAGGACAATATCCCTACTAGAGCCTGTGAGTGCACAAGCATTAAACCGTATAGCGCGACTAGAAGCACATATCTATTAGACGACGAAGAAATAGAACTCTTAAAAAATAACGAAAAAATTGCAGCGATACATATTGATGAAAATTTCCATCCCGAGGAAGCTCCACCAAAACCTAACTATACACTCAGAGAGGTACCAACTACACCTATTCTAAAAAATAGATTTAATTCAAATGTATTGAACGTAAGGGATCCAGTTGTTACAGTTCAAGATTCATATAATATTTTTGATCCCGCACCAGGAGTAAATAATCTTAATAGAACCGGTTATCAGTTATCAAGACTGGTAAATAAAAATGATCCATGGGAGGGTTATTATACAGAGCCTTCTGGCGCAAATTATGATAATAGCGCGGACTTTACTACCACTTCAATACTAAGCCAAAACGTACAGTACGTCGATGATGGTACCGGAGTTGATGTCATTGTTAGTGATGATGGATGTTGGTTAGCTCATCCTGAGTTTGTGGAAGATGGCATTTCCCAGGTAAGGGACGTTGTCCTAGACGGACCATATTACCTCGATCCAGCGGCATTTGAACCAGGGGGTCCTCTTGCTGGACAAACAGAGACCTATATAGGAAGGGTCACTTGCACTGAAGCCGCAGCTAAAGAATGGTGGGCGGATTCCTCTAAAAGATCCACATTAGAATTACAAGCAATAGATCAAATATCTATCGCTGTTGGTTATACAAGAGAAAAAATAAATGGATCTGTTAGTTCCCCAGTAAAAAATTACGAACAACACGGTACTCCTTGCGCATCTCAGGCCTATGGTAAGACATTGGGATGGGCATTTAAATCAAATAAATGGTTTATCTCTTGGCCTAATGTTCTTGGTGGAGCTGCGCACTGGGATATTATTAATATTTTTCATACATATAAACCAGATAATGAAACTCATGGAGATAAAAATCCACTGGTTATTAGCACGAGTTGGGGATTTGAGTATAATATAAACGACTTTGGAGAAGGTACAAAATACGTAAATTATCGTGGTTCTATTTCAACCTTTACGGACGTTAATAGTCAACCAAACGCTATTTATTATCTTAATAATAATAGTCCGGCCGGGTACGCTCGTCAATTACCTCCGACTCATCTAGAAGTTTTAGCCGGTGAAGACGTAGTAAACCTCCCTAGAGTTTTTATATTTAATGCCGCAGGAAATTCAAATCAAAAAGTAACATATCCTGATCATGTTGATTATAACAACTGGATAAATACTGAAAATAATACTCCGGCGAGCCCCAGTTTTTATTTCAATAGAGTCGGATTTCCTGGTCATTTAGGATTTAATGCAGAATCCCCTACAAAATATTTAACTATAAGTGTGGGGGCTTTAATGCACTCTGTTAAAGATGATGGAGGGGTGCTTAAAGAGCAAAGGGCAGATTATTCAAATATGGGACCAGGGATCGATGTTTATGCACCTGGCAATAGGTCATTAGCTGCTCTTAATGACGTTAATGAATTTCCATTTAATGCTCCTTTTTCATATTTTCCGATAGGTAGATACGATGATCCTAATTCACTTCAATATTTGGATCTTCCCGTGGGAGGCGTTGGAAACTTCGGAGATCTAATTTATGAAGTTAATAGTATTGAATGGACAAATTTTGTTCCGTTTGATCATACCGATTCTGCACCTCCCGCAGGAGGAACACCATTTACTGTACAATTTTATTTAGCCTCAGACGGTACTTTAAGATCTAAAGTAACCGATCCAGGAAGCGGTTATAGTATTGGTGATCAAAGATCTTTGACTCTTGGTGGGGATACTATTCAACTTGTTGTAACGCATTTACTTGCTCCATATGATAATGCCTTTGCTGGAACTAGCTCAGCGTGCCCTGTAGCGGCGGGATTTTATGCATGTTTCCTTCAAAGAAGAAGGAATTGGAGCGCTTTAAAATTAAAAAAATATATTCATAATTCTTTAGAAGAGCAAGGCGCAAATGAATTTTATAGTGGACTAGAAGCAACTTCTATAAATGATTTAAGTTTTGCCGACGCTAGTTCTTTACAGGGTGGATTAGCAAGAATTCCTTATATAGATGAACCGCCATCTATTCCTATATCATCTCAACCGTCATCCCAAACCACCACTGAAGGTAACTCAGTTACTTTTTCAGTAAATGCTGTTGAAACTGCTACAACAGGCGCGCTTTCATATCAGTGGCAAAAAAGCCTTGATAGCGGGTCAACTTGGGGTGATATCAGTGGTGCAACTTCAAGCTCGTATAGCTTTACTACGTCTAACTCTGATAACAATAGTAGATATAGAGCAATAATTTCAGGAACTTTTGGAGTTGATGATACAGCAACTAATGCTGCTACGTTATCTATACAAGCAAGCACTCCAAACCCAGACCCAAGCCCGAATCTAGATCCAACTCCTCCACCACCCACCGGTACTAAGAACTATCTTAATGCTATTGACTGGACAGTGCTTATGGGCATTAAGCCTAAGCAATATCTATATAACCGATTTGGTAGCGAGATCTATAATAAAAAAGAGATTTTCCCCAAGAGCTTCTCTATCTTCTCCCAAGAAGATTGTGAGATTAAAATTATTAGGCAAAAAGCTTGCCCAGAATTTGCTTATATGCACCAGGAGGGGTACAGGTGGGCATTACTCCCCGAGGAGCGCAGGATTAAGGCCAAGTTTAGTGTTAATAACTTTAACATTAATGAGTCTGCTCTAGGGATTACATCGGCCGATGCTACGTCCCACACTGCGACTCTTGCATACGCTGGTGAGGCCGAGGGGAACTGGAGATCGCCCACCAGTTCCGCAAACTATTCCGTTGCAAATAACGAAGAGTTGAGAGTGGTTGGGGATGATTTATTCCAACTCGCAATAACTCAGAAGAACCTATCTGGAGTAAATAGCGTATTTAAACTCAATAGAGTTATCGGAGGGGGATACCTCTCCTCTAGAGACCCCGATATTGAAACAGAAAATGTATACCTGCCATTCACCTATGCCCCTGTCGGGGAATATAGTACTGGCTATGAGGTAGAGTTTGATTATTATCGCAGAGATCAAACACTCATATCTTCCGTAAATATTATCTCCGATGAGTTCTTTATTTTCTGGACCGGAGGCGGTAGAGGAGGGATCGATTCATCTCACCGCTCAACCGTACGAATTGGATTTGCTTGGCCAAATGTCTCCAACTCATCCAGCCTAATCCATGTATCCCGTGGTGCCGATGAGTGGGGTGTTGAAACCCCAGATGATGTTGGTGGGGAGTTTGTTTCATATGATGGTCAAAAATTCTACGAAGGCGTTCCTGTAGATTTTGTACATGACTATTCGGAAAATAGCCTCTATATTGAGACTAATACGGAATTAGGTATTAATACCTATAACTTAGAAGTGAATGAATATGAGACATTCGATGACTTCTGGGACTTAGGAGAGATTTCTGTTCCTGGAGCTGAGGGTGGTGAATGCCATGGACTTGGTTGCAAGGCTGGTAGGGAACTTCGTGAGGCAGAAATTGTTGTCTATGAAGAAGATCAAGGTGACGGTAATTTTGCCGATATTTATTACCTACAGGATGTGTCTCCGTGGCCTTCATTGGGCGAACCCTACTCAATTACAATTACACAAGGCGCAAATACTGTCACCACCCAGGTAAGTAATCCTACAACCAAGATTGTTGGAGACGCGGTTGTATATCTCCTACCTCTTGGTACATCGTTACCGACTGGATTAACCATAGGAGATGCCGAGGTATCCTATAATATTATTTATATCGCCACCATCGATAAGCAATCAAGAGTTCGTTCAATTCTTGCTTCCAAGATCGCCCCAGGCGATCTGCCTTATGTCAAGGTATTTATGCAAGGTAGACAAGGCGCAAGCATGGGAGGCATGTGGATTGGTCAAAAAACACCCAATGGTATCATCCTCGACCCATTCACCCCCCATCGCTCAACTGTTAACATCAAGGATAGCGGCTCGGAATCTCATGGTGAAAGCTTCCCGGCCCCAGATACCAAAACCGATGGAGCTATTAAGGTAATTAATACCTTTACCCAGATTGATAATTTTGGAAGATCTACAGCTCCAACGTTTGATAATTCCATCGATTCCCTAAACACTTACAAATCAATTCATACCAACCCTCGCAAATGTGGAAGCTTCTTATCCGCTGGTGGCACGAACGCTGCTGGTATTCTGACTCCGACTGACTATCCTATTAGATGGTTAACGGATAAAAACTCTGGTCTTCCATTGGCAACATTTTATGTTTCAAAGAATGAATCAGTTGAAATTTCATTAGAAGAGATTTTTAATGTAGATGCAGAATCGGTTGTGAATTCAGATGATGCCAACTTGGCTACGATATTTATCGCAAGAAGTCTGAACAATCATACCCCCACTGGATCTAGAAAAGAAATCTATATGACCCTTAACTACGACGAGCAATAAGGAAACACTCATGGCAGAATTTTTAGGATTCGGACAATTAACCCGTCCAGATATTGGTTTAATTGCGGACGGGGTTCAGAACCTGGCCGAGATTTACACCTCGGATCAGCCTACTGCTCTGAGGAATATCCGTTTAAATCCAGAGATCCTAGATGTTATCTATAGGCTCTCTAACACTATCTCTAGGGAGGATCTTAGAGCGGTGAGTGGGCTTTCCTCGCTCCTGCTCCCTACTCTTGATTTACAAAGTGAGACATTTGAGCGTATTAATAACGTCCTATACATTGAAGAGCGATATGTAAACTCCTCTAAGCCTATTGGCATTGACGCAAATCCCTCACTCCGAGGCGATCTCGTCAGGGTTCCCAATGTCATTATGTATAATGGCTCGATTCAATGCCAAGGCGTTCAATACCGCACAAAAGTTTTAGGTGAGACAAGTCTCTATTCAGGTGGAGAAAATAGATTAACGTCTGTATCTACCTCTAGAGCGAGTTTATTCAATTCAGAATTGTTTGGACAAGGGGAAGCAGATGAAAATTATTTCAAATACGCATCCTATCCGTCATTGATTAGGGTTCGTCGTAGATCCCATGTAAACAAAATTACAATTAATAAGTCTACATTTATCCCTCGTGCTCCAGTAAAGGAGAATCCTTCTCATGAGATTCTTTGCTATACTGACAACGGAAATACTGGGACTTCACAGGCATTAAAGCTACTTGCAACCAAGAACTCTCCACTTCGTATCCCCTGCCGCATGGCAAGTGGGAGTATTAAGTTCACGTTTACAGAAGTCGGGGTGTTTTTCTTTGGTTATCAAGTCCAGCCTCTTCAATCTAGAGTTGTCGGTGAACAACCACAGTTCCTCCCACTCACTCCTCAATCTCAATTAACAGCTTCAAATAGTTTTACTCTAAATATAGATATTACAGCAACTGGTTATCAGAACTCCTATGACCTATATCTCTATCTCTATCTAAATCCAGAAAAGATTCGCTCTATTGAAATTAGCGGGATTAATGTTTCTGAGTTTGTAGATGGTAAGGATATCGGGTTGGTGGGATTTAATAATCTTACATCGCTTAGATTAGCTGGTACGTCTGTAAAAATTCTTCCTGTTTGGTTGAAAACATTAGGAACCAAGCTTCAGGTATTAGATATAGCTTCTGATGGGGATATGTATAGAAACGGATTGCTGAGATACTTTGATTATAGAAACGCATCCGAGTCTCCTTCGACATCTACCCCGCTCTACACCGTCGCTAGTTATCTCACTGTGCCTAAGAAGGGTGCTATTATTAACGAGGATGGGGATGATTGGAATGATTCAATTTTTGAAAAGTATGTTACTTCCCAAGTCCCTACCGGAACGGATGTAGATGATCCGAGCATAGTTACTAGGACTTCAGGTACTGACTTTAGGGTCTTTAGTGCAATGAGGACCCTTAACATCGGGGATAGAATGTTGGGACGTAATCCCCGCCTTGATGATATTTTCCCTGGTCTCATTGACCTCAACTGGAGGGGATATGTAGGAAGAGGAGTTTGGCCTATTTCTGGTACGCCTCCTAAGATTAATAATCATGGCGGTGTGATTAATAGCTATAACATTCACACCAGTGGAGTTAGTGGAAATATTGCCGACATTGGTACATCTACTACTATCTCGGATAGTAATGTAGATGGTCCTACTCACATTTCTAAGTATAAGATCGATGCTATTGACGTAGCTGGTCAATATGGCTATGGAAGACAAAACATTTCTGGGGGTATTGCAACATCTAACTTCTCTGAATGGGAGATATGGTTTTATCAAACCAAATCCATTGATATTTCCTGGAGTTATGTTTCAATCGGACTCCAACCGACAGGGTATGTATGGGAAAACCTTCAAGGACTAAGCACAGAGTACTCTGGGGGAATTGTATTCACTCCAGCTTCAGGTACCACTTCCGATCCAATTAAAGCTCCAAGAATTTCCTCTCTTACAGTCTATGGCACATCATCCACTGGCCCTATCCCATCCCTAGGAACAGATCCGACTCAGCACACAGCGGCGATTACATCCGTGCAATTTGGCGGAACAAACTCAATGAGCACAGTTAGTGAGAATGGATACACCTATATTCTTCCTAGCAACTTTGCTCCCGACCGCCCATCTTCTCCGCACAAACTAACATCATTTGCAATTAATGATACTTCTAGAGTTGGAAGATTTAGATTAAATGACTTTAAATATCTCTATGAGTTAACTTCTTTCAGCTTAAGAAGATCTCCAGGTATGTGGGGTAAGTTCCCAGTCTTCCCAGTAAAGAAAAACCCAGAGACAGAAACCAAAAACATCTCTATAGATATTGCCGACGGTTGCCGGTTCTATGACCTAAGCACCCTGGACATCACACCATCCAATAGATACATTGCTAGAGATCTTATCTCTCTTGATGCATGGAGTCAGAACATCGCTAGAGGCGGATGCAAACTTCCTTCTCTAGAAGGACTAGGGGGAAGTGATGCAACTCGAGTTCAGTATATTCACTTTGGAAATTCGCTCCGCTCCACCTACCCACCCAACTGGACAGGTACGAATAAGGCACCTAATTCTTATATTTTTGAAAAAGATGTTATTAAACAACTGTCTGATGTTACCAAGGTTGATAATGGTAATGTTTCCTATTTAACTGGTGATTCTGGCACGACGTTAGATACTGCTAGTCTTGCTTTTGGGGATGAAGTCCATACGTCGTATGGTGGATTAGCTGAAGTAGCAAAAATTACATCTGTTTCTTCTAATCGCCTAGATTTAGATAGAAAACTTCCTTCAGGAAGCAACGCGTTCTTTTACATTAAGAGGCCTCAACCGTACTCTGTAATAAACTCAATCACGCCTAGTCGTCAAATTAATTCCGACGATACAATCTACTTCATGACCGGAGCCACTGACTTCGATCGTAAGGTACTCGTAAACGACTCTGTTCATTCTTCCACCACAGGTGCAGAGTTGGCGCGGGTTGTGAGCGTTGAATCTAGCACAATCTACCTAGATAGAGACATCCCAGGCAGTTCTTCTGGAACTTACTATTTCAAGCGTCATACCCAGCCTATCGATACGTGGTTCCAAGCGGGATTCACTGATCTCACAAGACTGAGATTGAACGGATGTAGATTGAGTGGGTCTATTAATATTCGCTCTGGATTTAGTAAAATTGTAGATGACAGTTATTCTTGCTTAGATCTTTCTAACAATTGCCTAACAGGATATACTGCTGGATTTGACAAGATCTTCTCCGGTAGTAATAGGAAGATGACAATTGATCTCTCATATAATAACTTCTCTGAAGATGTTATTAGAGGAATGCTATCAGATCTACTTGATATTGAGGCTAAGAGAATATTTACAAATGTAGAAATTAGACTTAATAATACAAAACTTTCCACATCTGATACGTACATCAATTACACCCAAGAGGAGTTATTCCCAACTACAATCCAAGCGGTTTCAGATCAAACTATCTCCTTAACAAGAACAGAACGAGTAAAAATATATTCCGAAGTTACAACGGTGGATGAGAATGGAGTAGAAACCATTAATGAAGTTGTTACTGGATACAAAAATATTACAGTTCCGGGCAAATATATTTCCAATCCCGGCGGAGGTCAAACAGCTGGATTTTATAAAACTCAAATAAATGGCCGACAGCAAATTATAGAAGATAGTTTGGGGATTAAATTAAAAAATAAGAGGTACTGGACTATTAAACTAGGATTTACCTATAAATCCCCTAATACCTCACCTACGATTACGAATACTACTTATTCTGATCCGACAACCCGCGAAGCATCCTTGGCGGCCTTAGGCTACACCACCCTAGCCGATCTCGCCTGATTAAAGTTTATTTAGAAATAGAAACATACTATGGCCGGACTTTATAGTAAGAAAAATCTTGGTGAGGTACAACTCAACCTCAAAGATGCCCTTCAAAAGCTTTATGCTCCAGGCATCCAAGAGGACCTTAGACTGTTTGCATTTTCAAACGCTCTTTATTCCGAAATCCGGTCTGGTATTATAAAAGCAGATCCAGACACGGGCGAGCAGGTAGAAATACCCAACGAGATTTTTGGTTTGATCAATGAGCCATTTACCGATGATGGCGGGAACGTTATAAATAGAACAAAGTTTATTACAAATAAGCTAACTTTTTCCAGTAATAATAGAGTATTTTTTCAAAGCATTTCATCAACAGGATTTACTCTTGATCGAAGAACTTCTACTTCTGAAGGGGCACCTATTATTGTATCTAAGGACGGCTCGATTGTTAACGTAGAAGTAGTCGGTTCTGGATCTCAATACGAGGTCATTTCTCCCGCGGGCCAAGTTGTTCCTGGTCCAATCTCCATCCAGGTAAATGTTCGTGGTAAAGAATCCGGTGCAGAAAACGCAATTGTAGAAGTAACAATTGATGCTAACGGGTCAATTTCTAAAATTACCAAGCCTTCCGTTATTTTTGGGGGATCTGGGTATTTTGAAGATGAGGATTTAGACTTAGTTACACAATGCCGCACCAATAGATTTGGCCAAGAAGAAACCCCGGCGTTGCATAAATGTAAAAATTATCCCACCATTGGTAATAGACTTTACCACCGTGAGTTTAAATACACCATCCCAGTAGAGGGACAAGAGATAGATTATGATACAGTGCTTCTTGGCTATACTGCAACTCTCCGCCAGACAAAGTATTTCTATTTAACAAGAGATGCAGGAGAAGGTGGGTTCTTCTTATTTGACGAAAAAACTTCCAAGTGGGTGTATTTGGGTGATTTTTATGACGCACAATTTGAAATCGAATTAAGAACCTCTCCCTTGCTCACTCTAAGAAGATACGATACAATTACATCTTTAAATCTTCTCAACCTAGACTCTCTTGACTCTAGCTCTTTCTTCTTTTCATACAATGAAGGGTTTAGTGTTGCGGACAATCTAGGATCTCAGATTCGTTCCTTATCCCAAAACGTTGAAAACATCAAGGACTCATTTAAATACCTCCTTCAAAACAACAAGAGACAAAGACTTGTAACAGATGAGGCGAATACCCTAGGGACTCAGTATAACATCTTTGAGGGTAAAAACTTTGACAGCACCTTCAGGTTGATTATGAGGGACCCCGACAGTGTGATTGATAGAAGTGATGTTGAGTTTGTAGATCTTAGAAGCCTTGAAGAACCAGAACAGGTAGAACTCACTCTCGATGATATAACATATCACATCCCAGGTCTATATTTAAATGTTGGTGGGATTTATAAGAGAGCATTTAGTACTGATGATAAGCCCTTCCTAAGCTCCAGAGGAAAAAGTTTTATTAGCCCACTCTTAGATAAGATTAGTGGGTCTACTAACTATAATACAGGAAACTTTGTCCCAAGAGATGAGACTGGGGATAATAAATATTCAATCTCCACCGCCTATCTCAAACCGGGCGGCGAGCGAGTTGTTGGATTTGACACTACCATCGGAACACTTGTCCAAAATCTC
Organism: uncultured Chitinophagaceae bacterium; assembly: GCA_964409905.1. GTDB lineage: Bacteria > Bacteroidota > Bacteroidia > Chitinophagales > Chitinophagaceae > JAGNRR01. Next base: position 31,211 of record CAYPET010000017.1, on the reverse strand, counting down.
TCATCTACGATAGGAAATGGAGGCTTTGTATTCCACAGATCCTTGACTACCCCAACAATTAACTCAGGGAGTGGAGTTCAAGGCTGGCCACTATTTGACTATGAGCACCAGGGAGTGATATACTCCCCAGTCATCTTAGCCTATTCCTGACATTAGAGGCGAGGCAGAGTTCAGAGGATTCTGCCTTGCATTAACAAACAGATAGTAGGTATCCTTTACCTTCTCTTGATTGCCAATGTGTTCATACACATCTTCGTCGAATGATGTACCATCTTGCTTGAAAATAGGTAGTTCTACTTTGATCCGGTGGGTATAGTCGGTATCATTAAGTGATTTAGAAGACGTGGTGATAATGTTTACAGGATTATCTGTAATTGAGTAGGAAAATTCAATTTTTTCTGAAATATTTAATTTTTTCTCTCCGAGACTTGAGAGTGTATGGTCTCCCCAAAAAACATCGTAATTACCAATTGGTGAGAGGGTTGTGTTATATAAGTCGGAATCGCTTCTTGCAATGCTTTCTAGTAATACGTCAGAAATAACATAAGGAGGATAGCAGATCCCACTAGTATAATTAGAAGGTTGATCGTAACCAAATGGAGTAACTCTTTCCGAAGGTACTTTGGGTACTTCACTTATCGATGAAACAAATTCCCCAGTATCGTTATCATAGGTAATTTTTAGGCAATCTGAAAAACTAATCGACTCCCCAGTATCTACCTTGGCAAACTGGAATGCAATATCACCCTCCAGAAAGAACTTAACAAACTTGCCATTGAGGGATGTTTGAGCAGGGACGAAAGGTGTTCCAAACGCTAACAGCCAAATCTCATCAGTCCCTAAAGAACCGGTGTCTACCACAAAAGAGTTTGTAGAAGTGTTATATCTTACCCTTTCTACATTAAGCACGAGTGGAGCAACAAATCCCTGGACACTAGTTGTGAATTCATCGTCATCTGCATTGGCAATAGCATTGACAATGATTGGCTTTGCCCAGTCACTCTCGCTTGCAAAAGCTGGGAGGCCATATATTGTGGGATCATCTGAAACAGTTACAGTTGCATCTCCAGTTCCAAGGTTTTCATGAAGGTAGAAGCGATCGAAGAGATCTGTTTCTGCATCCTTCCAATACATTCTCGCCACTCTCTCAGTTATATTCCCTGCTGCCACCGTTTCATGATTGGGATCTCCGCCAAGGTCATTTGCTCCCAGGGCCTCTGTGGAGTTGAATAGAGCGTTGTTAATAGGGATGCCAGTAAACTTAACTAATCCACCCTCGCCAAGAAGGTTGGGCATTAATCTCATGCCGATATAATTAGACGATTGAGTATCCCCAGAGTAAGCTGCCTCACCAAGGATTAGGTTTGGTCTAGAGGAGTAGACAGGGGTTGGGGTTGCTCCGTCGCCATAAAGACCTACACCTTCAGCATTTGATTTGAGAGTGGCTTTAAATGAGTTATCTACAAATCCATCCAGTGGGTCGTTAGATTTAGAAATTGCTTGGTCATAAAGATACCTATTACCCTCACTTACTTTCCACCATTGAGGCCTTGCGTCAAACTCAAATTTGTAAATGCTTGGTTCAAAATTTATGTCGAGTAGATCGGCATATCCGTTATACTCATCCTTAGGGGAGACAATCCTAGAGCTCCAGAGAGTAGATCTAGAGTAATTATCTCTATTGGGAACAACCTGGAGGACATAGTTTCTAGAACCCTTTGTTGGAAGAGCAGGATCTCCGTTACCATCTACAGCATAGATAACATTAGACACGAGGCTTAATGTAATCTCTTCTGGGGTATCTAATGGAATCGTGATTGTAGTTGTTTCTTCTATTGGATCACCATTCTCATCTTCTCCAATAATCCTTGTAATCTCCTCATCAAATGCAACTAACTGATAGGTTACGGAGGACGTAGCGTCTGATAGGATAGCTTCTAGATCAAAGTCTGATTCTGAGTCTGGCGTTACAATAACATTAGGAGATTCCTCGCTAATTTCAATAGCAATCTCGCCAGAGTAGAAAGTATCCGCCGTATTAGGATCGGTTTCAGATGACCCGTACTTGATGAATAGATTTGGTTCTTGTGGTATTTCTAGTTCTGGATCGGCTTTATCGGCCCCACCGTTCCACACCCTAATTGAAATAGGAACGTATCTATACCCTGTTGTGCTTAACGCGTTTGTTTCATAGATAAATCTATCTGGCAAGTTATCAAGTGTAAAGCTTGTTTTAGATACATATCTATCTCCTTCCTCGATAAATTTAGAATTTTTTGTCTCATCAAATGAGTTAAATACTTCAGACCAAACCGGGGCAGAGTTTGTTCCTCCATTTACCACATCTACTCTGATAGCAGTATTAGTTTCAATTTCAAAAATATACTTCCTGTCAGTGCCATCATTATCAATGCGTAAAAATCCATCCCATCTCACTCCCCAATTATCCTGGTTATCGCGAAGAACTCTTGGAGGACGGGAGAACCTCATGTTAGAGTCCTTGGTAATATTATTACCGTTATAGACACCTCTATTAACAACAGGGATCCGTGTTTCTACATATGCTCCAGAGTTAAAATATTCTTTTTCTGAATAGAGCTGGAAAGAACCCTGCCTAAATTCTAATAAAGACAGAGAAGTAGCTGGATTTATATCATCGGCGCTATATGCTACATTGTTACCGGCATCATTGGGCGACTCCATAAACCACCGAGGTGGATTGAGCGCGGAGTATGACCTTGAGAAGGTGTATACAGTGTTGATAAATTCAGCACCGATGATGCTTTTTAATTCCTTTAGTTTATTAAGAGAGTTAGAGTCAGTAGCAGAGAATTCCCTGGTGTAAACAATCTCGCTATTTACTATAGTAAATCCTACAACTTCACCTTTAATTGTAATATCAGTTCCAACTAAAGATACTTCTTGCTGTGTGGAAGGATTGGTATAGGATTTTAATGTCCAAACCAACGTATTCGGAGTTGATCCCTGTTGGATAAATGAATCTACTTGTTCAGGGAGAATATCAATTATAGCACCTCCAGCAACATTTAGACTAATAGCTCCTGTGTTTTCATTAAAAGATGCAAACTTTAATGTACCAAACTCTTGATCAATACCAGAGCGAGCGCGGTAGAATAACGCAGTGGGACCTGCATGGAGCCCGTTAAGTGTACCCTTACCAGTAAATGAGTTGATTTGATCTATTCTGTCTTCAACTCGGATTCTTGGGTTAGTGGATATGTTTGCTCCGGCGATACCTCCTGCAATACTAATACCGGAGAGCGGTGTTAAAAAACTAGAAGTAATCTCATTCTCGACAAACTCCCTAGTGATTTCAAAGTCTTCCGGCTTATATGTACCATAGATCGAAATCTCACTAGCATCATCGATTCTTGTAATATACTCCAGAACGTTTGTAAGTGCCTCACCAGGATCCTCTAGATCGCCTAAAGCGTTGTTTCTAAGAAGACCGATATAGTTAATATCATTAAGCCTCCTACCGGCCCTACGAAGTAGGAAGGATTGTAGAGCCGAGTAGTTATTAGCAATATCTAAGTTCTGAGAAACCTTCTTATCTATTCTGGTTGCCATAATGGGGCACTATGCAGTATCTATAAAGATACTTTAAACCCCTCAAGTGGGGGAATAGAGGTCGGAGTACGCGTGGATGACGGACTTAACAAAATCAGAACGAACAATCTCGTTATAGCCAAAATTAACGTGGCCTACTGACTGATTAGAGCTGAGTCTGCGAAGCGCGTCAGAAAGGCCATCGTGGCCATAGCGATTGGCAAGGTCACGTTGAACTACATCGCCAAGAAGGGCGATAGATGAACTATCCCCAAGTCGGGTAAGGATCGTCATCACTGAGTGGGTGGTGGCGTTTTGCATCTCATCGGCGATGATCATACAACGATGAAGGGACCGTCCGCGAAGGTGTTCAATAGGCAAGAATTCAATGATCTTTTTTTCAATGAGATAGTCGGCCTTGCCCTTTTGCATAAATACCGCTAAGGAATCGCGGATAGGCATAATATGAGGAGCGATCTTCTCCTCTAGGTTGCCAGGAAGGAAGCCGAGTCCTTGCTCACCTGGAGTGGAGACGATTGGCTTTACGTAATAAATCTTCTCGATTTCACGTTTCTGAAGCTTTTCACATGCAGCATGGATGGAGAGCAGCGTTTTTGCTGTGCCTGGAGGCCCTGTTAGGATGGTGAGAGTTTTTGTCTTAAGATACTTCATCGCATCCACCTGTGAAGGGTTCATAGGCAACAGTGGCCGATGCTCTTCAAATTTTGGATTGGATGCTTGAATCATCTCACCTTCGGTGATTCTTTGACGTCGAGAGGATTTTCTTGCCATGAGGAGATTGTAAGTCTTCTAATACGAAAAAAGACCCAGGGAGAGGGGTATCTCCGCTGAGTCTCATGATCTATATGTCTTAGGGGACATAAAATGTCTTCGTATCCTGACAATCTTTAAACCTATCAGGCAACTCTTACCTTAAGAACACTGCCTGTTCTATAAAGCCCACCAACTGGTACAGGAGTGGCATCCCCAGCTGCAGCTGCATCATCGGCAAATTCTCTCAACCCTGTAAAATCAATACGATCAAAAGCAACAGGGACGGTGGATCTATCACCAAATCTCCTAACTACGCCAGTAGAGTCGGCATAATAAGCCTCGTCGAGCGGCTCATTTAGAAATAACTCTCCACGGTAGAGAGAAGACGAGTCATTATCATGGAGGTCTTGGAGGTACGCCTTGTCGTGAGTGGCGTCTGATGTAAATCTAACTCCCCAGCGATGGTAAGGGGGTTGTGGAGTTGCAGGCATATTCCTACTCTAGTAGCTAATTATATTAGTCTTTAAACTCAGAGTTTTTTGCTCTAGTTAAAAGTAAAAGTAACTTTTCAACTATCACTTTCAACGTACGTAACTGTTCTATGATAGAATACTACTAACTACATGCTCAGAATTATGTCCTCCTACCCAAAAACAATTGTTGTTCTTGGAGCTGATCGAGTGGGAAAATCCACCACCGTAGAAAATACATATAAAGACCTTGTTGAGAAGGACGTTTGCGTTCGCTCTCTTCACTTCTCTGGACCTCAACCCCACCACCATAGCCCTATTCAGCAATATCTTGATCCATTCAAAGCAGCTCTTGAGGAGAAAGCTCAAGTTGTTCTTTGTGATCGTGGATTTTCTGAAGTCTGCTTTTATGAGAAGTTTCGGCGACACATCGAGATCTCCGAAGAATGGGCCAATAGCGCTGAGTCATTCTTCGCTTCCTATAGCTCCTCTATCAAAGTATTTCTAATCGAGCGAAGCTGGGAGTGGAGTCTCCCCCTTCATATGATTGAGATCAATGAGCTCTATCCTGATTGCTCTGATTATTTCATGAGTATGCAACTCCAAGTGAGGAAGAAAGAGCACAAGGAGTATTATGCCTATATGAAGGACTATCTCACCCATCGTTCTCTTCTCTCCGATATCACTATCCTCTCCCCGTCTACAAAGTCCTTCTCTTTGGCCGACGTAGTTTAAAGATTATTGAATAGATATAGGAACTATTACCCCTATGGCAACCGTACTTAACACCGGTCTTCACCGCAAGATCGGCATGGAGTTCGAATATAAGATCTCCTTCCAAGAGTTCCTAACCGAAGCTATCGGTTCAGGTCTCGTATCATCATATAATACTGGTTCTAATACCCCCGCTGCTCGTACTGTGGCTAAAAATGCCTTTGTGGCTTGTGGCCCCTCGATGGGTTTTGAGGCGAAGAAGTTTGCTTATGCAACTCTTGAGCTTGTGGTAGGTGCACTTGTGGCCAATGCCGGTGTCCCCGCTGCTGACAAAACTACACTCAACGACCAACTTGTTAACATCACTCGTTATGTAGGCATTGCTGGTGATGGCGACTTCCACTTCATGGTAGCCACCTTCAACCTTGCAGAAACCATCTCCTCAATCATCGCCGAGGTAGTCCCTGCTCCTCAGGCCCCTGTGGGAACAATCGTGACCCTTGAGCTTGTTGATGGAGGAAGTGGATATACTGACACTCTCGATGGAACAGGTGATGGTGTAATCACTGTGGCCTTCAACTCAACCGAGTCCACCAACCCTGCCGGTTATGCCGCAGGTGCAGGAACAGTATCCATCGCTACAGGCGAAGTAATCACAATCGACTCCATTGATGATGGTGGAGCTGGATTTAAGGTTGATCAGATTGTCTCGATCACTTCTGCCGGCGCAGATAATGGCGACACTCTCGCCCTTGCTATTGTAACCTCAGTATCCTGATCCCCCGGTAAAATGTGTCCAGTCTGTATCGTTGCCGAGCTCGCGTAGCATATAAGCCTTTCAAATCAGAGAGGCTTATTGTCTTTGAGGAAAGACAAATCCAAGACCTGAGTGTTAAACTCAAATGGAACAACACTTTTTCCTCAATGAATTCACAGGGTGGCGAATCAGCTAGTGCGTACACCTCTGGAATCAGTCAGTCAACTTGCCAAGTCACCCTTTCAGATCCTTATCTGACAGGGGCAGCTTGGCCTGCGTTGTTTGATGCTGCGTCAATGTACTCGGCATCAAATACTGCTCAGACAAATAACATCCTTCTTCCCCCATGCGGAGAAGGTCAAGACCCAGTAAGGGATAAATGCTTCCCCTACGCTTCCATCGATGACAGAGAGCTAATTAACTCCGATGGGACATCTAGGCCATTGACAGACACCTTGGCCCATCTTGTCATATCTTTCTGGTACGAGGTGGGAGGAACATCTTTTGGTACAGATTATTACTTCAGGGTGAATAGGATATCAGTATCCCACGGCGCAAATTTTCCCTCAGTTACTATTACTGGCATTGAGCCAAAAGCCCTAGTTTTCAATCAAAATCTTATCAATATTAAGTTTGACGAGGGGATGACCGTTGAAGAGGCATTAAAAAAAATTGCTGAAGAGAGCGGATATAAAGCAAGTTTCTGCGTCCCTCCTACCGAATCCCAGTCTAAGCCATATATCCTCCCTCGCTCAATTATCTACAAAGGCGTAACTCCCGACGAGGCGATGAAGAAACTTGTCGGAGCGACAGGAGGATCGATGTTATCGCTCCCTGTCAAGGAATACGGCAACAGAGTCAGTGTCTGTTCTCGTGGTGAAATTACGCAGAGTTGCACAGTATTTTATCTCGGTAAGGGGCTCTATGAAAGCTATGAGATCAATGGTGAGCCTCCTACCACATTTGCTCAAAGAAACTCCCAGACAGGTGCGACGATTAATAACGCAGATCCATATGTCTCTGCAAGTTTTTCCGCAGATAAATACTCTCTTAAAGAAGTCATAAAACAGAAGAGAATCAAAGCTCTTCAAAATGTAAATAAAATTACCTTCCAAGGACTCTTCGAACCTTGTGAAAAGAGATGTCAAGGCCCATTATCCAAAGGATACGGATGGAAAGGGGGAGGAACCTCTGTTGAAAATAAACTCTATACCCAAACTAATCTATACGGCATAGCGCCTAGTGGCACAAAGTCAATCTCCTATCTCCCAGGCAAGGTGCAAAGTGCCTCGGGGGATGAGGGGAAGATTGTTGTAAAGACAGAGTTTTGGCTCCAGGTGTGTAAAGATGATGATTCAGAAAAATGCTTCGGTCGTTATATCTTCCAAGAATCCACCAACCTCTCCGAGGTAAAGGTAAAAAATGGTGAGGAGGTAAAGGTATCTCAGCAAATCGGCTCATCTACCTCCGATAGGAAAGAGTTTGTAAGATTTTATATCCAAGGTCATGGGACAGATTTTGTAACAATTGACCCACAGCTCATTTGGAATTGGGCGTCTCCGGCGGAAACTGCTGCTGATTTTCAAGATAAAAACGCACCCTCATCCCCAGACCAACAATCAAATCCACCTTCAGCTGCTAATGGACAGATTCAAGTTGGCCGTATAGGTAATACTGGAAGGTCTACCGGCCCGCATCTCCACGTAGAATCAGTACCAAGAACAGCAGTCTCAGAATCACAACTAGATGGACTTATCTCTAAATACGTGCAATTTAGCGGTAAATCTAGGGGTAGGGGATTTGGAGGCCATGGATATCCAGGAATTGATTATCCAGCTCCAGAAGGCACCCCAATCTATCTTATTGGTGGCGCTTCGGTATCTGGAGTTGAGACATCTGGATGTAGTAATGGAGATGCTGGATGCGGTGGGGGATTTGGTAATAGCATACTTATTAAAACACCTGAAGGAATTACAATACGCCTAGCTCATTTACAAGGTCAATCTATCCCTTCTAACCTCCCTGGTCTTACGAGTTCTGACTCTGCAGGTAATATGAGTCCAACGATATCCACCGCAGCGTCAAATAAAGCCCTTAATATAGAAACGTCATTTAAAGGTGTTCCTAGAGCCCTGCGGATCACTCCCGGTAGAACTATATTGTCATTTGTAACTGACTACGATAAATGGGTGGAAAATGGTGGGCCCAGAGGCGAAGACCCTTCCACCGATCCTGGTGTCTGGTTGCCAAGTAGATTTAGGAATTGGTTTGTTAGTGAGGTGGAGTTTGTCTGGAGACAAGGGGACCTTAGACTTAATATTGAAGCAAATAGTGCCTGGGGGAATAGCATGATTTCCGCGCCTACCTTCCCAGAATATCTCCAAGGGCAACAAAGTGCAGGAGAATTTGAGATAACAAAAGACTACTATGGCTATATTCGTTCAGTAGGGGACTTATGTTTTCCTATCAAAAAATCTGATACCGGCGAATTAACTAACTCATGCAAAGAACTTTGCAAAGAAGCCCAAGAATTCTATAGGCAATTTGGCAGTGGTTCTGGGACAGCTGAGGATTCTGGCTCGGGGAGTAATGCAGGATCTCAGACTGGCTATCCAGTTGCTAAATGTCAGTACACTGGGACATCCTACGACCAGACAAAGGTAAATAAGATTATCAATGCTGCATACGCTGGTGGTATTAGGACTAATATAGGCCTTGCTGGCGTAGTGGCAAATGCAATATGGGAATCCCGCCTAGATCCTAAAGCTCGCGGGGATAGCGGAAATGCCTGGGGAATCTTCCAATGGAACTCAAGAAGACCTGGGCTTATTGCTTATGCTAATAGCGTCGGAGGCAGTCCTGATAATTTTGACGTACAAATGGGCTATTTTGTAAAAGAACTTAAGACATCAGAATCTACTACTGTCCCCGCGGTTAATAACGCATCGACTCTTGCCGATGCAACAAATCAATTTGAACAAAAATTTGAAAGAGCTGGAATTCCGAGAATTGAGGATAGGATAAAAATTGCTGAACAAATCTTCCCTGATTTTAATTGCTCAAGATGATACCCAAAGTAATTGCAAGTGGGATAATGGCCGCAGTGTTAAACTCGGCAAAAAAAGAATTACTTGAAGTAGCAAAGTCTCAAATCATAAAAACCCAAAAGGAAGCTTTGCGTAAGGACCTTCTTGCTAAAGTCACAGCGCAGTATACTAAAGAAGCAGAGTATAACTTTAGTCAGTATATTTTAGCTCTTGAATCAGCTCAGGTTGAAATTAGTTTTGAAGGGAAACCTGGACAAGCCCTTATTAACAAGGCTCAATCTGCCGTAGATGAACTTGAGAATTATTTAGATAATCAAAACCCAGACGGGGCCGTGATACAATTCCTAAAGAAACGATATGGGGAAGAGGGCATTAATATTATTACTGGGAGACTTTATGCTGGGCATTATGTGGGTAAAAAATCGCAAGGGGCGTATGAGGTAGCAAATAAAATGGGCTACGCGGCTCCAGTAGATAAAAGAAAACCTTGGTTGTCTAGCGAGAAAACAACTCAAGGAATCGAAGATATGCTAGCAAATGCAGCTAAGGAAATTTTTGAATTAACTTTTGAAGATCTAGATCTATCTTCGGATATTGCTCTATTAAAATTTTCTGGACAAGGGTTCAAATCACCTCAAAAAATGTCAAATAAACCACCAAAAAGTAGACCCAGTCCTAGGAAGAAAAAGAAAAAATAATCTAACCATAATATTTAGCCCCTTTTTCCAAATTGGCCCTGGCGCTTAAGGCTTGGAGCTGGGAATTCATTGCATGATAATCAAACCAACTCTCAGCCAGAGTTGTGTCTTTAAAGTAACATTTAGTTCCTCGGCAATGAACATCTATCCTCTCAAGATCGACCTTCTCCTCCCTACACCACTCCTCGACTAAGTTCTTGAAGGGGTAAATGTGATCTATATGAAACTCTCCAGAATTAATAAATTCTCCACTCATTGCACATTTCAAGGGCTTTCTTTTGAGTTGGCGGTTTACACTGAGACGGAATGATTTAATTTGTGGCTCGATAATTTGCCTCATGGCCACAAGGGCATCTTTTTTATTCTGCTTATATTCAGGAATAGCAACGGCCCTAGGGAAGAGCTCGTCGGTAACTTTGCCCTTCCCCAGCCATATCTCCCTCTTAGACCTAGAGGTAATCATTACGATCCCTCTCACCGCTTTGCCCTGAAATTTTTTATTTCTAATTTTATATTTTACCTCGCCCCTATCCTTAATCGCCTTCCATTTGGCAATCAAATCAACAACACTATCTAGAAAGTCCTTATCTTCTCCCTTTACGAAGTAGTTGCATTCTGTTCCGTGGACGACTTCTGTCCACTTTTTTTCGAACCCTCCCTTCGTGTATTCGTTATCTTGGATGGATATGACGCGTCGCATAATATAAACTCAATAAGTTGTTCTGAATATTTTCTAATATCATCAGCATTTTTAAGATGAGGATTCTTTCTAACCAGAGTGGATACAGAGCGTTTCTTGACTAGGTAGTCAGTGAGGAAAGTCTCATCGACAGGATCAAGATCAGTGATTTTATGGAGTAGGTCACGATGGCTCATCATGAAATCCCCCATTGTTACTTCCGACTCATACTCCGGCTCGATGATATTGCAATATTCAGTTACTGGGGAAAAGCTCATTGCAAATGCTTGGCGCACTGCTCTGATCTTTTTAACAGAAACCTGAATCTTCTCTGCTATCTGATCATCGGTAATATCTGGGTTATTTGTGGTATACTTTCTAATCTTTAAATAGAGATCAGAGTATGACCTTGGAATCTTCACCAGTCTAGAATTATCGCGAAGATAATTTAGCATATGGAACTGTAAACATCTATTCACCCAAGTAGAAAAGTTGGCACCTTTACTCTGATCCCAAGAATCATAGATTTTTACAATATACTCAAGGGCGGCATCTCTGAGCTCCTCGTAAGGCAACCCTGTAAAACTTGAGATTTTCTTCGCGACCTGTGAAGCCTTCCACATTTGGGAGATTATCTGCTCGTCCCTTTCTGACTTTTGTCTACGTTCTTTACGACGCGATGGCTTATCTTGTTCTACAGTCATGCTTTTTCAATGGCTCCTATAATAAAATCTTTGAGTTGGGATTGTGCTAAAATCCCGTCGGTGTTCAACCCAAGTAGTTGTGCATCACCGCTAAAAACGGCAAAGTTAGGTGTCCCGTCACATTCGATTTGGTCGCAAAATGCCCAGTCATCTGTGGTAACGTCCCATTCACCAAAGCCAACCGCATAATGCGGGTACTCTTCAGCGATTACATTAGCCGTTTCTGCCCACACAGGTTTCATGGCATTGCATGCTGCACAGCCAGGCTGATGGAAAAAAACGACCCTATATTTAAATTGTTGATCGGTCATAATGATAAGTATTCCTGCAGGTAATACATTATGTATTATACCATTAAAGGTATTTTGTTGCGGATCCCTTATTACCACTTTCTATGGAAGGATTAATCTTTCCTACATCGCTAGAGAGCCTCCTAGACCCACCTCGGTAGAAGGGATCATGGACGAGTCTGGGGAGTTGTTTTCTGTCCCCGCCATGAACCGTCCTACCGCCCATAATCTCATCCCGGTAGACAGTAACTCCATATACAAATGCATCGACAAAATCATCGTTTTTAATAAACGGGAACGATGTTAACTCGGCTGTCCTCTCCGCCAACAAGGGCAAGTTCTCATATAACGAGACAACCCCATCCTCCACAAGTGGGGCAATAGCATTAGCCCTAAGTACCTTGTCCTTGTTAGGTATTAGTTCTTTAATCGAGACATTAATGGTCCGTTTAAGCGTTTGAATAAGCGGAACGCCTTGTGCTCTGCCCTCAATGTATATACATCTTATCTTCCAGTTTTTAACAAGCTGAGGGAAGATCTTCTCTAGATCAGGAAACTCCATCCGCTCAAGGATATAGTGAATGAGATGGATCTTGCCTTCTCGTTTATCATATCCCCAAATGCAAATAGCAGTGAAGTCATTCATCCTATCGGCCTTATACGCCGTGTCGATTGTGGCGTAGATATAGGCATACTTGCTCTTATTCTTTTGATGGTACTCAAACCAATGCTCCTTGAAGATTGCGCCCTGCTCACCTGCGGGCCTTCCCTGATATAGAGAGTTAAAGTCTTTATCTCCGATGGATTTTTTAATCGCCTCGAGGTTCTCCACAGGAAAGAATTCTGGCCAATGTGATTGACCCAGCTTCCTACCAAGGACATCGGACTCTTCATCGGTGCATAGAGCAGGCACATTGAGCTCCTTCCAACCTTCAGGGTCGGCTTTGAGCAACCTACCAATCACATCATCGACATGGAACCTCGTGCCCATGGAAATAATGGCATGATTGGGCAAACCACGAGTTAAGAACTGTGCCTGAGTCCAGGCAAAAGTACTCTCCATGATTGTAGGCGAGTTACCATCAGCAAGAAGGTCATCCAAGATTCCGACTCCAGGGAGTTCGCTATCGTCAATAACGCCAAAACCAAAACCAGTAACACTACCACCCGCTGAGGCAATCTTAATCAACCCTCCGTTGTTATTTCTAATTGCGCTAAGGTTTGACTTATCTCTATTTACCTCGCATTCAGGAAAAAGCCAGGCAAAACTCTCATGGGAGATATATTCAATCACCGCCCTAGAGTTCTCATTGGTGAGTTGGAGGGCGTAAGAACTCATGATAAACTGAGCAGTAGGGCTTCTGCCCATCTGCCAGGATGGGAAGACTTTAGAGATAAGCAATGACTTACCAGTTCTTGGTGGTAAGGAGATGGCACTTTGCTTATAGCTCTTATCCCCATCCCCGATCTTCTGTAAGAAATGACCAATTACCTCATGGACGTGGAAAGGTTGAAACTTTCCAGCAATAGGGACTTCAGACGTAATAAATCTAGCGTAGGTTAAAAAGTCTGTACGACATTTTAGTCGCAGGAGTTCTTGTTTATCAGACGGGGAAAGAGAGGAGATGTTCTCCTCCATCTCTTTAACAATGTTTTTTTCTTCTTCTACTTGGATTTTATTCATTTAAAAGTTTCCATCCTTTATGTTGACGAAGTTTCCCGTTACTTACACTGGATAAATGAGCTTTATTTAATTTTAAATCGGGGTATAAATTACTTAATTCAGTAATTCCAGCTTCAACATTTCCGTGAATGTCGTGAGTCCACTTGATCTTTTCCCTACAAAAATCTACTCTCTTCCATCCTTTATGATGATTTCTCTTACCTCTAAAAACAGCACCAAGATAAGAGCTATTAAGATTCATATCTTTAAATGCTTTCTTCATTTGAAAAATACTACCTTCAAATACTCCGTGCTCATCATGTACAAACTTATAGATTTTTCTTTTTAAATGCTCTTTATTTTTTATTTTTTCTGAAATCTTTTTATTCAAACACCATCCTTTATGATGATTTCTATCGCCAGAAGAAACCATGAATATTAATGAAGGATTTAAATCTGGAAATTTATTGCATAATTCTTTTATTGTTCCAGTAAACTCTCCAAAATCCTCGTGATAAAACGTTCTTATTTTTCTTCTTTTATTTCTCAAATAAAGAATATATTCATTTCTTAAAGTTTGATAATCTCTCGATGAGTTTATTCTCATCCTATTAGAAAGAAAGAATAATGCAATCAACGCCTTTTGGGTTCGCTTGTTATTTTTTCCATAACGTTTATTACAGTATTTATAGATTAACTTATGACATAAATAATGTTCTCTTGTTGTCAAAGTAACTTTAATGTCGTTTTTGATAAAGCTATTTGGTATTACATGATGCCTTTCACAAAAATTATCAGGACACTCTTTTCTATTTTTGGCTCTCTTGACTATTAAAAAATAAATTTTTCTATAATTCATATATTACTTTAAACATCATATTTCAAATATGAGTACATTTTGATTCAACAATCAGCGAGGCCTTCGCGACTTCTGCCTTGTTCATAATTTATTTGGTCTAATAGTGATGAGATTTGTTCTTGGTCGGCCGGTGATAGGTCGGAATTTGGCAGATCGAAGTATTTAGTTGGTAGGGAATTACCTAGCAGAGATGACGGGTCGGGTGGCTCTGGGGAATTTATCTTAGACTCTAAAGAGTCTTTAAGCACTTTGTCTTTGTTGTTAGTGGTCTTACATCCATCAAAGTTAATAGGAACATCGGGGTTGAAAAGACCAAGAACAATATCCGCCACCTCAAGAAGTCCTTCTCCTGGGGATAATTCTTTCCATTCTTTATGAGCGGGTTTGAGAGCCTTATTGATTGTTAACGCGGCTTCAGCCCGAGACTTCTTGCTTAGTTTTGGAATCTGCTTAATGTTCTTCTTGGTTAGGATAATAGCTGGGGTAGGAACTGCTCCAATCCTCGGGCCATCTTTTGCTGCGTCTAAACGTTTTACATATTGATAAAGGTCGGTTATTGCCTTTGCGTGCTCTGTCATGTCCTTCATCGCCAAAGGAAAATAGGAGAAGCTTGATGAGAAAAACTTTCTCATGGTGCGATACTGAGCATCAATAAGCTTCCGCTCGATAGACTCTACTTTGGAGATATTATTATCTGCCTGTTTGAGTGCCTTTTCAACTGCCTCGAGTGAATAAACCAACTCACCAAAAAATTCTGGGAAGTCGGCGTTCTTAGCCCCTTCCATTCTGTCGGCAAGGTCCCTTAGCCTACTTACTGCCTTGAGGATTTTGGTTAGGTCGAAAGGATTCTTAACGCATAATTCCTCACCGATCTGAGTTGGAAGGAAGTCAGTGATAGGGTTGGAGTTATTATCAATGGGATTACCACTTGGCGAATACGAACTATGCCCGCTTTTCAAGACATTACCACAAGGATCTAGAAGTCTATTCCCATCTGAATCCACCCCGTGTTCTGTCTTTCTACATTTGGGATCACAGGGGCAATCCAATCCACCCCCTCCAAATAACCCACCAAGGCCGGGTATTCCGCCCAATATCGAGGAGACAGGATTAATGCCTGTAAGGGCAGAGAATGCGCTTAGCCCAAGACCCGCTGGGCCCAAGAACGAAGTAAATTGTCCTCCGAGCCCCACAAGTTGGAGCGCTGATGTGGCGAGTTGTGGGATGCCTTGAGCACCACCAAGGCCAGGAATGCCGGGTAAGTTTGCAAAATTGGCGGCCATTTGAGCAATCTCACCAAAATCCCCTCCAGAGAGCTTCCCGAGAATATCCCCAGATACAATATCACTGATCCCACCAATCCCACCAGCCGTGGAGATTATCTGGTTGATGGAGTCGGGGAGGGAAAGATCCAATGCTCCCACTGCACTACCAATGACATTATTGATAGAGAGAGGTTGGCCATTAAGGATATCCTTACCAATATCCCAAACAGGAGAGACAAATTGCGCCACTTCTGGAGGGAGTTGGGAAAGGCCAAGCATTGTGGCACTATCAATAGCCCCTAGCGCACCGCCCGCCATATAAGCAGAGTATACTCCAGCTACCTGAGAAGGTAGGCCATTGAACGCCTGGTTGAAAGAGTTCTTGCCAATAATCTGCAGAGCAGAATCGAGGGTATTATTCTGTATCCCACGAGCCAATACGTCCCCTGCTCCTCCTGCAGTGCGAAGAATCGCGGCCAACTCATCGTCAATTACACCACCGCTATTGATGGCATTAGCTATCTGGGAAGTTAAGGCATCGATGGACTGATTGGAGTTGTTGGCAATGGCAATCTTAGCGAGGTTGCTAAGCATATCCGACCCATTAAATTGACCTGGGAGGGCGTTGGCTGCGATCATCGCTGCCTTGAGAGCAGGGTCTGAGGCAACCGGTGCTACAGCACCACCCGCGGCCTTTAAGATTGCGCTCCCGGCCTTACCTACAAAATCCTGAGAGGACGGCGAGGCGTTCTGCGCCAGAGCTTCCATGGGCTTTTTAGATGCCAAGAAGTCTTTTCTGGACATTGGCTTTTCGCCAGGGTAAAACCTAACGGGCCTTCGGGTACCAGGATGGACCCACTTCATCTGGCCTTGATAACGAAGACAGATTGCCAGCTCAGAGTTATCACCGGGGTCGATGATCGCTTCCATCCCATGATTCTTCTCTGTACAAGAAGGGAGTGTAGTTCGGAACACTAATGGCGGGGAGGATACCGGGCTCCATGAGAAATCGCCATTCTCATCTCTCCGGCACATTAGCATTGTTGAGCGGAACTTTCTATCCTCCGCAAACTCCCTTATCTCCCCCTCCAGCGCCTGGGAGCATTTTGGCATTCCAGATTTTTCGGAGAGATTAGTAGTCTCTGGAGACTGTACAACTCCTGGATCGAATCCTTTCTCAACGAGTTTGCCGTGGGTTAAGGATTTCCAAGCATATATTGGATCCCCGCCTTCTTGGGTGTTATTTCGTCGGAGGCAAACAATAACATCTTGATTTACCTCATTCTCAAGAAGATATACCCTGCCAGCATTATTCTCGTTACATTTCATACCTGGATCGGAGGCAATATTCCCTGCTTCCATCTGCTCACCCAGTACTGTGAGTTGGATAGGTGTACCTACGCCATTCCCCCGTGGATCTTTGTTAAAGATTTGGCTTACAAATGCATCATTTGTATTACCATTTGCCTTAGAGAGAAGACACGGAGCGCCAATGTATTGCGAACTCAATTGGCCTTTATGGCTACCTTGAACATATACCCAATCGCTTTCAATACCCGAAGAGAGTACCTTTACCCTTCCCAGTCCTTTGGGGTCTGAAACAGAGATAATAGTTCCAATCTCATTGAAGGGATCACCAAAAGGGCCCCCGATAGTCTCCGAAGTACGAAGACTAATCTCTTTCATTGTTTGTAACTCGTCAAAAAATCCCATTTAAATCAACCTTCTTCTATTATTTCAGGTTCAAAGAAACCATCTCCAACTGCCCATAAATCCGCGGAAAGATACGCGTATTGAATACGTTTATTTAGATTATCCGGCAACCAATTCCTAGAAATATAATCCACTCTATCCCAAGACTTACCATCCCTGTTGTAGTAATATGGCAATCTAAAGAATACATTTTTGCTCTCTTCTACTGAGGTTACTCTAGATACCCCAGCTACTATCTGATTAGAGAAGTTATTTATTGCGAGATCTGTTTCTCCTCCAACCTGAAGAATGTCCGACTTATATGGCCATAAAGGAGGGGCATCTATCTCTGCGTTTCTAAGACCATTTTTAGGCTTCCTAATTAAAATCTCAAGAGAAGTACCATCTTCTTCTACAAGAGTCGAGGTAGATTTTATCTCTATTTCATTTTCTGTGTGAGATTTTAAATCAAAAATAGAAGATAGAAAAGCGAAAGATAAGATACTTCCTTTTGACTCCATAAGCCCATTCCATTTACCATCATAGATTTTAATAGAGTTGGTTGGGAGTAAAGATAGAGTTTTAGAAACTCCGTCGTACACTTTTTCTTTATATAAGAATTGCGATGTTAATACATTTGATGAGTAAGTAACAGAGTTTATCTCATCTAGTTTAATTTTATTGCTATTATCTTCAGCTTCATCCGCTGTCCAGAGTTCATTTGTAGTGAAAGGAAACTTATTAAGTGCTTCGCCTTTAGGAGTTTTAATCTCACCAACTCCAGGTAGATTGAATGTTTTCTCGCGATCATACCAACCAAAGGCATTTTCAATCATCGCCACTTTAACTTTTCTTTCCCATCTCTCATCCCACAGATCCCCAAATAGTCCCACGTGTTGTGCCAACCAGTCAAGGACTAAGGGGGAGCAGGTTTCAAGGTCTAGGTAGTTTTGATAAAAGGATGAAATTTGGTCTTTCTTTGCAGAGAGAAACTCATCAACACCACTAGTCAACCATTGAGCCGGGGATTCGCTCTCTGAGAACAGAGGATCTGAGCGATAAGCCTCTGAGATACCGGGCAATCTAGAGTATATAGGACGTGCTATATCACCTTTGGAGTACCCAAATGCCCCTCTTTTTAAAGAGCTCTTTGTTATCTGGATTATATTATTAAAAAGTTCTTTTACTCTGTTATAAACCGCAACAATAAACTTAAAGTTATCATGGATTCTTGCCTCTCTGTAAAGATATTCATCCTCAATGATTAAAGCACATTGCTCATACCACTCAGTGGGCAAAGTAGAAAATACTTGTAACATCTCATTTTTAACTTCCTCTCTAACTCCGTCTTCATAGAGCACTAAAGAGATATACCCATCAGACTTTTTAGGATAGAGAAGAGTGATAAATGACGAGATAAATCTATCTCTTCTATTCTCAAGGCCTATTACGTTTGTCTTAGGAGGATTGTTTATTGCATCTAGTCTCTCATCAATTACTCTTATCGCTTGATCAATAAAATCCTCTGAAAAGTAATACTTGGGAGGGAGGTAAATCTTTGCGTACTTAGACGCAGGGGCATCAATGTCCAGGGTTAGTGGCCCAGACTCAGTGAAGGTAATGGCTTTACCTCTAAGCACCGAATGAAGAGATACTTCTTTCTCAGCATTCAAATAATACACAAGTGGAGCGTCAGAGTTATAAGTCCTTCTTGACTGATACTTCCACTTTTTATTTCTTATATGGCTTAATGTGCCAATAATGCACTTACCAGGATTACATAGAGTATTCTCCCCCTCTCCGTCCTTACACACCAACCCCACTCTAGAGCAGCTTTCCATCCCTCCATGCTCTGTTCCACCAAGAGGATGGCCGTGGGCATAGATAGGAAACCCAGCAAGAGAGGGATCCTCTGATGTTACCTCAGTGTCAGAGTATGTGTGCCCAATACTTTTATATACAAATCCGTCAAGAGTTAGGTTGCCCTTCTGAATGGCAATTACTTCATCACGAGGAGTATTGAGATCCTTTGATTCAAAGTCAATCTTGCCTAACTTATGGGCAAATATTTTTTGCTTCTTTGTCCTATCAAACTCCAGGATGATGTGACCTGAAGAAAGGGAGGGATTTTTCTTTCTTGGTTTTATGCTATCCCAGGTTGATAAATTCATAGCGTATATAAATCAGTATATGTATATGTAAGAGGACTAAAGTCGTTGATAGAGGTAAATGTTATTTGAGCATTATATAATTTATAAGAAACAATTCCAGAAGTAGCAGTGTATATTTGATTATCCGAATTAATTGTATCTATATAAGAATAAAGGCATTTATTAAGAGACTCTGATTCTTCTCCGATAAATCCCGCGCAAAGCCCTTCTAAATTTGTTAGGTCTTT
The DNA here is from genome assembly GCA_964409905.1 of uncultured Chitinophagaceae bacterium. GTDB lineage: Bacteria > Bacteroidota > Bacteroidia > Chitinophagales > Chitinophagaceae > JAGNRR01. The sequence goes on along the minus strand of CAYPET010000017.1, from coordinate 11,631 downwards.
AAGCATTAACTTAACATCAAGAGTGTTAATATTTTTAATAAATGAAAACTCATAAAGTTTTCTTAGAATATCTTGGTAAGATAAGCTAGATCCTAAGAGGAGATTATTTGGATTTATATACTCCTGTAGAGCTGTAAGAATTTCATTAGATCTTGAGTCTATATTCCCAGATATTTCATTCGGATCATAATACACCTCTATTACAATATCGATAGGAATAATCTCTGGTGGAAGTATTGAAATATTAGTTCCTAATGTCACTCTATTTCTTATCGATTCAATAACATATTGAAGAGTTGTTTCTGAGAGTTCTCTTCCATTTTCATCCCCAGCACATATCACAATATTTCCAGAAAGAACCGAAGAAAGTTGATATCTTTCCTCATAAGTAAGAACTTTTATTAATGAGGCTTCGGGAGCAAGAATTGAAACCTCATTTTCAAAATCTAATGCCGTAGTAAGATTTCTTCTGCTTAGGACCTCAAAAGCCCTTTGTTTCATAGCATTGACTGACTCAAGATCTTTTCCTCCAGCAGCAGCTGAATTATTACGTAAAAAATCTAGTCCTATAAAACTCCTTTCTATTTTATTAATTTCTCCTTCACCTACATTATATACTGATCCCCATTTCTCTGATCGACAAATAGCAGTAATTGAATCCTCTGATTCGAGAATCCGTACTTCTTCAAGAAGCAAATATACCAATCCATTATTAGCGTATACTCTAGTCCCAGAGGGTATAATTACCACTCTATTATAACCAGGTGCTTTATAGAAAGTTACATCTACTAATGCTCTAGCTCCGATTCTCCTTTGAATACCTAATTGTCTTAGCCATTGGAGACTAAAAGCTTCTGGAAGATTATTTAAGTAATAAAGAAGTTCTGCTTGGGCGAAAGCTTGGCCTTCACTAATAGCTGCAAGAGGCGAAGCGGGGGTAAAATCATTAAGTTCCCCTCCTGACTCAAGATTTATTCTAGTTTGGATGGCGCGCACCAGTGCTGAAGTATTTCTACTATCGAGCTGGAGAGGAAGAATTGGACCGTAGATATTAGCCATTAGAATGTATTAGAGAATTTGCGAGAAGACATAGGTAACCCATCTTCTTTATCAGAATTTAAGATCTTAGGAAGATTTGATACATCAAAATAATCCCCATTGGACATCGTAGCGGGATCAAAGGTTAATAGGTTGTTGATTCTTGGGCCTATAAGACTGATTTCATAAATATCCCTATCGCTTTGTGATAAGCCAGGGATATTTGCTAAGTCCCCGAGCACTGATGTACTATTCCAAATATCAGAACCAGATAGTACGGATGTAATAGCAGAGGAAATATCCCTAAGTGATTCAGCTCCTGAGGGATTAAATATTGATTCAAGGGAGATATTTGTTGGATATCCCACATACCCATCAAGAACCGAATCTTTAAATGTAGTTGGTGTTGTAGATGAGGTAGCTTCGAGTCCTGGATACGCTATATCAGAATAGTAATTCTGAGGAGAAATATATCCAGTTGCAAAAGATATCCCTCTATAGTCCTTATCTAAGTCAATACTTTGAGAGAGTGGAATTGTAGTATTTGAAGGTGGGGTACTTATTTTATTTTTAGGATTATTATTAGCTATTTTAGTAATAAAAGATATATCTGGTCCTAGCACGGGATCGGAAATTATGGAGAGTGTAACTTCTTCAACTAAAGAAGATATATCTTCATATCCTAAAAATAGTTTATTAAAAGCTTTAAAGATAAAATCTTTTGTATCTTGTCCATATTGACTATTAGAATCCATCTCGATAAAAAATTCTTTCGATAGAATCCCAGATATTTTTGCGAGCCAATCAGCTCCAAACGCCTCGTCTATATAATCGGCAAAAAGATCATTCTCTTGATATTGATTTGATATCGAGTTAGTAATCAGTTCAAAAAAATAATCCTTTGAGGCTAAAAAACTTTGAAAAATATCAGAAGGCCTTTGAGAATCAAAGGTTTTTGTAGGAGAATTATTTATTATCTGATTTTGTACTTCTCTAAATAGATCTGTATTACCATATGCCACTGAGGCGAGCCCACTCAGCGTACTAAAATCATCAGTGATATACCCTATCTTCAAGGTTAAATTCCTTTGCTCTATTATAATTTAAACCCGAGTAACTAGATTAAAGATTATCAGATAAACCTCGTATTGCTGATGGCTGAGGCAACATTTCAACAACTAACAACTTTACTCCCAGGCGAGGAGCCATTTATTGGTGACCTTGATGAGGGTGAGCTTTGCGTTAATGTTGCTGATGGGAGGATCTGGGCAGGAGACTCTATCTCCACTCCAGTAGAGCTTGGAGGAGCGGTTAAGAACCACCCAATAGGCCCACTTATCACATCAAATTATCTAGAGATAGACGTTACATCTCCAGATAATCTGCCCATCTCGAATACTAATCCGTTGGACATCCCTCCTGGGTACTATAGAGAACAAAGACTTCTTTTAAAGTTCCCAGAAACCCCCCTTGAAAACTTTTCGACATATTTCGACTACCCTGTTAATTGGGGTAGTGAGGTGATCTGGAAAGCATACTCTACTGGGTTTACTTGGGGAGGAGGAGATGAGATCCTAAACCCAACGGCAAATAATCCTATTGATTTTTACAAAGCCCAAGGAAGAATCATCTTGGTAGAAATAAGCTCTTTTGGTCCAAGTTCTTACTGGATGGGAAGAGTTCTCTGGGTTAACTCTAATTCTTAATTTACACCCTCGATCATGTTAGATAAGATCCAGTTCCAGAATGGAACAATTGTAACCAAAGAATATCTCAATGAGGTGCAGAAAGGCACGAGCTTCTCTGCTGAAACTGGCCGCGCAGATTTTTACGCTGAGCCTACCGACTCCGAGCATGCCGGCTGGTCAGTTGGTCAGAGAGACTCTCTCAAAGACTGGGAAATTGCAGACCCAAGAGAGGATAATGAGACGGCGGTTGGTCGACTCGCTCATGATGGTGTTGTTCTAAACTCCTACGACCCAACCACGGGTGCTAAGGTATGGGGCCCTCCGGCTCTCATTGAAACCTCCCCTGGTAGCGGTGTGTATGGTGTTTGGGTAGAGGCTGGTAGCATTGTTCTTTCGGATGGTCAACCCATCTCTTGGGGAGTTCAGTTTGTTCAGTTGCTGAGCGGTGTAGAAATAAATTATTTATATATTTCAGAGCAGGGCGTAAGAGACAATATTGCTGCAAGTGAGAGCGTACAAATTTCAATCGGATCCTCCCTTCCTTCAGTATCGGATCCACATATCCCCCTTGCTAAATTAACTTTCGGAGGAGATGGTTCCTCCTTGGCAACTAATGAGGACGGAGATGTTACCGGAGCTGGTTACATAGACCTCCGCCCATCGCTATATATTGGTAACCTTAACACCTACCCTCGCACTTTACGCAACACAGAGATCAAAGAAGATTCCTATGTTGCCCAAGCTTGGGAAAGAGTTATTGCCGATACCTCAAATGGCTCGCTGATTGTCTCCTTGCCTTCAGGCCCCACAGATTCTGACCGTATCGCCATTGTTGATATCTCTGGGACATTTGATAGATTCCCTGTTGTTATCCGTCCAGGTGGAGATACAAAGATCAATGGCTCGGTGGATGATTGGATTGTTAATATTCGCGATGCGCACCTAGAACTCTTCTACCATGAAGCCACGTCGGAGTGGAAGTTTGAAGAGACCCCCGGTGGTGATTGTAACCCGATCCTTGGCACCTTCCTAAGTTGTGGTGGTAAGGAGTTTATTGGCCAGCGCCTAGCGACTGAATGCCCTGATGGTGAGATTGTTCCAGTAACCTTCCCCAACACCCCAGACGGTGTGTATAGATACGAGGCATCCACTCAGAAGTGTTATAAGGAATATTATCCCAAAGTTGCCATTTACGCAAATGGCGAAGGCGGACTCATCTCAATCAACAACGCTCCTCGCTGCTCAAAGGATTCTTCCGCAGCCATCTCCGCGGCGTCTGTTAAGAACATTATCTACGTCGACCCCGCTGTTGGAGACGACTCACTAACAAATAATGGATTCGATGACGCTAGACCTTTTAGAACAATTGAAAGAGCGCTCATCGAGGCCGTAAGAGAAAGCCGCAGAGCCGGACAATACAACGATCGTTACGACAGAGTGATGATCGAGTTGGCGCCTGGAGACTACTATGTAGATAACTCACCGGGTGTAAGTAGCGTTCCCTCCCTCTCAACAAATAGTGGACTAATTCAAAGAGTCTCTGCTGGATTCACAGTTCTTCAAGTAGTCGAGGCGGACAGATCGATTAGAATCGACATTGATGCCCTCGATCCCACCCTAACCCAACCACCTAAATCCCTAAATCTTGGTAGGATTCTTTATGCTCAAAGTGGTGGTGTTGGTAACATAGTCAAAATAGAAAAGCAAACCCTTAGCTCTTCTATCTGGACAATTACTCTTGAGTATGTAAGAGGTACATTTGCATTCAACGACGAACTATATTACGATAACCTTTCAGTCGTCAACCCATCCACCGGTGGCCTAGTCGTTCCTAGAGGTATCTCGGTTGATGGTGTGGATCTTCGTAAGGTCCGTATTCGCCCGATGTATGTGCCCGAGTTAACTCCTACAGAGATCGAACCTCAGACAAAGAAGAGTGCGATCTTTAAGGTGACTGGTGGTACATACATTTCCCTCCTCACGTTTACTGACAACCCTCAGTATGCAAGGACCCACAACACTGTTACGTCAGTAACTTTTGCTTCTGAAGCAGAGATCTTTGGCTCAGGAGATGAAGTTTCCTATTACTCCAAACTCAATGCTTTATTCAATACGTTTGATGGATGGGGTAGTGAAGGTCTCGAGCCTATTCGCGCAGAGACGACAATCGTTGCTCCTATTGCCTCTTCTAAAGGCCTCCGTCAAACTGACTTAGAAGAGAACCAAACAGGGCTCCCTGGAGCTGATTCCAGAGACCTAACATCTGTTACATATCCTGGTCCTACTCGTCTTGTTCGCAAGGACTCTTCAGGTAGCCAACTCTTTGATCTTCCAGATATCAACTCCACAAGATCATCTTCACCATACGTCTTTAATTGCTCAGTAAGATCAATCTTTGGTCTTAATGGTATGTGGGTTGATGGTGCTTTGGTATCTGGCTTCAAGTCCATGGTGACCGCCAACTTCACCCAGGTTTCTCTCCAAACAGATCCAAATTGCTATAATGACCAGGGATACTATCTAGATCCTCCTACAAATAAGCAGACAGGACAGGGCAAGCAATATCGCTCAAGTCCTAATGACGCATTCAAATATCGCCACTTCGGAATCCGTGGTAGTAATGATGCCACGATTCAAATCGTATCTGTATTCGTTATTGGTAACAGTGACCATTTTGTTTCAGAGTCTGGCGCTGACCTTTCAATTACAAACTCCTGCTCTGACTTTGGTGACATCTCGTTAAGAGGTATTGGATACAAGGCAAGACCATTCAGCCAAGACGAGGGCATCCCTGGCCCAGGCTATACTGGTACGAGACTTGCTCAGATCATCCCCCCTCTGCCACTAAGATACGCCTGTAAGAGAGATCTTCAGGGTAATGTTATTGATGATGGTAGTTGCTTTAAAGATCGCCAGCCAACCCTCGTTGATACGGAAATCAACACTAGCTTGGTAATCAACTACGAGAAAACCGAGGCTTATGTCCTTGATAATGCGGTAGGTTTTGATGCCCCTAACATTCTCAGAGTGTATTTTGATAATGCTGATAATGCAAATCCCTTCACCCTAGAGAATCCTCCGTCTTCTAGTGGCGCCGCTTTTGGTCAATTCTCTTATACCAAGAAGAATCTAGATGGGCAATACATCCATGCCGGTGGCACAAGCTTTGTAAATAGAAGAAGAATATATATCAATGGTTTCGATGAAGATGGTAACTCCATTGTCTACTCTGGTGAGATCCAAATTTCTACCTCGGCTACTCCAGGTTTTGAAAAGCTAGACGATAAGTCCAAAGTATTTGCTTGGGACGACACAGCTAATTCGTGGTATTTCGCCCTTAAGACAAATGATATCGTCGAGGAGACTGTTGATAGCGACGGAGATGGATACCTTCTCAAGAAGTTAGATTACGCTTTCCGCTTTAAACTCGCCCCTGGCACAGCACCCAATGTCGCTCTTCGCGATATCGATTTTATCTTTGACCGCTCTGCCATCAAGATCATTCGTGCTATCGACTCGAGAAAGAACGATGATCGCGTCTATAGAGTAATTCTCACAGGATTTGACAAGACACTCGGTATCCGCCGTCCTCAGCCATATTACGTACTAGAGAAGCAAACATCTGCTGCAGGTTTCCCACTCAATGGTTCAGCTGATCTTACCGAAGATCCCCTAACCGTTACTCAAATCCGTACCTATAATGAGGTATTTAGACCCGGCGTAATTTCTCCTCTCGACCAAGATAAGTTTATTACTTATCTCACAACTGGTACTACTGCCCGTCAGGTATTTAGCGGAGACGTATTCCCATCAATCAACCTTGATGAGCCAGAACTCACTGAAGACCCAGCTGATTCTATCACCAAGATCGCCCTTCAGCAGCTTCAAGAACGCCCCGGTGTATTCTTTGAGAAGGACGTAGCCCCATCCACTGAAAGATTTAATATCAAACTCCGTGCAAATAGCACAGATACAGGCATCCTTGTTAACCTTCGCCGTCCTTCTGTCATCAGAGCATCCGGCCACACTTGGGAATGGACAGGTTACCTTAACTACGACACTGCCTTCCCAACATTCCAAGGCGATCCGCTAGAAGCTGAGTTTGCTCTTGGTAAGATTATTGTTGAGGAAAATGGTGGTAGGGTATATGCCACGGGCATGAATGAAGAGGGTAGTTACTACATCGGAACAACCGTATTCGACCTCCGCTCTGGTGAGCAGTTTGCAATCCCACTCAAGGCTGACACAGAGCCCGGTAACGTAACCAACCAAGTCCTTAACAATGTTATTGTTAAGAATACCCTTCTCATGGGTGATGATAGCAAAATCATCTTCCAAGATGGAACCCAAATCATCCTCAACAAGAACACTGAGATCGTATCCAATGTCGGTCCTATCACCGCTGGTGACGGTTCTAAGTCCTATGGCACAACCGACTTTGCTGGTCTTGTTCAACTAGCCAAGCGCGAGGACATCGAAGGCGCAAGAAACCTCATTGGTCTTAAGGGTGTATCTGATAAGGTTGTTGTATCAGCTCTCCAACTAGCCCAAGAACTAGACACCAGACTTTCTGGATTTATCAGTGCGGGTACTGGCGTAACTGTTCAGGTCACACCTAATAATGCCGGGACAGAAGACGAGGCAGATGACTTTAACACCTACGATATCTCCATCGGCCAAGATGTCTCTATAGATGCCAACGTAACCTTCAATAGCGTTACTGCTACTGCTGACATTTGTGCTTTCTCTGATATCAGGTTAAAGCAAAATGTTCTCTCGATTGATAATTCATTGAGCAAGATCGAAGGTCTCCGTGGCGTATCCTATGAGCTTAAGAGCGATCCAGGGGTACCCCATCTCGGACTTATTGCCCAAGAGGTTAAGGACATCGTCCCTGAGGTTGTCCTTCATGATGAGGTAACTGACATGTATAAGGTATCTTATCAGTCCCTAATCCCTGTGTTAATTGAGGCAATTAAAGAACTATCAGATCGTGTGAAGCAACTCGAGGAGAAGTGATAGATGTCTGCCAGGTTTAAGAACGATGGCTCTATTAAGGTAGAAGCCGGAATTAAGAAAGTATTTGTTGAACTCACTATTAAGTGGAACGACGCTACCACGGCGGGCTTTGCTTTGGTCAAAGCCTTCATGAACCAAGAGAATAAAGAATTTAATTGGGAGAGAAGCTATGGCAATGAGGTTGGGTCAGCAAAAAGAAACTTTCAGCTCTTTGCAAACCCAGATTCTGGCAAAGAATGGTCAATAAGTTATGTAAAAGCAGTTTTTGAAAGTGGCACTTTAGTAGAAAAATCTACATCACCTTCTGGTACTTCTGGGGATAAAGAAATTTATTTTTATGATAGTGACGGGAATGATAAAAACGTTGTCATTACGATGAAAACGTCTGACGCAGAACGTTATACCACAGCAGAAGTCCCCCCTCCTCCTACTGAAACTCCCACCGATACGACTACGCTCGTAGGACCTTCATCCTGCCCGGCTCCAACACCTTGGGAAAGCTTACTTCCTACTTGTGGCTCTCCTCCATCTGGCTTATCGTCCTCAGATGGTGTGCAAATATCAAAAACGGGTCAAAATCAAATTACTTTAAATCTAAAAAACTATCCTAATCAGCTAGTAAGTTTAAAAATAACCCATTCTACCTCGGCGGATTGGACCCAGAGCTTTGGATTTAATATACCTAACTGCTCGGATATTAGCCCTAATACCGGCGGATCTCCTTATTCAAAATCCGCTTATTCCAACTCTAATATCTCTGGGACAAATACATTTTACGTCTATAATATTGATGGGGGAGACTACAACTATGTATTTAACCACGATTCGGTTCCTGGTCCTAGACCCACAAGAATTAATTATAATTTAGTCTGTACTACTTCCTCCTCAACAAATGAAAGTGGTGGCACGGACACCGTTACTACATGCGTTTGTAATCCATTCACCGAGACATGGGGCGGCGCTTGGCCATATTGCCCCACAGGAGTAGCTGTTTCAAAGAATGGTGGTAGTAAGGTCCAGTGGCAATACGAAGATGGTGGTGGTGGAAACTACGATGATCAATACGTCACCGTAGAGGTGATTAGCGTAAGAAACGCTATTGGAAACACTGGGGCTATTTGTACTTCATCTCTGAAGAACAATGTGTGGATCTCAGATTCAACCCAAGCCGGGGCTGTTGGGAATTGTATCGGAGACTACAGAGATCATAGTGATAAAATTAGATTTAGAATTCCTTCTCTTAAGATTTCTAAGACATCTCTCCCTGATCCTGTTTGTTACTCGGCGTTTAGAGGGATATCTGGTGCTGCTGCACCTGGAGAAGAGCTAGGGACTCTGAGCTCACAGTACTCTGTTCTGCATATCTTCGACGATGATTTCAACACAACAACTTCATTGGTCCAGGGCAACGGAATAATTGTTACTCCAGAAAACCTAACCGACGATTACCATAGCCCATTTGGAGAATCCAATCCGTCCTCTAATGCAAATCTTGGGACATTAGATAGGAAGTATTACACAGTTCAGTTCACTGACGGAACAACTGTAAGCCCAGGCGCATCGAATATTTCTATATTCACAGGGCAAGATATCACAGCTAGTGGCGTGAATGCTGACATTAGCGTCTTTAAAAAAGAGCAGGCTGGCGCAAACTCTTTAAGAGTATGGTTCTATATCTCCCATGAGGAGGACACATCTGCCACCGATGATATCATTCACGTGTTTGACGATGATGCAAATACTACAAACACCGAACTATCTGATCTAAGTTCGGGTGATATAACAATCACTCCTCAGAGTGTGACAGATCCTGGCAATGGCACTGTCGGATACGAGACCTTAGATGATATTGGCAAGAAGCACTACCTAATCACCTTCTCAGATAGCACCATCGTCGAGACTGATGGAGAAAACATAAACATCGAAATCAATCAAAGAAAAACCGCTTCTGGAGTAACGGCACCGATATCTGTTACCAAAAAAGAAAGAGTCGATGATAAAAATCTAAGAGTTTGGTTTACTGCTTATTATAGCGATAGACCTGCTGGTCTAGAGGAGGATAATTCTTTCGCTAGAGATTGGAGTGTCCAAAGAGTAAGACAGACTAATTACTCTGGTAATATATTTGCTCGCAGTTGGTACTTATCTAAAGATATTTAATGATAACCTCAATATCCTCTTCTGGGCGTAAAGCCCGACCACCTAAATGGTGGGGAAAGCTAGTCGATACTATTCCCCGCCTAGAGTTGCCATGGCTCAGGCCAAAAACCTGGACGCCAGAGCTTGCTCAGAGATGGATGAAAAGTATCCCGTCAAAATGCCCATTTGAAAGGCAATGGTGGATGGGGGATAGATTAGTGCTCTTCATCCCCGCGCTTTGCTCCCTAAACCCCATTTCCACTCAGCTCTATTCCCTACGCCTCGAAGCCCAAACATATTTGGCAAGGCTTGAAGTGGATAAAAAATCTGTTTAAAGAAATGTATCCGGCTTCAGACTTGAAATCTGAATCTGTGATATAATAATCAAGTGAGCAAAGAGAGATCTTTCCTCCAAGAGACCTATTTACTAAGAGAACTTAACATGTCCGCAACTTTCAACATCACGACCATTGACCTGAGCACCAATGCTCCTCAACTCGCTCCTCTCAATGGCCGCGAATATACTTCTGAATATACCCAGCTCCCTAACGCCAACCTCCCCAAGGTAATGCGTAAGGAACTTGACACTGTGTTTCAGTATCTGACCGGTGAAGAGCTCCCTCTCGATGAGAACACCTTCCTCATCAAATCTCGCGATGGCGTATACTTCCGCCTCTTTGGCCCCGTGCTCAAGGTCGGTGCCGATGGCGTAGAAGGCACTGAAACTGGTAAACTCTACATCCAATGGGGTCCTCGGTTTGTCCCTGTCGGCATTACTAAGGGCGGTTTTACGACCGATGATGGTCGCGAGATGGAGGCCGAATTTGGCTCCTTTAACTTCTCCGGCCGTGGTGAGGATCCCTGCCTCTTCGTCTCTGTGGATACCAATGATGGCCAAACTGTCCTCCCCGTTGCTGTTCGTTTTAGCGATTGGGAAAACCCCACCGAGCCTAAGGCACTTAACGCCCTCCTTAAGAAAAAGCCTGAGGATGTAGTTGCTCTCCTCCAACCTGTAACTCCTAAGGGTACCGGTTCTAGCGGCCCTCGTATTGAGGCTGATGAGGAAATCGACTTCCGTGAATTGGATGTAAATACCCCCTATCAGGTTGTTGGTTATTATCCTTGTAAGACCTCGTATGGCCTGACCTATCGCATCTTGATTGACAACCTCCCTGAAGAAGGCAAGGTTTCTGGCGCATGGGCACACAGCTCCATCCGTCCTCTCTTGGCCACTAAGCCTGAGATCAATCGCGAAAAGCCTGCTACTCTCACTCTGCGTAGCAAAGAAGAACTGGACTCGGGCAAGATCCGCATCCGCTCCACTCTCCTTCTTGCTCAACAAGAGAGCTCTGAAGAAGCACTAAACCTGGACTTCTGATTCGGTAGTCATATAGACATAGCCCTGGAGGATATGCCCCCTCTGGGGCTTTATAGTTTAAAGACATATTACCACTAGAATTATTATGGAGAACGATTTAAGAATACCTGAAGGGTGGAGCGTTGCAGAATACGCTGAACCTGGTAAGGATACAGGCAAACAATCTAAAAATCTAGAATTAGTTGCTCCCGGCCCTCAAAGCGGCGAAGACGATTACCACTCAAAATACGTTGATCCAGAGGGTAAATTTGGCGCTACTAAAACTGCCAGAGAGGAAGAAAACTGCTCCTACGGTGGAGACGGAAAGGATGAGATGAAGCCAGAGGGCGAATTACCCAAAACTCCACAAACGCCTGGTCTCCAAGCCCC
>CAYPET010000016.1:13063-47770 GCA_964409905.1 uncultured Chitinophagaceae bacterium | reverse complement strand
ATTTCATTCAAACCGAAACTGACCCAACAGGAGGAACAAGCTACACCATTACAGGAACAACACAATTAATGAGTGTACCTTACGCTTTGCACTCAAAAACAGCAAAACACGTAATAAACGATTCAGTGGATGATGCTGATGCTGACCCTACCAACGAAATTGAACTGCCGAATGGTGGTACTAGCGGACAAGTTTTAAAAACTGATGGTAGTGGTAACTACAGTTGGGTAAATCAAAATACATACTCCGGAGGAACTAATATTACAGTTTCTGGCAATACCATTAATCAAAATACTAACATGCAGCCGTTTCGAACAATTAATTACATTATTTGTCGCAACGGTGTCTACCCTTCTAGTAGTGGGCCCGGTACAATAGAACCTTTTATCGGTGAAATAAAAATGTTTGCAGGCGCTTTTGCACCTGCGAATTGGAGTTTTTGTGATGGACAATTGTTACCGATTAGTCAAAACACTGCTCTATTTGCCATCTTGGGGACCACATACGGAGGAGATGGCATAGTAACTTTTGCACTGCCTGATTTAAGAGGTAGAGCACCTATACATGAAGGACAAGGAGCAGGATTAAGCAATCGGACTTTAGGTTCCTCTGGCGGTACTGAGTAATTTCAATGAAAAGGTAAGTTAATAAAAACTCTTTATTGACATACCTTTCAAATCATTGACTCCGAATATAAATATTGGGAATAATGTAAAAAGCAAATAGGGCGTTGATAGTTTAAAAAGTATTGTGGGTATACGATAAAAGTCCAAATCGTTTATTTGGTTTTTAAGAATGAATAAATTAAACCCAATATGTCAGCAGCTTATTAATGAGCACCAAATAATTTTCTAGATATCTCTTTTATGACTTCTATAAGTACCCTGAGCAGGACACAGCCAAAGAAAAAACGCTATTGCAACATTTTACCAATATCGATCGTGGCATGGTCCGATCAACCGTTGCAGTTAATATTCGGACAGGTGCTGATGTCCGGCATGTATTAAATGCTGGTGTGGACTTCGTAGGCATAGGTCGGGCTGCTATCTTACATTATGACTTTCCTAATCAGGTAAAAAGGAATCCCAATTTTATCGCTACCAAAACGCCGGTATCGGTAGATTATTTAAAAGCCTCGGGACTTGGCGATAAATTTATCAACTACATGCGCCGTTGGCCTGATTTTGTGGCTTATGAGTTGCAATAATTACTAACAATCAAACTTGATAAGTATCAAATAACGTAACCAAATCAATTCCATATCTTTATACTGAAAAAAAATATTAATTTATGAAAAAGAATATGGGTCGCACAGACAAAATAATTCGGCTTGTAATAGCTGCATTAATAGCTTTACTTTATTTTACCGGTACCATTAGTGGCACTTTAGCCATTATCTTATTGATACTTGCTGTAGTTTTTGCCGCTACAAGTTTTCTTAACTTTTGTCCATTGTATTTGCCAATTGGTATCAATACCTGCGAAAAAGAAAAAACATCATAGGGAACATCACTAATCGGTTGTTGCATCCATTTCTATATGGCATTGAGCTTATCGATGAAAAATATACCTGTGTCCTTTAGTGGTGTAAATTGTCTTTTGAAATGGAAATTAAAGAACCCAATGAGACTTAAGAATATTGCACGAGCATTGTCAGCAGTAATCTTGCTAGTGTTGTCAGCCAACGAAAATGCCTTTTCCCAAAAATATAAATGGTGGAACGAAAGGCACAATTGGGATGGTGTAACATCATGGCGCGAGTACATCATCACCTCACCTGCCTTTATGGGCCCCAATGCACTGCCGGTTCCATTGATGCAGCACGGCACCATAGCCCAAAAGGCTTACCTTAAAATGAGTGCAGAGGGTCATTTTTCCAAAGGAGACAACACACAAAATATCCATACAGAACTGTTCATTCCACTTTTTTCAAAGCGTGTAGGTCTGCAGCTGCAATTAGTGCCCTTTGAAAATTATCAAATGGACACCGCTACCATCTATGAAAGAAGAACAAGAAATATTAGCGGTAAAGGCTGGGCCGCGGGTGATTTATATTTTGGCACCTACATACAACTAATTCAAGAACACCCTAAACTACCAGATGTTTTATTGGGCCTGCATTGTAAGACGGCTTCCGGGTCGAATCTTTTCGATGCGCGTTTTACTGATGCTCCCGGCTACTATTTTGATATTACAGCAGGTAAAAAATACAAACTTGGTGCACATCAAAAAATATCCTGGCGACCTTACATCATGACAGGCTTTTATGTATGGCAACTACGTGGTAGTTACCCACCACAAAATGATGCACTGCTGTATGGTGGCGGTTGCGATTTCATTTTCCCTGCTTTTGAAGTAAAAAATTCGCTTGCAGGTTATTTTGGCTATCTAAACATTGGCGACAGGCCTATTGTGCAAAGGTGTATCCTACGAACCACCCGTGATAAAACGCTAAACTATGAATTCGCAATACAACAGGGTTGGCACGATTTCGATTATACAAGCATCAGATTTTCCTGTATTGCTGATTTAAGTTGGCTAAAAAAAAGTGACCAATAATACCATAATACACAAAGGAAGTCACTTGGCACTGACATATTAAATAAGATTGTCACTGCTTACATTTGCACACGCCATGAATCCACATGATATTAGTATTGAAGATTTTGACTACGAACTACCAGAGCATAGGATACCAAAATATCCGCTAGAGCAACGTGACATGGGCAAACTGCTCTTCTACAAAAATGAAAGTATCTGTGATTATCAGTTTCGTGACATCTGCCAATTACTGCCAGAAAAAAGCATACTGATTTTCAATGACAGTGAAGTGCTGCCTGTGCGATTATTTTTTTTCACATCGGCCAACAAAAAAATTGAAATCTTTTGTCTAGAATCTATCCGAGAAGAAGGAGACTGGGCAGAATGGAAATGCTTTGTGGGAGGAGCGTCAAAATGGAGAGAAGGAAACTTACATATTCAGAAAGATGATTTTGCCGTAGAAGCGAGTTTGATACATAAGGAACGATCGCACTGCATTGTACGTTTTCAATGGTCTGGGAATATCACATCCTCTTTAGACATGCTACAAATTTTTGGTCAAATTCCAATCCCTCCCTATCTAAATCGAAACAGCGAGGATATTGACACCATTCGCTATCAAAATGTTTTTGCGTATCATAAGGGTTCTGTAGCTGCTCCCACTGCGGGTTTGCATTTTACTGAAAACCTGATACAAGAGATATCTGAAGGTGGAATAACAATTGATTTTGTAACCCTACATGTTGGTGCCGGCACTTTTCAACCTGTAAAAAGCGAAACGATTGGCGGCCATCAAATGCACATGGAGCGTGTGGTGATAACAAAAGATTTTGTTCAAAACCTCATAGAACAACTGCATGCGGGCCTGCCAGTAGTGGCGGTGGGCACGACTACACTTCGCAGTCTTGAATCCTTGTATTGGCTCGGAGTCAAAATTGGCAATGAACACCCCGGAGCAGATGCCGACCTTAAAGTTGAACAATGGTCTCCTTATGACCAAAATCAGCAATCGATATCGGCGGTTGATAGCTTAATGGCTATTTTGAATTACATGCAAAAAGCTGGTAAGAATGTATTACAATTTTCTACCGAATTGCTGATATTGCCTTCCTACAATTTTAAGATTATCAATTGTTTAGTTACCAATTTTCATCAGCCGAAATCTACCTTACTGTTGTTGGTGGCAGCCGCTGTGGGAGATAATTGGAAAAAAATCTACAATCATGCACTCGAAAACGACTATCGCTTCTTGAGTTATGGCGACGCTAGTTTATTGTTTGTTCAATAGTCCTTTACTTTAAGCCTGCTTACCGTGGTAACGTTCGCTTGTTGTATGCCAAAGGTGGTTACCGGCAATATAACCATCCAATCAAGAATCTTCTTAATTCCGGCGTTGCATAAACCATAAGCTTGGCTGATTCGTCTTCAAAAATTCGAAACAACTCATTGTGCAATCGTACACCTTTTTTGTATGCAACTTCAGGGGTGCAGCCCTCTTCATGTTGTATAACATCTTGAATGCCATACTGCCCAATATCCGCTTCTTCCTCCTTGTTAGAAGAAACCAAATCATTAACCAAAACGGTAATTAATTCGGCAATTTTAACCACCTCACGCACTTTAGGCATTGAATAAATATTATGTGGAAGTTCATAAGCCTCCAAAATGTCAATCATCGCCATACAAGTAGTCAGGCTATTCATTTGTCTGCAACCAAGATATTCCCATACAGGTGCGATTGTTTTGGTCATTCGCCAACTTGTCTCGTGACTCATCCCTAAAAATAAGGTCATATCCTCATGACGTACACGTGCTACTTGTTGTGGTGTGCCAAAACGAATTGTATTGGCCATATACTCTCGTATTGCCGTTAGTATCGGATGTTGCTTTAGTCCTTCATCAGTATCGGCATTGTATTTTTCGTTTAAGTAGGGCTCATCACATGCTGACATGGCAAGTGATAAATTTCGTCCTATCAATTCAAGCTTAGCACCTGCGCGCTCATCATCCACAAAATAATCATCCAAACCAAAAAGTGCCATATTAGTCTGGCAACCCAAAAATAGCCGCTCCTTGTCATTACAAAATGGATAAACCAACATTACATAGAGTCCAAAGTTGCACTTGCGCAAATAGTCCAGATGACCTTCATAGATGCCCGTTTTTTTGCCCAATCAATAATCATATCATTAAGTTCCTCGCCCAATTTTTCATCAACACGGTAAGATTCTCTATGGCGGATATGCGTATCAGGTTCAACATCTGGTCTGTTCAACATGCCCGCAATATTGGTTGTTTTGGTACCCAAACCTGTTGCACCATGTTCCAGCACACTTCCTAAAATATTTTTTGTTCTCTCGCTTAAACCAAACATTACTTAACGGTTTTACTGAACACCCACTTCAACATTGGTAAGCACACCAAAAGCATCTGGCACTAAAGCCGCAACTGAAAAATAATTTGTAATTAAATATGAGATAATGGCTTTTTGACGCCACTGGGGGTGCTAATTTTTACTAATCTTCGTTCGGCCATTATCGCAATGTTGTTTTTCATTATTGGTATACTTGTTACTACCATATTTGAATCACACATCGGCCCGCATTTATATGCCAGCGATGCTGCAATCAAATTTCAATATTCAATGAACATTGCCGTCTCGCTGACTGTAAATTTTATCACTTCTGCATGGTTTGTTTACCGAATTAAAATGGAAAAGAAACGCTCTGAAGAATTGTTGCTCAATATTTTACACACTGATGTTGCCAATGAACTAAAAAAATACGGTAAAGTTTAACCGGTGAGCCACCTCAATTCCACAGTATTGTTTACAGACTTTAAAGGGTTTACAGAAATAACCGAAACAATTACACCTAAAGAATTGGTATCCGAGATTAATCATTGCTTTGGTGGTTTTGACCAAATTACCAGTAAATACAATATTGAAAAAATTAAAACAATTGGTGATTCATATATGGCCGTTGGTGTCAGCTCCGGCAATGAAGAAGACAGTACGCCTTGGCATGTAGTTTAGGCAGGGCTTGAAATGCTGGAGTTTATCGAAAATCGAAAAAAAGAGCGACAAGCCGAAGGTAAATTCTTCTTTGAAATGCGCGTTGGGGTGAATACCGGCACAGTTGTATCGGGGGTTGTTGGGGTTAAAAATTTCCAGTTTGACATTTGGGGCGATACAGTGAATATTGCATCTCATATGGAGTCCAACGGTGCTATCAACCGAATGAATGTTTCGGGTAACACTATGGAGTTGATAAAAGATGAGTTTTAGCTTGAATACAGAGGCCCGCTACCCGTAAAAGGGAAAGCAGATATGCCTATGTATTTTGTTTTAGGCCACAAAAAAAAACAAACCTAGTAATTAGGCTAATCACAGCACTTTTATATTTTAAATCAATCTAATTTGCACGACATTACGATTGGAGTCATGCATCGTGTAGATGCCGAAATGAACAGCCTGTGCTTGTTAACCCAATTGGCTAAATTATTCATTAACTTTGTTTTAAGGGCTTATTCTATTCCTAAGCATTTTATTGGATAATTTTAATTTGTGTCTTCAAAAGGAGTGAATCGTTTCAGGCAATCCGTGCTGTTTATTTTCTGCTGCCTAATTTCGGTTACAGCCAATGGACAATTCTATACCTATTCGGGGACGGTGGTTAACAACAAACTAGAACCTATTCCCTTTATAAATGTTTCTATTAAAACCATCAAGCAATACAACAGAACCAATGAGCAGGGACGATTTAGCTTTAGACTGTCCCCGGGCAGGTATGAGCTGGTGTTTAGTCGTCTTGGTTATAAAACCTTGCAAAAGGTCATTATTTTGAATAAAGATGAAGAGGAAAACATACTACTTGAAGCCGACAATCAGCAATTAGCTCAAATCACCATTACAGCCAAACAAAAAGATCGGAGTAAGGAAATCATAAGCAATACAATCCGCATTAAAAAAGATATACAAAAAAGCGCCTTGCATTATAGCTATGACGCCTATGTTAAAGCCAGCGCCGAAGAAAACGCAAAAGAAGAAAACAATCGTAGTAAAAAGAATGAAAAAAAAGAACCTTTAAGCGAGGAAAGTGGTAGACATTTTGCCGAGGTTTACCTCAACGTGCATCGCGCTTATCCTGACAAATTAAAAGAAATTCGAGAGGCAGTAAACATCAAAGGCAACAAGGATAATTTGTTTTACTTAAGTTGCACCGAAGGTGATTTTAATTTCTATGATAATCTGATACGTATACGCGCTCTGGGACCCGTAAGTTTTTTATCGCCTTTTAGCGTTAGTGGCCTTATTGCATATCGATATCAATACCTCGGTAGCGAATACGAGAAGGGCATTCGTTATCATCACATTCGATTTCGGCCATCAACCACATCCAATGCATTACTTACAGGTGAGGTATTGATACAAGATCATACATGGATAATAAAAAAAATCAGAGCAGTCTTCCCCAACGCTCATACCCCTTTGTTTCAATCTTTCGAAATAAACGCATCCTACCAACAATTAAAACAACAGATTTGGATGCCTGAAGCTTATACATTTCAATACCGTACTCGCGAAAAAGTTAGTGGACAAACTGCTGTGCTCTTCACAAATTATATCATCGATACAATTTATGATAAACGGTTCTTCAATACAGAAGTCAGCGCAACAACATCAGAAGCCTATGAAAAAGACACTAGTTTCTGGGATGTTGTGAGACCTGTGCCGCTTAGCAGCGATGAAATAAAAATCATTCACTATCGAGATAGCATTTACGAGAGCACCCACAGCGACACCTATCTGGACAGTATGGAGGCTGAAATAAACAAAATCCGCATACTGAATATCCTATGGCGCGGCCAGGATTATCAAAATTGGCGGAAAGAAAAAACTATTGAATTTCCTAGTCTACCGGCACTCTTTCGCCCGTTTGATATCGGAGGTCCTCGCTACGGTTTGTGGTTTAATTATGAAAAGCGATTTAAAGATAAAACAGAACTAAAGGTGAGTCCTTTCGTAAACTACAGCCATGTGAACAAAGATTTTCGAGGGAACTTAAAAGCGTACTATTTGGCGAATCCATTTACCAGAACATCATATAGCTTCAATATTGGAAGAAGCACGAGCAATCTTTTCTGGAACGATGCTTTTATTAACCTGTTTGACCGATCAAATTATTTCCTACGTGAAAATATTATCCTTAGCGCGCGGCGCGAAATAGTCAACGGTCTCTACATTAATAATGCATTGGAGCTTGGTTTTAGGCGAAGCATGCACGACTATATCATCAATACAACATGGGATTCGCTGCTTGGACGAGAATTGCCCAGCCGTCCTATATTTTTTAATGACTACAGTGCATTTTTCAACGAATTAGAAATATCCTATACTCCTCACCAACTATACATTCGAGAGCCATATCAAAAAGTAATTCTTGGCAGTCGGTATCCAACCTTTTTTGTCAAATGGCGCAAAGGAATCCCCGGCATATTAAAAAGTATTATTGCATACGACTATATCGAAATTGGACTTCGTCAGGATTTGAATCTAGGCACCTTGGGCATAAGTGATTACAACCTGATGTATGGCAACTTTTTAAATGAAGGAAACGTAGAGGCCGCGGACTATAAATTTATCGCACGCGGAAACCCATATTTGTTTTTTAACTCGCGCAATATGTTTCAAGCTATGGATAGCACATTTGCACTATTTAAAGGTTTCGTAGAAGGTCATCTCACGCATGAATTTAACGGAGCATTGATTAATAAGATTCCGTACATGCGCAAACTAAAATTAAGCGAATCTGCAGGCGGGGGATTGTTAATTGCCCCTGAGCGTAAGCTGCGCTATATGGAAATATTTGCCGGCATCGAAAAGCAAATCGTAATACTCAATCAACCCTTACGATTTGGCGTATGGGGGGTAAGTAGTTTTGCCAATCAGTTCCAACGCCCATTTCAATTAAAATTTAGCATTCGCGTTTTTGACCAACGAACGAACACATGGAATTAAATAAGCCGGCATGGAAATACGCCTGTCTATTTATACGTATTTTCGTACTCAGTCAAAGTAAAAGAATACGACAAAATGCAAATTGATAAAACAAAGCCTGTATTCCTTAACGGATCTACCGGCTACGTTGGTGGCCGAATTGCTGAGAAACTATTGCAAGAGGGTCATATAGTGCACGCTCCTATTCGAGACCCGAATACTAAGGAAAAAACGAAATACCTTGATGAGTTGGCCGACAAACTGCCGGGTAAAATCGTATATTTCAAAGCAGATTTACTTACACCAAACTCATATGATGAAGCCATGACAGGTTGCGAATTGGTGATTCATACTGCTTCTCCCTTTATCCGGAATACCAAAAATCCGCAAAAAGATTTAATAGAACCAGCCCTGAACGGAACAGAAAATGTACTTAACAGTGTCAACAATACGCCAAGTGTAAAACGGATTGTATTGACAAGCAGTTGCGCAGCCATTTATGGTGATGCAAAAGATATTCGAGGGTACCAGAATCAAATAATGACTGAGGATAATTGGAATGAAACCTCCTCGCTGACAACATCGCCCTACAATTATTCAAAAACGCTGGCCGAAAAAAAAGCATGGGAGATGCAAAAAGCGCAACAGCGTTGGGATTTAGTGGTTATTAACCCTTCATTTATATTGGGGCCTGGTATTAACCCCAGCAGCGAAGGAGAGAGTTACAGTACAATTAAGCAAATGGGTGATGGCGAATTAAAATTGGGTGCTCCTGACCTAGAGATTGGCTGTGCGGATGTGCGTGATGTAGCAGAGGCACATTATCGTGCGGGTTTTACGCCAGAAGCTGCCGGGCGGCATATCATCTCTGCAGAAAATCTTAGTTTTTTACAATTGGCCGATATGCTACGTCCGAAATATGGAAAAGATTTTAGTCTACCTAGCCGCACCTTATCAAAATGGCTACTCTGGTTATTAGGGCCTACAATCGGTATCAGCCGGCAGTTTGTGCGCGATAATGTGGGGCATCCCTGGCGTGCTGATAATACAAAAAGCAAGGAAAAACTGGGCATTGAATATCGATCAATCAATGAAACCATCAATGAGTTTTTCCAACATTTGTTAGACCACGGCGTAATAAAAAAATAGGATGAAAAAAGTTATCATAACCGGTTCAACAGGCATGGTGGGTAAAGGAGTACTGCTCGAATGCCTCGAAGATGCGCGCATTGAAAAGGTACTGGTCATCAACCGTCATTCACTTGGAATGCAAAACCCTAAATTAAAAGAAGTACTGTTAGCAGATTTTATCAAAGTAGCCGAAATAGCAGAACATCTGAAGGGCTACGACGCCTGCTTTTATTGTATGGGCGTATCCTCCCTAGGGTTGAGTGAAACTGTATTTAGTGCTATAACCTTTGACCCCGTTGTGGCTTTTGCCGATGTTTTGCATCAACTCAACCCAATGCTAGTTTTTAACTATGTTTCTGGTGTTGGCACGGATAGTAGCACGAGTAGTAGCACTATGTGGAAAAATGTTAAAGGACGAACTGAAAACTATATTTTAAAAAAAGGCTTTGCTGACGCCTATATGTTTCGACCAGGTGCAATCATTCCCGAAAAAGGGATACAATCAAAGACCAAATTGTACAATTTATTATATGTCCTAAGTCGTCCATTTTTTGGTATCATGAAAAAATCAAAAAATGTTACAACGACAACTAATTTGGGTAAAGCGATGATCAATACTTTGTTTTATCCGCAACCATTAAAGCACCTGGAAAACAAGGAAATAAACAAGCTAGCAAGTAAAAATTACAATCTGGCACAACAGTCTTGATGTTTTAAATTAAATATGACGCTGTGCAATTATACCGTACATTTGGCATGAGGGTTGGAAATTAGATGAAAGTATAATTCCCTCCCTGGTTGGTCTTAATAGATTTTAATAGTGGAGTTGATGTATTCGCTTTTTATTATTTCAAAATAAAAGGGTGAGCTTCATAGAAACGTTCACAAATGGCGGAGCCGCAACCGAAAAAAAAACGGGCGAAACCGAAAAGCCTTACGAGTAGGACCCCTTAAACTTTATTTATGAAAAAACAAATCCAACTATTGGCAATTTGTGCATTTACAGTAAATGCATTTGCCCAGCCCATGATCCCCAACGGCAACAACATACCGACACCCGGCCTATCGGTACCGGTGTCTGTTGCTACAACGCTCACTGCTGGTGCGGCAGGCCCAAATCAAACTTGAGTTTTTAGCACCTTATCTTTTACACCCTTGGGTACAGTTGATGTTATCTCACCTTCAAGTTCACCCATTGGTAGCTCTTTCCCGACATCCAACTATGCCTTAAGTCTTAGCAGTCAAAACTCATTTAGTTTTTTCAATGTTTCCAGCAGTAAAATGGAAGTGCAAGCATGGACAATTTCATCGCCAGGTGTTGGCAACGATTACTCACCAAACCCAAGAACACTGATGCGCTTTCCTTTTAATTATTTGGACACGGAGTCTGACACTTGGCAAAAAGTTGGAGGAAGCGTTGAAAATGTTACAGTGACTTATGATGGGTACGGCACACTGATTACACCAACATTTACTTATACCAATGTTGTGCGCATTAAAGAAGATTACGGCGGAACTGATATCGACTACCAATGGTATACCGTAAATCCATTAATGGCTGTAGCTATTTTTGATCACAACAATAATACCCTATATCATTTTGGCGCTACACCTAACAAGCTGAGTGACAAGGAGCCCCTTTCAAATCATGTAGTCATTTATCCGAACCTGGCCGATAACGAAGTCTGCATTGAACAGTTGCCAGTGCATTCCTCTGTCATGATATCGGACGTTACAGGTAAACTGTTATTCAACACCACGGTTAATGCGGAACGTATCAACGTAAATACGACAACATTTGCTTCGGGCATCTATTTACTAACCATTGAGCATAACGGTAAAAAATTTCAAGAAAAGCTAGTGAAAAAATAAGTCACTATTGTAGAAGTCACAATTGTAGCACATAAAACTAGTCAAGTAAAAGATGATAACGTCCTGTTTTTGCAGGACGTTATCATGGTATAATGCCATTCAGTATATAAGCTTTGACAAATTGGTGAATAATATTTAAAATAATGATGGTATGACACGTTGAATATTGTTGTGAATACTGACAGAATTGTCATTACATTTATCATTATCATAAACTTAAAGGACTCAAGCTATATTGAAAGATTTGAATCTTATTTTTTTACTACTTGCCTTATTATCCGAGGTTATCGGTACAATAGGTGGGTTTGGCTCATCTGTATTTTTTGTACCTATTGGTAATTTTTATTTTGACTTTTATTCAGTGTTAGGCCTAACAGCCATTTTTCACTTATCAAGCAACCTAAGTAAAATATTTCTATTTCGGAAAGGGCTGGATAAAAAGCTTATTATCAGCATCGGCCTGCCTGCAGTGTTGTTTGTCGTGATTGGTGGTTTGGCCTCCAAACTCTTTGAAACCGCTTATTTAGAAATAATTCTTGGCATATTCCTGGTAGGATTGAGTTTGTTCTTTTTAATAAAAGCCAATATCGTGGTGAAACCAAACAGCCAAAACGCGATTATTGGCGGTTCTTTATCTGGGTTTTCGGCAGGCCTGCTTGGTACTGGTGGTGCAATTCGTGGACTTACTATGGCGGCGTTTAACTTAGAAAAAAGTGTGTTTATCGCAACATCAGCCCTTATCGACTTGCTCATAGATTTTTCAAGAACAATTGTCTACTATAAGAATGGCTATATCCATTCACACGATTTAAAATATGTACCATTCCTTATTCTGATTGGGTTGTTGGGCTCCTTTATAGGTAAGCGCATCTTGCGACATATACCACAATCAACATTTCGAAAAATATCATTATACCTCATCCTTTTCATTGGTGCAGCCACGCTTGTTCAATATTTCCTTCAATAGAACAATAACCCATCGGGTTGCCTAACGCATAAAAGAGGAAAAACAAACGCTACCTGTTAAAGCTTAATACTATAGTTTACTTTCGCACTATGCCCCTATTTAATCTTGACATTACTCACATTTGCAACCAACTTGGCTTTGACAATCTCAATGCAATGCAAGAAGAAACCTTACTTGCTGCTGGTAGCGATAATGACTTGATGATATTATCGAAAACCGGTAGCGGAAAAACCTTGGCATTTCTACTGGCCGTACTGCGACAATTAGAAGATATACCTCTACGAACCCAAGCTTTTATTATTGTACCAACTAGAGAGTTGGCCCAACAGATAGAAGATGTCTTCCGAAAAATGGGCACAGGATTAAAGTTGACGGCTTGTTATGGCGGTCATAAAAGAGAGATAGAGGAGAATAATTTAATTGATCCGCCATCTATTATTGTTGGCACTCCTGGTCGGTTATGTGATCACATCAGACGCAAGAACATCACATTAGATTTCGTTAAAACTTTAGTGCTTGATGAGTTTGACAAGGCCCTGGAGCTTGGTTTTGAAGATGAAATGGAATTTATAATTTCCTCATTACCTCACATAAATAAACGTATACTTTGCTCAGCAACGCAGATGGAAGTTTTACCTGCTTTCATCCAACTTCATAACACAAAAGAAATTAACTATTTAGATGTAAAACTGACAGATTCGTTAGGAATTGATTATCAAAAAGTCATTTCAGAGGAGAAAGACAAAAGCGCGGTGTTGTATCAACTCCTCTGCCATTTGGGCGCCCGATGTAGTATTATTTTTTGCAATCATCGGGAAAGTGTTGAGCGACTCAGTGCAATTCTGAAAGAACAGTTTATTCAAAATGTATTTTATCATGGTGCTATGGAACAACGTGACCGTGACCTGAATTTATTCAAATTTAAAAGTGGCAGTGTCCCCTATCTTATATGTACTGATTTGGGTTCGCGCGGCTTGGACATTGCGCATGTGCGCCATATAATCCATTATCATCTACCCTTTACGGAGGATATATTCACACATCGCAATGGCCGTACGGCGCGAATGGATGCCAGCGGGAGTGTCATTGTTATGTTACAAAAGGATGAAAAATTGCCTGATTTTGTGCCACTAGATACCGTCGAAATTGTCTTGTCGGACGAGGCTGAGCAACCAAAAAAAGCAGATTGGACAAGCGTAATAATACACGCGGGTAAGAAAAACAAGATAAATAAAATAGATATTGTTGGCTTTCTGATTCAACGAGGCGAGCTTCGCAAGGAAGACATTGGACTTATTGAGGTAAAAGATTTCATTTCGCTGGTTGCCATAAGAAGGTCTATAGTTGGGCGCACGATGCACAACATTCGCGATCAACGCCTGAAAAACAAAAAAATAAAAATTGAAATAGCCAAATAGCATAAGAATATTTCATTTTTGTATCCGTGAAGCATCCCTCAACATTACGCTTATCTCATAAAAAGAATTACTGGCATGATTCTCTGACCTTTCTCAAGACAGGTCTGTTAACGCTCATGCTTAGTTTGTTACAGATACAATTGTTTGCCAACCCTGACTCTACATGGCATCAAACTCCCTATCACATCAATTTATCAAAGGAAATTCCCTTATTGAGTCTTGGTACAATACCAGTTGCTATCGGAACCTTTACCCTGCCTAAGCGTGCGCACCTTACCGAACAAGAAGCTACGGCACTGCGCAAAGAAAAAGTAAATCGGTTTGACAGGAAAGTATTTAAGTATCAGGCGGAAGATTATAACGCCGCGCGATTTAAATCTGACATCATTCAATATAGTACGGCAGGATTACCAATTTTATTGCTACTTGATAAAAAAATACGCAAGCATTGGCTGGAAATTGGCACGCTCTATTACGAGAGTCAGTTGATAAATGGCGGTTTTTTGGTAGGCACTTCATTTATTTACCGACCGCGTCCGTATGCCTACAATACGAGTCTGCCAATGTCGGACAGGCTTTGCTATGAGTCTTCCAATTCGTTTTATAGCGGTCATACCAGCACAACGGCCATTAGCACTTTTTTTATGGCAAAAGTTTATAGCGATTACCACCATTTAAATTTTTGGAAAAAAACAATGTTGTACACTGCAGCTGCAATCCCTCCCCTTCTTGCCGCACACTATCGCATTATGGGCGGTAAGCATTTCCGAACAGATGTCATGACCGGCTTTGCCGTGGGAGCTGCTATGGGCATATTGATTCCGGAGTTGCATAAAAGAAAACGAAATGACTCTCTAACGTATATTCCGTTTTACAATCAAGGTAACTTGGGAATGCGCCTATGTTTGCGGTTTTAATAAAAAAAAACCTCAATTTGAGGAGCTTCAATACGGTATAAGATTATTATAGCTTAAGCAACCGCTTTATTTACCAGGTCGGCAGCTTCAGAAAGCAAGACAGCACTTTGTACTTGCAAACCGCTTTCATCAATTAGTTTTTTGGCTTCTTCGGCATTTGTACCTTGTAAGCGCACAATAACGGGCACATTGATTTCTCCAATGGATTTGTATGCATCAATAACGCCTTGCGCCACTCGGTCACAACGAACAATACCACCGAAAATGTTGATCAAAATAGCTTTTACATTCGGGTCTTTAAGAATAATTCTAAAACCAGCTTCAACGGTTTGGGCATTGGCGCTACCTCCAACATCAAGAAAGTTAGCTGGTTCTCCGCCATTCAGTTTAATCATATCCATGGTGGCCATTGCCAAGCCGGCACCATTTACCATGCAACCAACATTTCCGTCAAGCTTTACATAGTTCAGATTGTACTCATCGGCTTCTACCTCGGTTGGGTCCTCTTCTGTTTTATCGCGCAGCGCTTCTAAATCTTTATGGCGAATAAGACCATTCCCTTCAATGCTAAATTTGCAATCGACAGCAATAATTTTATCATCAGCAGATTTAAATAATGGATTAATCTCTAACATTTCGCCGTCCAAACCAACATAGGCACTGTATAATTTTGTTACAAACTTTACGCAGTTTTTCATGGCCTCTCCTTCCAAACCTAGATTGAAAGCAATATTACGTGCCTGAAAACCTTGTAATGACATACCTGGCTCTATCCACTCTTTATATATTTTTTCGGGGGTGTTATGGGCAACATCTTCTATATCCATTCCGCCTTCGGTAGAATACATAATGACATTTTGCTTTTTAGCACGATCTAATAAAATTGACAAGTAAAACTCTTTTCGCTCACTTGGGCCGTCATAGTACATGTCTTCGCCAAGAAATATCTTATTCACAGTTTTACCCGCTGCGCCAGTCTGAATAGTCACAAGGGTATTACCCAACATATTTGTAGCTACTTGTCTTGCATCATCTTCGCTTTTCACTACAACGACACCATGTTGTTCCGGAGCTTCTTTAAAAGTCCCTTTACCTCTTCCCCCGGCATGAATTTGAGATTTAATCACTACAAATTTTGTTCCGGTGCGTTGAGCAATATCATTATATGCAGCAACAGCTTCATCTACCGTAGTGCATGCCACGCCGTTTTGTACAGGTACATCATATCGTTTCAAAAGTTCCTTAGCCTGGTATTCGTGTAAATTCATAATAATTATTGTAAATGCTTAAAATTTTTTTTCTGGACAGCAAATGTAAGTTTGACCACTTTAGATTTGAAGATTTAAGGGTTTAAATTCTGAAGTTTATGCTGTTTAGTCTTTGGGCACGTCCAATAAACCATCGGGCCCCATCATCGGTTTTGTTTTAAGACCAGTCTTTCTTCGGTTTAATTCTTTCCGAATTAAATCCAGCTCTCGCGATGTTTGTCCTGCCACGCTGGTATTTTCTTTAGCGCGTCTCAGCAAATAGGGTACAACATCTTTTACCGGACCATAAGGTAAATATTTGCAGACATTATAGCCTGCCTTTGCAAGGTTAAAGGATATATTATCACTCATCCCATATAGTTGTGAGAATGTGATACGAGGGTCATTAGTTGCAATCCCTCTTTCATGCATTATTTTAGTAGCTAATAAAGAACTCTTCTCATTATGTGTACCAATGAAAGTAGATACTGTTTGGATATAATTTAGACACTCCTCCAGAGCCAGATCATAATCACGGTCCGTACTGATTTTATTTGGCTGTATTGGACTTTCATAGCCCATTTGGCTGGCCCTTTCACGTTCTTTTTCCATATAAGCGCCTCGAACAATTTTCACGCCCAACTGATAATTGTTGGCTTTGGCATGCTCAATACTTTCTTTTAAAAAAGCTAAGCGATCATGCCGGTATAGTTGAACGGTATTGTACACATAGGCCTGTTGGCCATTATATTTTTTCATCATTTCGGTAGTTAATTGATCTACGGGGTCCTGTAACCAACTTTCTTCGGCATCTACTAGTATTATGGTATTATTCTCCGCTCCTGCTTGACAAATGGAGTCCAAACGTTTAATAGCATTGTCTCTTTCTGCTACTTCATGAGCCGAAAGTACCTCGCCACGATGCATTTTTTCGAGCAAGGCATTCCTAAAGAATGCAGTAAGTTTAATGCTGATGAACGAAATAAAATCTTTTTCTTTTGCAAAAAGTATTGTTTTAATAAACTCATCACGCGCATTATCAAACTCCGCCTCGCTTGTTTTTCCCTCCACACCGTAATCTAGCAGCGAGCCTACCTGATATTTATTAAGTAGTTGGGCCGTATGTGCGGCTTCCAATAGATTGGTTCCGCCACAAAACTGTTCGTAAATAGTATTCTTAATGAGATTTCTGACGAAAGGCAGCCAAAGCAACTTTGGGGTAAGGATAGATCCTATTTTTGTCAAGGTTGGGTTGGCCATAACTCGAAACAAAAAAGCAGCCTTTTTTAGCTGATATTGAGTCCTATATTCAAAAGCATTTGCCGTATTTTCAAAATTTATCATGTTACCGTCAGAATATCGAACAAATGTAAGTTAGTGGACAAATAGTGCTTATTATTTTTTTGGTATTTATCATTAAAGGCTATATTTACCTTTCAAAATATTCTATAAAAATGAAAAAGATTTTACTATTTGCGTTGGCTGTAATTACCATGCCAATACTAAGTTTTGGTCAAGGTAAACTTGATACAAAGCCAGTGACGAACGATTCGAAAGTTGATTTACAAAAGACACAAGCTTATTTGAAAGCTCGTAATGGGAAGAAAACTCGAGGTGGAAGCCGAAACTACAGTTACGTAGATGCCGTAAGTGATTACAATACAGCATTTGACACCAATAATGGTGTACTTTGGGGAGATTCAACTATCTTGACATACTTTGGTACTACTCCAGGTTACATTTGGCTACGCAGCGGTTACCAAGTAATGGATCCTACCGCTAAAGTGTTTAACCAAAAAGCATTCTACCCTACAGAAATTGAAATTTCTGATAATGATGCTTATACACTTGACAGTGTTGGGTTTATCTACAGATATTATCGTAACCTGAACAAACCAAACGTTGTTGATACTATGATTGTATCAGTAATTATTGACCAAGCTGGTGCTACTAATGGTACTGATTTATCTTACTTCTGGGGCACTAACGCACTATTCAAAACTCGTTATGGCTTAGACAGTATGTATATCAACACTGCATTTATCGATTTTAACAGAGGTTCAATCCTTACTTCTTCTACATCTTCTTATTATGCTAAAATTCCAATGACACTCCAAACTTTGAATGATTCAATTGCTCAGAATTTGCACTACATGAAGATTCCAATGAATATCAATGTACCTGCAGGTTATCAAGTTGGTGCATCTATTTCATTTAAATCTGGAGATACTTGGACTCCATACAACGATACTCTTGTAACTTCAACTGGTACTGTAAATTATAATTACGCAGTACTTGTGTCACTTATTGAAGACGGTGGATCTACTTGGAGATTCTATGATGCTCCGGATCAAAACTTCTCAGGCCTGTGGACGCATGACACAACTAGTTGGGGTACTCTTTACATTCCTTCGGTTTATTACAACAATCCATTCTTTGATTACCACTACTGGGATTATGATATTACTTGTAATACTTGTAGCCCAATTAGCACAAACGATGTTGCCAACACGTTTAGCAACATTAAAGTGTTCCCTAACCCAACGACTACAGACCTAAACATTCAAATGTCTGAAGCAAAAGAAGCAGATTTGAACATTACTGTTTATTCTATGACAGGTAAAAAATTAGTTTCTGATGTTATTGCTAAGGGTAGCACCAATGCTAGTTTAAATATTGCTGGCTTAGCTGCAGGAATTTACTTGTGCGAGTTGGAAATGAATGGTCAAAAAACTACTCAAAAAATTACCAAACAGTAATATATAACAACTAAATTTTAAAATTAAAGGCTGCTATTTAGCAGCCTTTTTTTTAATTTGTCATACATATATTAAATTAACTTTAATTTTAGTTCGATAATATTTATGAATTCCCAAACAAACCCAACCATTTAAACTGTTCCAACGTCTTGTAATAGAGTTAAGCGGTTAGAATTGACAGCCATTTTGAGTCAAATAGAAACAAAACAAGATTTATTCATTCAAAACCTTATTGAAGGTTGTTTGAAGCAAGATCGTATTGCTCAAGAAAAGTTATATAAATATTATTATCCAAAAATGATGAGCATGGTAAGGCGTTATACAAATTATCATCAGTATCATTTGGCGGAAGAAATTCTGAACAACGGCTTTTTAAAGGTTTTTCAGAGAATAGATTCATATAGCCACAAAGGTTCTTTTGAAGGATGGGTTAGGCGCATTATCTATCACTCCATTTTCGACTACGTAAGAGCTACTACCAAGTACCGGGAAAAAGTGGTTTTTGAAGAGGCAGAACAATCAGTATCAGACATTGCTATAGATAAAATGCAATATGATGATATCATGCAAATGATTCAAGGACTGCCTGAAAATACGAGAATAGTATTTAACATGTATATCATCGAAGGTTTTTCACATAAGGAAATAAGCAATCAGCTAAACCTAAGTGAAGGAACCAGCAAATGGCATGTGCATGAAGGACGAAAAATATTACAGGAAAAAATAAATAATTTATCGAAAAATGAATAAGAAGATTTCAATAGATGAATTGGTGCGACAAAAGGTTGCCAACGGCGAAGAACCGCACAACCTTGGAGCATGGGCCAATATGGAGCGTATGCTAGATGGGAAAAACCCATATCATCAGGACAAAGATGACAAAAAGCCCTTTTGGATGTTCTTGCTTCTTGGATTTCTGGTAGTTGGCACTTCAATAATTGCAGGGTATTCCTATTTAAAAAAGGATAATCACCTATCCCAAAATTCCGCAGACATAATACCAACAAAAGGCACTTCAGCTAATATCAATACGCAAAAAATACTAGACCAAAATAATGAATCTCCAACAGAAGGCGCACTTGCCGTGGCAAGTGCAAATAATAATGACATTATTGAGCAAATTGAAAAAACTGAATCTAACAAACTACAACAAAAATTAACTGATCCAACCAAATTATCCTCACCTCCATTGGCAAGTCAAGCAGCTTCTATTAATCAACCGAACGTAAATAAAAGCGCAATTACAGCATCAGCCTTGCCAAATAAATTAAATTCAAATGCCATAAAAAAACCAACTACCACATTTCCAACTGTATCATCAGAAAGAAAAAACTTAAAACCATCGGACCTTTATACACTTGATAATAAAAAAAATCAAGTAAATACTGAAAAAATTGAGCCCACTATTACAGAATCATACCTAGACACTACTAAAATAACCGAGGTGAGTCAGCATGTGGTAAAAGACCAATCTGGCAATAAAAAAATCATTACCGATTCGTTTAGCTATGCATTAGTTCAGGAGAAAAAAAGAACCGTGATTAACCCTAGATTCGTGGCACTAAATGAAGAACAGGAGATGGCTGCTCAACGAAAGACAGCACTTGCATCGAATGAAAAAATAGCAGAATCGGCCCAAGCCAGAATCGATATTCACGAGCCGGTGAGCCAAACCCCTAATACAGCAAATAGTAAATCAGCTAAAGTTAGCACCAAAGAGAGAAGTGGTTTCTTCACCCTATTTAAAAACATAAGTGAGGGAATCAACCAAAAGGCAATTCAAATTACACATACTAAATTCCCAATACATACCGGAATGTTCGTAGGACTAAATGCAGCTTTGGTGAACTCTAAACATAATTTCGGTGGGTTCCAGGGTGGCTTTACAGCAATGACGCCCCTAAGCAGATTATTGACACTGCAAATGGAGGCTCGATTTATACACAAAAACAATAGCGGTTATACCATTAAGGACAATCGAAATGTTGTCAGGAGTACATTCATAGACACTACTAGTGTTTTTAAAAGTAAAATATACAACTATGAGATTGATTCAGTCAATTATGGCTACAACCTCAATAACTTTTATACCCTACAAATTCCTCTTTTACTAAACGCTGATTTTCAAAAAATAAATGTTTATGCCGGTATGCACTTTGATTATGGGTTTAGAATGAATATTAATACAAGCTCAAGGTCGAACTCTTTAACAGCATCAGATACTGTAGGGGCTAGTGAAACCTACATACCCCGAAACAATACAGACACACGACTAACACGTAATGATTTTGGTCGTCGATTTGGCTTAGGCTACACTGTAGGTGGTGCATATCAATTTAACGATAAACTATCACTTGATTTACGCATGAGCAATTTATTTTGGGATAATACATCCGGTGTGGCTAAAAAAGAAATCACCAATGTGTTCTTCCGCATACCTAGTTTTCAATTGTCCGTAGCCTATCGCTTTAGGGGGTATGAAAAAACACCCTAAACACCAGTATATTGTTGAATAATCTTCATGAATAAGCCACCAATGTGTGGCTTATTTGCTTTTTGGAATTTTGTACATTTACAACATGACTAAAAAAATGAACTATACAGTAGAAACATTTTGCAATTACCTAGAAACATATGCACCATTAAGCCTTCAAGAAGATTATGACAATGCCGGCTTATTGGTAGGCGACCGACAAACTGCAGTTTCAAAAGTATTGCTCTCGCTGGATTGTACAGAAGCTGTCGTTGAAGAAGCAATAAAAAAAGATTGTCAATTAATCATCGCTCACCACCCTATAATATTTGGTGGAATAAAAAAATTAAATCCAAGCACCGATGCTTCTCGAGCTATCATCAAAGCTATTAGACATAATATTGCCCTATATGCTGCACATACCAATATTGATAATATTGACACAGGTGTCAATCAAAAAATTGCAAAAAGACTCAAGTTATTAAATACCCAAGTTTTAGCACCCAAACCTCACCAACTGCAAAAATTATACACCTACGTACCTGAAAAATATCTAGATCGTGTCACAAAGGCTCTCTTTAATGCCGGTGCGGGAGAGATAGGCAATTATTCAGAATGTAGTTTTAAAATCGCCGGAATAGGCACATTTATGCCTAATCAACATGCTAATCCTTTTAGCGGCAAAGCCAACATCCGGAGTGAGGAAAAAGAAATTAAAATTGAGGTAATCCTCCCGCATTATTTACAAAAAAATGTTTTACGAGCCCTAAAATCAGCCCACCCGTATGAGGTTGTAGCCTATGAAATAATCGAATTAGAAAATAGCCAAGATCAAATTGGCTCAGGAATAATAGGCGACTTGCCGAAGGCCCTCACCTATAAAGAGCTGCTCCACCATGTAGCCAGCACTATGAATGCTCCGGGCATCCGATATACACAATCCGCCTTTCGGAGCTACAAACGGATCGCCATCTGCGGCGGATCTGGTGCTTTTTTGATTCAAAAAGCTATAAATAAAGGTGCTCATGCCTATATAACGGCCGATTTAAAATACCACGACTTCTTCATGGCAGACGGCAAAATAAGCCTTCTGGATATTGGCCACTACGAAAGTGAACAATACACTCCACAGCTTTTTTATGATATTCTATCGAAAAAATTCCCTACTTTTGCACTCCTATTATCAAAAACTAGTACGAATCCAATAAAATACTTCTAATGGCAAGAGTAAGAGAATACAGCATACAAGAACGATTAGAATCTCTAATCAAACTTCAAAAAATTGACTCTAAGTTGTACGAAATCAACAAGTTGCGTGGTGAATTACCAATGGAGGTACAAGACCTGGAAGACGAAATTGCAGGATATCGGGCAAGAATTGAAAACTTCGATAAAAGCATCTCAGAGATAGAGGAGTATATAAATGAGCGAAAGCAAAACCAAAAAGACGCTGCTGTTGCACTTAAGAAATATGAAAAGCAGCAAAATGATGTAAAAAATAGCCGGGAATATGAGGCTATTAATAAACAAATCGAGGCCAGCGAACTCGATATTAAAGAAGCTGAAAGAGATATTAAAATGGCCACAGCTCAAATAGCTGATCGTGAAGAGAAAAAGGAGGAAACCAACACTTTAATCAGCGAGCGTGAAGAAGTATTGAAAATAAAAAAAGAAGAACTAAAAAAAATAACCGAGGAAACAGAAAAAGAAGAAAAGATGTTGATGGAAGAAAGAACAAAAGCAGAATCAGAAGTTCTTCCTCGTTTACTCGATGCCTATGACAAAATACGCAAAAACTTCCGCAATGGCTTAGCAGTAGTATCCGTTGAACGAGACTCATGCGGAGGTTGCCACAGTGCTATACCGCCACAGAGTCAATCAGAAATACGTCTACGTAAAAAAATGACTATTTGTGAACATTGTGGTCGCATTATTGTAGATCAAGAACTCACTGAAAGTGTGAGTATATAAATTGTCGTAACACAAAATCTTTTTTAATCAGGGCGATGCAAAATATTATTGCATCGCTTTTTTTATTTTACCTTTAGCGATATGCGGATTTTTTTGATTGTCATTTGCTTTATATCCCCCAGCCTTGTATGGGCAAATAAAAGTCATTTTACGCCAAGTGCCAATTGTATAAAAGCTTACGAGTGTATGGTGGCCTTCAAAATCAAAGAGGCTCGATTATTACTAAAAGATGAAATAAACACTGACCCTTATAACCATCTCATCATATTACTTCAAAATTATGAGGATTTTGTAAGGCTATGTTTCGTAGATGACCCTGCCCTTTACCAAAGACGAAGGCCCTTTCGAGAAAAAAGACTAAACTTTTTAAACAACTCCAACAAAAACTCACCTTACTACCGATTGTGTAAAGGCATCATTTATCTGCAATGGAGTTTGATCCATATAAAATACAAAGAAAATTGGAAAGCCGCCAACGACTTCCGGAAAGCACATGCCCTTTTCAAAGAGAATAAAAAACTATACCCGAACTTTCGGGAAACGGATATTTTTTATGGTGCTCAAAAGGCCATTATTGGTACAATCCCCGAAGAGTATCAATGGATTACCAAATTACTGGGTTATAGTGGCAGCATAAAAGAAGGCATAAGCATTTTAAAGAATGGTTTAGATGCTAAAACACCATTGTTTCAACAAGACGCCATTTTCTATTATGTATACCTCAATGAAATCTTGCTCAATGATAGTAAAAAAGCTCTGCGCCTGATTAACACCTATCAACTGGACGATAAAAATATCTACCTCTATACCTTCATGACAAGCAACCTGATGTTGAATAACTTTAAGTCAGAAGAATGCATCCGTATACTACAACAACGAAATAAAAGCGAAGAGTATTTGCAACCAATAATTTTTGATTTCGCATTAGGCTCAGCCTATTTGCAAACAGGCCAATACCCAAAAGCCATCGTGTATCTTAAGAAATATCTTGGCAGCAAAAGCTATTTCTACAAAAAAGATGCAGCATTAAAAATTGCCATCTGCTATTATTTAATGGACAATACTAAACTTGCTAATATTTACAAAGCAAGAACATTAAGTATAGGCACCAGTATTACTGACATGGATAAACAAGCGGAAAAAATTGCCAAGCAAAATAATCTTGGTAACAAAAAATTATTGGAGGCCCATTTGCTTTTTGATGGTGGAAGCTTTCAACGTTGTGCCAACATCCTTGAAAATGAGGAACTAAAAAAAGGTATTACCGAAGTCGAACAATTGGAATGGCATTACCGGTTGGCTAGGCTATATGATGAAACTAACAATCTTAGTAAGGCAATTAGCTATTACAAACAAACAATTGAAGCTCCCAACCCGACCAATGAATACTACCCTGCCAGAGCTGCTTTGCAGCTAGCCTTTATTTACGAACAACAAAATAATAATCGACTGGCAACCTACTACTTTAAAAAAGTTCTGGCCATTGATGGTCATCAATACAAAACCTCTTTGGATCATAAAGCCAAATCAGGGCTGTTAAGAATTCAAGGACAGTAAATTGTTACAAACACTTAATTTTGGGTAATGCTGCAAAAACTGTACATAAAGAATTTTGCAATTATTAATGAAATTCAGCTAGAATTTCAGAAAGGGCTTAGCATCATTACAGGCGAGACAGGTGCGGGAAAATCAATCCTTTTAGGCGCCCTAGAACTCATACTGGGCCAACGAGCCGATCATACCGTTGTGTTGAATCCAAGTGAAAAATGTATAGTAGAAGCACAATTCCAAACTAACGAGAATGCCCTAATAAATCAATATCTGCAACAAAATGATTTTGAAGTTTTTCATGATATCATTATACGCCGCGAGATAAATGCAAATGGTCGTAGCCGGGCTTTTATAAATGATTCACCTGCCCGATTAGAGGATTTGGCAACCATAAGTCAGTACCTAGTCGACCTGCATAGACAGTTTGACAATTATGATCTGTTGCAAAAAAATGAGCAGCTGTCAATAATCGATGATTATTTATCGCTAGACAAAGAACGTGAAAATTTTCAGCAACAGTATCAACAACTACTGCGAGTTCAGCAAGAATTGCAGGAAAAATCACTGGCTGCCAAAAATGCCAAAGCCGAACAAGATTATCTGCAATTTATTTTTGAAGAAATAGATGCACTGCAACTGCGCGGTAATGAAATTGAAGAATGGGAACAAGAACTGAGCATCCTTGAAAATGCGCAGGAAATAAAAGATATCTTGCTTCAAGGAGCCGATTTGTTAAGACATAACGAACAAGCCATCCTTGATAAGCTACAAATCCTTGCCAAACGCATCAAACAATATGCTCACCTCAGCAGCGAACTCGGCGATCTCGACAATAGATTAAACTCAAGTATAGAAGAACTAAAAGACATTTCAACAGAATTAGAAATACAGGAAAGCAAACTCAATACCGATGACGAAAGAATATTCTACTTGAGAGAAAAATTAGAATTGGCTAACAAACTCCTACTAAAACACCAGCTTAGCGATACTCAAGGTCTTATTGCATTCGGGGAAGAGATTTCAAACAAGCTCTTCGCTATCACTACGATAGATAGCAACATTGAAGAATTGCAAAATCAACACAGCCTGCTAAAAAATACTTGTGCATCCTCCTCTCAACAATTGAGTAAAAAACGCCTTGAAGGTATAAAAATATTTAGTGCCGCTGTGAATGAAATGCTACCCGAGGTTGGCCTAATCAATTCAAAATTTGACATACAACATGCTTATAAAAACATGTCGGCAAATGGTATTGATGAAATACATTTTTTGTTTGATGCTAACAATACTGGCAAGTTACAAGCCATGCAGAAAGCTGTATCAGGCGGTGAGATGAGTCGGATAATGCTAATCATAAAATCTCTTCTAGCGCATGTTGCGGCTTTGCCATGTATGATATTTGACGAAATTGATACAGGCATCTCTGGCGAAACGGCACTTAAGGTGGGTAAAGTACTTCAGAAATTGGCTAAAAATCATCAAGTCATTAGCATCACGCACCTACCTCAAATTGCGGCACAGGCTAACCAACATTACTTTGTTTACAAAGAAAAAGTGCACGAGAAGGATGCACAGCAAACTAACATAAAAATATTGGGTGATGCAGAGCGCGTTCAAGTAATATCAGCAATGCTCAGTGGAAAGCAAGAGAGCGAAAAATTTACTGCGGCGGCAGAAGAATTATTAGGACTGTAGGAATCAATCTGTTGATATTCCTCCTTCATTCAAGTGATTGATGTATTTTTACGAACATTAAAGTATAACATTATGGCAAGTTTATTAGCAGGAAAAAGAGGTATCATATTCGGAGCATTGGATGAAAAATCTATGGCTTGGAAGGTAGCAGAAAAATGTCATGAACATGGTGCTACATTCACGCTTACTAATGCCCCCATTGCATTGCGCATGGGTAAAATAAACGAATTGGCAGAGAAATGCAACAACGCCAAAGTCATTGGTGCAGATGCTACCAGTTTGGATGATCTTGAGAAACTTTTTACTGAAAGCCAGGAAGTCTTAGGCGGCAAACTTGATTTTGTATTACACAGTATAGGAATGAGTCCCAATGTTCGTAAGAACATAGAATACACCAATACGAATTATGACTTTTTTCAAAAAACACTTGACATTTCTGCCTTATCTTTTCACAAAGTGCTAAGAACGGCCATGAAATTAGATGCGCTAAATGAGTGGGCCAGTGTTCTCGCTCTTTCATACATCGCAGCCCAACGGGTCTTTCCGGGTTACAATGACATGGCAGACGCTAAAGCGGTACTTGAAAGCATTGCCAGAAGTTTTGGTTACCATTACGGCTTCAAAAACAAAGTACGAGTCAATACAATTTCGCAATCTCCCACTCCCACTACTGCAGGTAGCGGCGTTTCTGGCTTTGATGTCTTTTATAATTATGCTGAGGATATGTCCCCACTTGGTAACGCTTCGGCTGATGAATGTGCAGATTTCTGCATTGCCATGTTTAGTGACTTGACACGCAAGGTTACCATGCAGAATTTATTCCATGACGGAGGATTTTCTTTCACTGGTGTCAGCCAGCCTATCATTGAAAAAATGACCAAGTAAAAAAATGCGTTTTCTTACCGCAGCTGCAATTGTCACTACACTGATGTTTTTTGCCAACTGTGATAAAAACAAATTTTATCATACCTCAATTGAAACTTACCAGTTAAATCCTTCTTATAACGGGAATCATCGTTCGGACTTTGAACTAAACTATTACTTAAAAGAAGAAAAGGAAGGTGTGCAAATTCAAGTCCTGTTAAACAACATTGAAGCCAATTTAGCAAACGATTATAACGTTTCGCTACACAAAACATCAACCTCTGGCTATCTTGGATTTGAAACACAAGCTACCATCGATATCGGCAATACGACATCTACTACCAATGGTGCAGCGGCAGTTTATGTATCCAAAATGAGTTGGAATGCGATAAAAGACTTTGATGGGTATCTTGTGGTTCAAGACCCAGCTAATTTGGGCATCGATAGTGTGGAGCAATAACTCATAGCCGAAAAACTCAACTAAACGGCAAAACTAGTTCCGCAGCCGCAAGTATCTGAGGCGTTTGGATTGGAAAAAGTAAATCCACGCGAGTTTAGCCCCCCTTGAAAATCAATCTCAACATTCAACAGATACATTTCATGTGCTTTTTGCATCAACATACTGATACCATTCTCCAACTCATATAAAACATCGCCATCTTGCTTTTTATCATATTCCAACACATAGGATAAACCACTGCATCCCCCTCCTTTCACACCAATTCTTACAAAAGGCTTGTCTTCGGGTTGTTCTCTTCGTAATCGTGCAAGCTCATCCAATGCACCTTGAGTAAATTTTAATGGTATTGCGTTTGTTACTTCACTCATGACTATTATCGATTTTTTGTTTTTTTTGTTTATTCAAATCTCTTTTCAAACTATCCAATTGATTTGGGTTTATTGTGCCAGGCTGTGGGATAACACGTTGGTCTGTTTCTGTTTCTTTCTCTGTCAATTCCATATTCCCCCTCTTCTTTATATCAGGATTGGTATTGACTGCATGCCTTTGATTCCTGCAGCCAAAGGCTACAAAAATCAGTAGTAGAATGACTAAGCTATTTAGTAACCACGATTTTTTCATCCGCAATAAGCTCATTGTCTAAAAGAATCCGCACAAAATAAGTGGCATTAGCCAGGCCATTTTTATTAAAAGAGAAAACTGCTTCACCTGCACTCACGTTGGAATTAAAAATATCTTGCAATTTTCTACCATTAATATCATAGAGTTGCACACTCAGCTTGCCGTTTTTTTCTAATTGCAATTTCAAATGCCAAGTATCCACCACGGGATTAGGGTAAATAACCGCCTCATGTTTCTGCGAAACAACATCATTGGTAGGCACAGCCCAAGAACTAGTTTCCACTTTTGAAATGTAATTTGACCATCGACTGGCTGAATTGCCATACATGCCAAACGTCCAAACTGTTGGCCTTGAAGCATTATGCTCTCTTGTTATTCCTGAATAATCTCCCCAACGTGTAGAACCGTTACTACTCAGAAAATCAACGTATTTAATACCAGTGTTCAATTCAATAGCATTGGACACATTCATATCGTGATCTATAAGTAAAGCACGAATACCGGGGTAGTTTTCATTACCACTATAATTGAAACCAACCAACACAGATTGATCTTGATCTGTCCAACCCATACTAGCCAAAGCAGGATATGCACAATCCACTTGAGGAAAAGAAATCAATTTATTCTGAACTGACCAAGAGTTGCCACTTCTTCTCAATCGGTTATAGTTGATTGCAATAAAACTATTCGGCCCGTTGGAATGATAAGCAAAATGTACAGTACCATCCACATAAATAGCTGACATGCCTCTCATATCGCCTGAGTTTAGCATCACATTGGTACCTTGTTGCACGCCATCGGCAGGTTGATAATAAGTGGGAACACTAACCGTTGCGGAAGCAATGCCCGGATTATTACCGACCTTACCTGTGACTGTGTACATAAGCAACACATTGGCAGAAGTTAAATTTCTGGTAGCACAAAAATGCATTTCAT
This sequence comes from uncultured Chitinophagaceae bacterium, assembly GCA_964409905.1. Taxonomy (GTDB): domain Bacteria; phylum Bacteroidota; class Bacteroidia; order Chitinophagales; family Chitinophagaceae; genus JAGNRR01. The sequence goes on along the minus strand of CAYPET010000016.1, from coordinate 18,349 downwards.
CGCCATAATGCGCATCACGACCATGGCCAGCCGGAACTAAAGTGAACGGATTATTGGGCAAATTGTTAAAAATAAAAGCTGTTGGAGAAGGACTCCCATTCGAACAGGCCGTTTTATCTATTTGAAAAATAACACTTTCAATAAAATATGAATTGGTTCCAACATTTCGAAACAGGTTACCGGTAATAAAAATATCACTACCCGATACGGCCATTTTGGGGTAATCAAACCAGGTATCAAAAGGATAACCCGAACCAATTATCTCACGCAAATTGGCTCTAAAGGAATAATAATGGTATGCACCAGAAGGATTATTCGTAGCCGAGACCGCAACTAATATTCGATTATCTGTTGTAACACGGTCGCATACTTGTGTGAATATGACAAATCGATCAATCGATGGGTCATACAAAACCAGCGGATCGCACATATCTGTTTTGTTGGTGATTGAATTCCAAAAATTTGGGAAATAGGCAATTGGCGCGTCCGGCGCACCGGTTGACTGATAAACACGCATGGAACTATTTACAGCAGCAATCATTTTTCCATTTTTGCCTATGGCCAGCGTATTGTCTGATGGTGTACCTTGATTGCCAAGCGCGTTAAACCCCATTACCCTCACCGGATCAATAGTGCCGGTGGTTTTATTAGCAGTGGTTTCAACATGTAAATTGGCCGCTCTTTTCAGCGAATTTAAACTATCCTTATAACTTGCCAAATCATCTTGATATTGGCTTTTGTTTACATTGTTGCGCACGGCCCGTAGCTCTGGCATCAATGCAACATCAGCTTTTTCTGGCTGAAAAGTACCGTGATATGTTCCTCCCACAAAGGTGCGTGTAGCTTCAACAGCCTCAGTTTGGTCCTGTGCTTTTAGTTGAGTAGCCAAGACCAACATAGCAGTTATCACAATTAGTATTTTATTCATTCTATTTAATTAAAGGCTCTCAAATATAACAATAGACGATTAGCTTGATTGAAACCTACGGATATATTAATAATATTCTAACCATATTTGACAGTTTCATTACACCGCTTCGTTGTTTCTTTGCTAATACATTATGAAAAGTTTTGATATCCCAAATGTTTATCGGTCCAAACTTGTAAGCGCGATTAAGCAGAAACGAAAAGAAGATGATAAACTAAAAAAAGACTTTTCGCCAACCGAAATCAGCATTGGTCCCTTACAGTTTTATATCGCTCGTCATTTTGGGTTTTGCTATGGGGTTGAAAACGCTATTGAAATTGCCTTTAGAACGGTTGAAGAAAATCCAGGTAAGCGCATCTTTTTATTAAGCGAAATGATTCATAACCCTCAGGTGAATGATGACTTACGGAAAAATGGCGTGCAATTTATTCAAGACACCTTGGGTAATCCATACCTAAGTTGGGATGATATTCATTCAGATGATATTGTCATTATTCCGGCTTTTGGAGCCTCGCGTGAAACAATCCTACTACTTGAATCTAAAGGGATAAGCCCTGTGGCCTACAATACAACTTGTCCTTTTGTAGAAAAAGTTTGGAAGCGTGGTAGCCAAATAGGCCAAAAAGGTTATACATTGATACTACACGGAAAGCCAAGCCACGAGGAAACCCGAGCTACTTTTTCTCAATGTGCAACAGAAGCCCCCACCTTGATTATAAAAAATATGGATGAAGCACAATTGTTGGAAAAATACATCCGACTAAAAGCTTCTCAAGCACAATTTGAACAAGAATTTGCCAATCGATACACCCCTGGTTTTGATATCGCAAAAGATTTTCAAAAAATTGGTGTAATCAATCAAACTACTATGCTTGCTGAAGACACACAGGCGATTGCAAATTTTTTACGTGAGCTCGTAAGCGATCATTGGCAAGCAGATGCAGAAACAATTAAATCACATTTTGCCGATACCCGTGACACCTTATGTTATGCCACAAATGACAACCAGTCAGCGGTGAAAAGTTTGCTGGAAGTGGATGCTGATTTGGCCATTGTAATTGGTGGCTACAATAGTTCCAATACCTCTCACCTTGTCGAGTTGTGTGAAGAAAAACTCCCCACCTATTATATTAAAGATGCTAACGAGATAGTCAGTTCATCGCTCATTCAACATTATAATTTTCATCAAAGTCAACTGCAGCAAACGTCTAATTACCTTAAACCCGGTAAGCAGCGCATTTTGCTAACTGCGGGGGCCAGTTGCCCAGATGCCATTGTAGAGCAGACCATATTGCGCTTGGCAACCGTCAGCGGCATTGAGGTAACTGTTGAAGAATTAGTGGCTACTTTGTAATATTTTGGCAAGCCAGGTTTTTATTTTTTCAACTTGGTCAGCTACAGTTAGAAACGAATTATCCAATTCCCTGGCATCTGCTGCTTTCCGCAACGGATTATAAGCACGGGTACTGTCTATCCGGTCTCGCTCCAGCAAATTACCCCGAACCTCCTCTATTGTAACTGCTTGTCCTTTTTTTATCAACTCGTCATAGCGCCTTTGCACGCGTACCTTTTCCGAGGCCAACAAAAATATTTTTAATTCGGCATCTGGAAAGACGACCGTACCAATATCACGACCATCCATTACAACTCCTTTCTGTTTGCCGTAGTCTTGTTGTAACCGTACTGAAAAATCGCGCACAAGGGGTATTGCAGCTACTTGGCTAACTACGTTAGAAACCCGCATTGACCGTATGTCTTCTTCTACAACTCGACCATTTAATACTGTTTGATGCCGCACAAACGTTATATCAATATTGGCTAAAGCATCATTTAAATCAGCATTCTTTTCTGTAATATCTATGTCATGATCCAACAAATACAAACTAATGGCCCGATACATGGCTCCGCTGTCTATGTAGACATAGTCAATTTCTCGGGCCAAGGCTTTGGCCAGTGTGCTTTTTCCGGTGGACGAGAGTCCATCAATAGCAATATTTATTTTTATATTCAAGCCGTTTTTTGTTTTATATGTGCATCTAAAACTGCGATGGCAACCATATTCACAATCTGTCTTACAGTGCTACCAAGCTGCAGTACATGTACAGATTTCTTTAGCCCTAATAATATAGGGCCAACAGTCTCTTGATTGCCCATTTCCAACATCAGGTTGTAGGCAATATTGCCGGCCGATAGATTTGGAAATATCAACACATTTGGTCTACCCTCCGTCAATTTGCTGAAAGGATAATTTTCTTCCAGTAACTCTTTATTAAACGCAATACTGCCTTGCACTTCGCCCTCAACCAACAATTCAGGGTGGCGCTCATGCAATATTTCTACAGCCTTGCGTACTTTTTTTGCTTCAGGAAGATCGCTACTGCCAAAATTGGAGTAAGATAACATGGCCACGCTGGGCGTAATATTTAAACTTCGTAAACTTTGAGATGCTTGCAAGGTAATATCCACGAGTTCCTCTGCCGTTGGGAATTCGGTAATGGTTGTATCGGCAAAGCAAATTGGACCTTTTCGGCTAAGGATAGCATACATACCAGAAATTTTTCTTTTCTTACTTGGATCTGCAGTGCTTGGTGCATCAGCAGGACCAATAATTTCGAGTGCCGGCCGAATCGTGTCGGGATACTTTCTTGCGAGACCTGTAATTAAAGCATCGGCCTCGCCAGTTTCCACCATCATACAGCCAAAATAATTGCGTTCTCGCATAATTTTTACGGCTTCATAACGGTTGTACCCTTTGCGTTTTCTTTTATCATAAAAAATTGTACCGTACTCTTCGCGCTTTGCTGCCAACTCTTCAGATTTTGGGTCTATAATCGTCATCCCTTTTAAATCGATAGAGTACTCTTTAGCAATTTTCTTTATACGCGCTTCGTTGCCCAACAAAATAGGAAATGCAATTTCCTCTTCAAAAGAAAACTGTGCAGCTTTTAGAATTTTAATATTCTCAGCCTCTGAAAAAACAACTCGCTTACGATACTGTCGAGCCTTGTTCATTATCATTCGCAGAATATTATCATCAGTACCTAAACGCATTATGAGTTCTTCGCGGTATTTATCAAAATCCTGAATCGGATTTCGAGCCACTCCACTCTCATGCGCAGCCTTGGCTACGGCAGGCGCCACTGTGCTCAATAAACGAGGGTCCATTGGTTTAGGAATAATGTACTCCGGACCGAAGTTTAAAGATTTTTGCTGATAAATCATATTTACCGCATCGGGCACTGATTCTTTGGTCAAGCTTGCTAAGGCATGCACCGCTGCGAGCTTCATTTCATCATTAATTTTGGTGGCGCGCACATCCAGCGCACCTCTGAAGATATAAGGGAAGCCTAACACATTGTTTACCTGATTCGGATAGTCGCTGCGCCCTGTGGCCATAACGATATCTTTACGGGCTTTTGTAGCAGTGGGATAGTCGATTTCGGGAGTAGGATTAGCCAGAGCAAAGACTATGGGTCTGGGCGCCATTACCTTTAGCATGTCAGGGTTTAAAATGCCCCCTTTTGAAAGTCCCAAAAAAACATCTGCTCCAACAAGTGCTTCGGCCAAAGATTTATTTTTTCCTTTAGCAAAAACCTTTTTGCGTTTGTCTAAATCTTCTCGTTCCTCAGATAGCAAGCCTTTACTGTCAAACATGTAAATATTTTCTTTCCGCACACCAAGTTTCACGTACAGCTTGGTACAAGCAATTGCCGAAGCCCCTGCCCCACTTACAACAAGCTTGATGTCTTCAATATTTTTTTCTTGAATTTCTAGTGCATTCAATAATGCAGCTGATGAAATAATGGCCGTGCCATGCTGATCGTCATGCATTATCGGGATGTCAAGTTCTTCAATCAGCCTTTCTTCTATTTCAAAACTCTCGGGCGCTTTAATATCCTCAAGGTTGATACCGCCAAAAGTTGGCGCAATGGCTTTAACCACTTTAATGAAATCATCAATATTCTTTTCATCCACTTCGATATCAAAAACATCGATATCGGCATATAATTTAAAGAGTAGTCCTTTCCCTTCCATTACAGGTTTACTGGCTAGGGGGCCAATATCGCCTAAACCCAACACGGCAGTACCATTACTGATAACGGCCACTAGGTTACCTTTGGCGGTATACTTATAGGCATCGTTGGGATTTTTTTCTATTTCTAAACACGGATCGGCTACTCCTGGCGAGTAGGCCAAGGCTAAATCATATTGTGTTTTGGTTTGTTTGGTGGGTATAACCTCAATTTTTCCCGGACGACCTTGACTGTGATAGTCAAGCGCGTCTTTCTTTCGTACATTTTTTCCCATATTTAATTTCGAAGTGTGAAAATACAATATAACAAATTTGTACTCGATTT
>CAYPET010000016.1:0-13053 GCA_964409905.1 uncultured Chitinophagaceae bacterium | reverse complement strand
TCGATTTTTAATTAGCCTAACTTTATCATCTTTTTAATCATGATACAACGAATTCAAACTTTGTGGTTGCTAATGGCGGCTTTATCAGCTGGCTTGGCGTTCTTTTTGCCATTTGCTCTTGAGTTTCAATCGGCAGTTGATACAGCATTTGTGAATAGTAAGGAGATTAACGCAACGAATAATGTATTGGTACTCATCTTGATAGCCGACATTATATTATGCAGTTTCATTGCTATTTTCAGTTTCAAAAACCGTAAAATTCAGAAAGTTTTCAGTTTGATTGTAGTATTACTTAGTGCAATGTGTATTGCTTATATGTTTTTTGTTGCTGAACTGCAGGAAGAAAATATGACTATTAGATTGGGAATTATTGCGCCTTTATTATCGCTGATTTTTGGCATATTGGGTTTTAACGGAATCAGAAAAGATGACAAATTGGTAAAAGACTTGGATCGATTACGTTAAGCATGAAGTTATATCTTTCACATAGCGCGACATTACTAATTTTACTGTTTTTTGTGTCTTCGTGTAAGGAGGTGGGCAAAATTGGTGGGAAATATATTCAATTTGGTGACTCAACAACTATAATAACTGAAACCGACTCAAATTATTTGGCCAATTACACCAAGGACATCTCAGATAGGACTCAAGACGAGAGTGAAATTGCCAGAATTATGGTTCAAGTAGACAGTGTCAAAATCAGCAAAGAATTAGAAAAGTTCACTAGTTCCGATTCAAGCATTAGTGGTTTCTCTGTAAAATTTGAACATTGTGAAGTAGTCTTTGATGGTTTGGAAGCCAAAGAACTGAAACCACAAAACCCTGAAACCAATAGAAGTGTGTCCTACTTGGTTACAAAGGGCGATTTATCCAAAATGAAATTGCGAATAACCGGCTTGACGGAAGTCGCGGTTAAAGAACGCATTGATACCCGCCTGAAAGTGGCGAATGAAAAGGAAGAATTATTACTCAAATCATTAGGGCGAAAGCGCTCCGACTGGTTTCCCCTGCCTGGTAAACAAAACATTTTTGTAGCGGCTGGGGAAAATAGCGCTCAGTTCAACAATCTCAGCAATGCGAAATTGAAAGAAGCACTTAAAAAAGAACTGCTAGCAAAGAAAAGAAAACCAGCTGCCATCAATGAATGGCTGAAACTGGTAGAAAAAACAAATGATTATACCGATTATCCTTGTAAATTATACGTAGCCACCGCTCAATTCAGGATAACTGGTAAGAATAAAAACGGCCTTGTAAACAAACTCATTCAGTTTGATATTGTTGAATAGTCTTTTGCATTTTGTAATGTAAAATCCCTACCTCATCAAAGGGGGCGCCAATGATTTCATAGCCGATTTTTTTATAAAAACCCACAGCATGGTGCCTGGCATGCAGCTCAATCAGTGCGAAATGATTTTCTTTAGCCCATTTTTCGCCAAATAAGACCAATTGACGTCCATAGCCACGACCATGAAATGCAGGGTCTGTTGCCATTTGACGAAGTTTGAGCCTTTGCTCTCCCATATTTACAAATTGCATAGTGCTGATTAGCGTTTCTTCCAAATGAGCAATGACAAATATTTCGTTTCTTTCGTCCAATAAATCTTCTTTAAACAAATTCAATCCAAGTGGCTCTCGCAGTACAGCTTGTCGCAAAGCATAAATTTTTAAAATCCATGGAGAGTAAAAATCAACAACACTATAATGCATGCTACAAATGTAGCCGTTCTATTCAGATGTAGAAAGACAAAAAATGGCTTGCTAAGGGTTGAATTATAGTGTGGATTTATTTGTGGATAATTAATTGTATAACCTAATGATTTTCAATGATTTAAGACATTCTTTTCAGTGCCGATTTAGACCCAAGTTCCACCTGATTTTTGTACCTTTGCGCAGTCCCAAGTCTGGGTAAAAAATCTAAGGAAAATTATGAGTGAAGAGCAAAAAAAACAGGGGTACGATGCCGGTAGTATTCAAGTATTAGAAGGTCTGGAGGCCGTTCGTAAACGCCCTGCAATGTACATTGGCGACGTTGGTATAAAAGGCCTGCATCACCTGGTATACGAGGTTGTAGATAACTCAATTGACGAAGCGCTAGCTGGTCATTGTAGCAATATCGAGGTTCGTATTTTGAATAATAATGCGATAAGCGTAAAGGATGACGGACGGGGTATCCCTACCGATATGCACCCAAAAGAAAAACGATCTGCCCTTGAGGTCGTTATGACTGTCTTGCATGCCGGTGGCAAATTTGATAAGGATTCGTATAAGGTTTCAGGCGGGTTGCACGGTGTGGGCGTCAGTTGTGTGAATGCACTCAGCACGCACTTGAAGGTGGAAGTGCATCGACAAGGGAAAAAATATGAGCAAGAATATTCCAAAGGAGCCCCACTTTACCCTGTAAAGGAAGTAGGTACTACTGATGTATCGGGCACGGTGGTGACATTCTTGCCCGACAATACCATTTTCACCGAAAGTGTTTACAAATACGACATTTTAGCAGCAAGACTTCGCGAGCTTTCATTTTTAAACCGTGGCATACGTATCGTACTTATTGATGAACGCGAACAAGACGACGAAGGAGCATTTGCACGAGAAGAGTTTTACAGCCAAGGTGGTATTGCAGAGTTTATCAAACTGTTAGACAAAAATAGCCATCGAGAACCACTAATTGAAGAACCTATCTATGCCGAGGACTATGATGAAGAAAGCAATGTTGCCGTTGAAGTTGCGGTGCAGTACAATCGTTCGTATAGTGAAAATATTTTCTCGTATGTCAATAATATCAATACCATTGAAGGAGGTACACACGTTTCTGGCTTTAGACGTGCCATTACGCGAGTTTTTAAACAATATGGAGATAAAAACAAACTATTCGAAAAAGCCAAAGTAGATATTACGGGTGATGATTTTCGCGAGGGTATTTCAGCCATTATCAGTGTAAAGGTACCCGAGCCACAGTTTGAAGGGCAAACGAAAACCAAACTCGGTAATAGCGAAGTTGCCAAAATAGTTGACAATTCTATTGCCCGCGTGTTGGATGCTTATTTGGAAGAAAACCCCAAAAGTGCCAAAATCATCATTGAAAAAGTGATTTTAGCGGCCCAAGCTCGTGCAGCAGCCCGCAAGGCACGCGAACTTGTGCAGCGAAAAAGTGTATTAACAGGCAGCGGGTTACCGGGCAAATTAGCAGACTGCTCAGACAAAGACCCTGCGAAATGTGAGTTGTACCTGGTTGAAGGAGACTCGGCAGGTGGTACTGCCAAACAAGGCCGTGATCGGCGCTATCAAGCTATCCTGCCACTACGTGGTAAAATATTGAATGTAGAAAAAGCCATGGAGCACAAAGTGTTTCAGAACGAAGAAATAAAAAATATCTACACAGGCTTGGGCGTAACCATTGGTACTGAGGAAGATAGCAAAGAGCTCAATACCTCAAAATTACGCTATCATAAACTTATCATCATGACTGATGCTGATATTGACGGTAGTCATATTGCAACATTGATTTTGACCTTCCTTTATCGTTACATGAAAGAACTTATAGATCAAGGTTATGTCTATATTGCCCAACCACCACTCTACCTGATTAAGAAAGGAAAAGAAGCCGAATACGCCTATAATGAAGAACAACGTGAAAAAATAACCTCTCAAATGGGCGGCATTGAGAAAATATCCTTACAACGCTACAAAGGTTTGGGTGAAATGAATGCTGAACAATTATGGGAAACCACCATGAACCCTGAAACCAGAATATTAAAACAAGTTACTATAGACAATGCAGCAGAGGCAGATAGAATATTCTCCATGCTTATGGGAGATGAGGTACCTCCTCGTCGGGAGTTTATTGAGAAACATGCAAAGTATGCGAATATTGATGTTTAAAAGTATAAAATGTTGATATAAAAAACGCTCCGTAGGGAGCGTTTTTTATGAAATTAAATCAACATGAACTTGTCAGCTTTGCCCACGTTTACGCGCAAAGGCTCACCAACATCGGCTGTTTTCAAAGAATTTGAATATTGAAATCCAAGCATTCAAATTCTTGATTTTATCAACTTTTACATAAAAGCAAAAGTATAGCAATTGGCTATAAAAAATTAATAATCAATATTTTATAAAAAAATAATAATTTTCAATTACATCCTCTTGTTATTAATACCAATCATTTTTTACCAACACAAAATAGAAGCTCGCAACAAACTTGTAAATAGAATCAACCCTATAACCAAAAAGAGCTCGGTACTTCAAGGATAAATTCCCGAATTATAAAATACAATTGTATTCCATGTAATAGCTTTACACCTTCGTGTTGAAAAATCAAACCATTATACCGAATGCCAAATGCATTGTTACGGCTATTGGAGGTGACGATGTGTTTCGTTCTTTTATTTTGGGACATAACTTATCCGTTGGCACCGTATTCACCATAAACTATAGCCCCAAATATGCCCAATTAGTTTGTATCACATTTCGACACAAGATTCTTTCTATTCGTAAAAAAGATTTTGAGCAAATAGAATGGGTAAGAATAGCTTAAATAGCATCCTTCTTGTAGGAAAACCAAATGCAGGCAAAACAAGCCTCTTCAACCGACTTACTGGCCTAAACCACAAAGTAGGCAACTACGCAGGCGTAACCATCGAAATGCTGAAAGGCAAATTCAAATCAACCGAAATCATCGACCTACCGGGCTTACAATCCGTCCATACCACTTCACCGGAAGAACTTATCTCAAAAAAAGAAATTATTCGGGCTTCACAAAATCATCAACCCATACTGCTCGTTGCAAACACAATGCAGTTTTTTGACAGCTTGATTTTATTTTCTCAACTTGCTGATTTGCAGGCATCAATGATACTAGTACTTAACTTCATTGATGAAGCAAACAAAAGTAAGCTTAGTATTAATAAAGAGGGGCTTGAAAAGAGCCTGGGTTGCCCAGTCGTAATGGTCAACTCTCGTAACGGAGAAGGTTTTGGTTATCTGGAGAAACTGATTTTGGAGAACCAATTTCGCGTTCCGAACACATTTTGCAGAAGCAATTTTGACGAAGTTGTTGATGAGCAGTTTTTGGTAAATAAGTATGTTGATTTTCTGGAACTTGAAAATAATCAGGCAGATTGGGAAGATGATTACGAACGCAGGCAAAAAGTCCTATTGCCTGTCATTAATGCCAATCTAACTTCAGGAAATCCCCTAAGCTATTTGGCTAACACCCACAGATGGGACAAAGTCTTGCTTCACCCAATATGGGGAATTCTTATTTTTTTAACTACGCTTTACATAGTTTTTCAGTCTGTTTTCTTTTTTTCCAGCTTCCCTATGGATTGGATTGACCAAGGTTTTGGCTGGCTTGCCGAGCAAGCTGACCAACACATTCAAAATGACTGGCTGCGCAAACTGATAGCAGGCGCCATCATTCCGGGCATAAGCGGTGTTGTTATCTTTATTCCGCAAATCGCCATCTTGTTTTTCCTTATTGGCATTCTGGAACAAGTAGGTTATCTGTCGCGCATTTCGTTTATCTCTGACGCTTTTCTTAAAAAATTTGGTCTTAGTGGGCATAGTGTGATACCATTGGTATCTAGCTGGGCATGTGCTATACCCGCCATTATGAGCACGCGTATTATCGAGAATCCCAAAGAACGTATTACGGCAATACTCACTTTACCGCTCATGACCTGCAGCGCACGACTGCCCGTTTACGTAATTTTGATTGCAGTGTTATTCCCGGATGCGGGTGACTATTTTTTTGGTGTTCAAGGATTGTTTTTATTAGGCCTTTATTTGCTGGGTGTTGTGGCAACCCTTATTTTTTCATGGCTGATAAATAAATATAGCAAGGTGCCTAGTAACCCGAACTGGATATTGGAATTACCCATTTTCCGCATGCCCAATTGGCAAAGCATTGGGGTAACGGTCTATTCCAAAACAAAAACATTTGTAGTACAAGCTGGTAAAATCATTTTTCTGGTTGCGGTAGTATTGTGGTTTTTGGCAAATTGGAGTCCAAAAAGTGAAGATTTTTTGAGCAATCAACACCAGATGCATCCCGAACTGCAAAAAGAAGCTATAGACCTCGAATACTCCTACCTGGGCTATACCGGCAAATTTATCGAGCCGGCAATACGACCATTGGGCTATGACTGGAAGATTGGCATTGCACTCATTAGTTCCTTCGCAGCTCGTGAAGTTTTTGTGGGCACACTGTCCAGCATTTACAGTATAAGCAGCAATAGTGAAAGTTCTATTGTAAAAAAATTGCGGGCCGAAAAAGATGCTAGTGGTAACAAACGATTTGGTTGGGGGACATCGGTATCCTTATTACTATTTTATGTATTTTCCATGCAATGCATGAGTACAATGGCGGTGGTCAAGAAAGAAACTGGCCAATGGAAATATGTGATTTTCCAATTTACTTATATGCTGGTACTAGCCTACGGTAGTGCACTGCTGGCCTATCAGCTGCTGGGTTAGGTCCAGTTTTTTTGCCGTGCTTTCAAGATGAGTCGCAAAGAAGTATCTCGGGTAAAATAACTCCATGCCCAGTTGATAAAAATTATAAGTTTATTTCGCACACTCAGTATCAGCATCAGGTGTAAAAACATCCAAATAAACCAAGCAAAAAAGCCGTTGAGCCTCATGAATGGCAAATCAACCACTGCTTTGTGCTTGCCAACCGTTGCCATAGAGCCTAAATCGCGGTATTCAAAATCTTTCGGTTTTTTACCAGGTTTAGCTAATAAATTGATGGCAAGGTTGTTGGCCTGATTAATCGCCACATTGGCAACCTGTGGATGCCCTTGCGGATATTGTGGAGTTGTCATTAGAGCCACATCACCGAGGGCATATATATGATCAAAGCCTAGTATGCGATTTTGTCTATCTACTTGATATCGATTACCTTTTTGCTTAACATCATCAGGCAGACCAGCCAGATAATTACCTTGCACACCTGCTGCCCAGATCACGTTGTTCGAAATAATTTCGTGACCATTGCTCAATATAACTCGTTTGCCATCATAGTTTTTTACAAAAGTTTCGGTGATTACTTCCACACCCAGCGCCTCTAAATAGCGCTTGGCATTCGTTTTAGCATTTTCGCTCATTGTATTGAGCGGAAAAGCTGCCCCTTCAACTAAATAAACCCTCACATGTTTAACATCAAGTTTGGGGTAATCTTTGGGCAAAATAATGTTTTTCATTTCGGCAAAAGATCCTGCCAATTCAACCCCCGTCGGGCCGCCTCCCACTATAACGATATTGCTGCTGCCCTCCTGGTTATTTTGTTCCATCATGCGTTCAAAATTGATTAGCATATGATTGCGGATAAAAATGGCCTCATGGGTAGTTTTCATGGAAAGGGCATTGGCCTGCACAGTATCATTATCGAAATAATTTGTATAGGCCCCATTAGCTATGACCAGCTTGTCAAACGATACCACACCTTGGTCAGTATGAACGTTTTTTAGTTCAGGATCAATTTTTTCAACATTCGCCAATAAAAAATCGATATTACGTGCCCGTTGGAAAATTTTTCGAAACGGAAAGGAAATACTGCTTGGTTCGAGGCGCGCCGTGGCCACCTGATAAAACAAGGGTTGAAACATGTGATGGTTTTCGCGATCAATGAGTAATACTTGATACCCCTTTCGATTGCGCATCTTGCGGCAAAACTGCAACCCGGCAAAACCTCCCCCAATCACGACAATTTTCTTTACTGATGCACTTTCCATTCTATTGTTTGAGGCAAAATTACCTCATGTGCATATGGATTCATTTTTAAAAGCGTTAAGTCGGCGTTAGATAAAATTGGTTATTTATAGCTGAAATTCTTCATTTTTTAATGATTTACTACGTTTTTCGCACTAAATTCGTCAAAATTTAATAAAAATCGGACAATGGCAAAACAACACATTATAGATTTATTAGGTGACAAAGCCGAGTATTATCTGGAGCATCGCTCAAAAACGATTGACAAAAAACATTTACATGTGCCCTCTAAAAAAACTATTGAGCAGGCCTGGATTCCGTCAAATCGAAACATCCCAACGTTGAACAATCTTCAACGCATTCTTGGACATGGACGATTAAAAAATACGGGCTATGTATCTATTTTGCCTGTAGACCAAGGCATTGAGCATTCGGCCGGTGCATCTTTTGCACCTAATCCGATTTATTTTGATCCGGAAAACATTGTAAAACTGGCTATAGAAGGAGGTTGTAATGCTGTAGCATCTACATATGGTGTTTTGGGTAGCGTTGCAAGACAATACGCACACAAAATTCCATTTATTGTAAAAATTAATCACAATGAACTTCTTACCTACCCCAACACCTTTAACCAAATCATGTTTGGTACAATAAAAGATGCTTGGAATATGGGCGCAGCTGCTGTTGGAGCAACCATTTACTTTGGTAGCGAAGAGTCAGAAAGACAAATACAAGAAGTAGCTGAAGCTTTTGAATATGCGCATGAGTTAGGTATGGCCACAGTATTATGGTGCTACCTACGCAATAGCGCCTTTGTGAAAGATGGCGTTGATTATCATGTATCTAGCGATGTAACCGCACAAGCAAATCATATTGGTGTGACCATTCAGGCTGATATTATTAAACAAAAATTACCAGAAAATAATGGTGGTTTTAAAGCTATTAAATTCGGGAAAACACATGACAAAGTTTACAGCGAGTTAACTTCTGATCATCCAATTGATTTATGTCGTTATCAGGTAGCGAATTGTTACATGGGCCGTGTCGGTTTAATTAATTCCGGAGGTGCTAGCTCTGGTGCTACCGATTTGGCAGAAGCAACTATGACAGCAGTTGTAAATAAACGAGCCGGCGGGATGGGACTTATTAGTGGACGAAAAGCATTTCAGCGTGATATGGAGACTGGCATAAAACTATTGAACACCATTCAGGATGTATATCTTGATAAGAGCATTACACTAGCCTAATCAAATAGCACTCATTTATTTAATTACCTCGCTACCATTCGGTGGTGAGGTTTTTTTTATCTTTTCAATATCAATCAATAAACGGAACGATACCCATTTCTCTTTAGACTATTAAATCAACAATACTTACATTTCATTGATGCTCTTTGATTTTTACATGAAGATTATACAATATCCGTACTTTTAACGTTACTAGTACAGTGGTATTTTGAGGTGGTTAGTACTTCTTATCGGAATCGTTTTCAGTTTTGGATCGTTGTGTGCACAGCAAAATCAATCGGCTGTACAGAACATGCGGCGCATCAGCTTTGCCCCTACCGAAAAGCAAGTAGTACTGGATAGTTTCAGCATTGTACCAAACTCCATTGTAATTAATGTTGACAGCACACTTTATAGCATTGACTACGCAAATGCCCTTTTAATCTGGAAGTCAATGCCCCAGCTAGACACGGTACGCATCAGTTATCGCATATTTCCATTTTCCTTTACCAAAAAGTTGTTTCACAAAAACAGTGCTCTAAACTATGATACGAATATTGCCATGCCCTCTTATTCATACTCGGCCACCGATATCAAGCAAGATGGGCCTTTTGTAGATTTTGGTAATATAGATTATTCAGGCACATTTGGCCGAGCTTTATCATTTGGCAATAGTCAGGATGTAGTGCTAAACTCACAGTTTAATCTTCAAATGGAAGGCGACTTGGGCGACAGCATTAAAATAAGAGGTGCTATTACTGATAACACCATACCCTTTCAACCCGAGGGAAACACACAGCAAATTCAAGAGTTTGACCGGGTAACCATCCAGCTAGAACGTAAAAATACAAAACTCACTGCAGGTGATTTTGACATGCGAAAGCCAAACGGTTATTTCATGAACTTTTACAAACGGGTGCAAGGTGGCCACTTTGAAACAAAGACATCCACAAAAAATGGCGAAAATCGCTTTGGTGCTATTGGCTCTTTTGCAAAAGGAAAATGGGTACGGAATCAATTAACGGCTTTAGAAGGCAACCAGGGACCATACAAACTCGCAGGACCAAATGGAGAAACTTTTTTTATCGTTTTGGCGGGCACGGAGCGTGTGTATATTGATGGCATACAGCTGGATCGTGGCGAGGATAAAGACTATATCATCGATTATAATACAGCCGAAGTCACCTTTATGCCGCGTAGACTTATAACGAAAGATTTGCGGATATATGTTGAGTTTGAATTTGCCGACAGAAACTACCTAAATAGCCTTTTTTACGTCACAAACGAACACAAACTAAACGAGAAACTCACATTCCGACTCAGCGCCTATTCCAATCAAGACGCGCGGAATCAACCCATACTAGCAGACTTAGACTCCAGTCAACGAAACTTTCTTACGGGCATTGGTAATCGTATAAATGAAGCAAATTTTCCTGCCATCCGTTTTGATGACACTTTCAGTAATGAAAAGATTTTGTATAAACAAATAGATACCGTTGTGAACAATATTGTTTACAACGACGTGTATGTTTTTTCTACTAATCCTGACAGTGCAAAATACCGACTCAGTTTTTCGCAGGTAGGTAATGGAATGGGGAATTATGTGCAAGGCATCAGTAGTGCAAACGGAAGAGTTTACAGTTGGGTAGCACCTGTTCAAGGTGTTCCTCAAGGTGATTATGAACCGGTCATAAGACTTGTGACACCCAAAATGCAACAAATGGTTGTGGCTGGGATGGATTATATTATAGATAGCAATAAATCACTCCGGCTGGAAACAGCAGTGAGCAATTTTGATCCGAATACATTTTCCACAATTGATAATGATAAGAACGTGGGCGTGGCGCAAAAAATAATATACAATGAAAAAAGGCCGCTCATAAAAAACTGGCAATTGGAGTCTGAACTCAACTATGAATTTGTGCAACGCCGATTTCAAGCTATTGAGCGATTTAGGAATGTAGAGTTTATACGTGATTGGAACATTACACCTCAAGAATACAAAGCAAATGAACATCTGGGCAAAGCGACAGTACTGGCAACCAATAAAAATGGGTTGGGCATGGGGTATACGGTTGGCACCTTCCAGCGCGACAACTCGTATAATGGAATACAGCACATTCCATTAATTTTCTTCAAGCGTCAAGGATTTCGCCTTCAAGCTAGTGGGAATACAATAAATCAAATTTCTGAGGTAGCTAAAACTACCTTTTTTCGACCCGTAATAGAAATTGAAAAAACGTTTGAGAAATTCCAACATTTTACTATCGGCAGTAAGTTTCTTCAAGAACGCAACACATATCGAGATCCGCTAACTGACACCCTACTATCAAATGCATTTTCATTTAATGAATTACGCTTTTATGCCAAGAATGACCCTTTGTCCAAAAAACAATTTGAGCTAAATTATATGTACCGCAATGATTTGTTGAATAAAAATAATCAGCTTACTCAAGCTAATTTTTCGAATAATGTGCAGTTAAACGGTCAAATCCTCTCGATACGTGATCAAGAAATTAAGTTTACGGCCTCCTACCGCAATTTGACCATACAGGATTCAACTATTTCAAGTCAGACAGCTGACGAAAGCCTGCTGGGTCGAATGAATTACAATTTTGCCTTTTTTAAAGGAATGCTATCGGGCAATATGTTGTACGAATTTGGTAGTGGTCAGGAACAAAAAAGAGAATTCACTTACATTGAAGTACCGGCCGGTCAGGGATTATACGTTTGGCGCGACTACAATGGCGATAACTTGAGGCAATTGAATGAATTTGAAATTGCACAATTCCCTGATGAAAAACGATTTATAAAAATCTTTACCCCAACCAACCAATATGTAAAGGCTAAATATTCGCAGTACAGTCAGAGTATAGCATTCAACCCTCGGGGCATTTGGAATAAAAATGTTAAGGGATTAAAAAAAGCACTCTCTTATTTCTTTGTGCAATCGTCCATTCAACTTCAAAATAGGTTTCTTGGCAGACAAGGCATTGAACAATACAATCCCTTCATTTTTTCGTTTGATGATAGTTTACTGCTAAACAATACAGCAAGTTTCATTAATTCTGTATTCTTTAATCGCTTTAGCAATAAATGGGGGTTGGATTACATACAGTCTACTACAAACGGCCGGGTGCTGCTAAACTATGGTTTGGATACTCGACAAAACATTGAGCATTTACTGCGTGGCCGTGTCAATATTACCAAGAAAATTACCTTTACTCAACGGCTCAAAACAGGACGGCAAACTTTTGCCTCACAATTTCTGGACAACCGCAACTTTAATATCACTCAACAATACGCAGAACCTGCCATAAGTATTATTCTAAAAAATAATCAGTTGCGCATTGGTGCAACCTACAAATATGACATTCGAGTCAATACAGCTAATACATTAGGCGAAGAAGCCGTAAGCCACTCGGGCAATTTGGAGGTAAAATACAATATGCCATCATCTGGCATTTTCAATACACGCTTCACCTACAACAATATTACATATAATGGCGAAGCTAATTCTAGTGTAGGCTACGCCATGCTGGACGGTTTACAAAATGGGCGAAACTTCCTTTGGACAGCCTCTTTTGATAAACGAATTTCAAAATCTATAGAAATGAGCTTACAATATGAAGGTCGAAATCCAGGAAACGCCAATGTTGTTCACACGGGCAGAGCCAGTGTTCGAGCGATATTTTAACCTCATAAGTTGTTTAGTTTTGTGTTATGCCAGAGCTTAGCTATTCCTACGAATTATACGAGCATCATCAGCAATTATCGCCCACAATACAACAGCTTATAAAAGCTGCCGACCTAGCCAGCACAAAGGCGTATGCCCCCTATTCAGGTTTTGCTGTAGGTTGTGCTGTGCTATTAGAAAATGAAAAAGTCATTACAGGAGCTAATGTAGAAAATGCTGCCTACCCGGCAGGCATTTGTGCTGAGCGCGTAGCGCTGGCCCATGCTATGACCAATTATCCGAATATTAAGATATTGATACTTGCTATTAGCTATTCATCTCCAAACACAAAGCAGACCGAACCTATCTATCCATGCGGAATGTGTCGACAATTTATTTTTGAATGTTAATCAAAAAATTCTGAACCAATACAATTAG
>CAYPET010000015.1:0-52192 GCA_964409905.1 uncultured Chitinophagaceae bacterium | reverse complement strand
GCTACGTTGAAGTCGTAGTGTGCGACTATTGCGCATGCTAGTTTATGTGTTGGTTTATTACGTTTACTAGGAATGTAGGTTAAGAGTATATTTTAGCCTCACATTTAGAATGTCAGTGAGTAAAATTTGTTTAAATTTGCGCTCCCGCCCGGGTGGTGAAATTGGTAGACACGCTACGTTGAGGTCGTAGTGCGCGATTATTGCGCTTGCTAGTTCGAATCTAGTCTCGGGCACATAAACCCTGACCATCGTCAGGGTTTTTTCATATTGCGGAGCCTTTGTTATGGTTACTGCCAAGGGTTACGAAAGAACAAACTTTGATACAAGTATAAAACATTGATTTTATTACAATCCCGCCTATTTTTTATTTGCAATATTGGAAGTTCGTTATTCATTTTCAGCATATTTAATGGTTAATTCATCTTCAGAATCAAATATTGTCAACGCCAGTTTTATCTTCTCGAATTTATTAATATTATCAATATCCCCTTCAATAAAATAAGTTTCGTTAATTGCTAGTGGCTGTCTTGGATTACCATCTTTTGGATTTTTGGTTAAAGTGATCTTTTCTGCTAAATCAGTTGTGAAAAATGTCTCTGGTTGCAACTCGAATAGTTGCTTAAAAACTTCTACATATAATTTTGAGACTTGATTAACTTTGATTTTCTGGTCAAAGAATATGGCATACTCTAATTTTTTATGTTTAGGGTCTTCTGCTTCAAAAATATTCACTTCGTTATTTTCATCTCGTTCTTCAATTGCAATGTCAGGCATTTGCCAAATTTTCAAAAAACGTTCAGCCAGTAAGTCAAAACGTCTTTCAATTTCTGCTTTATCCCACTTTTCGGCAATTGATAAATATTTGTTTAGCCATAAGCGGCTGTCTTTATAACCTGCATTTTCTAAATCCCTCTTAAATACAAACGGTTTATTACCAAGTTTACCATTGTTACCTGATAAAGTTAAATTACCAATTGTATTCAAATAGGTTTCTTTAATTAAGTTGTATTCTTCTGCACCTAAATCTACTTTCCATTTTGGGTCAGGGTTCTGCGGGAAAACATGTTCTATTGTTATATCTGAGTTACCTTCAATAATTACTGGTTCATTATTTTCAAAATTCTCAAGTCGCTCAAGAAGGTAAGTTCTGTTTTTAGATTTTATGTTGTAAACATCTTTTAGTTTAAGGCTTTCAATGACTTCCTTACTTTTTGGAAAACGCTGTGAGCCAGATCTTTTAAGGAGCCACTTTTGTAATGACAACAAATAATCTTGTTTATCAACTTTTTCATAAAGTGTCATAAATATCTTGTTGAGTGCATTTGTAGGCAAACCAACAATAAACCTTCTCCAAGCAAATGATTGAATAAAATCTAAAACTTCAATGAATGTTGCTTTGTCAATTACGTTTTCGGAATAATCTTCATAGACTTTCATTAAAAATGGATAAGCTACATTTATTTCAAGTCTACTTATATATTCAAGTTGCAGTCGTATGTCCTTGTCCGTTTCGTTCTTTGGATTAAGAAGTTTATTATAAAATTTAACAAGCGATTTTATTGGCACAAGATTGGCTTCTAATTCTTGCAAATCTGTTGCCGGAAATTTTGTTTTAAATTCTAAATAAACCTTGCCTTTGTTCGGAATTTTGTTGTTTACTAAAGTCAAATAATCTCTAATGAAATCCGAAACTTTGCTTGTATTTAAGGTTTCATCTCTTGCAAGTTTCTCAATGATTTCCCAATAGTTGTTGTAAATTTTGTTTTGGTCTCTACGATTAAGACCCATTAAAATATAGTTTCTAATTAAGTCCGCTTGTGATAATTCAAGACCTGTCGAGTTTAAACTTTCAAAAATTCTTTGTGGGTCGTCTTTTTCACGGTCAAGCGATATTTCAACAAACATAAGTTTAGAAAGTCCTTTTAGTACGAATTCGTAATTTTCTTCAGTTATTCGACTTTTAAAGTAGTTGAAATTATCAATTACTTTTGAAAAGTCGCTAAACTCTTCGTCTTTGTCACTTCGCAAAAGGAATTTTATGGCTTTGTCATTATTTTCGGTAGGTCGAAGTTTTAATTTTTCTTCTTCAGGTGCAAACTTATTCGTAAGATAAGTTTCAGAAATTTCGGCTTCAAGTCCTTTATCTTCAATTTCAATTGCCAAACGATAAAGAGCCAAATAAATTAAAGTTAAAGTTGTTAATCTTTGCTGACCGTCAATTACAGTAAGTTCTTTGATTCGTGAAGAAGTGTAAACATCATCGTGAACGTAAACAACACTACCAATAAAGTGAGCATTCATTTTGTTACTAGTTCCCACTTTTAAAATGTCATCTAAAAGTTGTTTACATTGACTTGTTGACCAATCGTAATTTCTTTGGTAAACTGGAATTACAAATTGTGTCTTATTTGAAGATAAGAAATCTTCTACTTTTGTTTCGTTCGCTTTCATTTATTCAGTTCTTTGCTGTATTATTTTTTTAGTGTGCGCCATCGCCTGAATATATACCACAAGCCTCAAAATTGAAACACTCCCATTTATTTCTATTTAATAAATTAATTACTGCTCCCCGCAGCGTCTGCTGATAGGCGACTCTGCCGTGACGGGCTATATAACCATTCCCTCAAACCTGCAGAATAGCTTGACAATAATTTAGGGCGTATCGACGAAGCTTTTGGTGCTATAGTCGTACGCTATCGTACGCAAGTCGTGCGCTATGATAGGCATGTCAATCTTTTAGTTCAATCTAAATTGTCGTCGGGCACGTCTCAAACTGCGTCGAAGCGTACTAAAACTGCGTCTGTGCCTTAGCCAAGGCCAACTTAGCCACTTTTAGCCGCTTTTTGCACCAAAAAAATCGCAGCCGTATATTTTTTGTTTGCAAAAGCAAGAGCCAAAGGCATACCAAAGACTTATTACCAATCACAATTCACATTCTGTAAATAAATGGGGTTATTATGTAAATGCTGCGCATGGGTGAGCGCTTAATTTTACAGCTAAATTCTAATGGCATGAAGCGTATTATTTTCTTAGCTGTTTTAATCTGTACGGGTTTGTCTGCTGCTACGGCACAAGCCAACAAAGAGCGCTATGGCTTCGACATTCTGGTGGGGGCCAAAGCCGGATTTAATTTTAATAAAGTAACGGGCGAGGAGTGGCTGCAAACCTATAATACCAATATGCTGGCGGGCTTGTTTGTGGCCATAAACGGGCGGCGTACCGGCATACAAATCGAAGGTATGTGGAGCATGAATACCGTTGTGAGTGATACGAGCCTAGGCGGCTTATATAGCCAATACTTTAATGCCGGCAAGGATAGTTTGGCCACCGGCAAGTTTACCTTTCATAATTTTTCCATACCGGTATTACTGAACTATAAACTGAATGAAATACTCTGGGTGCAGGCGGGGCCACAATACACAAGTCAGATTAGTGAATTGGATAAAAATGATATAATGGCCTCAGGGCGATCGGTATTCAAACAAGGTGAGCTGTCGGCTGTAGCCGGTGTATGGGTTAATGTCGGCAAAATTGGACCTTTCCCAAAAATGAATATTGGTGGCCGCTTTGTGACCAGTATAAACAACATTAATGATCTAGGCAATCAGGCGCGGTGGCGCAATCAGCGCTTGCAGTTTCAGGTGGGCATTGGGTTTTAGCCAATACTGGCTATCTTCCATTTTTTCAGGATCTCCCTTTCGCGTTCTTTTATTTCCAGCAATGAAATCTGCGTTACTTTGATATCTTCTTCGTGCTCGTCGTAGTTCAGCGATTTTAAATCTTCGATGTACGTTTTATAAAAACTCTTAATTTTTCGCAAGTAGAAGTAATCGATGGTTTTTTCTACATCCTCCAAAAAAGTTTCTTCTCGGCTCGGGATGTCGATATGATGTTTTTCGAGCCAGTTTTTGCTGGGCTCAAAATCTAGGTCGAGCTGTATGGCTTCGATGGCAGCCTGACTAATGTTGTCATCCGCTTCGTGAGTAAAGCTTTTTAAATCCGGAAATTGTAAACTGTCTTCATAAACTTTTTTGTACAACTCGAAGAGTTTAGTCCATTTCTGATTTACAAAATCTTCGGCCTGAATAAGGCTGAAGATGTGCTCGGCCACACTGGTGTTGGCATCGTATTCACGATTGCCATATTGCATCAATACTCGTATCAGCCCCATTTCTTGTTTATAGTCTTTCTGGGTTAGTAGCAATGCTTCGTTGGGTTGATGAATTTGCTCAGGTGTGGCATCGGTTTCCAGCCGTTTTAATTCTTCCCGTTCTTCATCTGTTTTTTTCTTACCAATGTGGGCACGTATCTTTTTGTTGACTAAGGCAATGAGACCGGCTTCTTCTATTTGAAGCAGTTGCGCACAGCGTTTTATATAATCCTGTTGTTTTGAAAATTCTTCAACTTTATTGATTTTGGAAATTGTTTCGGCAATTTCATTGATCAATTGTGACTTTTTTAGTTGATCGCCTTTAGCCTCCTGCAAGGATGCTTCAAGTTTGAACACTATGAAGTCTTTTTTGTTTTGGGATACAAACTGTTTGAAGCCCGCTGCGCCCTGCTCTCTGATGAATGAGTCCGGGTCGTGATTTTCGGGCAGCAGCACGAGCTTCACGTTCAGCCCAACCTCCAGGGCAATGTCCATGCCCCGCAAAGCTGCTTTTATACCGGCAGCATCGCCATCATACAGTATCGTCAGGTTATTGGTATAACGTTTAATAAGATACGACTGCCCCTCGGTGAGCGAAGTGCCACTGCTGGCCACAACATTATGAATGCCCCCCTGAAACAAGGAGATGACATCGGTATAGCCTTCCACCAAAAAACATTCATTCGCACGGCTGATTTCATTTTTTGCCTGAAAAATACCGTAGAGCGTTTTACTCTTGTTGTAGATGGGGTTTTCGGGGGAGTTGATATATTTAGGAGCCTTGGTATTGCTTTTTAATATGCGGGCTCCAAAGCCAATTGTCTTACCACTTTGATTCAGTATAGGAAAAATTACTCGTCCACTATATTTATCAAATAATTCTCCATCGCGCTCGCCACACAAGCCCGCCGTTATTAGTAATTCTTTTTTATATCCTTTAGCTAAAGCGGTTTTGCCAAAAGCTTGTCTGTCTTCGGGGGCATAGCCCAGTTGAAATATATCGATGGTTTCTTGTGCGAAGCCGCGCTCTTTGAAATACGCTAAGCCAATGGTTTTACCCTCGGTGGTATTGCGCATGCAATCCTGAAAGAAAGCAACGGCAAAATCATTGATAATGCGTAGGCTTTCTTCTTCTTTTAATTGCTCTTTCTCCTCGGATGTTTGTTCTTTCTCTTCAATTTCTATGTGGTATCGCTTCGCAAGCCATTTGATAGCCTCCGGAAAGGTGAGTCGCTCATGTTCTTGCACAAAAGTCACCGCATTGCCCGCTTTGCCACATCCGAAGCATTTATAAATACCTTTGCTGGGTGAAACGGTAAAAGAGGGGGTTTTTTCGTTATGAAAAGGGCAGTTGCCTAATAAATTGGCACCTCTTTTTTTTAAGGTGACAAAACTGCCCACTACATCCACAA
This sequence comes from uncultured Chitinophagaceae bacterium, assembly GCA_964409905.1. GTDB lineage: Bacteria > Bacteroidota > Bacteroidia > Chitinophagales > Chitinophagaceae > JAGNRR01. Next base: position 46,630 of record CAYPET010000015.1, on the reverse strand, counting down.
TGTCAGCAGCATCAAAAACTTTTTGAACAGTAGAACGGGCTATCATGCAACGGCAAAGATAGCAAGGCTAGTTGAGCTAAGTAATAGTTGTTGATAATTATAAAACCTTTAGCTGCTCGGGCAGCGGGTAACTCAATACGTTGGAGAAATCTTCTTTCCAGAAATCCATATCTAACAAATGGCCTTCATGGTCTTGGGTGAGTGAAATGACGACGCGAACATGATCGGTGTCCCAATATTCTGCGGCAATGATGTCGCCGGCATAGTTCTCGGCATCGGTGCCTGATAGATTAATACTTTCAGGTTGCTGGGTATTGTAAGGGCTTACCTCGTCAGGGATGGTAGGTATCAACTGCTCGGCTTTCGCGAGTTTTAATAAGTGGGTTATTAGATTTTTCTCTTGCTCGAGGATTGGTCTGGAGGTGATCATAAGGTATTATTCAATTCGTTTTGTATTTTTTTAGGCAGGCTGGCCACCACACAGTCGTAGGAATGCTTTATCCATTCTTGCAGTAGTTTGGTGGGGATGGAGCCATCTATAGCAATCGTATTCCAATGTTTTTTATTCATGTGATAACCACCTGTAACGGCCGGATATTGTTCTCGTAATACTATCGCTCGTTCTGGCTCGCATTTGAGATTGATGGTTTTAAATGTATCAATATCAGTTAGCGCAAAAATCTTGTTGCATACTTTAAAAACAAGCGTTTGTTGGTCAAAGGGCATTGCCTCGGTGACGGCCGGAAGTGAAAGGCAAAAGTCTCTGTATTCTTCAATATTCATTCTCTGCTTTTTGCATTGCTAGTTGATCTATACAAAAGTGCAAGTTTTTTTTATAACTACTGCTTGACAAAACTACAACAAGCAAAACCACACCAGTGCCAAATGTGATGCCCTGTGATTAAACACCAATTTCTTCAAATACTTGCAGCAGTTCGGCTTCTGTTTTTACCAATACTTCACGTGCCTTACTGCCGATGCTTGGGCCTACAATACCCACGGCTTCCATTTGATCCATAATGCGTCCTGCGCGATTATAGCCCAAGTTAAACCTGCGTTGTAACATGCTGGTGCTGCCACTTTCGGAGGTGACCACGAGTAAGGCAGCTTCTCGAAACATTTTGTCGAAGTTATTAATATCTACTACGCTCATGGATACATCTTCATCGGCACCAATATATTCTGGGAGGTCGTGAGCTGTTGGGTATCCTCGCTGATCGCCAATAAAGTCAACCACCGCTTCAACCTCTGGTGTGTCCACAAAGGCACATTGTACCCTGACAAGTTCGCCACCATTAGAAATCAGCATATCCCCGCGGCCAATCAGCTGATCGGCTCCGCCGGTATCCAAAATGGTGCGGGAGTCAATTTTAGAGGATACTTTAAATGCCATACGAGCAGGAAAGTTCGCTTTTATTGTACCAGTGATTACATTGACAGAAGGCCGTTGGGTGGCGATAATGAGGTGGATGCCTATGGCACGTGCCAGCTGCGCCAAACGAGCAATAGGGGTTTCAATTTCTTTTCCGGCTGTCATGATCAAATCGGCAAATTCATCAATCACGAGTACGATATAAGGCAAGAATTTATGGCCTTTTTCGGGGTTTAATTTTCGTTTGATAAATTTTGCGTTGTATTCGGAAAGATTTCTGGCACCGGCATTTTTGAGTAGGTCATAACGTTCATCCATTTCGATACAAAGTGCATTGACCGTATTGATTACTTTTTTTGTATCTGTAATAATGGCTTCTTCTTCATTTGGCAGCTTGGCCAAAAAGTGTTTTTCAATTTTACGGTAAACAGAAAGCTCTACTTTTTTTGGATCAACCAATACAAATTTTAGTTGCGATGGATGTTTTTTGTATAGTAAAGAAACTAAGAGGGCATTAATACCTACGGATTTACCTTGTCCTGTGGCACCAGCCATTAACAGGTGCGGCATTTTTGCCAAATCAACGATGTAATTTTCATTTGCAATTGTTTTGCCGATAGCGATGGGTAATGCGGCATCCGTGGTTTTGAACTTTTCGGATGAAAGTAGTGTACGCATATTCACAATCTGCTTGTTTTTATTGGGCACCTCAATTCCAATGGTGCCTTTACCGGGTATTGGTGCAATAATCCGAATGCCGAGTGCGGCAAGATTTAGGGCAATGTCATCTTCAAGATTTCTTATTTTGGAAATACGAATACCTTCTGCCGGCACAATTTCATAGAGCGTTACGGTTGGGCCTATTGTGGCTGAGATTTTTTGTATATCAATTTTAAAACTCTTCAGTGTTTGAATAATCTGATTTTTATTATTCTCCAATTCTTCTTTGTCTATGTTGAAGCCTATATTTTGCCGGTCTTCAAGTAGTTCGACAGTTGGAAATTGATAATTGCGAAGCTCTAAAGAAGGGTCATAAGGTTCTTCGGTGGTAATGTGCATATCAGAAGTTGGCTCAACTTCTTCGGGTATGGTTTGCTGAACTTCCAATTGAAGTTCGTCTTGATTTATTGGTGGTAATTCTTCATTAATCTCAGTATCCAGTTCAACAGCTTGTGCAGGATTATTGTCAAACACAAAGGGTTCGGGTATTTCAAAATCGTTAGCATCTTCCGCTGTTTCTATTGCAGTTATTTCTTCGGGCACATGCTGGCTATGTGTGTTGTCGAAAATAGTTTCATCAATCAAGAGGGTACTTTCTGTGGTCATAACCATTGTATCTTCTTTAACAGCAGTCGGTGATATTACCGATGTTTCAGTTTCCGGTTTCTTTGTGAACAAGTTATGCCAAAAAGGAAGGTGAAAGATGGGGTTAAACCAAAATACTAACAGTAAGATAGCGAGCCCGATAAAGATGGCGAGCGTACCTCCATCGCCGAGGGCACCATTGAGCAAGGATACAATGGTGTTGCCGAATAAGCCGCCATATTGGAACGTATAAGCTTTTGTAATAACCTCAGCATTAAAAACATAAGATAATAATGGACTTAATACCAAAATGCTCGTTAGTATATGGAATGTAGATTTTAAGTAGTGAAAGTATTTTTTAATAGCCAGTAGATTGATGCAATAAATACCAAGCAACAAAATTAATAAGAAAGAAGCCACTCCGAAACCGTTATAAACAAGTTGGTGTGACACATAAGCTCCAAAACGACCTGCATTGTTTTGTACTATCAAGTTTTTATTTGCAAAGAATTGCCAGAAGTTTGTGGCGTTCAAAACTTTATCCTGGTCTTGTTGCCAGGTATTCATGTATGAATAAAGTGCCACGGTTAAAAAGGACGCAAAAACTAATAACAATATTCCAACCATCTTTCTCGCTCGTCCGTCTAAGAATATAGCAGGTTTGCGGAATTTGGCAGTAATTAATTTCTTGTTGCGGTTCTTATTGGTCATGCTAAGCGCAAACCTACTAAGAAGCCGGAATAAAAAAATAGGTAAATCAGGGAGTGCTAGTAATAAATATCCACGAAACTGTGAATAATTCGGGCTTAAATCTTATGAAACGGAATGATTGATAACAAAATTTTACTCCTTACATTTGTTCGACTTAAACCTGAAATGGAATAAAAAGGTAGAAAGACAATTAATTTATTAGATAATATATATATTTATGCCAAGATTTAGAACAATGAAATTTACAGTGAAATCATTACTATTCGTTGCAGCCTTATTTGTGGGTTTGCAGTCAAATGCTCAGGATATACACTTCACCCAGTTTAACATGTCTCCGCTAACTTTAAACCCTGCCAATACCGGTGGTCATGATGGTTTATGGAGAACAAATGCGATTTACAGAAATCAATGGAATAGTGTGACTGTTCCTTTTGTAACCTTTGCAGGTTCTTTTGACGCGCCTTTATTCAGAGCGTTAGGTGAAGATAATTATCTTGCTGCGGGTATTCAATTTTATAATGATCAGGCAGGGGATGGTAATCTTACTCAAAATGCGTTCATTGCTTCGTTAGCCTATCATCTGACACTGGACGATGAATCAAGTACTCGTTTGTCATTGGGTATGCAAGGTGGCTATCACTCAATGACAATTAACCTACAAAATTTATATTGGGGAGATGAGTTTTTTAATGGCGGTTTTCAGCCCGGAACTACAGGCGAAACCTTAGATCCAAAATATGATTATTTTACGGCTAATGTCGGCTTGAAATGGTCTCATACAGTTAGTGAAAAATTAAGCTATTTTGTTGGAGGTTCAGTCTTTAACTTAAATCAGCCTCGCATCTCTTTTTTAACGAAAGCAAACAATGAAGTTGGTCTTGATATCCGTTTAAATGGTCAATTGGGAGTTCAATGGAATTTGACTGAACAATTACAAATCAAGCCAGCATTTATGTATCAAACACAATCTTCAGCTACAGAAATGATAGCAGGTATGGAATTGCGTTATGTAATTGATCCAAATGCGCTTACAGCATTGGCACCTGCATTTTTTGTTGGTGGATATACTCGTTTAGACGATAATGGTTCAATTTTAGGAACTGTTGGTTTAGAGTGGAATAGTTTTAGGGTTGGTGTTGCATATGACTATATGGGTAACAAAGAAAATCTTGGTAAAGTTTCAAATTATGGTGGTTTTGAAGTAGGGCTTCAATACATTTTACCTAACGAATTGGACAGATTTAGAAACCAGAGTTACCCTTGTGCCCGCTTCTAAAAAAATAAGTCCTGAGACTTTCGCTTTTATCAATTCAATAACTATATTTACAGCATTAACATTTCAAAGGAATGAATAAGAATCTATTGCTTTTAACATTGGGATTACTCCTCGTTTTTGGAGGAAACGTATATGGACAACGTATCATTACTCAGAAAGATGACCCTATTTCGAAACTGCCTTTCAAAAAGAAATTGAAAGAGGCTGATCGTTTGTTTGACCAATGGAGCTACTACACAGCTGAGAAATATTATGCTGAGTTACTAAAGGAACAGCCACGCAATCCACACATTCATTGGAAACTTGCTGAAGCTTTACGATACAACCGTGATTATGGTCCGTCAGCAGAACATTATAGAATGGCTTATGATTTGGCTGCTGCTGTTTATACGGAGGCCCCCTATTTAGAAGGTGATATGCGCAAAATGAATGGCGAATATGAAGAGGCAATTGAACGCTATGAGGAGTTTAAAAAAACTTACAGAGCAAAAGATAAAAGACAGCGATTCAAAGTAGTTGATGTAAAAATAGCCGGATGTAAAATGGCAATGAAATCAATCATGAATCCTGAAAGAGCTTATGTTAAGAATGCAGGACCTAACGTCAACACGGCCTATACCGAATATGCCCCATTGCCTTTAGGTGACACAGCATTGCTTTATGCCACTATGAGTGCGAATAAGGTTTTGTACAAAGGCGAAGATAAAAAATCAGATTATTACTCAAAATTCAGATGGGCACCTAAGGAATTTGACAGAACTAAAGTGAAAGATAGTTTTGAGGTTTCTATGGATTTTAAAGATGATGCTGGTCGATTTAGTAGTAAATCTAAGCACATCGGTAATGGTTGTTGGAGTCCAGGTGGTGACCGATTTTACTATACGCAATGTATTGAAAAAGACAGCATGAAAACAAAGTGCGAAATATGGGTAGCAGAATTTGACAAGAAGTCTGGATTGTGGAAAAAGCCAGAAAAACTAAAAGTTGCTAACTTTGATGACGAAGATGACAATCCACTTGTTTCAAGTACGCATCCATGGTGTGCATATGTAGGAAAAAAAGAGGTGCTTTTCTTCTCCTCTAACAGAAAGCTACAAGGAAAAGGTGGATATGATATATGGTATACAGTGTACGATTCTACACGTGAGAGAGGAAACCGTTATCGTCGACCACAAAACTGCGGTAAAAGAATTAATACAACCCAAGATGAAATTACACCTTTCTATGATTCTCGACAAGGTAAATTGTACTGGGCTTCTAACGGACTTATTGGTTTAGGTGGTTTTGATATCTATAGTGCAGAGGGAGGTCCATCACGATATTACAACGCACGCAACCTCGGTTTTCCAGTTAACTCACCTGCTGATGATATGTACTATGTAGAGGATAATAATGAAAAACAAAATGGTTACGTGGTGTCCAACCGCTTAGGCAGCTATTATGTAAAAAATCCAACATGTTGTGATGATATTTGGCGCGTAATTAAGGAGCCAAGTTTTTATGTTAAAGGACAAGTAATTGATGAATCTACTGATCAAATAATTGATCAAGTGGTGATAAAAATGACGAATGAAACCTCAGGGACTATTCAGGATACATTTTATTCTAAATCCGGGAATTTTTTATTCTATACACCAATAGGGAATAATTATTCGCTTTCTGGTGACAAAGAAGGTTATATCACTGGTAGAACAGTTGTCAACACTTCTAGTCGTTCAATAATGGATCCTGATGATACAACTACTGTTACAATTTACATGCAAAAGGCTGGAACAGGTACTGAATTCCGTGTGCAAAATGTTTATTATGATTTTAATACGGATCGATTTCATCCAACTTCATATCAGGCAATGGATACTCTGGTAAGTTTTATGAAAGATAATCCTTCAATTAGTGTAGAAATCAGATCATATACAGATAACCTTGGCGCTGATGATTACAACAAAGATTTATCCTTAAAACGGGCACAAGTTGTGTTAGATTATTTAGTAAGTAAAGGTGTAGACCGTTCAAGAATGGTGGCAAGAGGTTTAGGTGAGAAAGATCCTATTGCACCAAACAAAATAGGTAATAAAGATAATCCTACCGGACGTCAATACAATCGTCGTACGGAATTTAGAATTATCGGCGATGTGCCTGGTAAGCGTATCATTTACGATCAAAACAGACCAGAGTATATTGATAAATCTGGCTCTGGTCAACGTGCCAAAGACTTGGAAATTCCTGAGGATGAAGATGCGGCAGAAGACGTTACCAATAGCGATGACGAGAGTTAATCTTATAAAAGAGTAGTAATTATTTGCACCCGCTCAAAGCGGGTGCTTTTATTTTTCAGCCTTTAAACCGCATAAAAGAAATTGCAACCAGCCTAGCATGAGGAACACACCACCTATGGGTGTTAATATGCCTAATCCGCTCAACCCGATTATACCGTTTGATTTGAAGCCGCAAAGCAGGTATATTGAACCAGAGAATAATATTACACCTGATAAAAATAGACCAAAAACAAGCTTTTGCCTTTTAAGCGGAATATACTTATTTAATGCAGGCAGTATTAGCATGGCCAAGGAATGATACATTTGATACTTTATACCTGTATCAAAACTTTCAGTCAATTCCGGTGTGAAGAATTGTTTTAAATAGTGTGCATTTAAGGCTCCTAAAATAACTGCTGAACCAGCCAGAATGGTTCCGCTCACAATCATCTTTTTAATCATAATAGTCTTTGATTATTTTGTCAAAGTTATGCATTGATAATTCATTCTCATAAATCATATAATCTGCCTGCATGAAATATGCTTCGCGTTCTATAAGTACATTCTTCAGAAAGGCTATAATTTTTTTTTCTTCTGATAGTTGTCTAATCAATGGGCGATGTGACCCGTTTTCTGTGATTAAGTGTTGTGTAATATTTTCAATGCTTTTATTTATGTATATCGAACAAGAATAATTATTTACCACTTGCATATTGTTGTTAAACGCGGGTGTGCCACCACCTAATGCTAAAACAATATCTTCTAGTTTATTTGCAGAAAGGAATTCTCTCAGAACATTAGTTTCAATTTTTCTGAATAGTATTTCTCCGCCGGCTTCAAATATTTTGGCAATACTCAAATTGGTTTCTTGAGTAATTAGTTCATCCAAGTCTTTAAAGTCAAAGTTTAAGTGAGTGGCTAGTTTTCTACCCCAATAAGTTTTTCCGCAACCTGGCAAACCAATTAATGAGATGATTTTTGGCATACTATAAATGTAGTATGCCAAAGTCAATTGACGCCTAAAAGTGATCAGAGCATTTGGCGATTCTATACTATTTATAATTATATCAGGTCATGGTGTTGAAATCTTAATCTCAAATGAAAACCTATAATTGCGCAGAAAAAAAATGAAATAATGTTGGACACTGCAGAATATATCAAAAAACGGAATATTTTTATTTCAGTTTTGTATGAAACAAATACTATTACATATAAGAATAAGAGATAATTCTAGGTGTTACTTTAACAGCCTTATTTAACGCATTAATTATGAAAATATTAATTATTCGGCTCGAACATCACACCGAGGTGTTTTTTACAACGGCTATGCTACGTGCACTGCGCAATGCTTATCCTAATTCCAAATTACATTTTCTGGTAAAAAGAGAATATTCAGCGCAGATATTATTGAATAAACAGTTGGATAGGGTATTTGACTTTGAAGGCGATTTGCGGGATACGGTGCTTGATTTATTAGGCGAAAAATATGACATCATTATTGACTTGCAAAGAAATCTGCGTTCAGCTAACGTAATTGCCATGCTAACGCAGGCATTTAATGCTGATATAAAAGTGTACAAACTCAACAAAATGCTGCTCAGAGAAAAACTACTTCTATTTTTTGGTTTGAATTTTTTACCTGACACCCATATTGTCGACAGATATTTTCGCACTATACGCAAATTCGGTATAGTTAATGATAGTCTTGGTTTGGAATTTGAGATACCCGATGAAGAGAAAATCAAGAATGAAGATTTGCCTATGAGTCACAGTGCGGGATATATTTCTTTTGTATTAAGCAATCCTACTTTTGGGTTATCGCAATCCGATTGGCTTGAATTATGCAGTGAAATTGACTATCCTATCATCTTGCAGGGTAGTAACGATTGTGCGGCTTTGGCTAATGAAATTTCAAAAATTGACCCCATTCGCATATATAATAGTTGCGGAAAATTTTCTTTTAATGAACAAGTGGATATTATACGTTATGCAAAAGTTGTAGTCGGTGTGGAATCTTACCTGATCCATACAGCAGCTTCATTTAAACGTCGTATGATAACTATTATTGAAAATAAAAGAGCACTAATGGGGTATTTCCCATATTTTGGTTTCAATAATTTAAAAAGTACCGTATCTCCTGATATAACCATAGTTAAGGTTAAGTCTGTACAGAATATTAGTAAGGAAATAAAAATGAATGAACTTTGTGATGCCGTTAAAAAGCAACTCAGCAGATAACCTTATTTAGAACCGTTTCCATCTCATTCATTGGTATTTCGGTGCATGCTAAATCTCCTCGCCAACATTTCTTATTTCCGTAAATAGAACATGGCCTGCAAGCTAAATTGGTTTGAATAGCATTGCTTTCTGACTGACCAAAACCCAAAAAGCCAGCCAGTGGGCTAGTGGCACACCATACCGATATAACCTCTGTACCTACGGCTGACGCCAAGTGCATATTAGCACTGTCCATACTTATCATAAAGTCTAGTGTTTCTATGAGATTTATTTGAGCCTCAAAGCTCAAATGAAATGTAGTATGAATCCTATCGGACGTTGATGCTAACAATGAAAGCTGTTTTCCTTCTTTATTGGCATCGCCGAATAAGTATATTTTTGCTGTGGTATTTTCAAGTAAATAATCCATCATTTTTTGGTTATTATCTTCTCGCCAATTCTTGGTTTCATGTTTACTATACGGTGCAATGCCTATGGCTTCAGTTTGTTTTTTAATCTTTTTCAGGATGTTCGCTGTCAGTTGAATGGGGAAATTTAGTTTCTCAAAGACTTCCTGGTGTAATTCATATACCGCAGGTAAGGGCTGCAATGGTCGTGTTTTACGTCTTGCCATCAAAGCCTTACGTTGTTTTCGTTTTTTGTCAAGACTAACCCATTGACATTTATTATTTCTGAAAAGCAATCTTAAAATTTTAGTTCGCATTACATTGTGCAAGTCGGCAATGGCACTAAACTTTTGTGGACGTAAAAATTTATATAACATGTAAATCCCTAAAATTCCACCATTTAGATATGGGTCAATGGCCACTAGTTGAAGTGTAGGAACGCACTTTTGAAATATAGGGAAATACGCTGAGCGAGTAAGTAAATGAAAAACTGAGTTTGGATATTTCTGGACCAATTGTTGCAACACCGGAACGGTCATGGCAACATCACCCATGGCCGATAATCGGATAATCAACACTTTCTCCATACTACTTCTTTTGCAAAGCAGGATTCAATTTTGGGTCGTTGTACATTTTCATTTGCTTATAAACTTTCATGTACATGTTACCAGAGCTAATATTTGATAGCAAATTTTCAATTGCTATTATTAGATCTTCCTTTTGCATTAACAAGATGTCCAGTTTTAGCTGGCAATTATCACGATGTGCTTGATTCTTATTTTGGTCATTGGCTTCTATAGCCATATGGTAAATTTTCAAGGCCAAAATTGAAAGTCTATCCAATGCCCATGCTGGACTTTCGGTATTATAGGTGGCGTCAACTGAAACGATGACCGATTTATATTTATCAAGAAACCAGTCATCTAAATCTTCAACCAAATCAGTACGCTCTTGGTTTGATTTGTCAATACGTCTTTTTAATTCCATACCGGCATCAGCTGGAATTTCTGGTCTACGGATTTCGTCTTCCAAGTGCCATTGAACTGTGTCTATCCAATTTTTTCGGTACAAAATATGCTCTATGCTACCGGCAGGGAATGGGTTGTTTGCAGTGGCGTTTATATCATCATTTTTGTGATAGTCAGCGATTGATAATTCGAATATGGAATATGCTTGTTTTGTAAATGACATGACACTTAGCTTAAATTGTGATATACTTTTTGCACGTCATCATCTTCTTCTATTTTGGCCACAAGTTCAAGCACCTCGTTGGCTTGTTCGTCGCTAAGGCTGACGGTGGTGTTAGGATGATAAATAGGTTCTGCGTTAATGACTTCAATTTTCTTGGATTCTAAAAAATCACTCATTCTGCCAAAATCCTGAAAGTTGGTACGAACAATAATATTACCTTCTTCGTCTTCTCCAATATCCTCCATTCCGTAGTCTATCCCTTCCAATTCAAACTCTTCCATATCAATATCAGCTTTTTTGATTTTAAATTCACCCATTCTTTCAAACTGAAAAGCTACACTTCCGCTGTTGCCTAATGAACCATTGCCTTTATTAAAAATCATGCGCACATTGGCTACAGTGCGTGTGGTATTATCGGTGGCTGTTTCAACCAATATGGCCACACCATGTGGCCCATAACCTTCATACAGTACCTCATCGTAATTTGTGGTGTCTTTGCCCATTGCTCTTTTTATGGCAGCCTCAACACGGTCTTTGGGCATGTTAACCGATTTTGCATTTTGAATACAGCGTCGTAATGCTGCATTCGTGTCAGGCTCCGGTCCTCCGGCTTTTACGGCAATTACAATTTCCTTGCCAATGCGTGTGAATTGCTTGGCCATTCTATCGTAACGAGCAAACATTGCTGCTTTACGAACCTCAAAAATTCTTCCCATAAAGTAAAATTAAGCTTTGCGTAATAATCAAAAAAAATTACTTCCACTCAGGCTGAAATGCTGACTGATATTTTGTCCAAGGCATGGTTTTATTTTTACCCTCGCCAAGGTATTTTAATATCATTTCCATATCATGCAGTTTAAGCATGCCCGGCACCGGCTGCGCCTGTATAAATCCTTCTTCTAAAAATACCGATGTTGGAAAGGTCAACTTGCCTTTCATTAATTCAATTGCCAATTCGTGCGCACGACGCTGTGTGTCATATTTGTATACTTTTCCGCCGAATACAACATCTTCTTTCGATTCTGCATTGAATTTTATGGCATAGTAATTTTTATTCAGGTATTCAATCACATTTGGATTTGAGAGAGTTTCCTTGTCCATCACTTTGCACCAATGGCACCACGAGGTGTACATGTCTATATACACTTTTTTAGGGTTTTGCTTCATAGATGCTTCGGCTTCTTCAAAACTTAGCCAGTTGACCTTGTTTTTCTCAGGCGGGTTTGCCAAACTTGTTTTATCCGAAATGATAAAAAATATGCTACTAACTAGGAAGATGTTTAAAAAACGTTTCAAAAATTTCATGCTCACTATTTACGATTGACTCTCTTAAAATTTTGAGAATTGCTAATTTAAGAACTCAAAAGCTAAATTGAATCAATATTTTTACAAATTATGAGACGCAAAATAGCCGTAGGGGTTACGGGAGCATCGGGTTCTATTTATGCAAAAGTTTTGTTAGACAAACTGGCTGCCATGCAGGATATCGAAACGGCTGTGGTTATGAGTAAAAATGCCAAAGATGTTTGGGAATACGAACTTGCCAATAAAGATTTTGAGCACTATCCGTTTACTTTTTACGAGTCTAATAATTACTATGCTCCCTTTGCCAGTGGTAGTAGTAGTTTTGATACACTTATTATTTGTCCTTGTAGCATGGGTACAATGGGTAGGATAGCTTCAGGCACAAGTGATAATCTTATTGCTCGGGCAGCAGATGTAATGTTGAAGGAGCGTCGGACTTTAATTTGCGTCGCTCGTGATACGCCATATAATCTCATGCATATCAATAATATGAAAGCCATCACAGAAGCGGGCGGCATTATCTGTCCTGCAACACCTTCTTTTTATTCAAGACCGAAGAGTTTTGAAGAACTCGCTTCAACTGTTATTGATCGCGTATTTGGCTTGGCGAAGATCCAGGTAGACAGTTACCGCTGGGGCGAATAAGGTATATACTAGTTAGTCAGTTTCTTGGCCACTTTACCAACCGTTAGGCCCTGCACGAGTATAGAGAAGCAAACGATAAAGTAAGTAACGGTTACAAACAAATCTTTATGTAATTCTGCCGTAAGTGACAATGCTAACGCAACAGAGATACCTCCACGCAGACCTCCCCATGTTAACAGTAGCAATGTTTTATGGCCAATTTTCTCTTTGAAGCGGATCAGCAGTGAGGGAATAAACAGGGTAAGATACCTGGAGAACAGCCCAATAACAATGGCTATGAGGCTCAACACGATTTTTGTAAAACTTACTTCAATTAAAAGCAACTCTAGACCTATTAATACAAAAAGTGAAGCGTTTAAGATTTCATCGATAACCTCCCAGAATTTATCTACGTAATCAGCGGTTTCATGGCTCATGCCTAAATTTTTACCATGATTTCCTGTAATTAAACCAGCAATAACCATAGCCAACGGCCCACTGACATGTGTAAAGTAGGCTATGGTATAACCACCCATTACGATTGCCAGAGTTATCATTACCTCTACAGTGTAATTATTAATTGTGCTAATTAGTTTATACCCTATCCAACCAACTATTAGCCCCAAAAGCAAGCCTCCAAAGGCTTCTTTTGCAAAAAGTAAAAGAATATCATTTAAATGAAACTCGCCAGAACTGCTTTGTGCGACGTGCAGTAAGGATAAAAAAACTACAACTGCTACACCGTCATTAAAGAGTGATTCCCCTGCAATTTTTGTTTCTAGTGATTTAGAAACACCCGCTTGTTTGAGTATGCTTAAAACAGCAATCGGGTCAGTGGGTGATATAAGGGAACCGAATAGCAGGCAATGTATGTAAGCAATATCATAGCCAAATAAGGGAAAAATGAAATAAAATACAGAACCTACAACTATGGTATTCAGCACGACACTTATCGTTGAAAATAATATAATTGCAAGTCGCTCTTGCTTGAGGTCTTCAAAGCGGATATGAATGGCACCCGCAAAAAGCATAAAGCTCAACATAGAATTGAGTAATAGCTCCGAAAATTCAAAACGGGCAAGCCAGGTGCGCATTGATGCGGCAATACCCAAATCAAAATATCCAACCAAAATTATGCCCAGCGAAAACACCAGCGAAATAAACATTAGTCCAATTGCATTCGGAAGCTTTATGTATCGATGATTTATATATGCAAATGCTGCAACGAGAACAATGAGAATTGAGAATAGGTGAAAAAAGGCCATAGGGGGTTATTTTATTTTACAAGCGTATGTTGTTCTAATATATGTGCGCTATTCTTTAGTTCTTCGATTTCGGCAGCAGTCAAAGTTGATAAATCACCCTGGGTAAAACAACCATCTTTGATGGTGACTAAGGTGCTGAGGCAAATTGGTTTACATCCTAATAGTGCGCAGTTTTGTTCGTTTAAAATTAAGCCGGCTGGAATCTGCATTTCCTGCTTTAAATGAATGCCCTTGAAAATACCAACAGCACACTTCGATATAGCATATTTTGTATACTCACCTGCTGTTCGGATTTTATAAGGAGCTTGAATGGCCATTTTAGCAGCCTCCCGGATTGTTTCGGCATGTGCTTCTTTCCCTTTGATTTTAGTGTGCGAAAAGGCAATTACCGCTGAATTGCCATGTTCGCCTAATAACAGTCCTTTGGCTTCAGGTGGTTCAACCATGAATAATTGCGAGAGGTAGTAATCGAATCGTAAAGTCTCCAAGTAAGTACCGGTACCTATAACCCGTTGCTCAGGCAGACCACTGGCTTTCCAGGCATGATATGTAATCACGTCAACAGGATTGGTTATAACAATAAGATGCGGATCATTTTTAGGTGCAAAATCTGCAAATAGTTCGTAGGTCATATCTATATGCCCTTGCGCCTTATCGAGCCTATTGCCTATCGTTGTGGCCTGCTGTGCAGCTGATATGAAAATATAGTGAGCCTCGTTGAGCCTTTTTTTATTCCAGCTGATAGTAACTAATTTGCTGTAAGATGTGGCATGTCGTAAATCCTGTTTAATGGCATCGATATGCTCTGCCGGATCTTGAATGTCAATATGCATAGGGATATCTAAATCAATCAATTCTTTGGCTATAGTGCGACCTACATTACCACTCCCTACTATTGTGATGTTTATTTTTTTACTCATAACTTACTGATGTGGCAAAAATAGGTTATCCAGGATTGTTTTGTGAAGCATGATGAACCGAATCATGAACAGGTGAAATATGGAATGATTTATTAGGCAGTAAGTTGTTAACCATAGTTGCTCTAAACAAGGGTGCGTTGCCCAATTCTCAAGCTAGTTTAAATAAAAAAAACGTCACCAGGGTGACGGTTGTAATGCTTCACTACTTTATCGTATAAGCTTGTCACATACTATCTTAATAAACTCTAGAATCGAGTATTAAATAATAAAATAAAATTTCGTCCTGCACCCGAAAGTCCAGAGCTATAGGGCCTGTAACGCTGATCTGTAATGTTTTCAATCCCACTACTAACGCTCATTTTATCACTGAAGTGATAGCTTGCTTTGGCATTGAGCGTATACCATGCCGGTGCGAAATTGTTTCCATTGTTGTCTTTGGCGTATATCTCGTCTTTGGCTTGTTCTTCAACAGCTAAATCTTCAAAAGAGCGTTTTCCTTGAAATTGACTGTAGAATTGTAGCTGCAATTTGTTTTTATCGTATCCCAATTTGGCAATGCCAAAAAACGGTGCAGCGTGTCTTGATGCACTTATCACGCCATTGTCTAATTCTTCCTTGCCTTGTTGAAAGTTTAGGCTCGTGCTAAAGAAAAAACCTTGCGCAAATTTTATATCAATGTTTGCCTGTATCCCATAAACATTTGCTACCGCTGCGTTTTGGATAGCCTGCACCTGACTCAAATCGCCATCATACACTATACTGTCTTGCCCGTTCAAAGTAAAATTTCTTCTAACTAAGGCATTTTGTAATATGGTATAATAAGCCGATACATCAAATTTTACCACCTCGTCAAATATGTGTGCTAATCCTATATCAAAATTGTATGCATATTCTGCTTGCAAATTTGGATTGGGCACCGTAACGGTTCCCGGTTCATTATCAAACACTTTCCCCATATCGTCTACATTAGGAGCCCGAAATGCGGTACCCAAGTTGGCTCGGATTACAGTTTGTTCATTGGGAGTATATACGGCGCCCAAACTGCCCGTTAAAGCACCATTTTTTAGTTGAGCCTGGGTAAATGGGAATGGGTAAAAGGTGGTATCGAAATTGGCATCAAGTAAAAAACGGTTGTAACGCACACCAGCTTGTATCAAAAATTGTTGATTGATGGTGTACTTATCATTTAAATGAATACCAATTGCACGCCATACTGATTGCGGATATCGGGCGGGTCCGGCTATGTCGATACCCGTTTGAATGTCTGTAATCTTACCTGTCGATACGACATTATTTTGAACTATTTCTGCACCATAATTTACGGTATGCTGTTCACCCAAGGATTTTATGAAATCAGCATTCGCAGAATATGCCACAACTTTTTCAACTTGCGTATTACGGTCGTTGCGATTTAAGGTGCGGTCTATTCGGCTTTCTTCAAAATGCTGCACAGCCAAGCGTACACTCATTTGGTCGTAAATTGTCTGATGTCCTTGATGCGTCATGCTGAGGTTATTCATAAGCCATTTTTGCGGGCCGTAGTTCCACTCGGCATAGCGGGCTATGCCATTGCGCAGACGTGTGTGCCTATCGTACCGACCATATGGTGAAGTCTCGCTAAAATGCAATCCATATTCAATATCCCAACGTTCATTTGGCACAAATCGAATTTTTTGCATAAAATTAGTTTGGCTATAAGCCGATGGTATTTGTAATAAGGGGTCATCCTGGCTAATTATACGGTCAATACTGTCAATCCGTTGCACAAAGAAAGGTTTTAGATAGTCGGTGGGTCCGTGTTGTCCTTGACGCAAATGGTCATATTGATTGGCAGAAAAACTAGTTATCATGGCCCAACGTTTCCAGCCAATATTGACATCGAAATGTCCTGTGCGCTCGTTATTGGCCGTCGAAAAACGAGCCAAGGCATTGCCTCGTATGTTGGGTTTGTCTTCAAATGCAAGTTGGGGTTGTAAGGTGCGAAAACTCATAACCCCTCCTATGGCATCGCTGCCATAAATGACGGAATTGGCACCAAATAATACCTCTGTTTGCTGAATAGCTAGTGGGTCAAGCGATATCACGTTTTGAATATTGCCACCTCTGAATATGGCAGTGTTCATCCGCACGCCATCAACAGTGTACAGAAGTCGATTGGTAGCAAAGCCCCTTATCATTGGACTACCACCACCTTGCTGACTTTTTTGTATATATACTTTGCCGGAAATGCCCAACAGGTCTGCGGCTGTTTGAGGATTTTGTAAGGTTACTTCTTTGGTTGTGATACTCTCTATTTGTGCCGGAACTTCACTTTGACTTTGCTGCCATTTGTTGGCAGAGATAACCACTTTGTTCAAATTGTAATTTACAGTTTCCATTTGTATGCTATTGCCGTCTGCCACGATTTGGTCATAACTCAGCACAAGAGCTTTGTAGCCCAAAGCGAATATTTCTATTTTTTTTGCGCCGCGCAAATTGCTAATATCGGCCTTGCCGTCTTCGTTAGCTATAATGTAGGCTTTTGGTGTTTGTCTTATTAGTCGAGCCTTGGCAATGGGCTCTTTGGTGTTTTTATCTGTGATGCTTATATGTTGTGCCTGTGCATGTATTATGCCAAACCACATGAAGCAAAATATTGCTATTTGTCTCATTGTAAGATGTTTTAAAATTATTTGTATAGTAAAAATTAAGAAATCGGTTCTGCGGAAATTCTCAGAACGTTTTATCGGTCATACTGTTTATATGTATGACAAGAAATCTTTGGGTCTTACAACCAAGGCGGGGGGATGGCAGGTGTATGAGCACGAAATTTTGTAGGGCTTTCGATGTAGCAGTAAGTGCGCTCGTTTTTTGGTGAATAAAATTGCCATATTGGGTTTTCAGTAAGAAATAGTGATTTGAAGAAATCCAATAACATTGATTCCTGATGTTGCCTTTTCGGTTGCTGCCCAAGGGTATATGCCAACAATTTTTTAAAATCTTGGTTGATGCGACTTTCCTTAACATCAGTAATACAGTAGTAGGAGATGCTATCACCCAGCGATTCGCTTCTCACCACATCGTACATGGCTTGTTGGTATTCAAACTCTCCTTCATTTTCCCAATGTAATTGCTGATGGCTGAACTTTTTATGTACTGTAAATTTGATTAGTTGCTGATTATCAATATTTTGAAATAATCGGTTTTTTACCTCTTGCTTTACCTGCTCGCGCTCTATTGACAGCATTATAAATAACAGTACTACGGGTAGTGCTAAACAGGTTAATAATATAATGCTATACTTGCCAGCGTTCATTAATCAGTCGAAATTAAGGGTAAAGCTTGAGATATACTTTATTTGCTTCTTTTTTTGAACAACGGTTTAGATAAGAACTGATGCTTCTGTCAATAGTGAACTGAATGATTTTGTTGATAGAATTATTTTAAGTCTTCTTCTATTTGCGCATAGCTTGGGTTTATCTGAGCAATTCTCCCATTTTTTATTAAAAATTTTGTCGGGATGGCTTGCACTCCATAAGTTTTGCAGCGAGGGCTTTTGAGTCCGTAAGCATCATTTATATGAATGAAAGGCAGTGCTAGTTTGCGGACCATATCAACCCATTTTCGGTAATCGCGATCCAGACTAACGGCAAATATTTCGAAAGATGCCATTGGATGGGATTCTTTTATTTTTTTTAATTCTTGCAAGCCCACTACGCATGGAGGGCACCATGCCGCCCAAAAGTCTAAAACGATTATTTCGGTCTTTAGCTCGCTTAGCAGCGTCCATTTGCCGAGTGAGTCAGGCAGTTTTATATCAGGTGCAGTATCGCCTACTTGCACCTGTGCTTTACTGATCAGGCTGCTCAATAAGAAAATAACAATAAAGCAGTTACTATGGATTGGGGTTTTGATAAGCCGGATTATTGATGAAGTCATAATCGCTGAGTGTTTTTAGGAAAGCAATTAAATCGGATACATCCTCTGCACTCATACGACCCTTCGGTTTAGTGGTGAGCAGTGGGGATGCGTTGGGATGCAATTGAACACCGTTATTATAGTGCTCAATACATTCTGCTACAGTTTGAAAACGACCGTCATGCATATAGGGTGCGGTAAACATAATATTGCGTAGGGTAGGCGTTTTAAATTTGCCTATATCACTAACGTTGCCGGTAATCCGATAGCGTCCCGAATCTTTATAAACTAAGTCTAGTCCATTATTTCGCATTTCAAAATCGGTAAACGTCCCACCGAAAGAATGACAATGGAAACAATCGCCTTTTTCCTCTGCAGTGTAGACTTCCATACCGCTCAATTCCTGGGGAGTAAGCTGAACTTCTCCACGACGGTATTGATCAAATTTTGAATTGCCGGATAGCAATGTTCGTTCAAATTGAGCTAAAGCTCTTACTACCCATTTGGTTTCTATGGTGTCCATTTCGGGGAAGGCAGCTTTGAAGAGGCTGGGGTATAAGGGGTGGCGGTTGAGATCGTATTGTACCTTTTGCCATGTATTGTTCATTTCCAGTGGGTTTACGATGGGGTCAATAGCCTGATCTTCCAAGCTTGGTGCACCACCGTCCCAAAAGAAATTTTTACCATAACCAACATTAAACAGCGGCATGCTGTTGCGTGTGCCAGCTTTACCATCAATACCGATGCTAAATCTCTTTTCATCATCGACAAAATAATCTTTCGGATTGTGACATGAACCGCAGCTTTGCGTACTATCTGCAGATAAGATGGGATCAAAAAAAAGTTTACGACCTAAAGCAACTCCTGCAGATGTGAGTGGGTTATCAGCCGGGATTATCATTTGTGGTAGGCCGGCAGGTACATTTAAATTGATGCTATCATGTACATGTTTATGAGGATGCTCCGGGTCTTTGACGCAGGAGATCAAAACCGCAGCCAGTACGAAAACAAAAAGTAAGGTTTTTTGTAACATTCTGCTCAAAAATACAGCAAACTAGCCGATTTGGTTTTATTTTGGTTTTGCTTGAACTTTAAAGTTTACATAAAAAAGTCAATTCTCAAAATTCGCAATGCCGCTTTTCGTTTTCCGATGGTCACGGCAAGTGCATTATTTTCTTTTTTTTCGATACTCATTTATTTTCACTTTTCCGAATATTTTGAGGTTTCACGAAGACAATGGATTTTCATTGCCTGTGAGTTTGTTGTTGGCATTTCGATGTTCCTGGCTTTTGCGCTATTTAGTCAAAAGTATGCAGTGGATATTGGCAAACGCATTGGTTTTGCCTTGCTGGGTGTTTGTATACTGGGGCTGCATTATTTCGCGTTGCCTAATTGGGCATTGAATGTGGATACCACTTATTTTTTGAGGTTCTTTACATTTTGGGTCATTTTTAGCTTATTGGTAAGCTTTGTATGGTTTTATAAAGAAGAAGACAAGTCGGCGTTTTGGCAGTATAATCAGTACTTGGCCATTCAGTTTTTTGTATCGACAGCTTTTAGCTTGGCCTTGTTTATCGGTGTGGCCAGTTCGATGTATGCTATAGAAAATATTTACGATGTTCAGATACATGAATCATATTATCTTGATGTCTTGGCTTTTGCGGTGATTGTTCTTAATACCTTGTTTTTTATTTCTTCCTTGCCGGACGATTTAAATTGGTTTAAGGAGCCGCTGACGTTTCGCCGGCCCTTGCGTTTATTTATTCAATACGTACTACTGCCTGTATTATTAATTTATTTTGTGATACTCATTATTTATGTTGGTAAGATTGTCATGTCGGGTGTCATGCCAAAAGGGTGGGTCTCTTTTCCGATTTTAATATTTTCAACGCTTGGTACTTTAACCTATTTTTTGGCTTACCCTTTTTCATACGAAAAGGAATTGAGTAGTATTCGTTTTTTCGTCAGTTACTTTTTTTATTTTTTATTGCCTTTGCTCACCTTGCTTTTTGCTGCGCTGATCACACGGATAATGGATTATGGCCTAACTGAGTATCGTTACCTTGGATTGCTGATTGGTTTGTGGCTTTCAATCGTTTCGCTTTATACTATAGTGAAAAAGAATACCAGCTTGGTTTTATTCCCATTATCCCTCTTTTTATTGCTTTTTTTGGGTTCTGTAGGTCCTTGGGGAATGTATCAACTCAGTGCTCGGTCGCAGTTCTTAAGGTTAAATAAAATATTGGAAGCCAATAATGTAATTGTAAATCGGGCGTTGTCTGTGGAGAAACTGCAATCGGTATTAACAGATTCTTTGGCTGGCGAAATAGGTTCGATTAACAAATACCTCTTTTATCGTGAGAAGATTAACCTGATTTATCCAATACTGGCGGAAAAGGAAAAAAAACAGATTGATTCCATACAATCCAGTGGGAATAAAATTTATTCCTTTAATGCTTTTTTGAGAAGCACCTTTAGGCTGCCCGAAAAAGAGCAACTGGCTGACTTTAGAAGGTTTCTTTATTTAGCTAATAACACCGAAAAGTTGTTACTGGATATTCGGCCTTATAACAGCTTTAGTGTATTTCAATTCTATGAACTAGATGGAGATAATGATACATCTTTATTTATTCAAGAAAATGCCATTTGCTTTGTTCAGGCCGATACATTACAATATCAAGTCTTTCCTTATTTAGATTCAGTTTCGGCCTATTACTTTGCTGCACCTGGAATGGAAGGGGTGCCTTTTGACGATTATATTAATATTGAAACAGATATTCAAAAATTAAGTTTTGAGGATGTCGGCAGGAAGTCAAAAATCTTGTTTACTGAACTTGCCTATCGCAGAAATGCTGATAGCAGTGTTCAATTAGAAAGTGCTCAGTTTTATTTCTTCAGATAATCTTAATATCCAACGCTGCTTAACAATTGCCAAAGCGACTACCTTTGCGCAATGAATAAAAAGAAGCCCGTAATTTTAGTGACAAACGACGATGGTATCACCAGTAAAGGCATAGAAGCCCTGGTTTCGGTGGCCAGACGATTTGGTGAGGTGGTCGTGGTAGCACCGGATAGTCCACAGAGCGGAATGGGGCATGCCATTACAATTGGGCAACCGTTGCGCTTGCATCGCTCAACTATTTTTAAGAATATAGAAGCCTATGAGTGTAGCGGAACACCTGTAGATAGTGTGAAGCTTGCCGTTGATAAAGTGATTGGCAAAAGACCTGATATTTGCCTGAGTGGTATTAATCATGGCTCTAATTCTTCAATCAATGTTATTTACTCTGGCACAATGTCTGCTGCAATGGAAGCTGCAATTGAAGGGATACCGGCAGTTGGGTTTTCTTATTTAGACTATTCATTTGATGCTGATTTTACATTGAGCAAGAACGTTGTATCACAGGTTTTAAAAAGTATGTTGAATGGGAAGTTGCCCATGCAAGCTTTGTATAACGTAAACATTCCTAAAGTTTCACTTGCCGATTTTAAAGGATTAAAAGTATGCAGACAAGCTAATGCTAAATGGCAGGAAAATTTTGTTGAACGCAAAGACCCGCGAGGAGAAAGATATTTTTGGTTAACCGGGGAGTTTAAAGATCGGGATGGGAAGCATGATACAGATGAGCACGCTCTAAAAAATGGTTATGCTTCTATTGTACCTGTAAAATTTGATCTAACGAATTACGAACTACTAAGCCAGATTTCTTTATAAATATTGCAGCATTAGTTGTAGCAGTTTTTCATTTGCTTTGTCCCAAGAGTATTGTTTTGCTACAAATTCTTGTCCTGCCTCACCTATGTTTTTTGCCAAATCCGGTTGTTGCAATAGTTTAAGAGTAGCGCGACAAAATTCGGGTATTTCTGATGCAGCTAATATAGCGACATCGCTCGGTGCTTTTAATGCAGCATTGCATACGGAAGAGGCTACACAAGGGATTCCCATACTCATGGCTTCGAGCAATTTGTTTTGCAGACCTGCACCCGTGAAGAGTGGTGCAATAAAAACATGGGTTTTTGCATATATATCGCGCATATCCGCAACCTGATTTTTGATGATTATATTTTCATTAGCCGCAGCAAGGATTTCTTTATTTTTTGTATTACCTGCTATACCAATTTTTATTCTGGGTTGGGCTTTGATAAGTAGTGGTTGTAGCTCTTTGATGATCAGCAGGGCAGCTTCTATATTTGGTTGGTAATTTAAGTTGCCAGAGAAGAGTATGTCAAATTCTTTCAAATCACTACGGGGGTGATAATATAATGTATCAACGCCGTTTGGTACCACCACTATTTTTTCGGATGCGAATGGTAATAAATTTTTGTCGTTTTCCGAAATGATGGTTTTGGCTACAAAGTTGTTGTTGATTTCTGTTTCATAACGCAGCATGGTTTTCCATTCGCGGTAGTAAAATAGCTTGCGAATACCGGTGGATTGTTCATATGCTCGCTCATAATTTTTTGAAAAGCAATCCTGATAATCGAATATTACTGGCCCTTTAAATAGCAATCCATAGGAGGCCGTACGTGAAAGTTGGCAATATGTAATATTGACACCATCTTTTTTAAGTCGTTTTTCGATATTATTTGCTATAAGTGAGGAATAAAAATAACCAATTTGCAATGGTTCATTTTTAATAAAACTGCGCAATAACCCGATGGATCTTTGTATCCAATCCATCTTATAGAGATAAATTTTTTTACAGTATTGCTGAACGATCTGCTGCTCTTCCGCTTTTATTTTTTCTTCATTTATTGCATGCAGATAAATTTCGAAATGCTGTGAGAGGAATTTTATTTGGTGAAAAAGTCGAAGTTTGTCGCCTTTGTTTAAGGGGTAGGGGAATCGAGAACAAATGATGGCCAATTTTTTCTTAGGCATTATAAGAAATGAATTCGGTTAGAAATTCGTTTAAAGCTTTGTAAATCTTGTGTTTATCATAATGCTCAATAGCAAATTCTTTAGCGTTCTCACCAATTTTGGAAGCAGCATCTATGTGTTGAACACACCAGTCTATTTGTATTACAAATTCTTCATCATTTTCGGCATTAAGGTAATGCGCGCCGTCTTTTATATCAAAACTCTCAACTCCCAATTTGGTACTCACTATAGTTTTACCTAATATCATTGATTCTAAAAGTTTAATGCGCATGCCGGCACCACTTTTTAGTGGAATAATCATAATATTTTTTTCAAGGCTAAACGTATTCATTTCATCAACTTCTCCAACTATTTCGATGTTATCAGAGGCATATTTATAGATGAAATTTGGCATGTTTTTACCTGCAATATAGAGCTTTAATTGTGGTTGTTTTTCCAAGACTTTCGGCCAAGCGTTTTTTATAAACCAAAGTACGCCCTCCTGATTCGGTATCCAATCCATGCTGCCAATGTGATATACCGACAATACCTCTTGTGCAATTTTTTTACGTTGAAAACGAGGCCGTTCTATGCCATACGGGACATGATATTGCGGAGTGTGAATCCCCATTTTAAGCAGTTCGGCTTCTTCTTTTTTTGAAATATTGAGTATCAAGTCAAATTGATTCAAAATGTCTAATTCGAAATTTTTCAGCCGGTCCGTTAGCAAACGCAGGTATTTTCTCTTAAAAATACTTTTTTCATTACTGGTAATACGCTGCCAAATGAGGTGTTCGATATTGTGGATTCTGCATATTTTTTTTCCTGATGAATGTTCGTTGACAATACTCAAGTAAGGCGCCACGAAAATGCTTTCAAACTGAATGATGTCGAACTCATTTTTTGTCAACATGTTGCGCAAGGCGATTTCGAAATCGTTATTAATAAATCGCGATACATTGTAGGATTGCTTGCTGAATAAATTGATAAAGGCACTGCGTACTTTAATGTCGGTATTAACGGCTACAGTCTCAAATGAAGCGAGTCGTAGAAACAATCTGGGGTAATCTTGTTCGCTAAGCCAGTGTTTGTGTGTATTGATAGAAAGTAGATGCACTTCATAACCAAGTTCATGGTACATTTCAATACTTTGGTACATTGCGAGGGCGCCACCGTCCTTTAATGGGAAAGGAATGCGTGGGGTGATGATTAGAATGCTTTTGGACATCTTTTATCAAAATAAAGGTATAAGGAGTTGTAAAACAATTATTTTTACCGAATGCCAAAAAAGCAAGTTGTTTTTCTCGGTAGCAAAGCCATAGGAGCTTATTGTTTTGAGTTTTTGTATGAACAAACTTCTAAACATTCGTTTGAAATAGCGGCTGTAGTTAGCAAAGAAAATCCTGCATTAGATGGGAAACATTCGGTTGTACAACTGGCCAAAGATCGTCAAATACCGGTGTTGATTTCAGTGCATGATATACCTGATTGTAACGTGATTATTAGCGTGCAACATCATGAAATTTTAAAACAACAACATTTGGATAAGGCTAAAGATTTAGCCGTCAATTTGCACATGGCACCGTTGCCTGAATATCGTGGTTGTAATCAATTTTCTTTTGCGATTTTGGATGGGAAAACAGAGTTTGGTACAACCCTCCATAAAATGACCTGTGGCATTGATGATGGGGATATTATTGCTGAACGAAGATTTGAGATTGGAAAGGATATTTGGGTAGAAGAATTATATGATAAAACGGTTGGTGAGAGTAAATTACTTTTTGCTGAACATATTACCGATATTATTCATGGACGGTATAATACCATGCCGCAAAAAGAATTTATCGAAAGTCGTGGCACAAGTTATCATTATCGAAATGAAATAGCCGGAATAAAAGTTATCGATGAGAGTTGGCCATTAGCAAAGAAGAAACTTCATGTTCGCGCAACTTATAAGAATGGGTTTGAGCCACCATATTCATTGGTTGATGGGAAGAAAAAATATTATACAAAGACATCATTTTGAAAAAAAGAATCGTTTTTACAGTTACCAATGATCTAAACTTCGATCAGCGAATGATACGAATCTGTAATTCGTTGTCAGCTGCAGGCTATAATGTATTACTGGTTGGTCGAAAAAAAAGGAAATCAACGGATTTGATTAAGAGAAGTTTTCGGCAGAAGCGTTTGAATTGTATCGCTGAACGAGGTAAACTTTTTTATATCGAATATAACATTCGACTCTTTCTTTTTTTATTATTTATAAAAACTGATTGTTTTGGAGCAATTGACTTGGATACAATTTTGCCAAATTTATGGGCCAGTAAAATACGGAATAAGAAAAGGGTTTATGATGCGCATGAATTGTTTTGTGAAATGGAAGAGATTATTGCTCGACCGTTTATCTATAAAATATGGAAAAAAATTGAGCGCTATGCTGTGCCGAAATTTAAATATGGTTACACCATTGGCAGTTGTTATCAAGAGCAATTTAGGAATATGTACGGTGTGCAATATGAAATAGTACGTAATGCAACTGTCTTGAATTTGAAAAATGAGCCTGCAGCACAGAAAGAAAAACATATATTTTATCAAGGTGCTGTGAATGAGGGGCGTTGTTTTGAAACCTTAATTCCGGCCATGCGAACGGTGAATACAAAATTAATAATCTGCGGGGATGGTAATTTTATGCAACAGGCAAAGCTTTTAGTTGCTCAATATAATTTGGAACATAAAGTGATATTTACAGGCTATGTACCGCCAGACGAATTAAAAGCGTATACTAAAAATGCTTATGTTGGTCTTACCTTGTTTGAACAAACCGGTAAGAGTAATTATTTTTCTATGGCCAACCGTTTTTTTGATTATATGCATTTTTGTGTACCGCAGATTACCGTTGATTTTCCAGAATATCGGAAAGTTAATAATCAGTTTGAAATTGCTTATTTGGTAGCAGATACTAAAAGTGATACCTTATCAATAGCTATGAATAAATTACTTGAGGACGATTATTATTATAATCAGTTAGCCAAGAATTGTTACCAAGCCCGCGAATTTTATAATTGGCAAAACGAGGAAAAAAAACTTATTACATTTTATAAAGATCTTTTTGAATAAACACCTCCATATCGTTTCTTTTGATGTGCCTTCGCCTGCTGATTATGGCGGTGCCATAGATGTATTTTATAAGATAAAGGCTTTGCATGCAATAGGAGTGTCCATTACATTACACTGTTTCATTTATGGTGATCGCTCCGCGCAAGAAGAATTATTAAAGTATTGCAAGAAAGTATATTACTATCAACGCATAACAGGTATACAAGGGGTGTCTTTATTGCGACCCTATATTGTTCACTCACGAAGAGAAAGTA
Organism: uncultured Chitinophagaceae bacterium; assembly: GCA_964409905.1. GTDB lineage: Bacteria > Bacteroidota > Bacteroidia > Chitinophagales > Chitinophagaceae > JAGNRR01. The sequence continues at coordinate 19,653 of CAYPET010000015.1, read as the reverse complement.
GCTTATTGCGGAATTTGCTAAAAGATGATGCGCCAATTCTTTTTGAGGGCTTGCACAGCTGTTTTTATTTGCATCATCCGGCATTGTCAAGCAGGAAGAAATTTGTTCGAGCGCACAATGTTGAGCATGAATATTACCGTCAGCTGGCATTATATGAAAAGAATATCTTCAAGCGTTATTACTTTCTTGTAGAGTCATATTTACTTAAACGGTTTGAATTTGTCTTGCAATTTGCTGATTATGTATTGGCCATTTCCGCGACCGATCAAGCTTATTTTAGTCAGTATTATAACGGCATGCTGATACCAGCTTTTCACCCAAATAGTGCAGTGAGTTGTCAGCCTGGTATAGGCGAATATTGTTTATATCAAGGCAATCTGAAGATAAATGAAAATAACTTGGCAGCTCTTTTTTTGGTAGAGGAGGTTTTTAATCAATTATCAATTAAATTGATTATAGCAGGAGCCAACCCTAGTGAAATATTAAAACAACGGGTGGCAATGGCCCAAAATGTTCAACTTGTAGAAAACCCAACGCAGGTTGAGATGGAACATTTGATGCACAATGCCCAAATACATGTTTTATATTCGGCTGATGCCAGCGGGCTCAAATTAAAATTATTGAATGCCTTGTTTCAGGGTCGGTTTGTAATTGCTAATGATGCCTTATTGCCAGATGAAAAGCTTAAAGAATCAGTTGTTGTAGCGAATTCTGTAGCTGATTACAAAAAGTGGATAGCTTTTTATATGCAAAAGGAATTCTCCAATGCTGATATAAAGCAGCGAGAATTCTTATTCAATTCGTCTTATAATAATAATGAGCATGCTGCCCAGATAGCAAGGATGCTGTTTGATTAGAGAACCATGGCATGGTCTATTACTTGGCCATGTTCGGTACGAACTACACGTGAACGAAATTTTTGAATAATGGAATAATCATGTGTAGCCATGATGATAGCCGAACCAAAATCTTGACAAATGCTGTGTAACAAGTACATGATTTCATCGGCAGTATCTGGGTCCAAATTTCCGGTGGGCTCGTCGGCTAGTATTAATTTAGGATTATTTAAAAGTGCTCGTGCAATGTCCACTCGTTGTTGTTCGCCGCCACTCATTTCGAAGGTCATTTTATTTTCTTGACCTTTTAATCCTACCTTGTTTAGCACTGATTTGATTTTTGCATCGATTTTGTCCTTGTCTGTCCAACCCGTAGCTTTCAATACAAACTCTAGGTTGCCATACACATTGCGGTCGGTGAGGAGTTGAAAGTCTTGAAAAACGATACCTAAATTACGTCGCAAAAAAGGTACGTTTTTCCATGTTAACTTAGTTAAGTCATTATCTGCAACGATTCCTCTTCCTTTTTTTAGGGGAATGTTGCCATATAAGGTTTTAAGTAAGGATGATTTACCTGTGCCTGTTTTGCCTATGAGGTAAACAAATTCACCTTTGTGTATTTTTAAGTTTACATCTTTTAATATTAGACTGTCGCCTTGGTAAATTTGAGCATCTGACAAGTCGACTACAAGGTTAGTTTCCATTCGCTGCAACTATTTTTTTGATAATTCTCTTGGTAACAATGCAACCCAATCAGAAAGTACATTTACCGCTTCGCTAATGTAAGGGTCTTTTTCGATTGCTTCTCGCCATTTCTTATTTTTATCTTTTTCAACAGTGTCTTTGGCAATGAGAGTTTCCGTTGATTTCAGGTTTGTAAGCAATAGTTTGGATTTGGTTTTTTCTAATTCCTCATATTCCTTGGCAAACTTTTTGTTTGCCTGTACTTCTTTATTAAACTTAATTTGATTCAATGAGTATGCATTTTCCTCATTTTTTTGTTTAATGCGTTTTGCATTATCCTTAACCAATGAAAAGTATTTGTCTGATGCTATTCGAGTATTACTCTTTGTAACCAGTTTATCAAAGTTTAATCCATAAGGCTTATAATCTGCACTCATTATTTGATCCCAGGCCATAGCATTTTCATCTTTCCGTTCTCCCTGATCGAGCAGTTCGTACATAGTGGGAATATGGATGTCTGGTTCTACACCTTTAAGCTGCGTGGCGCCGCCATTTACTCTATAGAATTTCTGAGTAGTAATTTTAAGGTTGCCAAGTGGGCGGAATGCATTGTCTCCTTTAAAATAATCGTCAAGATTTACAATGCGCTGCACTGTGCCTTTTCCGAAGCTGGTAGAGCCCAATATGATAGCTCGTTTATAATCTTGCATGGCAGCAGCCAAAATTTCGCTGGCTGAGGCGCTATTGCTATTGATTAAAATAGCCAATGGCCCATCATAAAGTACTGCTGGGTCGGGGTCTGGCATGGCCTGAGCTCTGCTGTGCTGTGATTTGATTTGAACAATGGGGCCATCCTCAATAAAATATCCTGCTATATCCACCACATCGCTTAAGGAGCCGCCACCGTTATCTCTTACGTCTACAATAATGCCATTAACGCCTGCATCTTTTAATTTTTCAATTTCAAGTTTCATATCAGTGGCACAGCGTCTGCCATTAAAATCATCAAAATTGGCATAAAAAGATGGCAGTGATATGTAACCAATTTTATTCTTTTTATCCTTGATGATAATACTCTTTGCGAAGGTTTCAGCAATTTCGACTTTGTCCCGAACAATAGGAATTACTTCAATATTGCCATTTAAATGCTTTACTGTCAATTTTACGGTCGTGCCTTTTTTGCCACGAATGATTTTTACAATGTCTTCCAAATCCCAACCAACAACTTCTACCGGGTCTTCATCACCCTGCGCAACTTTTAGTATTCCGTCACCCACTTTTAGAGACCCTTGTTTGTAGCAGGGACTCCCGGTGATTATCTGCGAAATTTCACAAATGTTATCTTCCATTTTTAGTACGGCACCTATACCAAAAAAAGTCCCGCTCATTTCTTCGTCAAACCGTTTTTTATCCAACGGAGCCATGTAGGTGGTATGTGGATCAAAATTTTGCGTTATAGCGTTTAGATAAAATGAAAACTTCTCCTTATCATTAATTTTTTTCATTCTGCGGAAATAGTATTCCATGCTTTTTCGAACGCTGTTTCTGGCATCCTTTTTCAGTTCAGCATCACTTTTAATTTCTTCTTTTTTGATTTCATTTTTTTCGATGCGGTCTTTTTGGTTCTCAACTAGCTCATTATAACGAGCCAATAATCTATATTTTACATTTAGCTTCCAACGCTCGTTTAGCTCAGTTGTATTTTTTGCCCATTGCAATTTTTTTCCGTCTAACTCAATGATTTCCTCTCCATTGAATACCATAGGCATTTCAATGTGCTTATTAAAATATTTTTCGGCTTCAATCACTCGTTTGCTGTGAATCGCTGAAACGACATCAAAAAAACTAGCGTCCCCTTTTTCCATTTCATCATCAAGCAATATTTTGAAGGCCTCAAATTCGTTTATGTCCTCTTGTAAAAAGAAAGTTTTCGAATAGTCCATGCGCTCAAGAAACTTATTGTAAACTGAAATGGAGAACTCGTCATCAATCTTTTTTGGTGCAAAATGACCTTGGTTTAGCAATCCGTTCAATGTTGAGAATAATGCAGCCCTTCTGTCATCTTTGCCAGCTAAGTTTGCATTTAATTCATCAATATTGATGGCATCTATGGCGTCCTCATAGCCATGTTGAGAGCGCCCTGCAATGATATTAAAAGAAAAGAAAAGAGCCAGGGCGGCTACAAAAGTGACTATTAGGAAGTTTTTCTTGGACATAAAATTGTAATTCATGGTAAAGTTAATAGCTTTAGCGTTAAGAAACCTATAATTAGTGCCTTCTAAACAATCGATTACGCATTTCATAAAGCAGCAAGCTCTATCCTTGGGGTTTGATGCCTGCGGTATTGCTAAAGCTGATTTTTTGTCGGAAGATGCACCGAGATTGGAACGCTGGCTCAAGGATAATCGGCATGGCAAAATGGGATATATGGAGAACCATTTTGATAAACGGTTGGACCCACGAAAGCTATTGCCTGGCACAAAAACTGTTGTCACAGTATTGCAGAATTATTTTCCGGAGGAGCAGCAACTATCAACTGCTCCAAAAATTTCGAAATATGCCTACGGAAAAGACTATCATCGTGTTATAAAAAAGAAGCTGCAAAGCCTGCTTACTTCTTTAGCGGTTTTTGGTGATATTCAGGGCAGGGCGTTTACAGATAGTGCGCCTATATTAGAGCGAAGTTGGGCACAACGGTCTGGTCTTGGTTGGGTTGGTAAGAATGGTATGCTGATAAATAAAAAAAGGGGGAGCTTTTATTTTATCGGCATATTACTGCTGGATATTGACCTTGGAAATGATCAAGCTTTTGCAACAGACCACTGCGGTACTTGTAATCGTTGTGTAACAGCCTGCCCTACAAATGCTATTTTACCCAATAAAGAAATTAATGCAGCACACTGTATTTCCTATTATACCATAGAACTTCGGGATGCGTTGGTTAATGCAGAAAAGAAATGGGATGATTGGGTTTTTGGTTGTGATATTTGTCAAGATGTATGTCCGTGGAATCGTTTTTCAAAGCCGCATGACGAACCAGCTTTTTCTTTTCGAGCAAACCTACTGAACAATACTGCTACTGATTGGCTGGAAATGAATCAAACATACTTTGACGAAATTGCACAAGCCTCCCCACTGAAGCGCGCAACCCTGGATGGCTTAAAGCGAAATGTGCGTTTTGTTTACAAGAAATAATAAAAAAATATTTGAAATGAATACGGAGAATGAAAAAATGCGATTTCGGACTTGGCAACGACGAGTGAATTTATTAGCCTTTCCTATTATTGTGCTTTACTTATTAGCGGTACAATTAATTGATTTCGATAGTAGCACGAAGTTTATTTTACAAATTACAATCGGTTTCATTGTTTTGATTATCTACATACTTAGGGCCTACTTGCATTACCGGATTAGTGGTAGCTTTTCAGGATTCTATTTTTTAGCTTTATTGCTGTTGGCTTGTGCAGCAATCGCCGTTTACTATACTTATTGGCAGTAAGGGGTATGATTATTTTTTCCGAAAACTACAAAAAACAAATTCCTGTGTTGTGTCAAAAGGTGTTTTATGAAGTAAGGTTTTAGTTTCGGTTAATTCAAAATTGCTTCGAAACAGACTTTCCAACTCGTCACTTGAATATTGCACGATGTCGATGCCGCTGCATTTTGTAGGGCCGTTTTTAGAGAAAGTGCCTATGATTAATCTTCCATTTTCGGTGATACTGGCTGTTGCCAGATGCACATATCTTGTGACTTCTTCGGTATTAGTTAAGAAGTGAAAAGCTGCGCGGTCGTGCCAAATGTCAAATTGTTCTTGCGGAGCAAAATTTATTATATCGCTTTCAATCCATACTACTTTTTCAGCCTGTTCGGCTAAGCGCTCCTTGGCACGGGCAATAGCTCTGGCTGAAATATCCAATAAGTATACTTGTTGAAAATGCTGTTCCACTAGTTGGTCTATCAAAAAACTGTCTCCGCCTCCTATATCAATAATTTTTGTGTCAGCTTTTGAAGGATTACCTGAAAGAATAAATTCAAGCGAGGTCGCAGGATTGGGTTGATACCAACTGACTTCTGAGAGTTTCTTTTTCTCGTAAATATCTTCCCAATGGGCCTTTCTATTAAAATCGCTCATGGCTATTTTAAATAAGTATCAAAATAATCTGAAATTTTTTGCATTAGGTGTACTCGATCTCGGCCACGCACATTGTGCGGGTGCGACGGATACACGTAATAGTCGACTTGTTTTCCGTTTTTTTCGGCATTACGAATAAATTTCATACTGTGTTGCCACACTACTACATCATCTTGTGCACCATGTATTAGCAGTAGTTTATTTTTTAATTGTTTGGTTTTATCCCATAGTTGGGTTTGGCTGTAGCCTTCGGCATTGGAATTACTGTCCGGACTACCCATGTAGCGCTCGGTATACATGATTTCATACATAGCCCAATCCATAACAGGCCCACCGGCTACTCCCGCTTTGAAGACATCGGGATATTTTGTCATTAATGAAGTTGTCATATAGCCACCAAAACTCCACCCATGAATGCCTAATCTTTTAGTGTCGATATAAGGTAGTGAACTTAAAAACTCAACCCCTTTCATTTGATCACGCATTTCTATTTCTCCTAACTTATGATGAGTGGCCGATTCAAAATCAAAGCCACGGTTGCTTGAGCCTCGTCCATCAAGCATAAAAATAAAATAACCTTTAGCAGCCATATAATCGTACCATAGATTGCTGGAGTATGGGAATTGATCTTTTACTAATTGTACATGAGGCCCATTGTAGGTATAGATAATAGCAGGATAGTGCTTATTTGAATCAAAATCTAAAGGATAAACCAATTTGCCGTTAAGCAGTATGTTATTCTCTACACGCAGCTTGATAAGTTTTACTTTCGCTGTTTCATATTCTTCTAAAGGATTTCTTGCTGTCAATAATCTTTTTTGCAAGGAAGGGTCTGAAAGATTGATGATGTCGATATTATTCGGTATTTCGTAGTTTTTGTATTGATCTATTAATTGGTTGGCATTTTTACTTAAAATAGGGTAATGCCAGCCGTTTGTGGCGCTCAACCTTTTGATATTGCCATCATCAATTTTCACGGCGTATATATTGTGCTGCATAGCATCCTCCATAGTTGAAGTAAATATTATTTCATTTCGTTCTTTGTTATAACCCAGTGTTTCATTCACAATCCAATCACCTTTAGTTAGTTGTTTTAGAAAGGTGTCATCTTGATATAAGTACATATGCATAAAGCCATCACGCTGACTTAACCATACAAATTCACCAGGCTTGTTATTGTAAAACCAAGGTTGATGTTGCGGTTCAACATATTTGTCATTTTCTTCTGTAAAAACGGTGGCGACTTTTAAGCCTGTTTCAGTGCTGTATTTATTTAGATCCAAGTGTTTTTGATTTCGACTAAGTACCCCAACATAAATATATTTTTCATCAGGGCTCCAACTTACGGCAGTCAAATATTGATCTTCAGGGCCAGCTATGTTCAAATATTTCGTGGTCTTATTTTTAATGTCATAAATACCCAGCGTGACGTGGTGCGATTTGCCTCCGGCCATTGGGTATTTAATATTTGATACTGTAGCAGGTGTTGCACTCCAGTCGATAATTGGATAGTCAGCTACCATACTTTGGTCCATACGATAGAACGCCAACATGTTTGATTTGGGTGACCAAAAGCTGCCTCCATTGATACCAAATTCATTACGATGAACAGCTTGACCGTACACGATATTTTCATTTCCATCATCCGTTATTTTAATGTTGCCAGTTGTGGTGGCAATAAACAGATTGTGATTTTCTGCGAAAGCTAACTGGGCTTTGTTTGGGTCTTCGGCAGTGATATTGCTGCCTGTAGGTAAAGACCAAAGTTTCTTGAGGCTGGTGCCCTCTGCAGTTTTTGTGAAAAAATAAGTGTTATTGTCATGATGAAAATAAAAGGATAAGCTATCAGTCCAGCGCAGAGCGGGGAGCGTCTTCAGTGTTTTTTGTTGCTGATCCTCAAGCAGTTTATTCAAATCATCTAGTTGTAAAAACATATTGGGCTCATGGCTGCTTGGGTTTACAGTATATATATTTTCCTTCCCATCTTGATTTCTGATGTAGGAGTAATATTCACTGTCACCGCAAAATTGTAATTGATCTAAACTTGCAATTTTCAAATCAGTATACAAGCCTAATACTGCTTGCTCGATGGTGAACTTTTTCCGCTCCATTCGCTGTGCGATGGATATCAACGGTAAAAAAGTTAAGATGCAGAGGATGGTTTTAATTTTCATAATCTAATAGCTTTTCAAACAGCTTTTCATATTCTTTTTGCTGTTGGTTTAGAGAGTCTTTGAGTGCATTATATTCGGCCTCAACGCGTAGGAAATTTTGTTTATCAGCATAAATATCAGGCTTGGCTAGTTCTGTTTCCTTTTCACTTAGGGCTTTCTCAAGGTCAGCTATTTGTGCTTCGGTTTTGGTGAATTGTTGCCGAATGCGCCGCTCTTCTTTTTGAGCGCTTTTATCTATAACCGTTACTTTCACGACTTCTTTTGCTGAAGCCTTTTCCTTTTTTTTGCGCTCTTCAATGAAGGCATTTTTTTGCTCTTTGGCATTGTCCAACGATTTTAACCGTTCCTTAAAAATTAGCCATTCGTCATACGTTCCTTCAAAAACCCGAATTTTTTTATCAATGATTTCCCATATAACGGTCGCCGTTTTTTGTATAAAGAATCGATCATGTGATACCACGACGTATGTGCCATCATAATGATTTAAAGCATCAACCAAAGATTCTACAGAATGGATGTCTAAATGGTTGGTGGGCTCATCCAGCATAAGGAAATTAGCTTCCTGAATGATTGTTTTAGCCAAGGCCACTCGAGCCTTTTCGCCTCCACTTAGCACGCGTATTTTTTTAAAAACATCGTCGCCGTTAAAAAGGAAACAACCGAGCAACTGGCGCAGTTCCAAATCGCTACGCTTGCTGCCACTGGTACTTAATTCTTTCAGTATTTCATTTTCAACATCTAATGCTTCCAACTGATGTTGGGCATAGAAAGAGGTTTTGACGTTATGTCCCTCTATTCTTTCACCCTGAAATTGCTCTGAATTAGCTATTATGCGCAATAGGGTTGATTTACCTTGTCCGTTCGGTCCGATAAGGGCAATTTTATCACCACGGTTTATTATTGCATTGGCATTTTCAAAGATGACGGCATCTCCATAAGACTTAGTGACGTCTTTTAAAGTTGCAATGATTTTGCCTGGTTGATGGCTCAATTCAAATCTAAAGTCAATCCGCTTGGCATCAGTATCGGGTGCCTCTACACGTTCAAGCCGATCTAACTTTTTTACAATACTTTGTGCTTGAGTTGCTTTTGATGCTTTGGCCTTAAAGCGTTCTACAAATCGTTCTTGTTGCTTGATATAATCTTGTTGATTTTCATATTCGCGGCGTTGAAATTCTGCTCGTATAGCTTTATCCTCCTCATACTTACTGTAATTGCCGCTATAGTGATAAAGGTTGCTATTCGAAATTTCTACAATTTTGGTTACCATACGATCCAAAAAGAAACGATCATGCGAAACAATAATAATCGTCCCGGCATAAGATTGCAGGTACCGCTCAATCCACTCGATGGAGGGTAAATCTAAGTGGTTGGTAGGCTCATCCAGCAGCAGTATGTCGGGTTGTTGTAAGATCATTTTACCTAACAATACGCGCATCCGCCAGCCTCCTGAAAACTCTTTAAACGGACGATTTAAATCTTTAGTGGCAAAACCTAATCCCTCGAGGACCTCGGCAGATTTGTATTCCATTTCATAGCCACCGGCTATTTCAAATTTTTCGAGCAAGTCAGCTTGTTTTTCAATCAGCTTGTCAGTCACTTCTTGCTCTAGCTGATTATTAACCAGGTCTAGCTTTTGTTTTATTGCCAAGGCTTCTTCGTATGCGCCCATTGAAATGTTGAGGATTGATTCTTCAACATCTTCACTCTGTAGGTTTTGATGGAAATAGCCAATTTTGAGCGAGTTTGACTTGTTTAATTGCCCGCTGTTTATAGTATACTCGCCAACCAGTATTTTTAATAAGGTTGATTTTCCTGCACCGTTGAGGCCAATAAGTCCAATGCGTTCATTGGCATAAATATGCCAAGTAGCCTCGCGTAGGATAGAGCGGGCGCCAAACTCGAAGGTTATATTGTTAAGTGATAGCAACACGGCTGCAAAAGTATAAATAATCAATATGGAAAGCTCGCCAATGGCTTACAATCTTCGCTTTATTTTTACTGAATGATAGAGGTTATAAAAAATGAAATTATACTGGGAGAAGGTGGTGTGGCTATGGCTACTGACTTTTTTTTCGAAACAAAAGGAGCGGACAAACCGGTGATAATATATACTCATGGTTTTAATGGTTTCAAAGATTGGGGGCATTTTGACTTGTTGGCAACTCATTTTGCTGAAGCGGGCTTTTTCCTCGTGAAATATAATTTATCACACAACGGAACCACCCTTTCTCAAGGACAAGATTTTGTTGACTTAGAACGCTATCGCAGAAATAATTATACCATAGAATTGAATGATTTAAAAGCTGTTATAGAGACGATTAGCCATCCATTATTTCAGTATTTGAGTGTGATAGATCCGGATAAAATATATTTACTTGGGCATAGTCGGGGTGGGGCAATTTCAATTATCGGTGCTCAGGATGCTCGTGTTAAAGCACTCGTAACCTGGGCTAGTATTGCGGAATGTACGTCTCCCTGGTCGCGTTTTACGTTGGAAGAATTGACGGAATGGAAGGCAACGGGTACTTTTTATTACGAAAATAAACGCACCAATCAGCAAATGCCGATTGATTATCAAATCTATGAAGATTATCTGCTGCATCGTGAAGAATATGATTTGCTTAAAATAGTGCGCGAATTGACAAAGCCTATGTTATTTATTCATGGTAAACAAGATCCGGCAGTCCCTTATCAAGCTGCTCAATTATTGCATCAGGCAAATACGGGGCACAGTCAATTGATATTATGTGATGGTGACCATGTATTTGGAAGAAAACATCCCTGGCCTCATGATTATCTGCCTGAGCAAACTAAGTTTGTGGTAGATGAGACGATTTCTTTTTTGAAATCCGTTTCAAAGTAATTTTCAACTTACAATAAAATAATGAACGAATTATGAGTGAAATAAGGAATTTAGAACCGAAAGCAGTTTGGAATCATTTTGAAGATTTGAATGCTGTGCCACGACCATCAAAAAAAGAAGAGCGGGTAATTGCATTTGCCAAAAACGTTGGTGAGAGCCTTGGACTTGATACTTATGTGGATGCAGTTGGCAACGTGATAATAAAAAAACCTGCGAGTGCAGGTATGGAGGATAGAAAAACGGTTATTCTTCAAGCCCATCTGGATATGGTGCACCAAAAAAATGCCGATACCAATTTTGATTTTGATTCTCAGGGCATTCAATCTTATATCGATGGTGATTGGGTAAAGGCGCGTGGCACTACGTTAGGAGCTGATAATGGCATGGGTGTGGCTGCGATTATGACTGTTTTGAGCTCTAATGATATTCCGCATCCGCCGATAGAGGCATTGTTTACTATTGACGAAGAAACTGGAATGACTGGCGCTTTTCAACTCGAGAAAGGTAAACTGGAAGGGCAGATATTGTTAAATCTTGATACAGAGGATGACGATGAGTTTTCTATAGGTTGTGCAGGTGGAATTGATACCAACACCTCCTATACTTACAAGCCTGAACCCTGTCCTGCTGATTATGTGGCATTCAAAATAAGCGTTGATGGCCTGAAAGGTGGACATTCTGGGGTGGACATTAATTTGGAGCGTGGCAATGCCAATAAAATCATGAATCGACTGATGTATCAAACCTATCAACAGTATGATTTGCGTATAGTGGATATAGACGGCGGTAGTCTGCGCAATGCAATACCGCGTGAGTCATTTGCCACTGTGATAGTAAAAGATGAAAAGTTTAAAAATGATTGTATGTATGTTGCCGAATCTATTCAAGCAGAGTATCATATTCAAGATAGTGGTTTACGTGTGCAAGTAGAAAAAACTGAATTGCCTGCCAGTTCTATGTCAGCCACAGATACCGAAAAAGTATTGCTTACATTAACAGCCTGTCATAATGGTGTATTTGCCATGAGTTGTGCAATCGATGGCTTGGTCGAGACTTCATCTTCTTTGGCACGTGTAATATTGAAGGATGGGCAATTTAAAACACAAAGTTTGCAGCGTTCTTCTGTCGAGTCTGGTAAATACAATGTTGCCTACACTGTTGCCGCGCCTTTTCGTTTGATGGGTTGTGAGGTAGAGCATGGTGGTGCTTATCCCGGCTGGGCACCGAATCCTGAGTCAGAGATTTTGACAGTTTTAGAGACAACCTATGAAGAATTGTTCAACGAAAAACCAAAGGTAATGGCCATACATGCAGGCCTGGAGTGTGGTATTTTAGGCGAGCGTTATCCGGGCTTAGACATGATTTCGTTTGGACCTACAATAAAAAACCCACACTCGCCTGATGAAAAAGTAAGTATTCCTTCCGTACAAAAGTTCTGGCGATTTTTATTAGCAATATTGGAACGTATACCCAAGGCATAGTATGTAACCAATATCTTTTCGCCGAATAATATAGAGACAATAGTTTTTTATTACCTTTAAGGCATTATGAAAAAGTTATTATCATTAATTTTTGTTTTGAGCGTTTCCTGTACATTAAACGCTCAACATGTATTATTTCTAGATGCGGGTCATGGAGGAAAAGATCCTGGTGTAGTAGCCTCAACGGGAGTTTCGGAAGCAGAAATTAATCAGTTATTTGCAAATGAAATTCAAGCTTTAGCTGAAGCCAAAGGTATAAAAGTAGTGATGCTGAACGATGGAATTACGAACCTATCGTTGAATGATAGGGTAAAGAAAGTGCAAGAATACAAACTTGCTCAAGGAGAGTATGCTACATTGATTTCAATACATGCTAATTATTCAGCCGAAGATCCTAAAAAATCGGGGGTTGAGCTGATGGTATTGCGCGAAGTAGAGCGCTCTGCAGGCTCTATGGAACTTGCAAAAAAAATGCAACAATTGCTGGGTGGCAAAATAATTGAAAAAGGACTTACCATATTACGCAATGTAAATATGCCGGCAATATTGGTGGAGGCTGGGTATTTATCTAATGAGCAAGAAAGCCTTACGTTGCAACAGCCGGACATGCGGACATTGATGGCTCGTAAGATTGTTGAGGCATTACAGTAATGCTAACGTAACTTCCTTTGGCTAAAATGTTTGCCAAAATCTTCAGACCGCAACTCATAGAGTTTGCGGTCTTCTATTGAACGCTTGTTTTGAATAGCATTCCATACAGGTTGTAAAATTGTTATAACAACCTCACCTTGCGGGGCATAACTGCAAAGCATGACTTGCTCATGATTTTCATAACGCAGCCATTTGGAATTCAATTTTATATACTTTCTTTTCCAGGTTTCACCACCATCTTTTGTCAGGAAGTAGGTAAATGTGTTTTTTTTGGGACTCTCCAAATCAAAAAACTTTGATTTTTTGGGTGCATAACGGTGAATTAATATACCACGCGATTTATCAAACATATAAAAATGCTCTTTCATTATTGGTTCTCCATATTGCTTTTCGGAAAAGAATATTTTTTGCCAGCTCTTGCCACCATCGGAGGTTTTATATAAAAAAGGCCAAATGCCATAACCAACTTCATTACCGTAGGCAAAGGCTGTGACATTATCAACAATTTGGAAACTTAAATTTTCCTTAGGATTTCCGGTTGAAACAAATTCCTTATCAAGACGAAATCGCAGGCTGTCCAACAACTTATTACTCTTATTTTCTGTGACGGCTATATCATTTCGGACTTCTAATTGCTTGTATAGTTCAATAATTTCAATGTCTTGCGAAGTGGATGTCAGTGGCGAGAGCAATATTAGCAGTAGGAATACTTTTGGCATGAGTGCTAAAGTTATATGAATTGAACATAAGGGTATCATAATTTATCAATCGTAACAAGTACAAACAAAAAATACTTGTGTTATTGAGTTTTTCTTGTCCCTAATGTAAAGGAGGTAATTTATATTTTCTATAGACAAAAAGAACATTGCCATGACATCTTTGCAGATTGTGAAAAGCCAGCAGCTAATGCTATTTTGCAATGCGCATTGCCTAATTGGATATAATGTTATTTATACATGAACTTCGTTATGAAAAAAATCCGTGTTAATGCCGGGCAGGATAAAGCTTGTAATTTGGCGTTTTACTTATTGAGCGATTGTTGCGCATCTATTTTACATGCTTAAAAAACAGCAAAGCCAGTTTTATAGTGTCATAGGAATATTGCTTATTGAAATAAGTATAAATAGGGGTTGATTTTATTGATCCGTCCTGATACAAATTCGTTTTGTCTTTCACTAGGCTGGCAGCGGCCACGGCTAAATCTTCTATTATCGCATCTGCCGGTTTGAAACGACTAATATCCATTTCCGGATTCGTCTCGACCAATTTCAATATATGACCAATGACGGTACTGGTAGTTAAACCTCTTTGTTTGGCTATTTCCTCCAGGCTATAACCTTTATCAATAAAAAATTTAGTTTGCTGATAGGTGTTGAGTTTATTCTTTTTAGCGTTTCGTTTAAGTTTATGTTTTTCAATCTCCTCTTTTTGGGTTAGGCCACCACATTTTTGAATAAAATTGTTATGAAAGGTTTCTAAGTATGAAATGTCTTGTTGCGTGTCAGCTATATGACTGAGTTCTTTAAATCTATTGTCTGCTTTAAAAGCGAGGTCGTTGAGTTCAAAAGTTTGCTCATTGTAGCCCAGCAGTTTCAATCCATCCAAGGTCTTCACTCGCGATAGTGCCACATAGCCTTGGCCCGTTTCAAAACTTTTGCTCAAATCAACTTCTGCCTCGTCTAATGTCATTCCTTGACTTTTGTGCACGGTGATAGCCCAGGCCAATCGTAGCGGAAATTGTTCAAAGGAAACAATCGCCTTGCCTTGCTCATTTTCTATAGACCATGTTTCTCTTTCCAGAAATAATTTTTTACCATCCAATGTTTCAACTACAGGATATTCATCACCCGTTTCATCCTCTTTGAAATCAATTACTTTGCCTAAGGTGCCGTTGCTAAAACCTTTTTCGAAATTGTTGCGCACCAGCATCACTTTGGCACCAATCTTTAACTGTAATATTTCGGGTGCAAGTACTGATTTTTTCAATGTCTCAAATAAGGCATCGTTCCCTTTCACCTTTGCATGAAACGTAAACATATCAGCAGAAAGCTCAAGCAGGTGTTCGTTATTTATTCGGTCTACATCAGCATTATGCGTATAAAGTTTTGTAGCTATTCGCAAGCGATTGTACATACTTTCTTCCAAGGCCGCAATGCTGCGTTGACTCAAACTTCGGGATCTGATTTCATTTAGGATCATATTAAAATCCAAATCACTTTGCCGGTACTGTTCGCTGAGATAACAAACGGTCAAGTTGGCCTCTGCCCATGCTCGTGACATGAAACAAAATTTTTCATGATCAGCTTCTTCAGATCGACTAATGGGTGGTAGCTGAAAGAAGTCACCGGAAAATACAACTTGCAAACCACCAAAAGGCTCGATGTTTTCTTTCAGAAACATCAAAATATCATTTAACATTTCCAGTTGCCTTTTGTGTAACATGGAAATTTCGTCTACAATCAGCACGGATGCATTTTCAATATTTTTTTTTATGTATTGCTTTTTTTGTAAATCTCTTAATTGCGCATTGCTAATGCTGTCTTTTATACCCATGCCACACCAGGAATGTATCGTTTGTCCATTTATGTGGGTTGCTGCAATGCCTGTAGAAGCGGTTACTGCTACACCTACTTTTCGGTTTTTTAAGTATTCAATGTAGGCGTTCAATACATAGGTTTTTCCGGCTCCGGCCGAGCCTGTCAGAAAAACGTTTTGTCCTGATTTTAGTATAGCAAGCGCTTTGTCTTGTTGCATGATTTAAAGGTTAAAACTAAACTCCTCCCAGCATTTCTTGGCACAAATTTCGATTTTCTTCTATTCTAAATTGCTATCTTGCAGGTTGTATGAAGGTTGTACTATTTGCAGGTGGTTTTGGCACCCGAATATCAGAAGAAAGTCATTTAAAGCCTAAACCGATGATTGATATCGGAGGCAAACCGATTTTATGGCATATCATGAAAAGTTATGAGGCGCACGGTCACAATGAATTTATTGTTTGCTGTGGCTACAAAGGGTGGATGATTAAAGAGTACTTTACCAACTATTTTAATCGAATGGCTGATGTAACGGTTGACCTGAGTAATAATGATATTGAAGTACACAATAATAATAGTGGCGAAAACTTTAAAGTAACCTTGGTGGATACCGGCTTGCATACTATGACAGCCGGCCGCTTGCGCCAGGTGTTGAAGTATACAAACAACGAGCCTTTTATGTTGACCTATGGCGATGGCGTATGTGATATTGATATTAATAAACTTGTCGAATTTCATCAGTCACATGGTAAAATTTGCACCATGACGGCTATTCAACCTAGCAGCCGTTTTGGCGTGCTGAAAATGGATGACGACAATGTGGTTTCATCCTTTGAGGAAAAACCGGCCGATAGCGGTACGTGGATTAATGGCGGTTTTTTTGTTGTAAACCCCGAAATAAAAAATTACTTACATGCGGATGCCAATGATGTCATGTGGGAGCGTCAGCCACTCTATGATTTAGCCAAAGAAGGGCAATTGGTTGGGTATAAATACACCGGCTATTGGAAGTGTATGGATACACTGCGTGACAAGCAAGAGCTGGAAAAAGCCTGGGAAGAAGGTGCTAAGTGGAAGAAGTGGTAGACGAAATTTTTAATAAAAGATTTTGTCTTGCTATTTTAATTGACGAATAGCTTGGTTTAATACAATTCCGAAGGATACACTTACGTTCAAACAATTGGTATGACCTCGTTGTGGAATGTATACTGACTGATCACAACGTTCTTCTATTTCAATAGGTAAACCATCTTTCTCACTGCCCATGATGATCAAATCATTTGGCTCAAATGTAAAATCGGATAAAGGCGTTGCCTTTTCATTTACCAGGGTAGCGATTTTTCGCCCGCTGTAATTTTTTAAAAACTCTGCAACATCCGCTATTGACTCAATCTCAATATGTTCTATAGCGCCGGCCGTCCAAACGCGGGCGAGGTGCTCCATATCTGCGCGACTGACTTTATTATTCGGAGGAAATAGCAATTGGTTTTGATCAAAAATATACACCTTTTTCAGGCCGAAAAACTCTGCTGAACGAATCATATTCGATAGGTTAGGACGATATTCGGGAGCATAAAAAAGAACGTTCATTAGCTTTTGTTTATGAGTCACTTTTCATTATTCGGTCGGCTATTTTCTTAGCATCACGGCAATACTTATCATCGCCTTCCAGCTTCCATGCGCCTTCTTTTTTGATGTAGTACCAAACAGTTTCTTCTACCACTTTGGAGTAGCCGCCAAAAGTGCTAAGCATATTCTGCACTTCATCCAAATATTCCTGCATACTGAGTTCGTTATTTTTCACGCGCTCCCATTGCTTATTCATTCGCTTGGCTTGTCCTTTGTACAGTGGTTTACTCTTTTTAAAGGTCATTAAAAAAAGGGATAAGGCTTTAGCTTCGGCCGAAGGTTTTATGTTTTTGTTATTCATAATGGTTGCGGTGGAATGTGCGGTTTATTTTTTTGATTTGTTTTGTTGTTTTTCTTTATTCTTCACAAAAATTAATTTGCTCTTACCCTTGGGGCTTTCTCGTTGTTCAATTTCAAAATGTCCAATCGATTTGATGAGGGGCGTAAGTTTATCAAAACCATAGTTACGCGAATCAAAATTGGGTTGTTTTTTCAACAACAAGCTGCCCACATCCCCCAGAAAAGCCCAGCCGTCTTCATCCGAAAGATCGGCAATGGTGCTCGAAATCAACTTGATTTCTTTACGGGTAATTTTATCCAGGCTCTCTTTTTGTTTGTCTTTCTCTCCGGATTCTTCTTTTTTCTCGGATTGATTGCGAATGATTTCGATATAAATGAATTTATCGCAGGCCACTATAAAGGGATTAGGCGTTTTCTTTTCGCCTATGCCAATGACTTGCATGCCGGCCTCGCGCAGGCGCGTGGCCAGTTTGGTAAAGTCGCTGTCACTGGATACTAAGCAAAATCCACTCACTTTTTCGGAGTATAAAATATCCATGGCATCAATTATCATGGCGGAATCCGTGGCATTTTTGCCTGATGTATAACCGTATTGTTGAATTGGGGTAATGGCATTCTCCAACAACAATGTTTTCCATTTTGATAGATTGGGTTTGGTCCAGTCACCATAAATGCGCTTGATGGTCGGGTTACCGTATTTGGCAATTTCTTCCATCATTTCTTTTACATGTGCCGAAGGAATATTGTCGCCATCAATAAGCACGGCTAAGTTTGAATTGTTTTCCATCTAATTTGGTTTTATTTGAAATCAGGTTTAGGTATGACTTACAATAACGAAGATAACCCATTCCCTTGGCTAAAAAGGTTTTAGCGACAAGAGGCGCAGATAATCAACCTCTGAGGTTTTCATAATCTTATGTTTTCGGTTTAGCCAGCCAAACAACATTGACCGTACCGGATAAATGATGCCTATTTGCCATGTCAGCCAGTAATAGTGATAGCCGTTTTTATTTTTAAAAATGATAGCTCGTGATGTATAACTGGGCAAGGAAGCTAAGATGGCATCCGGCCCATAGCCCAGCCAGGCAATGTTGCGATGGGGCTGTCGCCAGCTGGAGTCGGTAAACTGTTGGTCTTGTTTGCCATTGTAATAAGTTTGCTCGTCAATGATTTCTTCCACTCGCTTCCAGTTTTCTTTGTCCACCATTTTGCAGAGTCGGCAATTTTGTGGGCAGAATGGGGTAGGCGTCCATTTTTGCGGGCTTGTAGCCTCCGAAGTAATCTGTAATGATAAGTAGTTGCTTATCAGGCCAACTTCCGGCATATTAATTTTATCGGGGTCTGTAGTAGACGATTTATCAAAATCCGAAATTTTATTAAATGCATTATTGGCTAGGTCTTCATCAAAGGGGTTATACCAGGCGAGCAGTTGATACTCGTCGGGAGGTAAATTCGGAAAGTCGTGGTGTGAAGCAATATGCCTGCGATAGTTTTTTTTATCGCCAAAGAAAACCGGAATGCTGATGGATTGGCCCGCATCAATGTATTTGTAATAGGTTTGGTTGTAATACACGCTATCCATATCAATTTCGCGGCTCTCGCGATGTACTTCGATATATATATTATCCTTTACGGTGTAGAAGGAAAAGTAAATCATCTTACGGCCTTTGTGTTGTGTGCCCGGTAAGATAAGGGCATGTTTCCTGTTATCGGTATTCGTAAAAGTTAGGTTGAATTGAATGCGTTCACCAATGCTGTGGCTGTTCTGATCGCAGGATAAAGTTAAATGCAGCGGAATATACTTCAGGTCAGCATGAGCTGTTATACTGAGGAAACAGGAAAGGAGAATTACGACAAAAGCTTTCATGACAAGGAAAGATGAAGATAGGGACAAGATTCCATAATTTTTTGAACGCTAGTTGTTGGTGCTGGCTGCAATACACCTACATGGTTGTACCCTTGGTATTCAGGCCAACAAAGACTACCAGCTCAAGATTGATGCGTGGGCATTGTCGAATGTTTCTTGTCCGGTATTTCGCCTAACTAATTAATGAGTTTTAAATTGCAATTCAAAAATGCCGATGAGGTTTATTTTCTTGGCTGCTGTTGGTCTTAGGATTAATAGTAGTTGGTTGGTGATAACAACAGCCAAGGCTAAAATAGTTATCGAATAGAAAGTTAGGACGGCACAAGATGAATTCACACCAAACCAGCGCCCCAAACTGACTACCGCACAAGAAGGTCATGCGCTAGCTTAGACGGATTTGAAAATCCTTTTTTGTTTATTGCTCGAGATGCGCTGCGCTAACGTTCGGCTCAAGGCTTCACGCAGTTACGACCGTAGGGAGTAATTGCGTTTAAGCCTA
>CAYPET010000014.1:0-54691 GCA_964409905.1 uncultured Chitinophagaceae bacterium | reverse complement strand
GTTAGATAATAATTTGTTTTGACTGCTCGTATACAACCAAAACTAATCCCCGAAGCATATATTCAGTAAAGACCCATTGTGCTTTTGTTTGAAGCTTATATTGCGTTTTATACTTTTCGTTATTAACTATTTCTCAACTTTTAAACGTCTTAGAAAACTTATGTTTATCATTGCAATAGCGCTCGTCTCATATCGTCGAGGAGTTCTCCACCTTCAGCGTACCAGCTAGACAACTGCTTACGGTATGAGCTATCTAACGAGTAAGCTTCTAAGATTTGAGAGTACGTTTGACCGTTCAGGAGGTGCTCGCGAAGGAACAATTCTTTGGTTAGCTTGTTCATCCCTACAAACTTAAGTCCGAAGCACTTAAACAAGAAAGCGGAGAGCAAGCACTTAAGCTTAAATCTCCACTTAACAGTATTGCTTTATTTATTCGTGTAGTTTGCAAAATAGATTGATACTTCTGAATTAAACTGTCTTAATCTACTCTCATCCCACGCCTCAGGAAACTGCCTTATCATTAAGTCCACTGGTATTGGCCGAATCTTATCTATTTGCTTAAAAAAGTACGGTACATTTTGCTCTTTACACATATCCCTCATTTTATAAGCCCAATTAAGATCAAAAGGTCGTCTGTTGATACCACTTTCTCCACCTTGTATTATCCAGTCAAATGGGGTCAAGTCAACATTTTCAATTAAACCCACTTGTGGCTCTATGGATAAAAAACGGTTGACTGGTATTTGAGACAATTCGACGGCTTTACCCCATGTTTCCATATTTGATACAGACGTCCCGAAATAACAGTTATAAGGACAACTGATCAGCCAAGTTGTGGGAACGTATTTTACTATATTTTCAGGTCGCTTAGTCAAGAATAAAAATATCAAATTGGAGTACTTCCCATGTGATATATTTTCAAAAAGCACATCGCGCAATGCTCCAGTATCACTAAAACCGTACACGTTTATCAACTCTTTTGGGGGTTCAAAAATATCCATCATACTGCCTATAAATACCTTTTGGTATTCATTATTCTTTTTTGCCTGACGTTGGAATTTATCCAATTTGCTAAAAGCCGATTTAATATATTTTCGACCATTCTTTTCGCCCCACAACCCATTTTTATACCTTTTATCTGAGAGGAATTCTGCATAACAGTTTTTACATCCTGTATGCACCTTGGCGCAGCCCCACCATAAATTTACTGTGTGGTCTGTCCATTCTATTTTACTATTTTCCATGCGATTTTAATTTATTTTTCGTTTTAATACTTGGTAAGCTATTTTTAGTTGATTTATTATAGCTAGTTTGTAAGGTTTGTAAAGTTTATAACTAGCCTAATCCGTCATAAGTGATAATGCATGAGGTATACAAGCCTTACAAACTTTACAAACTCTATTATTTTTTACTTTTTATACGCTTATAAACGCCAAATGACACTTTTGCAATGGTTCTTTTTTTAACCAATCGCTTTAAATATTTGTCTACAGAGTATTTTGAAATGCCAATTTTTCCAGCAATTCTTATTAAATCCTCTCTTCTCAATTCCTTTTCATAAGGAATGAATGTTAATAACCTATTCACCCCTAAATGGGATTCAGATTCTTTACCAGAATGTTGAAGATGACTTAAATACTCAAAGACGATAGCGTTATGCTGAAACGCAGTGTTCACTATCATTAAAGCCATGTTACAATCTTCATTTGTTGGGTTTAATGCAGTATCATTTAGGGGTTGATCACAGAATCTTAATGCAGTTAGTATCATGGCAATTCTATGGAAAACACATCCCATTCGATATATCATGGAAGAAACATCGCCTTGGAATAACTTCTGATAGTCTTGTAGTTTTGCTGCGAAAAATTCATTAAACCTATCAGATTGCGTTTTAGTGAGTTTAAAAGTGGGCTCAAAAGAATTTATAAATTCCGCATACTGTTTAACGACAGGAGCAAGTTCAGTATAGTATTCTTTGGCATCAAAGTCCTGATTTTCATATGGTATCCATTCTGGATTTGTATTAAACGGATAAAATACAAATCTACTGTACAATCCATCTTCAGTACTTTTAATAATCCCGCGTAGCTGATTGGGGGTACTGGAGATTATCATTGAAAGTCGTGGTGTTTTGATTTCATTGAATTCGAAATCTTGTTTACGACTACTAGAGTATGGTTCATGTTCAAAAGCACAACGCATTAGGTCTGTATAGCCACCCCAATCTTGATTTAAAGCAATTGCTATGGTATCAGCTTCTGGCTCAATTATTATTCCCAAGCCATCGTTAGTTACTAAGTGACTCACTACAGCAGCGGAGCTACTGTTTCCTGGTATAAATAGTGTTTTAGTTCTTTTTTTATCATTTCGTTTGATCTTATCATCTCCTTTAACTTCTTCTGATAATTTCACTTCAATGGAATTCTTTTTTAATTCTTCATGAATAGCGTCCAAAAAGTACTTAGCATAAAGTATGACACCTTTGCCAGAAGCAGCAGGTGCAATTGGATAGTAATATAAATTGGCAAATATTTTTTTTCCTCGATATTTACAACTAATACCTTTGAATACACTGCCTAGTCCAACTAGTGAGGACATAAGTAGCATATCTTGTTCTCGTCTGCTTTTTATTGGTTCAAGTATTCTTTTAAGTAGTTGAGGGAGGTTCCCGTAAATCTCCTTAGGGTAATGTGGACTTTTTGAAAGCGCATCGTGTAAATAGAATGTTTCTAGCTGATCTGAGGACTGTTCAATGGCATCTGCAAAGTCATCACTTACTTCTTTATGCCCTTTCATCTTTGGTTCATTTTTTTTAGTTTGTTTAAATGTTTTTTTCAGCTGTGTGTTTTTCTTCTTATTTTTTTTCATTGCTACGAGTTTTTGAGGTGATTAATTCAGCTAAATCTATTTCCGATAGTGAAGCCACTTTTTTAGATGTCATATATTGATCTAAATCCGACCTTTTGAAAAAGATTAATTTGGCGGGCTTATAATAGCTTATCCGCCTGTCATGTGCCATTTTGTACAATGTACTTTTCGAAAAGCCGGTATATTCGGCTGCCTCTTTCAGGCTTAGTACCTCTTTTTGTAAAAGCTTTTGTTCTTCTACAATTTTCTCTATTTTGTCGAGTTTGGTTTTGATTGAATGCTTCATTACGTTCATTATTTATTTTGAACGCAAATTGCAATTTTAACCTACACTATCACCTTGAATACCTTGATGCAAGGTGTCTAATTGATAGGTAACCAATGACTTATGATATTTATTTGTCTTTTTTTTCTTTGATAATTCTCTTGTGGGATTTCTCCATTTTGATCAATAAGCGTGTAATTAGACTTTCATCATAATTCTTTGCAGACATGTTATTTCGGACCCAATCTGCCTTAAATGTGGTCTTATTATTAGTTGACAATGACTGGGTTGCAGCTTGACTGATTACGGTATTGGTGTTGTCTTGAAGGATATTTGCTTCTTTTAACAACTTTAAGAAACTAGCTAACTCTTCAGAGCTAAGGTTAATTGCTAACTTTTCTTTAGAAATAATTTGTTCTGATCTATTTTCATTTAATTCTGGGGACTGTATTAATTCGTTTAGTTCGTTCGAATATGTTTCAATTTCATTCTCGAGATTATTCGTTATCATATCAATTGTTTCGTAATGATTTAGCTGAGGGTAATAATATTCTCTTGCATCAAATATGTTATCGTTACCCTTTAACCTTTTTTCTTCTTCATTGTAAATCTTTATGTACTCAGTTTTAATTGATTCTAAATCATTTTTAAGTTGATTCACCAAAACCAGTATCGACTTTGCCTTATTGATTACAGCCTCGGGGTCCAGGACAAAGCAATCAATAAGAATTTGAGGAAAGTTTTTCTTAATTGACTCGTATGAATCCCGAATGGTAAAGCTTCGTATTGCATATAATCTCGCCAATAATGGACCGAATAATTCTACAATGGATATGTTATCTTTATCTCTCATTGCTCCTTGAAACAAAAATGACAATTATCTATCATTTAGTGATAAATAATGTCCGTTTCTTTCCGTACGTGTTTGCAAATTGTGTGCAAATGAAAAAAGGGCTTCAAACAAAATTGCCTGAAACCCTTTGTACCCGAGGCCGGGGTCGAACCGGCACGTTATTGCTAACACTGGATTTTGAATCCAGCGCGTCTACCAATTCCGCCACTCGGGCAAATGCATAAATTGCATTTCGTTGGGAGTGCAAACTTACAATTTTTCTTCAATCCTATCCAAGTATTTTTTCTTATAATAATAATCTTTTAAAAGGGCGGCATCTAGCTTTGTAAGCTCCAATTCTTTTGCCTCAAAATACGTTTTAACTTCTTCGAATAATGCTGTAACCAAGGTGTTTACTTGCTTCTTGAGTTGCATTTTTGCCGCTTCATTGGGTTCAAATTCCAACTCCATAGCGGCTTCATTAATGTCCATCATTTCAGCCAAAAAATCAGGTGGCAGCTGATATTTTTCATCTGCAGTAATAATTCCCTTTTCGCGCAGCAAATACTCCAGTCGTTTATCAGGTGACGATAGTATTTTTTTTGCCAGATTGATTTTCGCGCTTATTTCCAAGGCAGCCTCTTGTTTTTCATTATCCTGTAACGAAAAATTATCGGGGTGATGCTCTTTGCTTAAGGCATAATACTTTTTGGTAATTGCAGCATTGTCTACAACCAATGAAACAGGTATTTCAAACAAATCGAAAAATTCCATTATTATATTTGATGGCGAAAATACTGCAATGATTAAGATAGGCATACTGCGTGAAGAAAAAATACCTGAAGATTATCGAGTGCCCTTCACCCCAAGACAATGCCAGGCAATTCAAGCACAGCATCCACAAGTACACTTTGTAGTGCAACCTTCTGATATACGTGCTTTTTCAGATTGGCAATATGAATCGCATGGCATAGAAGTAAATGAACAATTAGGTCATTGTGATTATTTATTCGGAGTTAAAGAGGTTCGGCCTCAAGATTTAATAAATGGAAAGGCTTATTTCTTTTTTTCACATACCAAAAAAGCACAGCCATATAATCAACCCTTGATGCATGCTTTGATTGAAAAAAATATCCGAATGATAGATTATGAATGCTTGACTTATCAAAATGGTAGACGTATTGTAGGGTTTGGCAAATGGGCAGGTATTGTAGGTGCTCACAATGGTTTGCTGACTTTTGGTAAGAAATATGAATTATTTCAACTTACACCTGCCCATGAAATGGTAGATTATGATGCGCTCAAATTGAGCTACAAACAAATAGATTGGCCGCCCATGAAAATTGCTGTGACCGGTGGTGGACGCGTGGCAAGTGGCTTGTTGGAGGTGATGCATATCTGTAATTTTAGGGAAGTCGATGACAATGAGTTTTTGAATAAAGATTTTGACGAACCCGTATTTACGAATTTGGATAGTGACAAATTATATAGCCGCATGGACGATAGCACATTTAACAAAGATGATTTCTATGTGCATCCACAAGATTATTGTTGTCCTTTTTTACCGTTTACTTATCAAGCCGATATTTTGATGAATGGAATCTATTGGGACGCTAAAATTCCTCGCTATTTTGAAAAGCAAGCAATTCAGAACGAGCAGTTTAGAATGAATGTTATAGCTGATGTGAGTTGTGACAAAAATGGCTCGGTGCCTATCAATATTGGTGCTACTACCATTGCCCAACCTGTTTATGGCATCGATAAAGCGACATTTCGAAAAGTGGCGCCCTTCCAAAATACCAATAAGGTTATTGATATCATGGCAGTAGATAATTTGCCCAGTGAGTTACCTCGGAATGCGAGTGAGCACTTCGGAAATATATTAAGTCTGCATATTATCCCTGAAATACTGAAGGCTGATCGCTCACGTATATTACAAGATGCTACAATCTGTGAAAATGGGCGTTTGACAAAGCCATTTGAATATTTGCACGAATACGCCTATCAGCATTAAGATAGAGCGGTATTAGCATCTGCACAGCTGCATATAGTTGATGATTTTTAATTGCTTGGTAAAACCAGTAACTGGGCTGAATTTAAGAAGCAAAACTTTTTTTATTAGTAAACTAGTTTTTTCTGCTGAATACTAATTGCAGACCCTTTAGCCAGTAATACGTTTGCCGGCTTAGCATTGTTCAGGAAACCAAATGAAGGACCATATAGTTTTTCAAAATTTGTGGTAATTGAATATTCTTTTACGAGATATTCCTGCCAGCGGGGATGCCGCACTTCATATTCTGTTGTTTTATTGAGATTAATTTTATTATATCCCCAATAATGCTCAGTAATGAATTCATTGAAATGACCTGCCGGGATATCCATTTTTTCTTCATCTGCTACAACGCTTATATGCTGCCAATCGTTTTTATACTTCCATTTATAATCAATGTGCCAGCATCCTTCCTTTTGAAGCCAAGAATATCGCATTGGCATAGTAGAATAATGTTCATTATAAAGGGTGTTTGCCACAAAGCTAATAGCCGGTTTTGGTACGATCTCACTCACAAAAACAGTCCCGCGTTTCCAATGGTTGCCTTGGCGATAGCGAACATAGAAACGAAGGTTCACCTCGGGGAATCGTGTGTGAAATGGAATGCGGATACCTTTTAGCCGCACTTTATCAAATAAAAAGCCAACTAAACTGACGTATGTCTTACCCTCAAAAAAGTCTAAGGTTGTAAATGCTGGTAATAATGGTTGCAGTATTGCAGGCTCAATTTCGTAATTGGCCATAATTAACTTACGCCACTCTGCTTTTAGAAAAGACATGATGCAAAGAAAATGAGTAAATATCGCTTCTTACTTGTTGCCCGTCACGATTGCCTCAAATATGATAACGGGATGATAAATCAAAGACAGAGGCCTTAATAAGAGGTAAAAATGCAATGTTATTATAACTATTGATTATGCTAAGTATTGAAAATATAAATAAAAATTTATAAATACTGCGCTCTAAGTTTGCACCACAATTCAATCAATCATGTCACAACTCATTGTTTTAGTTCCTTTCACTGTCCTGTTGAGTGCGCTTATTTTGTCACGTGTTTCAAAGCCAATAACTGTGCTTAATGCTGGAAGATTGTTGCTAGGTTTCGCAATACTGGGAGCATCGGCAAGCCTAGTATATGGTTTGAATCCAAGTGCGCAAAAAGAGATGCCGGTTTTGGGTGATTTTGGTACACTTTTTATCATTGATCGGCTGAGCACCCTTATGTTTATTATGGTTTCCGTTATTGGGTTGATTATTTTACAGTTTAGTAAAAATTACCTGGATGGCGATGCCCGCCATGCTCATTTCTTAAGGTCCTTATTGGTAACCATTGGCTTAGTGCAAATATTCATGCTGGCCGGTACTTTACCCGTCTTAATATTTACATGGATAGCTACAAGTTTTAGCTTACAACAACTTATATTTTTCTACAAAGACAGAAAAGAGGCTGCTCGTGCAATGCGAAAAAAATTTGTCGTAGCACGGTTTAGCGATTTAGCGCTTGTTATGGCGGCATGGTTGCTTTATCAAGAGGTTGGGAGTGCTGATTTGAGTCACATTTTTGACTATCTAACACTGAAAAGTCAATCCGCGCTCAATTTAGAGTTAGCTGCTATGTTTCTTGTTTTAGCCGCGGCAATAAAATCAGTGCAGATTCCTTTTCACGGTTGGGTGTTGGACGTTATGGAGGCACCGACACCTGTTTCTGGTTTGTTGCATGCGGGCTTGCTCAATGCAGGACCATTTTTAATTATTCGCTTTGCGTATCTGATGGATGTGGTAACTTTTGCCCCTATATTACTTATTATCATTGGGGGGTTGTCCGCGCTCTATGGCACGTTAGTTTTTCCGACACAGCCCGCCGTGAAAACAAGTTTGGCTTATTCAAGCATAGGCCATATGGGTTTTAGTTTAATGATTTGTGGCTTGGGGCTATATGCTGCTGCTCTGCTACATTTAATTGCGCATTCGTTTTACAAGGCACATGCATTTCTATCATCAGGAAGTGGTATTGATAAAAAAAGATTGCAATTATTGCGCGGAAATGAACAAATTAATACAACCTTTTTGCAGGCATTGATTGGTTTGATCTTGAGTACATTGCTTTATCTAATCTTTGCTAATTATGTTGCAACTGCCGAACAGTTTAATTTTCAGATGTATGTGTTGGGCATCATTATACTGCTTGGCCTTGCTTCTTTTTTAACAAAGACGATTCGGCTTCAAAATGGCTTTTCAGTAATAATTATTAGCCTATCAATTGCAGCATTCGTGCTTTTATCATTTTTCAGTTTTGAACACCTAATGAGTCAGTATCTGATAGCACAAATACCTGCAATCAAAATGGCAAATATTGGAGTGCAAATTGCATCTGTCATTTTGGTGATCAGCTATATGCTCATTGTTTTAATTCAATCACTGCAGCAACCAACCAAGAAGCAGTTTACACATAGTAAATGGCAGTTGTATAAACGCAATGGGTTTTATGTGCATACCATTTTTGATGGAGTGATAAAAAAATTATATCCTAAAAACGCTTAATTAAATCAACAAAAGGTTGTCGTATGAAAAACAAAAAAAATCATCAAACAATCAATACAGTCTGCAGCCGAATAGCGCCAGTTTGGCCGCTGGAGAATAGTGTTGCCGTAAATCCTTTTTTAGGATTAGCCGATATGGATATGGAACGAGCTGCGAATGTTTTGTCAGCCCGAGGGGGTATTCGGATGTATATGCCTTTGGGTTTTTATTTGGAGCTTATAAACAAAGGGGAAATACAATCTGATGATATGGTTCATGCCTTGCAAAAGAAGCAGATGCATGTTTCAGTTAATGAATTCATTCAGCGCATTAGCCAGCTTGAAGAACGGATGGTTCCCGCTAAAAAAGTACATACAGTATCAGTACTTGCTGAGGATGTTTTGGGTATCGCCATTTCTGAATTGCTTATTCATCATACCTCCACCTGGATGGCGCACTATTTTAATTTGCCAGCGGCTGCACAGACCTCGGAAAGCGAAATGTTTGCACAATGGTGCCAGGATGTAAAGCATGATTTGTTTCCTGATTTGTCCGGTTTAAAAGGTTTTCGGAACGCCATGAAATCAGTACCCACAAATTATAATGATGCCATAGATTACGCTATCCATGCGTTGTCATTAAATCAAACAACGCTCGAAACCTATACGCATGCGATACTATTAAAGCTATTAGGCTGGTCGTCATATTGCGCAGGCTTGGACTGGCAGCATAAATTATATGTCGGGAATACCCATTTTGTAAAAGCTTTGCTGGCCATGTTAATGAATTGGGAGGCTGCGCTACTATCTATATATCGTGATCTGAAAAAAGAATGGAATGGACTCGTAGCATCAGATAACTATGCAGTCAAAGCAAAACAATCCGATGAACTGATTTATATACAATCAATATTGCAGGATGCTTTTGACCTAGCCGGACAAAGAGTATTAAGTCGGAAATTTGAACATCGCAGACCTTTGCGAGCTGTTACAAAAGAAAGGCCAATAGCCCAGATGATATTTTGTATTGATGTGCGATCAGAAGTTTACAGGCGCACATTGGAAGGCATCAGCGATCAGATAAAGACACTTGGTTTTGCCGGTTTTTTTGGGTTTCCACTAAAATACAACCCCTTGCTGCATACCAATGGAAAAAATCAATGCCCGGTATTGATCCCTTCTGGTCCTCAAGTTATTGAGCAGGATAATACTGGGCAGGAGAATAAGACACGCAAACTTCGTGGTAGGATAGAGAAGGCTTGGTTAAAATTCAAATTGGGCTCTGTGAGTTCATATAGTTTTGTAAGTCCTTTAGGCATGTATTTCTTGCCTAAATTGATTGGCGATACTATGGGTTGGACAACGCCCACTGCGCTACCAAAATCCAAAGAGTTTGGCAGTTTGTTAACAGGTAAAACAAGTTTAGACCTTTCGGCTATTCCGTTTGAAGAGCGACTTGCTATGGCTGAATCGGCAATTACAGCAATGGGACTTAAGGAATTTGCCCCCTTGGTATTAATTACAGGCCATGGTTCAAGTAGTATAAATAATCCGCATGCGGCAGGTTTGGATTGTGGAGCTTGTGGTGGCAATTCAGGTGAGATTAATGCACTTGCCGCACAGTTAATTTTAAATGATACTAAAATAAGGGCAGCATTAAAAATAAAAGGCATTCAGATTCCTAAAGACACATTATTTCTTGCCTGCCTTCATGATACAACAACAGACAAGATTTGTTTTCTTCAAGAGCAAATTGCCTATGATACACATGCAAACCAATTACAACAAGTGCAAGGGATATTGCAACAGGCCAGTAGTCTCGCTCGTGAAAAAAGAGCTGAGCGTCTTGGTATAAAAAATCAGGCTAGTATAAAAAATGCTGTTTTGCGCCGGGCAAACGATTGGTCACAAGTGCGTCCGGAGTGGGGTTTAGCAGGCTGTAACGCATTTGTAGTTGCACCACGCACACGCACGCTCGGAGTAGATTTAGAAGGAAAGGCCTTTTTACATTCGTATAGCTGGCAAGACGATTCAAATTTTGGGGTGTTAGAAACCATCATGACTGCACCCATGATTGTCACCAGTTGGATAAACCTACAGTATTATGCCAGCACAGTTGATAATGATCGGCTTGGAGCAGGAAATAAAACATTGCATAATGTAACGAGTGGTCTGGGGGTATTCGAGGGCGCCGGTGGAGATTTGCGTATTGGATTACCGCTGCAGTCGGTACACGATGGCAATCAATATCAGCATATGCCTCAGCGTCTCAACGTCATTATAGAGGCCCCTTTACAGGCAGTAAATGACATTTTAGAAAAACATAGTAATGTCAAGCAACTCTGTGACAATGAATGGATTCTGCTATTACTGATGAATCATCAAGGCCAGATAAGTCATCGATACACAGGTGATTTGCAATGGGAACAATTGGACCTGCCCCAACAACAAACACGTAACAGTGAGAAAGTAGAGTTGGCAGTTTATTAGAAAAAATAAATATGAAACAACAAAGAATGAGAAAAGTATTGCACTTTATAGCGGGAATCATTACCCTGTTTATATGGGTATGGTTAACCAATTTAAACGGAAAAGTTTTTTTGAAAGAAGTGATTGTCTCGGCAGGGATATTATCATTTGTCTTATTTGCCAGAATATTTATTGCAGATCGTGGTGTTCGTCGCATCACCAAAGAGGCTTAGTTTTGGGGCATGGAATACATGGGGCTTGAGCTTATTGAGCAGCTCAATACTGCTGTGCGCTTGTTGCAAAACGATGAATTAGTTGTGATACCCACCGAAACCGTGTATGGTTTGGCCGCCAATGCTTTTTCAGAAAAAGCTATTGCAAAAATATATGCTACGAAGAATAGGCCTGCCACTAACCCATTGATTGTGCATATCCCACACTTAGATGCATTGGCCAATATTGCCAAAGACATTCCAGTTGGAGCTTACCTTCTTGCCCAACATTTCTGGCCTGGGCCTCTTACTATGATTTTGCCAAAGCAAGATACTATCTCGAAAATGGTAACAGCGGGTAAAGAAACTGTGGCAGTGCGCATACCGAAGCATGAGGTGACCCTTGCCTTGCTACAACGACTCGATTTTCCATTGGTAGCTCCTAGCGCAAATCGTTCAAATCATATAAGCCCTACTACACCACAGCATGTGCATCATTCGCTTGGTGATCAAACTCCCTTTATTTTAAATGGAGGACCATGCGAAAAGGGCATCGAGTCTACGATTATTGGATTTGAAGAAAATAAGGCAATACTTTATAGATTGGGGGCCTTGGAAAAAGAGGCTATAGAGCAAGTGCTTGGCTATCCTTTAATAATAAAAAATAAAAGCGAGGAACCTTTGGCGCCAGGTATGTTCAAAAAACATTACTCCCCGCAAACCCCATTTTTTGTTACTGATCAATTAGAGTATCATATAGCTGCCAATGAGGGTAAACAGATGGGTATATTATATTTCTCGAAACGACTTTTTCCGGACGTCAATGGGCCATATCGTATTTTATCACCAGAGGGTAGTTTAGATCAAGTGGCAGAAAACCTTTATGCTTATATGCATGAGCTGGATGCGTTGGGTCTGGATGTGATAATTGCCGAGCGTTTGCCAAATATAGGTTTGGGGATTTCTATCAACGACCGTTTGGACCGTGCCTCAGCCAGCGTTTAGATAACTACCGGTATAGCTGTTGTTTATTTTTTTCAATCCTGCCAGTTCGCCGGCATAAAGCAGCGATCCGCCACCTTCACCTCCTTCGGGGCCAAGGTCTATAATCCAATCTGCATTTTTTATGACATCCATATTGTGTTCTATAACAATGATGGAATGCCCTTTTTGTATAAGTGCTTCAAATGCCGCAAGAAGTTTTGCTACATCATGAAAATGTAGGCCGGTAGTAGGTTCATCAAATATGAATAGTATTTTGTTGGCTCGTTCGCTCATTAAGAGAAAGGAGGCTAATTTGACTCGTTGAGCTTCACCGCCGCTTAGCGTATCGCTACTTTGTCCTAGTTTGATGTACCCTAAGCCTACGTCAGCAAGGGCCTGCAGTTTATTTTGTATTTTGCTGTTGCTTACAAAAAAATCAATGGCAACATCTACACTCATATCCAGCACATCAGCAATATTTTTGTCATGATATTTTACCTCAAGCACCTCGTCCTTAAACCGCTTTCCGTTGCATTGCTCACAAAGCAATTTGACATCTGCCAGGAATTGCATTTCTACCGTTATACTGCCATCACCCTTGCAGGTGTCGCATCGGCCGCCGTCTACGTTGAATGAAAAATGGCCACTTTTATATCCACGCAGTTTTGATATTTTTTGAGCAGCGAACAAATTTCGGATATCATCATATGCTTTGATATAGGATACCGGGTTGGAGCGACTACTGCGTCCAATTGGATTTTGATCTACAAGTTCAATGGCATCAATTAGCGCAATGTCACCTTTTAATTCGCCAAATGTACCTGGCTTTACTTCAAATTGATCTTTGGCATTTTTTACGGCGGGATATAATAATTGTTTCACCAGCGTAGTTTTACCACTACCACTAACGCCCGTAACTACTACCAGGCGCTGCAGCGGGAAATCAACATCAATATTTTTTAAATTATGCTCGCTGCAATTGGTAAGTGTGATGCTGTAGTTATTTTTTCGTTGAGATTTTTGAAGTGTAACACGTAATTTATTATTTAAATATTGAGCAGTTAAACTTTGTTTGTTTTTTATCAAGTCTTTATAATTCCCGGTTGCAACTACTTCGCCACCAAGATGTGAGGCTAGTGGACCCATATCAATGATGTGATCAGCTTCGCGCATGATAAGTTCATCATGCTCTACGACCACCACGGTATTGCCTAATTCTTTAAGTTTGTGCAATACGTTTATGAGCTGTTGGGTGTCACGAGCATGCAGTCCGATACTAGGTTCATCCAGTATGTACAATGAGTCGGTAAGGTTACTGCCGATGATACGCGTAAGTTGAATACGTTGACTTTCCCCTCCGCTTAGGGTATTGGCTTTGCGGTTAAGTGTCAAATAATTCAGACCAACAGTGAGTAGGGTATCTACTCGACTATTAATTTCAATCAGTAATCGATTGGCAATTTTTTGTTCGTGCTCATTTAATGAGAGATTGTTGAGCCAAACTTTTAATTTTTCTATTGGCATGGCATATAAACAGGCAATATCTGTATGATTGATTTGCACGTACAGGGATGCTGCACGCAATTTTTTACCTTTGCAATCCGGACAAGTTGTTTTGCCACGATAGCGCGCTTGTAGAATGCGATATTGAATTTTGTAGAGGTTTTGCTGAACCATCTCAAAAAAATCCATGATGCCGTCTGGACCATCCCAAAGTAATTCATACTCTTCGATAGTCAATTTTTGTATTGGTCTATGAATTGGGAATCCATTTTTTTCGCTTTTTACTATAAAGCGTTTCTGATACTGGCTCATTTTATCACCACTCCAGCAAGCTACAGCACCTTCGTAAACACTTAATTTCTTGTTTGGAATTACCAGGTCTGGGTCGATCCCAATAGTCTGCCCATAGCCTTCGCAGGTTGGACAAGCGCCTTGTGGGTTGTTTTCTGAAAACATGTTGGGCACTGGTGTTTCGAATAAAATACCATCTGCCTCAAATCGATTACAATAGTGTTGTAATTGGCCATCAATTTCAAGGTATACATCTCCTCCCGTTTCGTTAAATGCTGTTTGAATACTATCTGCAACGCGATGCAAATCATCTTCGTATACGTTGTAGTCTTTTGTTTTAAAGCGATCAATCAGGATGTAATCATTTTTTGTGAAATGAATTTTCTTGTTCGAAAGCACTTCTTCAATATCTGTAAACGCTCTTTTTTCTATGTCGTACAATCTGGAAAAACCTTGTTGCAACAATTCGTTGAGGTAATAGGCGGGATTTTTTTTAGAATATTCTGGTAAAGGAATCAGAACAATAACTGCCAGTCCTTGTTTTAGTTTTTTGATACTTTTTACAATATCCTCAATTTCATCTTTAGTAACTTCTTGACCAGAAATAGGGGAGTATGTTTTGCCGATACGTGCAAACAATATGTGCAAGTATTCATTGATTTCGGTCATGCTACCCACGCTGGATCGGGGTGAACTGCTAACAACTTTTTGTTCTATTGCAATAGCTGGGCATAAGCCTTCAATATTGTCTACATCAGGCTTTTGCATGTTTTTCATAAACTGTCTGGCATATGAACTCAGGCTTTCTACATAACGCCTTTGTCCTTCGGCAAAAAGAGTATCCATTGTGAGTGAGGATTTGCCACTACCGCTAACACCTGTCACGACAGTTAGTTTATTATAGGGAATATCCACATCAATATTTTTAAGATTATGCATGCGGGCACCCTTTATTTTTATGTCCTGATTAGACGTTTTCATGAGCCTTGCGAAATTAAACCTCTGCTTGCTCAATGATGGTATTAGCTCCTATTTTATTAACGTTTTGAAAATACTATAACATTTTAAAACGGATTTTATGAAATGAGCCTACATTAGATATATATAAGAACAATGAAAAACTAATTACGATTTTTTTTCTGGCCATGACTACGATTTCTTGTGGTGATTTGGGTAAGGTGTTAACCACTACAGGGGAAATTCTAAATGCAGGTACCCTTACAAATCAAGACGCTGCTGCGGGTATTAAACAAGCTTTAGAGAAAGGTGTATTATCCGGCACCAATTTTTTGGGTAAGACAGATGGTTTTTTGGGTAATGCGGCGTACAAAATATTAATGCCTCAAGAGGTGCAAAATGTAGAACAGAAAATTCGGAGTAATCCTATCGCTAATGCTCTAGCCGGGGCTTACCTTGATAAAGTGGTTACAGCTATGAACCGTGGGGCAGAAAAAGCAATGGCTGAAGCTAAACCAATCTTTATTAACGCAATCCGCAGTATGACCATTACTGTTGCTGTCAATATCGTTACCGGTCGAGATGGCGGGGCAACAGACTTCTTAAAACGTGCAACACTAGCTCAATTGACTCAGAAGTTTAATCCAGTTATCGGAAATTCCCTCAATCAGGTAGGGATTCAGCAGCCCTGGAGTAAGGTATCTCAAGCATACAATATGATAGCCGGAAAGAATGTAAATACGGATTTGACTGCCTATGTCACGGAGCGTGCCACTGAAGGCCTATTTCAAAAAATTAGAGAGGAAGAGCATTTGATTCGGACGAATCCTGCAGCGCGTACCACAGATTTGCTTAAACGAGTCTTTGCTTTTTCTGGTAGATAGCATTAAACCCTGAAAATGAGAAATACTGAAGCCGTTGAATATTTCAACGGCTTTTTCATGTGATGTGGTCGTTTATTCTGCATCAAACACATATAAATAATTAGTAATCAATAAGTTGGCATGTTATTTGGATAGGTTAAAAAACGTTTAACAAATCCTAATTATGAAACAGCTTAAAATCACTATTCTTCTTCAGTTTATTGTCCTGCTGTCTTTCGGACAGAATAAAAAATTATCAGACAACGTAACATCAAGGTTGGTCAATGAACAGGGGATAGTTCAGCAGATTTCTTTTAAAGCGGAAAAACAGCCCCGGCTGGAAGAAGCCATTCAAGTATTGAATGACTATCTGGAAGCCTCAGAGGCTACCAGTTTTGTGTTGTATAAATCACATACTGATGAGTTGGATATAGTGCATCAGAAATACCAAGAGTATTATCAACAATTACCTGTGGAATTTGCATATTACACTGTGCATGCAAAACAAAATCGAATTACAGACATGAACGGGGAGTTTTATTCGATTACTGCTATTCCGACAACGCCCGCTTTTTCTAAGGATATTGCTGTAGATAAAGCCAAGCAACACATTAATGCCAAGGTTTACATGACTGCCAGCGAAGATGATGTTGACGAACATGGTCATGACATTGGCTATCAAGGTCCTAATCCTACACTAGTAGTTTTTCCTGCCATTCAAGGTATATCCAAAACTGCAAGGCTGGCTTACAAAATTGATGTCTATGCGCAAGAGCCTCTCTATCGAGCTGATGTGTATATTGATGCTCTCACCGGAGAGGTTATTTTCGAAAATAACAAAATTTACCATGCAAATGTAGCAGCTTCTGGCACATCACTTTATAATGGAAACGTGAATTTTACAGCGGATCAGAACGGCTCGACTTTTCGATTGCGCCAAACAACAAGTGGTAATGGCGTTCAAACGTATGATATGAACAACGGTACAAGCTATGCGAATGCAACCGATGTGGTTAGTAATACAGCAAACTTTACTTCTGATGCCACAGCTGTTCAAGCGCATTGGGGTGCCGAAAAAACCCACTCATACTATTTGCAAAAACACAATAGAAATTCTTATGATGCTAACGGTGCTTCTATCATTTCTTTTGTGAGCTATTCAAATAATTATGTAAATGCGTTTTGGAACGGCAGTGTGATGACTTATGGTGACGGGAATGGCACTACTTATGGACCATTGGTTACATTGGACATTGTTGGGCATGAAATTACGCATGGCGTTGTCAGCAACTCTGCTAATCTTATTTACAATGCAGAGTCTGGAGCATTGAATGAGTCTTTTGCTGACATTTTTGGTGAAATGATTGAGAACCACGGACAAGGCACTAATGATTGGATGATGGGTACTGACATTGGTATCAATCAAAGTGGCGCTTTTCGTTCATTAAGCGATCCCAAACTGAAAGGTGATCCTGATACTTATCAGGGGCAATACTGGTGGACGTCAGCCTCCGATTATTATGGCGTACATACTAATTCCGGCGTGCAAAACAAATGGTTTTATATTCTCGCAATGGGCGAAACCGGTACAAATGATAAGAACGATAGCTATGCTGTCACTGGTATTGGATCAACCAAAGCAGCGCAAATTGCCTATCGAAACTTAACGGTATACCTTAGCGCAAACTCAAATTATGCAGCGGCCAGAGCTGGTGCAATTCAGGCCGCCGTGGATTTATTCGGTCCTGGGTCACCTGAAGTTATTGCAACAACAGATGCATGGTATGCAGTTGGGGTTGGCAATTCATGGGGCAATCCGCCCGCACCCCTTGCTTGTGTAGATGGTAATGTAACGCTTAGTATTGTGTTGGATAATTATCCGGGCGAAACTAGTTGGGATATAAAAGATAGTGCAAATAATATTGTGGCGTCTGGCGGAAACTACAGCACACAGGGTGCGACAGTGACGGCTACGGCGGCCCTTAATCCTGGTACCTATACCTTTACTATTTATGACAGTTGGGGTGATGGTATTTGCTGTGCTTATGGAATTGGTAATTACATATTACAAAGTGATACAATAATTGCTACCGGAGGGGCATTTGGATCTTCAGAATCAACTACTTTTTGTGTAAATGCAGTTCCTGACACCTTAGCACCAACGAATCCTATGAATTTGCTTAGCGCAAATACTACGCAGACGACCACGGATTTAAGCTGGAGCGCCTCTACCGACAATGTTGGGGTTGCTGGCTATACTATTTACGAAAATGGCGTTCAGATTGGCACGAGTGCCACTACAAGTTATGCGGTGAGTGGCTTGTCAGCGAGTACGACTTACAACTTTACGGTACGAGCCTTTGATGCTGCCAACAATCTTTCAGGATTGAGCAATGTGGCAACGGTGAACACCTTGGCTTACCCTGACACCTTAGCACCAACGAATCCTATGAATTTGCTTAGCGCAAATACTACGCAGACGACCACGGATTTAAGCTGGAGCGCCTCTACCGACAATGTTGGGGTTGCTGGCTATACTATTTACGAAAATGGCGTTCAGATTGGCACGAGTGCCACTACAAGTTATGCGGTGAGTGGCTTGTCAGCGAGTACGACTTACAACTTTACGGTACGAGCCTTTGATGCTGCCAACAATCTTTCAGGATTGAGCAATGTGGCAACGGTAAACACTTTGGGCAATGTAGGAATAGAAACAGTTTTACATCAAGGGTATTTTGAATCTGGCTGGGATGGCTGGCAAGACGGCGGCTCAGACTGTGAACGTCATAAAAAAGAATCAAAAGCATGGGAGGGTATTTACTCTATTCGTATTAGAGACGACGAGGGGATTAAATCTTCAATGACTTCTCAAAATTTTGATCTTACACCATATGATAATGTGGAAGTGTCCTTTTATTTCTATGCTGAAGGTTTTAGTGTAAATGAAAATTTCTTGTTGCGCTATTATAATGGTTTCAAATGGTTGACCCTTGCTAGTTACGTACGAGGCGTTGATTTTGATAACAAAACTTTTTACAAAGCAACTTTTACACTTCCTTCAAGTGCCGCCACTTTTGCAAGTAATGCTAGGTTCAGATTCCAATGTAATGGGTCTTCTAATTCAGATCGCGTTTATATCGACCAGGTTGTTATCAAAGGTGTTGTTGGTCCAAGCTTGAATGGTAATAGTGTTGTTGCAGTGGGAGGTTCAAATAAAGTTGAAAATATGCTCGATATGGAAGATGGCATTTATCCAAATCCGGTTTTCAATAAACTCACATTTAATGGTGCAGAAGGCACTGAAGCGTATCAAATTTTAGATATGCAAGGCAAAATTATTAAGAAAGGTGTTTTTGATGAAAGTTTGACTATTGATGTAAGTGAATTGAGCAGCGGAATTTATATCCTTGGAGTAATTGATGAAGAAGAAATAGAGTATCATAAATTCGTTAAGTAGCACTTAAGAATAAATCAGTATTGAGGGAGCACAATTCGTGCTCCCTTTCTTATTGTGGGCATAATGTGTAAGTTTAAGATCCTTTTTGGTTTACTTTTGAGCCATCGAAAAAAAGGAATCTATATTAGCCTCCGTTAAGAAAACGATACAAATTGAGGCAGATGCTGTAAAGCATTTAATTGAATTGGTTTCTACTGATTTTGCAGATGCCGTTCATTGTATCCATACCTGCCAAGGTCGGGTAATTATCAGTGGTATTGGCAAGAGTGCAAATATTGCCCAAAAATTAGTAGCAACATTCAACAGTACCGGCACTCCGGCCATTTTTATGCATGCCGCAGATGCGATTCATGGGGACTTAGGCATGATGCAACCAAATGATGTAGCCCTGTTGATATCAAAAAGTGGTGAAAGCGACGAGGTTAAAGTGTTGATACCCCTCATAAAGAATTTTGGCAATCGAATTATTGCACTATGCGGCAATCAATACTCTTTTTTAGCACAGCAAGCTGATTTTTTTATCAACTGTACAGTAGCCGAAGAGGCTTGCCCAAATAATTTGGCTCCCACGGCCAGCACTACCGCTCAGTTGGTGATGGGTGATGCATTGGCTGTAGCTTTGCTTGAGCTAAAGGGCTTTACACCCAATGATTTTGCCAAGTTTCACCCGGGTGGGGCTTTAGGCAAGCAACTTTATTTACTGGTGGACGATTTATGCAAGATGCACGAAAAACCGCAAGTAAGCGTAAAGGCAACTATCAGAGAAGTGATACTTGAAATTACAAGTAAACGCCTGGGAGCAACAGCTGTTTTAGACAATCAGCAAATCGTTGGTATCATCACAGACGGCGATATTCGTCGCATGATTGATAAAAACGAAGGATTTGAAAATTTGACGGCCAAGGACATTATGACTAGCCACCCAAAAAGAATTCAATCCGGTGCTAAAGCCATAGAGGGTTTGAGGGTGATGCGAGCAAATAACATCTCACAGCTGATTGTAGAAACTTCGGGTCAGTATACCGGCATGTTTCACATTCATGATTTGATTAGAGAGGGGATTGTATAATAAACCTTTACAGCCTTTTTTATATATTTATTACGTCTTCAGTATAAAATTAATCAGGTTTAGCTAGGCTTTAATCATAGCCAATTGCTCACGATAAAGCGATTGCCAGGAGTGCCAAAGTGGATCTGTGCCTAGCGAAAAGTTATGCCAAATGGTTATCAAATGACCATTAACTTTTTTTACTTGTGCGATATAGTGTTGCAATTCATTGCGGGTGATGGCTACCGATTGTTTTTGCTCATAAAATGAATTGCACTCCATGAAACAAAAGGGATAAACGCGCAAATTAGTTGGTTCGTTCTTGCTAAGGTCAAACCATTGAAAACTGTTTGATGTACTAGCTCTAAAACCATTGATACTGCCGTATCCCATTGAATAATCTTCAAAAATACCTAGGGAAATCAGCTGTTGATATGTATTGGGTAAAATAAATCGAATGTAGTGCTGCCTGCTTTTTGTTACAGGATTTGAACTAATATGGCTTAGTTGTTCTATTTCTGATTTCAATTCGGCAGTGTCATCATGTGAATGATAAGAAGGGTGAATCCCTATAGCATATTTTTTTACTGTCTCTGCAATTAATTTGCTCATCAAGGGGGCATGCGGCGGGAGGTTTTTATCCAGTTTGCCACCTTTACCCATTAAGAAAAAATATATCGGCTCTAATTCAAACTCTTGGTGAATGTTGTCCAAAAAAGCATAACTATCAAAAGGATCTTTACTGAGTTGAGCAAGTACAGCAAATCGTTTAACCAATGCAGCCCAATGCAATTGTATAAAATCTTTTATAGCACCACCAATATTCCTCTGAAATCCTTTACCTCTGTAGCTATAGGCGATATCAATATCGTAGGTAGGGGTGAATCGAAAGTTGTTTTGGTTAAAAATTAATTTCGGAAAACGTAATTGGAGATTTTTTTTGAGTTCATCGGCCCACAAGTCCACCAGCGGCAAATTGAGAAAATCTTGCTGATAGGCTAAAGATTGAATATGCGGAAATCGATAAAATTCGTCTAGTTCAGTAGGATAATATTCTTCATAACGGCTAATGAGGTAAAAACTCGCAGCAAAAATGTCAAATGGCAAGTCTTGATTAGCTGTTCTAAAAAAGGCTGTTAATCCCTGCCACTGGAAGCAATCCACTTGTTGTTTATGAATATCTTCTTCAAAGAGAATAGCATGTGGTACTATTTGGAAACTGTTTTCGCACGCCTTATACGAATAGTTTATTTTAGGAGCATCAGCCTCAACAAAGAAATTCCAATCCATAGTTAGCTCATAGCTACATGGAATCACCTCCTGAAAAATAAATTTCAGAATGTAGTGTAAGCGCTGGCTAACAGAGTTTGAATAAATCAGTAGATTCAATTTGATTGTTTTTTATAAAGTCGACTAAACGAATCTGTTGAGAGCACATTTTCCTCTGATGTTATTAGTTCTTTAGAAAAGAAATTTTCTATCAGAAACTTTTTTAGTTTTTTGTCCGAACCGGGGAAGAGCGCACTTTTGGTAAAGTGTCGTTTCCATTCATTCCAGCGGTTGTTTTCCGTTGTCTCTGTAGTTTCGAATACGTGAGACAACTTGCGATTAGTATGGAGCAATTTGTCTAATGCAATATTCACTGGGCAGGCAAGCGTGCACTGACCACAAAGCGTGCTGGCGTAGCTGAGGTGCTGATATCCTTCAAAATCATGTAAGTGTGGAGCTTGTATTTCGCCAATCGGACCACTATAAGCCGACTGGTAGGTATCTCCGCCAATAGCCTTAAATACAGGACATACATTGTGACAAGCCCCGCAGGATATACAATATAAACTTTCACGCAGTGTAGTATCAGCCAGCATATTTGAGCGCCCATTATCCATCAATATCACATACATATCTTCAGGACCATCTTTTTCGTTTGAGCTTTTTGGGCCACTAAGGATAGTGTTGTGCATCATACTTGGTTGCCCAACGGAATGAGTTGCATATAATCGATGGAATAAAGAAAGGTCATCTATATGCTCGAGTACTTTATCAATACCCGAGACGACAATATGTATTTTGGGCAGAGCCGCACACAGACGACCATTACCCTCATTATCCATTATAGAAACAGCGCCACTATCGGCGAGTAAAAAATCAGCCCCAGTAATACTAATTGATGCTTGCAATGCGGAGTTTCGTATATAATTTCTTGCCAATTCCAGCAATTCGTGGGGGTGTAAGTTTGCCTCTGCATCCAAATGTTTATGAAACAGTCTGGCAATGTCGCCAGCACTCTTATCCAGCGCTGCATTAACCGGATGTATTGGAGGCTCAGTATCAAGTTGCTGAATAAAATTGTCAGTGGAGGATTCGATAAATTGAATTCCCGAACGAGAAAGAAACGCATTCAAATTTATTTCATTCAAAATTCCATGTCCACTTTTTAATACTGGTTTGTTGGGTTGCTGGTTTATAATATCCAGGATAGCTTTTTGAGCCTCTGCAACAGTATTGGCCCAAATCACTTTGCCGCCTTGCGCAGTGAAGTTTTCTTCAAATGTGAGTAAGAGTGTATCAATATTTTCGATGGCATGCCAACGAATATTTTTTGCTAGTTTTTTGGCTTGTTCAAGTTGATGAATTGACTTTACGGATTCATTAAAAGTTGTTGCAACGTTTGCAATATGCTTTTCAATTTTTCGTCTACGTACAAAATCGCCGGCTTTGATTTCGCTTTGAATTACAAAATTCTTTTTACCGGCCGTTGTCATTAGAACAAAAGTAGCATTTTGATAATTATTTTAAATATCTGCCTATTAATGGTAATGCAGCAAATTCTTTGCGGTCATAAAGTAGAGCAAAAACAATAAACACAATCATAAATGCAATACCTGAAATTATACGTAAGAAGATACTATCAATCGCTGGGACAAAATATTGGTGAACGAAATAAATAGTGAAGGAAATGAGAAGGTATACCAATATTTTTTTTACATTATAAGGCACTGGGTAATACTTCTGACCTAATAGGTAACTGGCAATTACCATAAAGCCATAGCAGGCCAAGCTAGCCCATGCACAGGCGATGTATCCCCACAGCGGAATAAAAATGATGTTGAAAATTAATGTGATTGCCGCCCCTACTAAGGTGATTATAGCACCGATATGTGTTTTGTTTTCTAGCTTAAACCAAACACTGAGGTTATAATATATGCCGTAAAGGATTTTTGCAAAGAGCAGTATAGGTACAATCATAAAGCCTTCAGTTCGTTCGGGGTGAAGGTCAGCACGAATGTAGAGTTTCCATATGTCGTAAAAGAGCAGTACGGTCAGCATGCCCACACAACAAACGATGACAAAAAGATTCATGATACGCGCATATGTCAATGGTGCATTTTTTTCAGTTGATTCTTTAATAAAAAATGGCTCAGCACCCATTCTGAAGGCTTGAGTAAATATGATAAGGAGTGCTGCCAGTTTAAAGTTCTGAACATAAATGCCAGTTTGAGTATTTCGGTATTCCAAAGTACCATCAAGTAATTGAGGGAGCATTAACTTATCAAACATGTCATTAATCATACCCCCTAAGCCTACAATCACTAATGGTAAGGTGTAGAACAACATTTGACTCAGCAGCTTTTTTTCTAATTGAAATTTAAAGCCGCGAAAGTCAGGTATAAGGAAAAATAATGCTACGCCACTAGCCACAATGTTGGAGAACAAAATATAGGTCAATGCATCTTCCTCAAGGTGAAAGTGCTGCATGATATTCGGCAAGTAACCGTTTACCTTTATCCAAGGGCAGATTTTGATAAAGAAAAAAACAAAAAACACATTGA
Source organism: uncultured Chitinophagaceae bacterium (assembly GCA_964409905.1). Classification (GTDB taxonomy): domain Bacteria; phylum Bacteroidota; class Bacteroidia; order Chitinophagales; family Chitinophagaceae; genus JAGNRR01. The sequence goes on along the minus strand of CAYPET010000014.1, from coordinate 30,543 downwards.
GGAGCACAGCCACTATTTTAATAAATGCAAACTTGCGTGGTCGACTATTCAGTCGCAACCTTGCAAATGACATGGATGCAATGGCATCAATTAATATAATGGTGGTGGCTAAAATGACTAAATGAGGATTGTTGGGCACAGATAACAAGGTGCTCACCCCATCTTTAAAGAGTATCAAAAGCGTGGCAAGTGGTAGACCAATGGCAATAATTGTACTGGTTGCAATGTTGAATACTTTATCCGGGTTTTCGTCTCGGGCAAAACGAAAAAATGTTGTTTCCATACCGAAGGTGAAAACAATATTTAAAAAAGCAATGGCTGCATACAAAGACCCTTGCTGACCTTGAATAGCTGTGGCTAAAATGCCTATAATTGGTGTGGTAAAGAGGTTGATGAAGCGTCCAACAATTGTGCTGACACCATACCACATCGTTTGACCTGCTAAAGATTTTATACTCAATTTCTAAGACTAAATATCAAATGTAAATCTTTTCGGCTTGCACCTAACCTAACTTCCGTTTGTTTTAACAAACATCTATTTAACAGCAAAATATTAAGCTCATGCGTAACTTTAGAGCAAATTATGAAACTCACATTTTTAATACTTATTTTATTTTTAGCCAGTACAACAATTGGCCGTTCTCAAGAAATTTCACAGGCCATGGTCAAGATAGCTAAGGTGGAGCGAAATTGTATTAAGGCTGATTATCCGTACTCTACTGATGTAATTTCTGACGCATTAAGTGATAAGATTAAATCCGCCGGATTGGGAAAAGGCAGTAAGGTGAAGGGCGGATTTCGTGTATACAAAGGGGTTAATATTCCAGAAATCAGTGAGGATAAAATTGACCTTTATACTTGCGTAGCTTGTAAAAATGAGAGTAGCACGCTCTATGTAGCCGTCTCTAAAGGGTACGACAATTTTGTTACTGCTGAGACCGATCCGGAAATGTTGGATAAAGCCATTGCTTATGTAAATAGTATGGAAAGCAATGTCAACATTGCTAAATTAAAAGTGGATATAGCAGATCAGGCAAAGGTTGTAAATAAGATGGAAAAGGAAAAGGAGACTAATAGCCGAAATGGTAACAAATTAAAAAATGAGCAAGAAAATCTCGAGGATAAACTGACTGCCAACAAAAAAGATCAGGAAAAAAATAAAAAAGATTTAAACGAAGCTGAAGAAAACTTACAGCAAGAAATATCTAAACTAAACGACTTGAAATCGACTTTGGAGATGATGGTTAAATAATGCTTGGCAAAAAAGATACATCATGGTCGCCGCTCCGGCGACCATGTTTATTTTCTGCTTAAATAGTTGTAATCATCCAATAGGGTTTCTAGGAAAGCGACATTTTCCAGGGTTGTTTCGATTTGTAAAACATGTTTTACTTTCTCTGCCACACTGCGAACATATTCACTATTGGGCATATTGTGATGCCGCTTTAATACATTGTCGATAATGTTCATGTCATTATCACTTAATCGCATAACCATAGGAAAACGGGGCTCGTAATTCTTTACTTCAATTTCTCGGAATATGGTATCACTTAAATCGTAAGGTAACTTTTTATATACAACTACAGTTCCGGCAGCAATGTCACCAAGCCTTTGGTGATATTTTGAAGTAAGAAATACAATACAGGCCAAAATATTCGAAAGTATCAAAATGGTTCCCATAAAATACACTTCGTAGGCCAGAAGGATTAACAACCCTAACAAGCCACCGAAATCAATCGTCCGCATAAGCCAACGAACCATGGCCTGTGTATTACTTTCTTCCCTGCCATCATTACTGACAACACGTATGCCCAATATCATTTTACCTAAACTTTGGCCATGATTGAATATCTCAAACATCAGATGGTATAGAAAGAATGGCAAATACAACAAATAATCCAAGCCGGCATAAAGTGCGGCACTGCCAAAGAAATATTCCAATGCTGTATTAGCGGCATATTGGCAAAAAATAATGATGACAAAATCTAAAAGCCAGGCAATAATGCGCGTATGAAATGCCGCGGATTCAAACTGCAACTGTATATTAAAACTAGTATCAACACTTAACGTACTCACTAATCATAAAATTAGTTGAAAAATATATTCAGCCAATTTTAATTGCCGTATTTTGCTAAGTATGCGTGAGGGTAAGTTTATTGATCAAAATAAAGAGCGGTGGTTATCATATCAGGAACCACCAGCTGATGCTGATGAACTTGCGGAACGATTTACTTATTTGGTGGATGATTTAAGCTTTGCCAAAACGTTTTATCCAAAATCAAAAACGACAAAATTTATCAATGCATTATCGGCTCAGCTCTTCAGAAAGATTTATTTGAACGAAAATAAAAACCAAGGCAGGACTTTATTATTCTTTAAATATGAGTTGCCGTTATTATTTAAAAATTATCACCTGGAGCTGCTATTTACATTTACCTTTTTCATGCTCTGCGTGCTCGTGGCGGTATTGAGTTGTATGAAGGATTTTGACTTCGTTCGAACTGTTTTGGGTGATAACTATGTGAATATGACCGAGCTGAACATTCGCAATGGTGACCCTTTTGGTGTTTACAAAGACAAAAATGCCTGGGCCATGTTTCTGCATATTGCCTTCAACAATATTAATGTTTCTTTTTTAGCTATTGTATTTGGGTTTTTAGCTGGCATAGGTACTTTATATATATTATTCCAAAATGGCCTCATACTAGGTAGTTTTCAATACATGTTTTTTCAAAAGGGTTTGGGCTTTTCATCAGTATTGATAATTTGGGTGCATGGCACTATCGAAATATCGGCTATCGTAATTGCTGGCACAGCAGGTATTGTTTTGGGTAAAGGGTTTTTGTTTCCAGCCACATTTACCCGAAAAGATTCGTTGATTCGTGCCGGGCAAGATGCAGCCAAAATATCGATAGGCTTAGTACCATTTTTTATACTTGCCGCTTTTTTGGAATCGTATATTACGAGATTCACTGATATGCCCATTATTGCAAGTCTATCTATATTGTTTTTATCGGCTGGTTTGATGATTGGGTATTTTATTATTTATCCCATCTTGTTATACCGAAATGGATATCGATATTTTAATGGACAATTACAATTTCCCGAACAATAGTTGTGTCTAAATTATTAACTGTCATATTGTTTCTTTTATTACATGCTTGCTTGAATGCACAGTCTCATAATGAAACGAAACGCCATGATAAAACAAAAGAGATTAATGAACTTGTCTCAACCAAGGAGCCTAAACAGATTCCCTCCCAACGACATGTCGATGAAAAAGAATGGAAGAAAATCAAGCAAGACAAAAGGTTTAAGTATAAAAGGCAAATCGAGGAAGAAGAAAATATCGAAAGAGTGCAAAAGCCAGACCCAATTGATTTTTCTAGATATTTGAATGCCGGGGCCTTTAAGTGGTTTTTGTACATTTTTTTTGGTTTAATGCTTGCTTATGTTATCTATCTGTTTTTTAAAAACAATAATATTTCATTTAAAAAAAATATTCAGGATAAAAAAATAACATTGGAGAATCCGTGGGAAGATGTTCGGAATTTTGAAGATTGGGAAAATGCATTAGAGAAAGCGCTCAACACAAAAGATTATGGGCTTGCCACAAGAATTTATTATTTGCAAACTTTACAATTGCTTAGTCAACAAAATCTTATTGATTTTCAGAACAGCAATACCAATTGGCAATACATAAATCAACTAGCTGGGAAGCTGTTTCAAAATGAATTCATTGTTCTTACCCAGCATTTTGACTATGTATGGTATGGCGAGTATCAACTTGTGGAGGCACAGTTTATGCAATTGAAAAACCTTTTCATTGAATTTCATAAGGATATTAGGCAATGAGAAAGAGGGAGGCGTTGATATTCTGTTTGCTGTTGGTGAGTTTACTTGCGTGTAATAATGAAAATGATTGGCGTTTTACACTCGATGAAACTAGTACTGAACCCTATGGGCTCTATTTGTCCAGAGAAAGGCTGTCGGATTTATTTAGGGACGCAGAAATCATTACCATTGACGCTTTAAATGAAGATGTATTATCCGTTGATAAACCAAATTTTTCAAACACCTTGCTCATTTCAATAACGAATTCAATTTTTTTGGACTCCATTGATGTTGCCTCACTGAAAAAATATGTGACTAATGGTGGACAGGTACTCATTGTAAGTAATTTATTTTCAGATGAATTACGTAAGCAATTTCAAATTCGCGATACTTCTATTGCGATGAATTTTCCTTTAGAAGCAGTTGATAGTATTTCCTATCATCGTATTTTTTTTAATGGCAGCTGGTATACTTACTCCTTGGATATTCCGTTTGAGACGGATTATTTTATTACCAGCAGCACTTCGTTGGGAACGCGAAAAGTAGGAGATAGTTGGAGGTGCAACCTAATGGAGAAGAGGATTGGCCAAGGAAACATCATCTTTGGTAATTCGCCGGAGATGCTTACAAACTATGCCTTGTTAAAAGATAGTAACATTGGCTATTACGAAAAGTTCTTTTCGAACTTCAATCTCTCCTTTACAAAAATCAAGTGGTTGAGTACAAATACCGTAAGACCCAAGGTTTCGCAACCAACAGGTCAGTATACTCAACTATTCTCAATGCCGCCTTACAGGTATGCTTTTTTTGTGCTGCTATTGTTAGCCTTACTATTTATAATTTTTGAAACTAAAAGAAGACAGCGTAGCATACGAATCATTCCACCTGTAACGAATGATTCGATGGGGTTTGTTGAGACGGTTGGTAAGCTATATTATTGCGAACAAGATCACACCAACCTGGCGCAAAAGATGGTTCGTCATTATTTGGAACATATTTATTCTACCTATAATATTCCTGTTGCAAAGTTTGATGTCAAGCACGTCGCAGAAATAGCTCAAAAGCTGAAAAAGAATGCTGATGATATTGAAACTTTTATCCAGTATATTCATCAATCTACACAAACGAAACACCATACTGCATCTTCAATAAAAAAACTTTACCATACTTTAAAAAAATATAGTTAATGGAACCATTATCATTTGAAAATAAGCAAGACATATCTGCTGTGTATAACACCATGGCTTCACTCACATCCGAAATTGGAAAAGTAATTGTTGGCCAAGAGGAAGCGATAGAGCTATTGCTCACTGGCATATTAGCAGATGGTCACACCCTTCTCGAGGGTGTGCCCGGTGTTGCGAAAACTCTAACTGCCAAACTGCTGGCACGTTGCATTGATGTAGATTTCTCCAGAATTCAATTTACACCCGATCTGATGCCCAGCGATGTAATGGGTACCAATATTTATAATCCCAAAATGGCTGACTTTGAGTTTCGTAGAGGCCCAGTATTTGGCAATATTATTTTAATTGATGAAATTAATCGTGCACCTGCCAAAACACAAGCAGCGCTGTTTGAAGTGATGGAAGAACGCAAAATTACCATTGATGGAACTTCGTATATACTTGATGCGCCTTTTATGGTCATTGCTACTCAAAATCCTGTCGAACACGAAGGGACTTATCAATTGCCCGAGGCACAGCTGGATCGTTTTGCATTTAAAATAAATGTGCACTATCCCGATTTGGAAGATGAAATTGAGATTTTACGTCGACATCAAAATAACACCAGTATGCACGAACTTTTGGATGATGTAAAGACTGTTGTGCAACGAAATGAACTTTTGCGATTACGGCAAATGGTAAAAGGCATAACGGTAGAAGAAAATGTATTGAATTACATTGCCAAGTTAATTCATGCAACACGAGCCAATCAGGATTTGTATTTGGGCGCATCGCCAAGAGCATCTGTTACCCTACTGAATACATCGAAGGCATTGGCTACATTGCGCGGCCGCGATTTTGTGACGCCCGAAGATGTTGTTTATTTAGCAACTCCAGTACTACGCCATCGTATCCAATTGACTCCTGAAAAAGAAATGGAGGGCGCTATGCCTGAAGATGTTATTGAACAGATAATTAGGAATATAGAAGTGCCCAGATAGTTTATGAAACCAAAAGCATTTTTAGCGGATTTGTTTATTAGACCTCGTCTGTATGCATTACTGACTGCAGCGGTCTTCTGCTATTTGCTCTCACTTCATTTCTGGGTCTTGATGATTTTTGGTCATTTCATTATCATTGCTGTATTGATATTTTTTATACTGGAATATGCATTGTTGTTTCTTTTAAAAAATAACGTCATTATCCGGCGTGAAACAGATGAGGTATTAAGTAATACAGATAATAACCCCATCCTTATTTACATTCAGAGTGACTATCCTTTTGAGCTAAAGGCTACGCTAATCGATGAATTACCTGAACAATTTCAAGAACGAAAATTTAGTATTCATGATTGTTTAGCGCCAAATGAGCACAAAAAGTTAATCTACAATGTGAGGCCCACTACACGTGGGGAGTATTTTTTTGGTAAAACACATTTCTATGTTCATACTGTAATAGGATTGCTGCAACGTCGGTTTTCTACCAGCGAGGATGCGATGGTCAAAGTATATCCGTCTTATTTTAAAATTCGCTCGCAAGCTATACAAGGAGTAGCCTCGCAGTATCAACAATCAGGTAGTTTGAAAATGCGAAAAGGATTGAGTACCGAGTTTGATCAAATAAAAGATTATGTACGTGGTGATGATGCACGCACCATTAATTGGCGGGCAACCGCTCGACGCAGTCAATTGATGGTGAATACCTACATGGACGAACGCGCTCAGCAAGTTTTTTGTTTGATTGATAAAAGCAGACTAATGAAAATGCCTTTTGATGGTGTAAGCTTATTGGACTATGCTATAAATGCCACACTAATGTTTTCGTACGTGGCCCTACACAAGGGGGATAAGGTTGGTTTAATCACTTTTAGCAATCAAGTTAATGATATAATCAAAGCTTCAAAAAACAGAAAGCAGTTTAACCAAATTGTGGAAAGGTTATATCAACAAAAAACCGCATTTATGGAGAGTGATTATAATGCGCTACAAATTGCCGTCAGGCGTGATGTTGGTCAGCGCAGCTTATTAATACTATTTACAAATTTTGAAACCTATGTTGGCTTTGAAAGGAAGTTACCTTATTTCAAATTACTTAATAAAAAACACCTCTTGTGTGTCGTATTGTTTGAGAATACAGCCTTTCAAAAGATCCATGAGCAGCGTGGTGATAGCTTGGAGGATATTTATATCAAAACCATCGCGGATCGGTACAGCTACGAAAAGAAAATGATGATAAAGGACTTAAGGAAAAACGGTATACTCAGTATCTACACACCCCCCAAAGATTTATCATTGAACGTAGTAAACAAATATCTGGAGCTCAAAACAAAACGATTCCTGTAGTCTTGGTAAATTTTTGTGGAATAAAAAAGAATAAGTAAGGCTGAAACATAGCCGCAACCCATTAATTTAGTCAGGTGGACAAGCAAGTAGTCATTAATCTAAAACTATATAATCGGCAGTACAAAATAAAGGTGCAGGCCGAAGAAGAAGCTTTTGTACGGAAGCAAGCCGAAGAAATCAATAACTATATAACAGATTTTCAACAAAAATACAGAGGACGTGATATTCAAGATTATTTAGCACTTACTATGATTGCACGAATTACAGCTACAAAGCCCAATGAACATCAGGATGTTTCCGCCATCATCGATGAGTTAAACAAAATTAGTAATCTGATAGGCTAAATGAGTAACAAAGAAATTGTCGCTGCGTTTTTGCTGCTTTCTAAATTAATGGAAATTCATGGCGAAAACAGTTTTAAAGCAAAGGCCTTTGCGAATGCAGCTTTTGCTATTGATAAATTACCATTTGAAATAGAAGATGCTGGTATTGAAGCCATCGAAGGCGAACGAGGAATTGGCAAAAGTGCCATATCATCTATTCTGCAGCTAATGGACGAAAAAAAACTTGTGCCACTCGAAGAATTAAAAAGAAAAACACCCCAAGGCATCATTGATTTAATGGCCATCAGAGGCATTGGTCCAAAAAAGATTGGACAGCTATGGAAAGAACTGGGTATTGAATCACCTGCAGATTTACTCAGTGCTTGTCACGAAAACAAGTTAACCTCCCTAAAAGGTTTCGGGGCCAAAACACAGCAAACCATTTTGGATAGCTTGGAATATTATTTTCAGTCAAAAGGAAGTTTATTGTGGGTTCAAGCAGATCAGCTCATTTACAAGTTGAAGAATATGCTAACAGAACTTTTCCCAAAAAATACATTCGATTTTTTTGGAGAGTATTATTGGCAAAATGAAACCGTGAGCAGCTTTACCGTTATTATCAATACTCCATCACTTAGCCTACCCACATCAGACTGGGTATTGCAAAGTGTGGCAGAAAATTGTTACATCTATGAATTCCGAAAGCAATTAACCATTTCATTCATTTGTGTGACAGAAACTGATTATGCATTACAACGGTTTATTCAATCTTTTTCAGATGAGTTTCGGCAACAACTGCCATTCTCAAAAATAGCAATGTGCCAATCTGAAGAAGAAGCATTTGCCGAAATAGGGATACCGGTCATCCCACCATATCTGCGGAATTGCCCACACGTAATCGGAAAAGCGAAGGCAAATAAGTTGCCTCGCATCATAACTACAAAAGATATTGTTGGTGTAATACATAATCACTCTAATTGGAGTGATGGTGTAAATTCCATAGAAGAAATGGCGAGGGCTTGTATGGAGAAAGGCTTCGCCTATTTAGTCATGAGTGATCACTCAAAAACTTCATTCTATGCCAATGGTTTATCAGAAGCGCGAATAGAACAACAGCATGAGGAGATTGATAAACTCAATGCAGTATTGCAGCCATTCCGTATTTATAAAAGTATCGAATGTGACATTTTGAGCGACGGCACTTTAGATTACGACGATGCCATATTGTCAACTTTTGATATCATAATTGCCTCGGTGCATCAAAATTTGAAAATGCCATTGGAAAAGGCAATGAACCGATTGCTACGTGCCATTGAAAATCCCTATACAAGCATTTTGGGACATCCCACTGGCAGACTACTACTGAGCCGAGAGGGTTATCCAATCGATCATCGAAAAGTTATCGATGCTTGTGCAGCAAATGAGGTGACAATCGAAATCAATGCAAACCCACGCAGGTTAGATTTAGATTGGCGCTGGATAGAATATGCTATGGAAAAAGAGGTGCTGTTGAGTATAAACCCGGATGCCCATACGGTTCATGGTATTGATGATATACAGTTTGGCGTAAGGATAGCTCAAAAAGGTCTGCTTACACCTGCCATGAATTTGAGTAGTTTCTCAAAAGACGAATTTGAGGAATACCTATTTCATCAACATCAAAAAAGGGGATAAGAGCTAAAAATGCCCATAAAGGGCTATAACGCTGGCAAAGGTGTATATTTGTTGCCCCGAAATTTTAAAAGATTTACATGAACACCCAAGACTTATACACGATAGAAGATGGTAAAGTTCTTTTGAAAAAAACAAAATGGTTTAATCAGCGTGAGTTAGCTATTATTGATAACGAAACGCAAGAAACTGTTTTGGCTGCCCTACATCAAAATTTTAAAGAATTATTGAAAGAATGGGCTGACTTTTTAAAGTTATTTGAAGAGGAAACTGAAATTACTCGTTTGGCAGGTAAACTTTCCCGTAAAAAAAACTATTTCTCCAAAGCGAAAGCCATCGGAGATTATGATAGCCTTTTTACCTCTATAGAGGATATTGAAAGTAAAATTGAAACACGGGTCAACGAAGTGGTGGCACAGAAAAAAGCATTGTGTGATAAACTGGCAGCAATTCAAAACCCCGAAAATTGGAAAGAAGTAACAGCTCAGCTAACTGAAATAAGAAAGGAATTTGGTGATTTGCCTCAAGTCCCTCATCCAGAAGATGAATCCTACAAGAAAAGATTAGAGGAATTAATCAATGACTTTTTCATCGAAAAATCACAGCATCACAAAGAGTTTGAGCAGGAATTGATGGTTAATCTCGCAAAAAAAATTGAATTATGCGAGCGTGCTGAGGGTATTAAAGAGAGTGAAGACTGGAGGAAGACATCAGATACCTACGCGCAATTATTAGAGTTGTGGAAAAATGTAGGTCCTGTGCCACGACACAAGAGTGAAGAGCTTTGGATGCGCTATAATGCTGCAAAAGATTATTTCTATGAGCGTAAGCAAAAATTCTATGATGACCTGATAGAACAACTAGAAAATAATTTGCGCGAAAAAGAGGCTTTGGTTTCACAAGCCGAAGCATTAAAAGACAGTACAGATTGGAAAGAAACAACCTCCAAAATGAACGACCTGATGGAAGCTTGGAAAAAAATTGGCAACGTGGGGAAAGAGAATAGCGATGATATATGGAATCGATTTAATGAAGCGCGAAATAATTTTTTTAGCAATAAAAAAAATCATTTTGCTGGTAAAAAGATTGAGCTCGAAAACAATTTAGCAAAAAAAATAGCCATTGCTCAACGAGCTGAGGAGTTAAAAGACACAACTGATTTTGAAGCAGGTACGGCCGAATTTCATGAATTAATGGATGCCTGGAAAGCAATAGGATATGCCGACCGAAAATTGGCTAACGAACAATGGGAAATCTTTATCAAAGCTCGTAAATATTTCTTTGAAAGAAAAGATGCTGCCCGTGATGCGGAGCGGGGTGATGTACTCGAAACGATTAACCGTCGGATAGGAAAGAATATTGGCTTATTAAATAAACTGGAAAAAGAACTGCGAATAGAAAACGAAGTGTTGCAGGATGCCGAACATCGTTTGAATAATATTGCGCCCAGTGTAAATGCATTTGAAAGCCAGGAGCGCTATGAGCGCATATTGGAAGAAGCTAAGGTTAAAGTAGGGGAAGTCCAAAAAAGAATTGATGATATCCAATCACGGATTGATGCCGATAAGAAGGAAAGGGGAAGATTATACTATGAGCAGAAAAAAGCTGAAGAGCGTAACCCTGAACTAAAAAAGGAACGATTAGAAAAAGAAGCTAAACAGAAAGAAAATCGCAAAACAAAAGAAGCAGATTATCAAAACAATCGATCGCATAAGAAAAGACCTATAGAACATAAGGAAACCCTATTAGGCGCACAGTTAAAAGGGTTAAATTTTGATGGACTTGATGACTAGATAATTATTTTCTTTTTAAGCTTTTACTGCATTTTTATCAATTATATTGCACACCAAATTTAAACGAATAACAAATACTTCATGGAGCAAACTCTTTTTAGTCAGATAGAAGAAATGGAGCATGAACAAGTTGTCTTATGTCATGACAAACATACAGGCTTGACTGCTGTAATTGCTATACACAACACAACCTTAGGCCCTGCTTTAGGTGGTACACGAATGTGGAATTATGCCACCAAAGAAGAGGGTATTACCGACGCTCTTAGGCTTAGTAGGGGGATGACCTATAAAGCTGCGATATCAGGACTTAACCTAGGTGGCGGGAAAGCAGTCATCATTGGTGATCCGGCCATCAAAAGTGAAGCCTTGTGGAGACGATATGGGAAATTTGTAAACTCCTTGGGTGGTAAGTATATCACAGCGGAGGATGTCAATACGAGTACTAAAGACATGGAGTATATCCATTTAGAAACAAAACATGTAACGGGCATTCCAAAATATATGGGCGGTAGTGGCGATCCTTCTCCATTTACAGCATATGGCACTTTTGTAGGCATTAAAGCTTGTGCAAACCGTCGTTGGGGTAGTGATTCATTGGAAAATAAGAAAATACTCGTACAAGGAGTAGGGCATGTTGGTCAATATTTGGTGGAACATTTAACCAAAGCCGGAGCCTACGTGATGATTTCTGATATTGACGAAAAGAAAATTAAGGAAACGGTAGATGCATTTGGAGCTAAAGTAGTAGAACCAAGTGAAATATTTAATGTGGATATGGATATTTATGCACCTTGTGCATTGGGAGCTACAATAAACGATGAAAGCATTCCAAAATTAAAATGTGAAATTATTGCAGGTGCTGCTAATAATCAGTTGAAAGATGAAAAAGTACATGGCCAAGCGTTAATTGATCGGGATATACTATATGCACCTGATTTCTTAATTAATGCTGGTGGTTTAATGAACGTTTCTGCGGAGGCTGATGGCGTTTATAACGAAGAGAAGGTAACTGCTGACGTAGAGGAAATCTACAAACGGATGCATCGTATTTTTGATAAAGCACAAAACGAAAATCTTACCAATCAGGCTGCGGCAATAAAAATGGCAGAAGAGCGAATTGCGGCCGTTGCCAAACTGAGAGCGGTGTTATAAATACAAAAAAAAACCGGCTAACAGCCGGTTTTTTTTATTGCGTGTTATTCATGTTTTTTTATCCCTTATTTTTAGCTGACGCACCTGCCATTACAGTTAGGATATCTTTATCAAAAAGGTATAATCCAGATTTCTCGTCACCAATCAGTTCTAATTTATCTAATAGAGTACGTGCCAAAGCCTCTTCCTCAATTTGTTCGGCTACATACCACTGCAAGAAGTTATGTGTTGTGTAATCTTTTTCGCTAAGTGCCAAGTCAACAAGTCTGTTAATGCTCTCCGAAACCATTATTTCATGTTCAAGGAGCTGTTTAAATGCATGATTTATAGATGGGTAGGTTTGAACAGGTGCTTCTAAGGCAGGTATGTGTGCAAATCCTCCACGCTCATTGATAAAGTTAATCAATTTGAGCATGTGCAATCTTTCCTCGTCACTGTGTCTATAAAAAAAGGCGGTAACATTATCTATACCGGGTTGAATCTCAGCCCAACTCGCCATAGCGAGGTATACTTGTGAAGATTGGGCTTCTATTTTTATTTGCTCATTGAGCGCGTCTTTCATTTTTTGTGATAACATATTTTATCTATTTGTTTTGTTGTACCATGCAAAGTTACTTGAAACTCCTTGCACATCAGAATGATGAGTTCTAAAGAAAACACAAACCCACATTACTGTGGGTTTTTGGAAATTGTTTTTGATGGTCAGGTACTAGTGGTGATGGCTGTGTGGTAATTTAATAAAATCATCAACCGATATACTCTTTTCTTCTATCGTGAATGCATTTTCTAAGAAGTCAAAAACTTTATTATTCAGCACTTGTCGGTATGTTTTTTCATATGTATCCCTGTCTTGCATTTGCTTGTTGATAAATTGCTTTACCCAGTCGGCACTATCGTCAAAGGCGGCACCGCCAAAATATTGTTGCAACTGTATTTTTACGGCAGCTTCAATTTCCTCTCGCGATACATCAATGTTATTTTCTTCTACCAGCTTTTTAAGTATTAATTCCCAGCGTATACCATGACTGAAGCCATCATAAGCAGCTTCAACATCTTCCATGCTATTATATTTGTCTTCAGATACTAGCAACCAGCGTTTCAGAAAATCATTGGGCAAATCAAAATCGGTTTCGTGAATAAAGCGTTCATAGATCTCGTTATGCAAAAAGTTTTTGGCTTGATTAGCCCAGTAACTTTCTATATCATTTTTGACTTGAGCCCGAAAATCCTCAATTGTTTTTAGTTCTTGACCAGGATAGATTTGATTGTAGAAATCTTCATTTAGTTCGGGTTTTTCTATTAATCCTATTTTGGTAACGGTGATGGTGAAGACTTTGTCTTTATCTGCCTGTGCTTCAGGGTCTAGGTTTAAATCTTTTACAACCGCTGGCAAAATATCAGCATTCAGTGCATCGCTGAGCTTCATGCTTATTTGAGTATCCACTTTCTTGCCAAGAAGCTCTTTTTGAGCTGTTGGTGTAAAGTACTTCAACAACAGAGAATTTTCGAATACTTCACCATTTGCCTCCTCTTGTAATGTCACATTAAGCACATTGTCATCAACGCTGATTTCTTCAACATCTTGCATGTTACCGGCTTTGTAGCGAAATCGTTCCACCTCTTCATCAATCATTTCGTCCGTAACGTTTACTTTGTACATTGGCCATTTATCATTAGTTTCAAGTAAACTAAGTTTCATATCAGGCACTGCTGCGTATTCGTATTCAAACACATATTCGCCCTCGCTATCCATATCAAGGTTTAACTGAGCTTGAGATGCCGCTGGTAGCGGTCTGGCCAAAAATTCAACCTTATTTTCTAATAAATACTTTTCTAGCTCTGTGCCCGCCAGTCGCAAAATTTCTTCTTGAAAAATGCCCGGACCATACATTTTTCTCAACATTCCGGCAGGCACTTTGCCTTTTCGGAAGCCTGGCAAATTGGCTTGCTTGGCCTGCTTTTTTAGTGAGGAGGTAAAAGCAGGCACATAGTCTTCTTTTGTCAATGTAATGATAACTTTTTCGTGGTGTTTGCCAATGTTGTCTTGCTGTACTGTTGCCATAATCAATTTACTTTAAAAATCAAACGCTGTACGCTCTTCGTTAAACCTAAGAGTTACAGCGTTTGAAGAGTGCGGGTGGAGGGACTCGAACCCCCATGCCGTGAAGCACTAGATCCTAAGTCTAGCGTGTCTACCAATTTCACCACACCCGCATGTTTTCGGGAGGGCAAAGGTATTATATTTTAGGAAAAAACAGATTATTTTATTTATTTTCATTCAGGAATTTTATGATGCACTTGGAGCCCTTGCAGCAAGATGAATTGGCCTTCATAGAACGGCGCTATAATACCGAAAGTAAATTGTATGTGCGCACCATGAATGTACTGCTTGTTATTGGCACTTTGGCTCCTTTGCTGGTTTGCTTAATATTAATGAACCTGCGAGGGGGCGAGCGTATGCCTATTAAGGTTGTGTATAGTATCTATTTCATTGGCTTTGCGTTTATGATGTTTTTTGTTGGCTTAATTGCCTTTGTAGCCTATAGGGCAAAAATTTTGGCCTACAAAAAAGATAAAACAGAGGCAACTAAAATTGTTGAGGCTGCTAATATTATTCAAAAAAAATACATGAAACTGAATGATTCCTATCATTTTTACTTGAACAGCCCTAATAAATATACCATAGAGGTATCAGCAAATGACTTTAAAAAATGGCAGCTTGGGGATGAGATAAAAATTGAATATGCGCGCCATTCAAAGGAATATTTTGGTTACTTCTAGAACAAAAAAAAAGCTCCAATCGCATGATTCGAGCTTTTTTAATCTAACATGATCGTTTTTAGTGTTGTACGCTAAATCTCATGGTCATATTGCCTTTATCGTTAATTAAACGAGCAAGGTAATTTCCGTTACTGTATGAACGGGTATCTAAATTCCATGTCCGAGAATCCAGTTTCTGTAGATCTGCTTGTATACGCACACCCGTCAGGGTAAAAATTTCGATTGCTTCAATGTTATTTGTTGCCGAAATTTGAATTGCGTCATGAGCAGGATTTGGGTAAATTTTTATTTCGGATTTATCAAAAGCCTCAACATTGGCAGGGAAGGATGGAAATTCATACTTCCACATATCCTTTAAATTGGTGAGGGTTGTAAAGCCTGACTCGCCACAGGTAAAGTAAACGGTGTTGCCTATTACAAACGAACCCGGTGCCCAGCGCGAACCACCCGGGTGTGGTGGTAAGCTCGTCCACGAGTTGGTTTGTGGGTCGTATTCCCAAAATTCACCTGTAGCCATGTTTAAATGATCTTCGCCTTGACCACTGAGCAAATATCCTTTATTGTTGTATGTAAATTGTGTACCTGCTACACGCCCTTGGGCTGGCAGATCGGCCATTTTTATCCATGAAGAAGTAGCGGGATTATAGCGGAATAAATCTTTGTAGATGGCGTTTCCATTATGCCCAAAGCCCACATATGGCTCATCATTAATTGTAAAGAAGTAGGGGTGATGACGTGGCGGCGCTGGCAAGTCTGGTTTTTGGGTCCACGTATTGGTTTGTATATCATATTCCCACCAATCTCTTAAATTGTTCCCATTTTGATTGTCACCGCAGCCAAGGTATAGTTTATTATTAGCTGCCAAAAATGCTGGGTGTCGTCTGCCATCTGCAGGACAATCAGCTAATTTGGTCCAGTTATCGGTAGTTGGATCATACTCCCATAAATCGTTATAATACACCACCGTATTTGAAACAACACCAATGCCAAAGCCAACGTAGCCTTTGCCGTTATGCTCTACGCCATAGGCAAAACCTCTGGGGCCACCCGGGAAGTTTGCTTTGGTTGTCCAACTATCCGAGACCGGGTTATATTGATAAAAATCGCCCAACAAAAAGTTCCCATCGTAGCCTGTGAGCAAATAACCAAATTGTCCTATTGAAAAGGTTACAGGATGATTGCGCGCATTAGTACTGGCAGGTAATGAGCTTACTTGCGTCCAAGTTTGCACTTGTGCGAATACAACCTGATGCATTAAGAAAAGGAAGGAGCAAATTAGTAACAGTTTTTTCATCATTATTCGTTTGATTGCCTAAGGTAACTGTTGATGAGGGGCTTGAAAAGTAATTTTGTTAAAGAAATTATTAAAGGTCTATAGAACAAGTTATATTGACAATGAGATGACCTATTGGCCGAAAAATCCTTTATAAAAAGAGAAGTATTGACCTTCCCACTATATTTTCGGTTGAAATAATCATTATGAGCTCTACTTTACTTCTCTTGTTTGTTGGCGGATATTTTTTATTGTTGTTGGCAGTAGCTTGGTTCACTTCGCGTAATAGTGATAATGATTCATTTTTTGTTGGTAATCGTAATTCGAATTGGATGTTGGTTGCCTTTGGCATGATTGGCACTTCATTAAGTGGTGTAACCTTTGTGAGTGTGCCGGGTACTGTAGGCAATTTTACGGGAGATGAATTTAAAGCCTTTGGTTATTTTCAGGTGGTATTAGGTTATTTTTTGGGTTATTTTGTTATTGCTTATGTCCTGCTACCCCTGTATTATCGGCTTGGTCTTACATCGATTTATGATTACCTAAAGCAGCGATTTGGATTTTACACATACAAAACAGGCTCCTTGTTTTTTATCATTTCTCGAACCATAGGTGCTACAGCGCGATTATATCTGGTAATTAATGTCTTGCAGATTTTCATATTGGATGCTTTGCATGTGCCGTTTTGGTTAACCACATTAATCATTCTTTTTATGATTGTATTATACACTTTTGAAGGTGGTGTAAAGACAATTGTCTATACCGATACACTTCAAACAACCTTAATGTTGGCTGGACTTGTGGTTTGTACAGTTTATATTTTGAGTCACCTGCAACTTGGTTTTTTTGATGCCTTGCAGGTATTATCTGATAAGGGGTACACTAAAATTTTCAATACGGATATTAGCAGTAATGGTCATTATATGAAGCAAATAATCGGCGGTGCATTTATTGCCATCGCCATGACAGGCTTAGACCAGGAAATGATGCAAAAAAATATAAGCGTAAAAAAGCTGAAAGACTCGCAGAAAAATATCTTAACCTTCAGTAGTATTATCGTGTTCGTGAACTTTTTATTTCTTTTTTTAGGGGGCATCCTTTATTTATTCATACTTAGTAAACAAGGAGCATATGTTGGCAAAGAACTGATACTTAATGGAACCAACATTATTGGGGATGATTTATTCCCTACCGTAGCACTCAATTATTTGCCTGTTGGTATTGGCGTCATTTTTATCATTGCGTTAATTTCAGCTCTTTTCCCAAGCGCTGATGGCGCTCTTACAGCCCTTACTTCATCTTTTTGTATTGATATATTGGGGCTTCAGCGTCGGTCAAACTGGGATGAAAAAAAGCGCAAGCAAATACGGCTGACAGTCCATTTTGCCTTTACGCTTATCTTTTTTTTATGCATACTTATTTTCAAGTGGATAGGTAACAAATCAATTATTTATGTCATACTAGACCTGGCCGGTTATACCTATGGGCCTTTACTGGGCTTATTTGCTTTTGGTATTCTTACCAAGCGTACAATTACCGATAGCTTATTTGTGACTATGATTTGCCTCTTTTCGCCCTTTATTACATGGCTTATCAAAACTTACTCACCCTTTATTTTTAATGGTTATCAAATTGGGATTGAACTATTAATCCTCAATGGGCTGCTCACCTTTATTGGCTTATTTTTGGTTTCAAAATCCTCTTTAAAATGATAAAAGACGAATTAGATAATATTTATAAATATGCCGAACGTTATACCACTTCAGAATCAGAGCATCTCCATGCATTGAATCGGAAAACTAATTTGGAAGTTGCTATTCCACAGATGATAAGCGGTCATTTGCAAGGAGCTTTCCTCAAATTTATTAGTCAGAGTATTCGTCCAAAATATATCCTTGAGATAGGAACCTATACAGGATATTCGGCAATTTGTTTGGCTCAGGGATTACAGCCCGAGGGAAAATTGATTACAATCGATAATGATAAATACTTGGAGGATATTCAAAAAGAATTTATTGCTCGTGAAAATTTAACAGACCGTATAGAACTTATTTTGGGCAACGCACTCGACATAATACCAACACTCAAACACCAATTTGATTTAGTATTTATTGACGCCGATAAAGTGAATTATACAAATTATTACGATTTGATTATTGACAAAATGCCCACTGGTGGCGTAATACTGGCTGATAATGTGCTTTACGAAGGTGAGGTGTTACAACCTGAAACAGCAAGCAAAAACGGTCGGGCATTAGCAGCGTTTAATCAAAAAATTCAGCAAGATGAACGAGTTGAAAACATGTTGTTACCTCTGCGTGACGGCATCATGCTTATGAGAAAATTGTAATATTTTTGTTAGAGTCAGTAGAAGTTTACGAGATATGCGAAGAATTTTCAGTTTATTCATCATTTTATTTATAGTGCAAAGCATTGCTGCCCAAGAGTTGGATCCGAAGAAAATGCGTTACATAGAGCAATATCGTTATTGGGCTATGGACGAACAAATCCGCACAGGTGTGCCGGCTTCTATTAGCCTGGCTCAGGGGATATTGGAAACAGCATCGGGTACCAGCGAGTTATGCACCGAGGCGAATAACCATTTTGGTATTAAATGTAAAAAGGAATGGACTGGCGAAAATTTTTTGCACGATGATGATAGGAGAAGCGAGTGTTTTAGAAAATATAAAACAGCAAAGGATTCCTATCTCGATCATTCCGATTTTTTACGCACTAGGGCTCATTACAACTTTTTATTTGATCTCGATATCACTGATTACAAAGCCTGGTGTCATGGACTTCGCAAAGCGGGTTATGCAACCAACCCACAATACGCTTTACGACTTATCGAGTTGATAGAAACTTATAACCTGCAGCAATACACTATTGAAGCACTTGAACTGGCACAAGAAACTAAAGCCGGCAAAGAAGTTGTGCCGATGGCCGATGCAGCAATAACTGAAAATACGGATGACAAAGTGGAAATCAATGTTGAAAATAAACCGATATCAAACCCTGCCTCTGCTGAACGACCCGAAGTAGCAGCCAGAAAAGTAATCTACGACAAACTGATGATAAAAAATGGGCGCTCTGGTTTTTGGGCTCGTAAAGGCGACTATCTCTTGCCCGAGGCTATACAATACAATATTCGGTATGCCAAGCTGTTAGATATCAATGATCTGGCCGATGAGCCGCTCTATGCGGACATGTTTATTTACTTGAAGAAAAAATCAAAGAAAGGAGATCGAATGTATCACCGTGTAAAGGAGGGCGAAACCATGCACAGTATTTCTCAGGAAACAGGCGTTATACTAAAATACTTGTATGTTTATAACAACTTATTTGAAGGAGAAGAACCTGCGGTTGGCGAAAAAATATATTTGCAAGGCCGCTCAGATAAAACACCTAAACTCGTAAATGAAACGGGCACTACGCAGTTAGCCACAAAAAGAGAAACCTTTACACTTGATACAGTCGAAACAAAGGTGGCAAGTAAGCCTTCAGTCAAATCTGAGAAACTTAAAAAAGTAGAAGAGCTTGAGCCAGTAAAGAGTACCGAGCCAATTAAGGAGGTAGTAAAAGTTGCTGAAAAAATTGTAGAGCAAGAAAAAGAGGTAGTGAAAGAAACCCCTAATCCGATTACCACTATGCAAAAAGAGGAGGATGCGGTAATCCTCAAACCCGCTGACGTAACCCCCCCAAAAGAAGTGGCAACAATAGCTGAAAAAAATATTGAAGCCAATACGTCAACAAGCTCAAATCAGTCAACATTACATACAGATAAAAAAGATAGCCCAATTTTAGACGTTGTTAAAGCGAAGAAGGTTGAGCAATTAATGGGTGATGGTTCAAACGAAGTGCAGCAATACTATGATGCAGAGCTCAAGCAAAAATATAATGCTCAACAACAACAGGAGCAAAAAGTGATACCCGAACCTGTTAATAGTAATCAAGAGGTTATTATTCAAAAACAACAGCAAAACGACCTTAAAAGGAAAAATAATGAAAGGAAGTATGACGAAAAGAATGTTTCCGATGATGTGAAGGACCTCAAAAAGAAGTTTGACAGTTTAATTTACGAGGAAGAATCAAAATAATATGATTTATCATATTCACGATAAAGCATTCAGGATGTACATTCCTGAGGATGAAATAATCAAACGGGTCAAGCAAATTGCAGACCAAATATCAGCGGATTATCAAGGGAGGAATCCCGTATTCATTGGTGTCCTAAATGGGTGTTTTATGTTTATTGCAGAACTATTTAAGCACGTTCAATTAGATTGTACCCTCAATTTTGTAAAATTGAATTCATACGAAGGTTTAAATTCTACAGGGAAAGTGTTGGAAACGTTGGGTTTACAGGAAGATGTATCAGAAAGAGATATTATTATCGTTGAGGATATTGTAGATACCGGAAATACCATGTCAGCCTTTATACAAACATTGAAAAAGAAAAACCCAAATAGTATCAAAATTTGTACGTTGCTTAGCAAACCAGAAGTCCACCTGAACAGCATAAAACTTGATTATATTGGTTTCGAAATTCCGAATAAATTCGTGGTTGGTTACGGTTTGGATGTTGACGGCCTGGGTAGAAATTTACCTTGTTTATATCAAATCTTCAATGAAGATTAGTTTAAGAGCGGCAAAAAATAAAGTAACAATTACAATTTGCTTTGTAGGTAAGTTTCTCTTCCGCTGAACAAATGTTTTTCAGAATGATATGATGACCGAACCAATGGGCCGCTCTCTACATGATCCAGCCCAAGTTCGTAACCAATTTGCTGATACTCAGCGAATTCGTCAGGATGTACAAAACGCTGTACCTCCAAATGCCTTGCCGTTGGTTGTAAATACTGACCGATAGTCACTACATCACATCCATTGTCACGTAAATCTTTTAACGTTTGGATGACATCTTCCTTTGTTTCGCCCAAGCCCAGCATGATACCACTTTTTGTACGCATCCCGGCTTCTTTAAGAGTACGAATGACTTGCATACTGCGGTGGTATTTAGCTTGTATGCGCACTTTTCGGGTTAGCCGCTCAACCGTTTCTATATTGTGTGATACAACTTCAGGAGCTACTTCGGCAATACGCAAAATATTCTCAGTATCACCTTTAAAGTCTGGAATTAGTGTTTCCAAGGTCGTCTCCGGGTTCAATACCCGAATAGCCTTTACAGTATTGGCCCAAATAATGCTGCCCCCATCCTTTAATTCATCTCTATCTACACTAGTCAATACGGCATGTTTTACTTTCATTAGGTGAATCGCTTCGGCTACCCGTTGTGGCTCATCCCAATCTACTGGTTCGGGTCTACCCGTAGCCACCGCGCAAAAACCGCAGGACCGTGTACAAATATTACCTAAAATCATGAAGGTAGCTGTGCCGGCACCCCAACATTCACCCATATTGGGGCAATTACCACTTTGACATATAGTGTGCAATTGGTATTCATCAACCAGCGAGCGTACATGTTTGTAATTTTCACCTGTGGGAAGTTTAACACGTAACCAATCTGGTTTTTTATAGCGAGGTCTATCGTTTTGTACAGTTCCGCAACTCATGTGGCAACAAAAGTAGCTAAATCGATACTGAAATCGTTATTTGGTTTTTGTAAACTTTGTGTCAGAATAACAAAGGCTGTTAACTTTTCCTTATGCTTTCACATCCTTTTTTGTATATTTGGTCGAAATAAAATTTAAAGAATGAAAAAAATACTATTACTATTTTCGGCTGTTTGTGTCTCGGCTTCGATGGCCTTTGCACAAGGGCAGGTGAAAGATACGGGCGTAGATGCCGCACCTGCTGATAAATATTCTCCAACGAATGTTCCGACACCTATCAATACTAAAAAAACAAGAGGTGTAGGTGATGATTTTCCAAGCACCATTGGTACAAAACATGTTGTAGGAAAGACGACCTATGATTTACAAACGAATGGAGCGTTGCAAAATAGATTAATGCTTACAGGTAATGAAATTCATGCGGCTTGGACCATGTCACAAGAGACCGGAGTTATTGCTACTTCGGCTTTTGCAGATAGAGGTACTGGTTATGCGTATTATAATGGCACTGCTTGGGGAGCACCTCCTACAAGTCGTTTGGAAGGATCTACACGAACTGGTTTTGGTGCTATGGGCATTAACGGAAATGGTGACTTAATGTATGCATCTCACAGCGCAGCGTATAATATTATGCTGAGCACAAAAGGGACTAGTGGTTGGAACACAGTTCAAACAAGCTTGAGCAACACAAGCACTGCAATTTGGCCAGATATCGCCACCTCTGGTAATTGGTTGTATGTGATTGCCGCTTCGCAAGATTCTTTAACTAAATCAAACGGTATTCGTAACGGATATTTCTTTTCTCGTTCAAACGATAATGGTGCAACATGGCTAGATAATATGATTCCAATGCCATTGATTGACAGTGTAGGGCATTATCGTGGAGGTGGAAACTCATACAGCATTGCTGCTCGTGACTCTATTGTTGTTATATGTTTCGGCGACATCGGAAATGATTTAACTATGTTGAAATCAACAGATTATGGTGCCACCTGGACTAAAAAAGTAGTTTGGGATTGGCCATTGGACAATTTTGATTTTGCAAGCATGAACATGACTGATACCAATAATGATAATACACCCGATACATTATATACCGTAGACGGAGCATTTGATGTAGCCATTGATAAAGATGGAGAAACGCATGTTGCTTTTTCAACTTTGCGTGTTTATAAAGATGGGACAACTACTGGTTACAGCTACTTCATGTTCACTTCAGGCATGCGCTATTATAACAGTATAGTAGATTCAGTAGCTGAAGTTGATAACATATTCACGCTTCACCATGCATTGTGTGATGGAGATAGCACATTCAATACAATCCCGAATTATACTTCAACCAACCCTGGTGATGCCAATTATAATACCATTTCACTTTTGACTATGCCGCAAGTTTCGGTAAATGAAAATAATGATGAGGTATACATCACCTATACTGCTATTGTGGATGGTGACCAAACAGAAATTGATATTGCACACCCATATTGGTTAGGCTCTTCCGGTATTGATGGTCAACCTTACCGCGATGTGATGGTGTTGGCTTCAAATGATAAAGGGGCTAATTGGGGCTACCCGGTGAACATTTCGCGCACAGCACACTATGAAGAAGCATTCCCATCTGTACCTGAACGCATCAGTGGTACAGATTTGCACGTGTTGTATCAGGGTGATATTGAGCCAGGTACAATTCTTCAGAATGATGATACCTATGACTCTGATTTTGAAAACTGGATGATTTATCAAAAAGTAGCCATTGCAGACATTTTTGCTGCAAATACTAACATTTCAGCTCCATGTGGCCAATTTGAATTGCCCTTGGCAATTTCAAACTTAAATACTACAATCAACGGTACTGTAAATGTTTATCCAAACCCTGCTACTGATTTCATAAATGTTGAATTAACATTGAACAATATGGCTCAAAGTGTATCTTATGAAATATATGATATGACTGGTCGTATGATAGCACAAGTAAAAAGAGCTAACATTTCAATTGACAAAGCCCAAATTAATGTTCAATCACTTAGTGCAGGCAGCTATATTTTGAAAATAAATGCGGACAACGCTATTAGCTCACACAAGGTGAATGTTAAATAATTTGCATAAAAGCTAATTTTTGTGAACGACCCGCGCTTAGCGCGGGTCGTTTTTTTTTGCTTCGTTAGAGGGCATTTCATATGCATCATCAGTTTTTTAGTGTATTTTGTACGAAACAATCAACCTTTTATGAAACGAATTACTTTTTTCATCGCATTTTTTATTCTCATTTTGACAACCCTTGGACTTCGCGCTCAGCATCATCAGGCTGTAAATAAGGTATTCAAACAACATACCGACCATACGATACCTAATGCGGTCATTATCCAGCAAAATCATCAAACGCGTGGAGTGGGCGATTCGTTCCCCAGTACGATTGGTCACAAAGTAGTGGTGGGTAAGACAACCTACGATTTGCAAACTAATGAGGTCTTACAGGATCGGATTTTGGTACAAGGAAACGAAATACATGCAACCTGGACAATGTCGCAAGAAACAGGTGTTATATCAACCTCCGCATTTGCCGATAGGGGGACAGGCTATAACTTTTTTAATGGTACTGCTTGGGGTGCACCGCCAACGAGCCGTTTAGAGAACGTCCGGACTGGTTTTGGTGGTATTGCGTTGAATGGCAATGGTAATCCAATCTATATGAGTCATGACTTTGGCGCTAAGCAAATTATTTTAATTGAAAAAACTTCCGGTGGTTGGACAAATGCTGTTTCCACTTTGACATCAAATACGGGATACTGGCCGCATATGGCCACGTCGGGTAATTGGATTTATGTTATGGCCGGATCTGATGATTCTACAAAGAAAACGAATGGTGTAACATATGGTTATTATTTTTCTCGCTCTAATGATAATGGAGTTACATGGATTGATAATATGATACCCCTCCCACTTGTGGATAGTGTTGGTCATTATTATGGAGGTGGCAATAATGCAGCTATTTCAGCAAGAGATTCTATTGTAGTTATTGTTTGTGGCAGAATAGGAACCGATCTCACCATGTTACGTTCAAGCGATTACGGAGCCACCTGGACGAAAAAAGTTATTTGGGATTGGCCTCTGGATAATTTTGACTTTTACAGTATGAATATAACGGATACTAACAATGATAACATTCCCGATACTTTATGGACCATTGATGGCTCAGTTGATATCGCAATTGATAAAGCAGGCCAATCACACGTTGCTTTTCCTATTTATCGTGTTTACAAGGACGGTACCACTACTGGTTGGAATTTCTACTACCGTACCTTAATGTCATATTATAATTCGGTGATGGATAGTGTAAAACAAGTAGACGATATATATGCATGGCATCATATATTATGTGCTGGTGATAGTTTAATAAGATCCATGCCGTCCTATTCACTGGCCACCCCCGGTGATGCCAAGTACCGTGATGGAGGAACACTTACAATGCCACAAGTATCAGTAAATGAAAACAATAATGATGTATATATTACCTACACCGCCATAGTGAATGGTGACTTGACTGAAATAAATATCGCACACCCTTATTGGCTTGGATCTTCCGGTATAGATGGACAACCTTATCGCGACGTTATGGTATTGGCATCAAGTGATTACGGCGCAACTTTTGGCTATCCTGTAAATATTACCCGAACGCGCCATTATGAAGAAGTATACCCCTCTGTACCCGAAAGAATAAGTGGTGCTGATTTACATTTTTTATATCAAGGTGATATTGAACCAGGCAATGTACTTATGAATGAGGACACCTATGACTCCGATTTTGAAAACTGGATGATTTATCAAAAAGTGCCAATTGCCGATATATTCACAGAAAGTGCAACTATGTCTGCTCCTTGTAATCAGTTTGAACTGCCCCTTAACACGCAGAATATTACTCAAGCTATCAATGGAAATATTAATGTTTATCCAAATCCGGCTACCGAGCAAGTGACTGTTGAAGTAGCGCTTAATGAGATGGCAAAAAAATGCCAGTTTGAATTGTATGATATGACAGGGCGATTACTGTCAACAATACAAAAGTCTAATGTTACCAATCAAAAAGTAATTTTTAATATGAAATCTTATGCTTCAGGCAACTACATGCTAAAGATATCAGCTGATTATGCTGTTAGTATGCATAAAATATCGCTGCACTAACTGATAGTACATTTCTTAAATGAAACTCCCGATGTAATCGGGAGTTTTTATATCCATTTGATAGGATTTCTTTTATAAAAAAAATGATAACGTTTTAGATTTCGCCAAAAACTGAGTATAAAGTATATAATTACCGGCGAGCCAAATGTTAGAAAAGAAATGTAAATAAACCACAAACGAATTTTAGCAATCGAAATATTTAATTTCTCACCAATGGCTGTACAAACGCCAAATAAAGAAAATTCAACTAAGTTTCTAAAATCTTTCATAACGCTCGATATCTCAAATGTACAGATTTTTGAGTAAACCGTAACAAGGCTTAGTATTTTGCTTAGTACATTTGGCAAAAATTAAAAAAATGGCTGACAATCAACAACAACCACAAGACCCCAACCAACTTAATATTGAACTTACCGAGGAAATGGCCGATGGTGTATATAGCAACTTAGCCATTATCACCCATTCAAACGCCGAGTTTATTTTAGATTTTATTAATGTCATGCCCGGCATTCCAAAGGCAAAAGTAAAATCACGCATTGTGCTTACTCCTCAGCATGCCAAACGTTTGATGAAGGCATTGGCTGATAATATTCAAAAATTTGAACAAGTGAATGGTCCAATAAAAGATACTGAACCCCAAGGTTTACCTATGCAATTTGGTGGCCCTACAGCGCAGGCTTAATTAAGTATGAACGAAAAAATAATTATTTTAGATTTTGGCTCTCAGTATACACAACTGATAGCCCGCAATGTCCGTGAACACAATATTTATTGTGAAATTCTACCATTTAATACACCACTTCAGTTTGATGGGAGTATCAAGGGGGTAATCTTATCAGGTAGCCCATGCTCGGTTAATGATGCTGACAATCCTACCGTTGATATTGATGCGATAAATACGCATGTACCCGTATTGGGTATTTGTTACGGAGCACAGCTCAGCACCAAACTACTTGGTGGTCGTGTAGAAAGGTCGGCATCTCGCGAATATGGCAGAGCACAGCTAATCAATATTGATCAGCAGAATCCCAT
Organism: uncultured Chitinophagaceae bacterium; assembly: GCA_964409905.1. Taxonomy (GTDB): domain Bacteria; phylum Bacteroidota; class Bacteroidia; order Chitinophagales; family Chitinophagaceae; genus JAGNRR01. Next base: position 3,424 of record CAYPET010000014.1, on the reverse strand, counting down.
ATTCCACGATGTGGATGAGTCAGTCGTATGGATGAGCCATGCCGATACTATTGTGGAATTGCCTGCTCATGCCAAAATCATTGCAAAATCAGACAGTATACCTATCGCAGCTTTTGAAGTGCAAGATAAACCACATGCCTGGTACTGTTTGCAGTTTCACCCCGAAGTAACGCATAGCCAAAAGGGTAAAAAAATAATTAAGAACTTTCTGGTTGATGTGTGTGGTTGTGCCCAAGATTGGACACCGGCAGCCTATGTGAAGGAAACGGTTGCAGAAATCAAATCGTTGGTGGGCTCTGAAAAAGTGATTATGGCATTGAGTGGTGGCGTGGACAGTACGGTTGCCGCTACACTTATTCATCGTGCCATAGGTAATCAATTAACTTGTGTATTTGTAGATAATGGGCTGCTCCGAAAAAACGAATTCAATACAGTATTAAAAGACTATGAAAAGCTAGGTTTAAACATTGATGGTGTCAATGCCACAGAGCGCTTTTATACGCAACTGGGAGGAGTGAGCGATCCCGAAAAAAAGAGAAAAATCATTGGCAGTTTATTTATTGATATTTTTCAGGAAGAAGCCGAAAAAATTGGTGATGTAGCTTTTCTTGGTCAGGGTACCATTTATCCTGATGTTATAGAAAGTGTATCGGTAAATGGCCCTTCGGTTACTATCAAGTCTCATCACAACGTTGGGGGCTTGCCTGAAAAAATGAACCTAAAGCTGGTAGAGCCTCTGCGCTTTTTGTTTAAGGACGAGGTGCGCAAAATAGGAAAGGAATTGGGCCTTGATGATGCTTTTGTTAGTAGACATCCATTTCCTGGTCCAGGCTTAGGTATCCGTATTTTGGGTGAAATCAGTGCTGAAAAAGCCCGGATGTTACAAGAGGCTGATGCCATTTTCATTCAGGCATTGCATGACGCAAATCTTTACCATGAGGTGTGGCAAGCAGGTGCTATGCTATTGCCTGTACAAAGCGTCGGTGTGATGGGTGATGAGCGTACCTACGAATATACCCTTGCCCTGCGCGCCGTAACAAGTGTGGATGGCATGACGGCAGATTGGGCGCATCTGCCTCATACATTTTTGGCTAAGGTTTCCAATGAAATCATCAATAAAGTAAAAGGAATTAATCGTGTAGTGTACGACATCAGCAGCAAACCTCCGGCCACCATTGAGTGGGAATAATTAATAACTGCCAAATCGTTTGCGCAAAAACCATTCGCTGGCCAAAGCCGCAAATAGAAAAAAGAAAAGCCACTTCTTGTCTATTAGCGGGAATGTAGTCAGTTCGCGCCGCAAAATAGTTTTTACTTTTTTGTCATTCTTTATTTTGTTGTACAACTCATTCAATCTTTTTGCCGGAACGAAAACACCATTATGATTTTCTGCTAATTGTTTCAGCATACCAAAGTCTGCGGTAGTATTGATATCTTCAATGTTTTGTGCAACCACTTCTAGCTTGCCAAAGGCAGAGTAGGTTTTGCCATTCAATTGGGTAATCGCTTTATATTCATAACGTCCTTTTGATAGGTTGCCAATGTTCAACGTGTACGAATTTCCTTCTTTGTTCATTACGTAATTCAGCTTTTTACCGGCGCTGTCTTTCAACTCGAGCTGCACGTCTGGCGTATTGACAAACTCATAGCCTTCGTTGTATAATTCTGCATCAAAATTAATCACCTCACTTTCTGAATAAAGACCTTTTGCTGTGCTTAATCTAAATTTTCGCTTATCATTTTTTACGGATAAAAATTGTGCCGTTTTGGTCATTAGTTCTTCGGTAATCTTGAAGTTCTTATGCTGCTTGAAATCATAGAATTTCCAGCGCCAGAATCCTTCCCCTGCAATAACAGCAGTTTTTGCACGAGCCCCGGTTTGCAGTATCCATAGGGGGTAATTGGTGCGCACACTGCCTACACCCTGAAAGAAAAGGGTTTGTGTGTTTGGGCCGGCATTAAAGTTGCCAAAGGGTGTTTGTAATGGCGGGAAATTAAGTGTTTTGGGAATATCAACTTTAAAATACGAGAAGTCGTTGTTTATTACCGGTAGGGCATTATTCCCACTTTGCCCTCTGGCTGCAATTTGCAGAGCATTTTGATATTTATTCAATAATGGAATCGCAGTTTGTTCGCCTACCACGAAGCATATTGAAATGCCGTTTTTATTGGCTTCATCGATCAATGTACTGACATTATACCTTACTGATGGCAAGTTATGCAGGATGATGAGATTATAGTCTGCAGGTCGTACGTTCAATTGGTCAATGGTGGCAACAGTTAGTTGGTAATTTTTATTAATTGACAGGGCCTCGCGTATAGCAGCTATATCCGGGTGTGGAGCGTTGGCCAATAGCAAAATCTTCTCCTTGCTGTCCAACACTTCTACAAAAACATCCTGCACATTATTGGTGATATTGCGCTCACCATCGAGCGTGCTAATGCGAACGCTGTAGCGATGCAATCCTGCACGGTTGGCATCTATAACTGTTTCAATTGAGGCGGCATAGCGCATACTGTTAGGACTAATGTTTTTTGAAGCCACAGTGCGATTTAGCGAATGGTCAAAAATGGTAACCTGAAGGGGTTTTCCCTGTCCGGCATAAACGGAAACGTCTGACCGAATGGAGAATTTATCGTTTAGATAAACCGTTTTGTTGGCAAACACGCGCGAAATAGCAGCATCCTTCTGCGTTGTGCTATCACCAATTCCGATGGTATAAATACTACCTTCAAAGGCAGCATTTTTTTGTGCCGGATTATTACCTGTGTTATAAATGCCGTCACTCGCAATTACAATGGATGAAAGATTTTCATTGTCAAAAGATTGAATGAGATTTTCCAAACTTCCTGATATGTCTGTACTTCGCTGTGTATAGTCGAACCGTAGTGTATCATCCAGATAGTCACCGAAATGATATGCTTTGACCTCATAGTCTTGCGAAAGTTGTTGTATGAGGGAGGTGATATTTTTTTTATATGCAATAGAATCTATTGTCTTAAAAGCATGTTTTTGTGATGCCGAATTATCAATCAAGAATGCAATCGTTGGTTTTTCTTCCTTGTTTTGAATATTCCTAAAGATTGGAGATAGTAGCAGGAATGCCAGTACCGATACCGAAAAAGCCCGTAAAAATGCTACCAGCAAATACACCCAAAGTTTTTCGTACTGATCACTCTTTTTATTGTACAATACATACGAAAAGGCAACGCCTAACAGCACACAGAACAATACAAAAATCAAAGGATAGGTTATTGAAAAGCTCACTATGGCAAAATCTGTTATTAAGCGATAAAGATAAGGGTGTGAGCCGTTATAGCATTCTTAAAAGCTAGTAGATTGCTTTTGTTTTGAAACATATGATTAACCCGCCAACATATTCCAGAGTCTGTCTTTCAATTCTTCCAGACCTTGTTGTGCTAT
>CAYPET010000013.1:0-55805 GCA_964409905.1 uncultured Chitinophagaceae bacterium | reverse complement strand
ATGGAGCAGCACTTACTGCACCAATGGCATCCTCACCACCAACTTGTACCATGCTGTGATTTGGCAAAAATGGCACGAGTTGCTTGCGAACGCAAATGGGGCCCATGCCAGGACCACCGCCGCCATGAGGGATGGCAAATGTTTTATGTAAGTTTAAGTGACAAACATCAGCACCGATAGCACCAGGACTTGTAATGCCTACCTGCGCATTCATATTAGCACCATCCATGTATACTTGACCGCCGAAATCATGAATCGTTTGACAAATTTCCTTTACAGAGGCTTCAAAAACACCATGTGTTGACGGGTAAGTAATCATCAAGCCAGCCAAATTATCTTTATGCTCAGCAGCTTTGGTTTTTAAATCATCCACATCGATATTACCCTTTTCATCACATTTTACAATAACGATTTTAAATCCTGCCATTACCGCCGATGCTGGATTAGTACCATGAGCAGATACAGGAATAATCATTATATCTCGATGATGATCACCACGACTTTCGTGGTATCCCTTAATGGCCAGCAATCCTGCGTACTCGCCTTGCGCGCCTGAGTTGGGCTGCAAACTACATGCATCAAAGCCTGTAATTTCTGCCAAATCTTTCTCTAACTCTGCTATCATTTCAGCATAACCTTGCCATTGCTGTTTTGGGGCAAATGGATGTATACTATTCCAATTCTGCTGACTGACAGGCATCATTTCTGAAGCAGCATTTAGTTTCATAGTACAACTACCCAGTGAAATCATAGATCTGTTTAGTGAAATGTCTTTGTCTTCAAGATTCCTAATGTATCGCATCATTTGCGATTCGGTGCGGTAGGTATTAAAATTGGGGTGCGTTAAAAATTCTGAATTCCTTTGAGCAAATGCAGGGATATTTGAAAGTTCGACGATATCACCAGCCAAACTAATCTGGAAAACGTTTGCAATATTTTGAACATCTTCGGGTGTAATTGTTTCATCAAAGGATAAGCCAATATGCCCGTCACCAAAAGTTCGTACGTTATAACCTTGCTGAGCAAAGGCTTCAACAATGGAATTTTCATCGTCCACCTTCACCTTTAACGTATCAAAAAAATATTGATTCACCTGTCGCTCTCCAAGTGCGTCAGACACTTGCTTCGCATAAGAGGATGCACGTTTAGCAATATTTTTTAAGCCTTCGGCACCATGATAGACTGTGTACATGGCAGCCATGTTGGCCAATAAGGCCTGAGCTGTACAAATATTGGAAGTGGCCTTTTCACGGCGAATATGTTGCTCGCGAGTTTGTAGTGCCATTCTCACAGCTCGTTGCCCTTGTGCATCAATGGTAACGCCAATTATTCTGCCAGGGATGCTTCGTTTAAAATTATCCTGCGTAGCAAAATATGCTGCATGCGGACCACCAAAACCAATAGGAACACCAAAGCGTTGAGTAGAACCAACAGCAATATCTGCACCTAACTCGCCCGGAGGTGTTAATACTGTAAGTGCTAATATATCACAAATCATTATGGTAGAAACATCATGCCCTTTGGCGTTTTCGATGAATGCTTTATAATCTAAAATGGCTCCATTATTATTGGGATATTGTACTACCGCGGCAAAATAAGTTTCATCTATTGCTGCATCAGCCAGTGGTGCCGTTACAATCTCGATCCCAACCGGATAGGCTCGAGTTTTAATTAAATCTAAAGTTTGAGGAAAAACATTCTCATCAACTAACACTTTCACTTTATCCTTGTTGCGCTGATTTCCAAAAAGCATAGACACCGCCTCGGCTGCTGCAGTGGCCTCGTCTAATAGAGAAGCGTTGGCTATTGGAAGACCCGTTAAATCACTAATCATTGTCTGAAAATTGAGCAAACTTTCCAACCGACCTTGTGCAATTTCAGCTTGATAAGGGGTGTATTGTGTGTACCAACCCGGATTTTCAAAAATATTTCGTAGAATGACCGAGGGTGTAATAGTGCCATAATAACCCAAGCCTATTAAATTTTTCTTGACGATATTTTTTTTGCCTAGGGCTGTTATTTTGTTGAGATACTCATATTCAGATATCGGCTCAGAAACCTGCAATGCCTGATTCAATCGTATGCTTTCCGGCACGGTAAGAGCTATTAATTTTTCAAGGCTTTCAACACCAATTGTCTCCAACATTTCTTTTAATTCCGTAGCATCTGGACCAATATGACGCTGGATAAACTCTTCCTTTTGCAGTTGTTTTAGTTGTTGCAACATAATTTCTGAATTAGTTCGCAAAAGTAAATTAGGATATGCTTATTTCTTGTTATTTTTAGTTAGAAATCGCTTACATCCAACTCATGAATTATGCCATTCGACGCAGTCTTTTATTTGCATTGTTTTGCTTTTCTGTTTACAATGTCAATGCCCAAAAAAGCGATGACAATCGTCCTAGGATTGGAAACGTAATGTTATCTACTGCATACGGCATGCCTAGTGCGTTGCGAATGTATTTAAATCGAGAAGAGGCTTCGAGTAATATTGAAGTTAGAGGATATGGTCCAACATTTTTGAAGGTAGATTATATGTTATTGAACAAGCTTTCTGTTGGAATAAATGGGATGTATGCTTATAATGACGTTTATTGGACGGCAAATGCTAAAGACCTTAACAATGTAATGAAACCTTATAGGCATGGTGTGCAGGTATGGGAAGCTGCTGCAAATATTCGAGTAAACTACTATTTCTATACTAAAAACGATTGGAACGTATATGCCGGAGTTGGTGCCGGCCTAGGTTATGTCAATGCCGAAACGTACGCTTTATCACCAGTAGAGCGCATTTATATCAATCACCGCTTTCCAACGCCCTACAGTTTTGAAGGCACTATTGGAACAAAATACTTCTTTAGCAACACAATTGGCTTGCTAGCTGAATTTGGTGTGGGGCAAAGTTGGCTTTTATATGATTATTATTTCATACCTGCGGCTTTTTTGCAATGTGGCATCAGTGTAAAGCTATAGCCTATTAGGGCGTAATATCGAAAATTCCCTTGATAGTCGATTTAAATTCCACATTCGTATTTGGCATAATGGTATGACTTCCTGCTCGTTTTGTGCCAAAAAGTGTTAATTGCACGGAGTCTGCATTGAACACATCTTTCACCTCTGCATCGGTCATATCAAGATTCAGGATGCGCTGGCCTAAAGGATAATTGTATTTGTAACCAAACAATATATCATTTCCTGTGCCATCGGCTTTTTTTACATATACCCAAATGCTATCCATAAAATCAAAATTTTGACCCGGATTATTGGTGATAGATACTAATAAAGATTTCCCCTTTATACTGAGCACTTTTTCTCTCGATGTCCCATTTTGACCTAATTCGGCATCTATATTCGATGCAAACTTGCCAGAGTACGCCTGGGCTTTAAAGCCCACAGGTGCTAAATCAAATATTTGCTGTGCATTAGCCGGAAAATTTCCGTTATCTGTATAGACAATACTAAAACTATCTATAATCTGAGTATTTCCGCCTCCGCCGTTGCCATTATTTCCTATTCCTGTAGATTCTTTTTTGCAAGACCAAAAAAACAGTGCACCGATGAAGGTCAGGATTGTAAAAGATAAAATTGATTTATTCATAATACTAAAATAACGTATTCCATAGACTAGATGTTAGCCACAACACACGTTTTTTTTTATTTTTCAAAGCAGAAAAATAGGAGTAATTAAACCTTAAGTAATACCAATCCACTATCTTTGAACGAGATCATAGTTTATATGAAACGAATTATCCTTTTGTTGACGTGTTTATTTTACTTAAATGGAGTGATGGCTCAAGGCGATCATAGTTACGTAATGGGCTACGAAACCGCCACCATTTCTGTACAAAACAAGGCATTCTTTACGCAACTTCATTTCCCAGGTCAAGATCCAGTATGTGGCTTTTACGATCGTTGGGCAGAAAATTTCTATACATGTGATTATACAACATACCGCGAAATTGAAGAAGACTTTATAGAGCCGACCAATATGCAGTGCTGTACAATTGTTGATTTTGATGCCAGAAAGTATTACGGCTCGCTAACCATTTTTGGAACGGTTGATACAGTAGAATGGGATAACCTGATTATTAAGATGTCTACTCCCGATGCACAATTTGTTATTAAGACCGACGAAAAAGAAATTGATGCATTCTATGACAATTTTTACTCAAAAGGGCGAATTGGCAAACTGAATATTCGCATGACATTAGTCACCTATGATAACGTGGTGGAAACTCGTATGGGTATTCCAAAAGAAATGCAGCGTTTTAAAAAGCAAAAGAAATTGGTTAAATTTTTGCGCTTTTAGCCTTTCGAAAGAATCTTTATTCCTTACACCTTGGTCAAGATACTTGCCATAGAGAGTTCTTGTGATGACACCGGCGCTGCCGTGTTGTTCGATAATACGGCACAGTCAAATTTGATTTATAATCAACTCATACACGAACAATATGGAGGTGTAGTACCAGAAGCTGCAAGTCGTGAGCATATAAAAAATATTATCCCTGTAATTGATGCAGCCTTAAAAAAAGCCAATACCTCCTTACAGGAACTGGATGCCATCGCCTATACGCAAAGCCCAGGTTTGATTGGCTCTTTATTAGTGGGTGCGCATACTGCAAAGGCATTGGCTCAAGTGCTAAATATCCCGTTGATAGCCGTACAGCACCTTCAAGCCCATATTCTATCCAACTTGATTGAATCTCCCAGGCCGGAATTCCCTTTTCTATGTTTAACAGTTAGTGGTGGCCACACGCAACTTGTCGTGTGTCACGCTGCCAGTAATATGGAGGTGATTGGCGAGACTCAAGATGATGCAGCAGGTGAAGCTTTTGACAAGACTGCAAAGCTTTTGGGCATTGCTTACCCAGGTGGACCATTAATGGATCAATATGCACAAAAAGGTAATCCGTTGGCATATAACTTTTCGAAGCCTAAGGTGAATGGCTTAAATTTTAGTTTTTCCGGTCTCAAAACATCAGTACTTTACTTCTTACAGAAAGAAATGCGCAATGATAATGGATTCATAGAGCGCAACATGCCAGATATCTGCGCCTCAATACAAAAAACTATTGTAGATATTCTGCTTGATAAAGTAGAGCAAGCAGCTAAAGAAACAGGCATAACGCAAGTTTGTATTGCCGGAGGGGTATCGGCAAATTCGGAATTGCGCAACAGATTTTTGATATTAGGTAAGGAAAAAGGCTGGGACACCTTCATCCCAAAATTTGAATATTGCACAGATAATGCCGCTATGATCGGCATTGTGGGTTATTATAAATTCCTGGAAGGTACCTTTTCGCCTTTAAATACACCTACAAAAGCTCGCTCAATACTTTGACAATTTTAATGGTATACGCGTTTGAGATGTAAATTCTCAACCGGTGATACAACAAGTGGTATAGGCTCTACAACTACATTGCTTGGATCTAGGCCAAAACTTTTTTCTTCACTAAGGCTGAATCTTTTAAGTAAAAAGTACAAACTCATGATACCTTTTTCCGAATTGGGCAAATCATTATTGTGTGATAAGAATTTCTCCATCACGATAAATCTAAAATCGCCAGGTACTTTTCTGTTGCTTAGTGAGGGGTGATTACTAATAATATTCACTTCCTTATTTTTTACCATATCATCCACCACCTCTCTGAACATTAAATTAATCTTCTGCTCTACCCGAAAACCAAGGCGGAAATCAATGCGTATCACTTCATTGGGAATAATTTCATTCACTACGTATTCTCGCGTATATGGATCATCCTGAATGTCAACGTGTACGAACCAATATATATTGGCACGTTTTGGCTTTTGATAGAGAATGGAGTAAATTATTTTGTGCTCAATCTCACGATAATTATCTGCACTCGTGAGATAGACGAGGTGTGTAGCGTATTTACTAACGCTGGAATCTGTGCTTAAATCTTGAATTATGGGTAAATAATCATCCAGTCTCGCAAACTCAACATAACGGTTTTTGATTTTTCGGGCTTTATACCAAACGAACATCACAATAAATAGCAGACCGGCGATAATAAAGGTTGCAAAGCCTCCTTCAGGAAATTTTTTGATATTGGCTATTAAAAAACCGCCTTCGATGACCAAATACACCAATAAGAACAGATAAATCCAGTTTCGATTTTTTCGCTTAATGACCAAATAATTTGCGAACAATAATGTGGTGCTTATCATGGTAGTAATAATGGCCAAACCATAGGCTGCCTCCATTTTTGAAGAAGACTGAAAATATAAGATAACCAGCACACATCCGACGTACATCATCCAGTTAAGCCCCGGAATATACAATTGGCCCATACTATCGGTAGGGAATTTTATTTTCATTTTTGGCCACAAATTCAATCGGGTTGCTTCGCTGATTAAGGTAAATGATCCAGATATCATAGCCTGGCTAGCAATAATTGCCGCCAGGGTAGCTATAATGACCCCCGGAATAATAAACCATTGTGGCATTAAATCATAAAACGCATTTACTCCGTTAGCCTCAATAAAGGCCTCTGTCATTTCTTGGCCGTCATAGTTTTCTAATAATTTAGCACCTTGACCAAAATAGTTGAGTAACAAACAGGTCTTTACATAAATCCATGAATACCGGATGTTCTTCCGACCACAATGACCCAAATCAGAGTACAATGCCTCAGCTCCCGTGGTACATAAAAACACGGCACCTAACAGCCATAATGCACCAGGATAGTTAGCTAAGAACTGTAAGGCATACATCGGATTTAAAGCATTGAGTATGGTAAAGTCTCCAACAATACTCACAAAACCAAACACCCCCAGCATAGTGAACCATACGGCCATTACGGGCCCAAAAAAACTCCCAATGGAACTTGTCCCAAACTGTTGGATAATAAAAAACAACGTTAGGATCACTAACACAATACCCATAATGGTAGACTGCTCTATACCATGCAGCGCCGGCAACTCCCTTAACCCCTCAATTGCGGATGTAATGGAAATTGGTGGAGTAATGATGCCATCAGCCAGCAAAGAGGCCCCGCCTATCATGGCGGGGATTACCAGCCACTTTCGCCTGCGACGCACAAGGGCATATAGCGCAAAAGTTCCACCGGCACCATTGTTATCTGCACGCAATACTAACCAAACATACTTTACTGTTGTTTGTAGTGTCAAAGTCCAAATAATACAGGAAAGACTGCCGTATATCAACTCAAGGGATATTCCGCGGCCATGTGAAATTGCATTAAAAACATAAAGTGGAGAGGTGCCGATATCACCGTAAATGATACCCATGGCTATTAATAATCCCGCTGCTGTGACTTTATTATTGTCTAATTTATGAGAGCCCAAAATAATTATTTCTCTACATCAAATATATGGTGAAATGATTATTGAAACAATGTAATAGTTTATTGAAAATAAAAAACCGACAAGACAGGTCAACAAAATTGATTTTAATACCCTTCTTTAACCAAACTAAATAAAGCAAGTTCATACAAAACGATAAATATCATTGGATAGTGAAAGTTAGCCGTATTATCTTAGACAAAGTAAACGGGAAATTACGTTAGCTTATTACAAACTTCAACCGTGATAGCGAGTGGCATAAAAAAATTACTTCGACTAAAAGAAATTGTCTATCTGCCCGGCATGCCTGCTGGCCCGCTCAGCTTTTTGCGCATTTGTAACTTGCTACTGATGGCTGTTTTACTACCCATGCCGGGCTTCGCGCAAACTGTCAGCGCCATGTCCAATGACTTAGAGATTAGCATGCAAACTTGGGCTGATGTATTTTATGTCTATGATTTTGCTCAGCCAACCAAACCTAAACGACAAGACTTTCTTTACAATCATAATCGCCACAATGAGTTCAATTTAAATCTTGGCATCCTTAAAGTGGCAGCGCGACACAACCGGTACCGCGCCAATCTGGCCTTTCATTCTGGCAGTTATGTCAATGATAATTATGCGAACGAGTCGGGCACACTAAAAAATATTGCTGAAGCCAATTTGGGGGTTGCATTAAACAAGTCGGGCAATCTGTGGTTGGATGCAGGCATTCTGCCATCCTACACTGGTTTTGAAAGCGCCATTTCCAGTCAAAATTTTACACTCACCCGATCTCTAGTTGCAGAGAATTCGCCATATTTCTTGAGTGGTGTAAACCTAAGTTATCAGCCTAATCAACACTGGAAGATGGGAGGGATGGTAATGAATGGCTGGCAGCGCATACAGCGCTTAGCTGGTAATTCATTGCTATCCTTTGGCACACAAGTTCAATATACGCCATATTTAAGAACAAATTTTGTTTGGAATACCTTCTTGGGTACTGATGACCCTGACTCAACGCGCCGATGGCGCTTGTTCAATAATTTTTATTTTCAGACTAAAATCAATAAAAGGCTTCGAATAATTGGCGGGATAGATCTTGGTGCTCAACAAGAAAATAAAGGAAGCAGTGATTATCATTTTTGGTATGGTCCAATAATCATTGGGCAATATCAATTTAATAGTGTTTGGAGAACCGCTTTGAGATTAGAGTATTATTCAGACAGGCAAGGCGTCATCATAAATACGGGAACACCGAATGGGTTCCGCACAAGTGGGGTGTCAGCAAATGTAGATTTTGTGCCCAATCCACATATTTATTATCGGCTGGAAGCTCGGTTACTACAAAGTCAGGACAATATATTTAGTTTACATTCCAGTCCTTCTAAAAATAATTTTTTTATCGCCACTTCAATGTCTATTGATTTTTCTACCATCCTAAACCAGCAAGCTCGCTCAGCCAACACAATAAGAATAGCAAAATAATCACAAGCAGAAATTCTGTTAGTGATAAAGATGATGTGCAATGGAGCACGCAACATTGCTTAAACACATTGCATTTTAAATATGGAACACTCAACATTTTAATGGTCAAAACATCATGGCTAACATTGCCTTTTTTATTCTGATTGTTTCATTGTACTTTCATTTTGTTTTATGACCTCAACGAAAATGAATCAATTGGCAGAACTGGAACATAAACTATTTAGGCTGGCGGCTGAAGGAAAACTGCCTCATGCCTTGCTCATTAATAGCCGCGAAGGTGGTGGTGCCTTACCGTTCGCTTTGAAACTGGCCAAATTTATGCTTTGTTCAAATAAGCAACAGGATAGCTTAACAGGCTGTGGCAGTTGCAATGCATGCCAATCGGTTGATAAACTAATCCACCCCGATTTGTTTTTAAGTTTTCCTGTTTTCAATAAAGACAGCAAGAGAAAGTATACATCAAACTATTTTATACAAGATTTTAGGAAATTTATTATTGCTAATCCTTACAGCAGTGCAACCAGCTGGATCCAAAGTCTGACAACCGATAATAAACAAGGAAATATTAGCGCTGAAGAGTGTAACGAGATTACAAAAAAACTACAATTAAAATCAATATTGGGCGGTGCCAAAATCTTAATCATATGGTATGCTGAATATTTAGGCACAGATGGCAATCGCTTGCTCAAATTAATAGAAGAACCGCCACGAGATACCTATTTGTTTTTAGTGTGTGAGGATACCGACCGCATTTTAGGTACCATACAATCACGCACGCAACAGTTTATGCTACCGCAATTATCAATTGAGCAAATTAGTGAGGCATTAGAAGCAAAAGACATTGAACCAACCCTGGCCAGACAGATAGCCCTACAAAGTGAAGGCAATATGCATAAAGCACTACAGCTTGCTATGCATACTGATATCGATTATTTCAGCCATCTGCGAGACTGGCTAAATGCGGTTTATACCAATAATGGATTACTAATAGCTAATTGGATTAAAGATGGCAGCAACCTGGGCAAGGAGGCCCTTAAAAGCTATTTTACTTATGCAATACAAATTTTTGAACAAAGCATTCGAGTAAAATTTCTGCCTGAAGAATATTGGTCTGTGACACAAGCTGAAATACGATTAATCAGAGGGCTAATAAACAAAGGTTTTGATGCTAATAGCTGTGAGCAGGCCTGTCATGTTTGTCAGCAAGCTATGTATCACCTTGAGCGAAATGTGTATCAAAAACTGGTACTAAACAATGCATGCTTCGACCTGCAAAACGCGTTACTTAAGAAAAAATAATTTATTCTTCTTTAGAATAATTTTTTGGGATAGCGTAGGGCATGCCAAAATCACCATCAAACTCTACCTTTTGCACCTCCATCTCCAGGTTCAACTTCCCTTTCGAATCTTCGACATTATAAATACGTTTGGTGGGCACTAGGCGACCAATTTCTTTCTGGTATTCACTCATCATACCCAAAATATTACTGGCATAGCTGCCGCGAAATACCTGAAGCTGCACCTGACGCAAAGTAGAGTCACTGCGATTATAGGTTAATTTATTCATCAACTCATTACTCTTAACACCTATATTAATGGTGCCGCCGAAATCAATTAGTTCGAAAACATCGCCTGATGCGCCCATCGCATTTCCGATAATGGCATCCTGCAAAGTGGCAAAATCAATACTTACATTTATAAGTTTGGTGATTTGATCAAATGAATAATCGTAATATACTTTGTTTATTCGATTAATAGCCTGCACTCTATCCGGCGTTATATAGGCCCTAGCTACTTCCAGTCCAATACGGATACTTACCCATATCGCTTTGTCTTTATCGATGATAAAATGGGCATTCACATTTTGCTTCTGCCCTCCTGACTGAAACTTCAGCTTGGTTTTTAACTTAATCGTACGAAAGTCAATCTTATTTTTTTCAATAACACTTCTTGCAGCCTCTGTGCGTTTTCGGTTTAACGTCAGGTTTTCAATTTCTTCCTTTTCCTTTGCCAGCGAAGCTGAATCTAATCCCGGCACCACCGTATCGCCAGGTAACTTACTTTCGATTTTTTCCAACTTTTTTATCCTACGCTTTCCATCGCCTTTGGCTACATCTAATTTGTATTGTGCTTTTTTCTTTTTAGCTTCTAATCGCTCGATTCGCTTTGCGGTTCGTTCGTCCTTTTTTTCTTCAGAAATAAAAAAAGGAACAATTTTACAACCGCTCAGCATTATCATAAGCAATAAAAAAAGTGAAGAAACTTTACTCATACAATTTGCCTTCTGCAATTTTTTTATCAAGTAGCGCCGAACCGCCTCCACCTACCTGCTTTGCTTTTTTCCAAAGTTCTATGGCTTTTGTAGGATTTTGTAATTTATAGTAGATATCCCCCAGGTGTTCCAATACATCAGCATCTCCATCCCCTTCTATAGCCCGTTCAATATATTCCTTTGCCTTATCGTATTTGCCTTGTTTGTACAATATCCAACCGTAGGTATCTAAAAAAGTTTTTGACTCGGGTGCTAGCTCTAAGGATCGGGCTGACATTTTTAATGCAGCATCCAGCCGATCGCCACGCAGTGAAAGATAATAGGCATAGTTGTTCAATGTACCCGCATCTTCACTAATAGCTAGGGATTTATCAAAATGCTCGTCTGATTTTTGATATTGTTTCAAGCTAAAAAAAGCGTCCCCCATGAGCGAGTATATCTGCGCCTTTAATTCTTTTTCAGGCTCCAGATCTATTGCACTCTGCAAAGAGGTGATACTCTTTTCATACTCCTTCTTTTGGTAATGTGCCAAACCCTTGAAATAATGCGTTAGGGCATTATTCGGAAAATAATCGCAAGATTTTTCGGCAGAGGCTATCAAACTATCCAATTCGTTTAGCTGAGAATAGCACAGCAACAAATTGAACCAGGCAGAGAAAGTGGATTTCTCTAAAGCAATATATTCTTTGTAAGTAGTCGCAGCTTCGCGATATTGCTTCGCACTGTAAAGCACATCGCTCATCATGAGCAACGTTTTAGGCTCTGCATTGGCAACTTTGAGTGTTTGCATTAATGGCAGTATTTCGCTGGCCACATATTCAGAATCACTTTTTAGATCCAACAAGGGCAACAGCATACTCATGCGTATAGAGGCATCAATATTTGGATTTTTTACAATCGATTTTATTACGTTTTCAAAGGCTGTAGTATCGTTATTCCGCAAATAATAGGATGAAGTACGCATCAATACTTTTGCATCATTGGGTGCATCTTTGGCTAGTTGCTCATAAATGGTTTTAGCTTCCTGCTGCTTACCCAAATCTTCGTATAAGCGCGCCAGTTTTTCTTTATAACTATAATCCATTGGCTCATCTTTGATAAGCTCTTTCAATTCTGCAATTGCTGCCTCACTATTTTTTTGTTTAAGAAAAAGTTCAACCTTTTGCAAGGATAATTCCGGAGACCGGCCCCAACTTTCTTCCAATTGATTCAAGGTTTGAATGGCATTTTTAAAATCTTGCTGGTCTGCATAAATTTTATACTTTTTATACTCATATTCGGCCGAGTTGCCTTTGTTCAATTTGGTGAGATTTTCATAAATCTCTACAGCCTTTTTCTGCTTTTTATTAGCCGATAACACATCAGCATAAAACTCCAGGTAATATTTATTTTTCGGTTGCAACTCAACTGCACGTTGCGCATAGTTTTCAGCATTCAAAAATTGAAAACTAGTATACTCTAATTTAGCCAGATTATAATATGCAGCGGCGTTGTTAGTATACGTTTTGACAAAATCGCGATACAATTCACGAGCTTTGGCATGATCACCTTTTATTCGAGCTGTTTCAGCCTCAAAAAATGCATTGTATTCATTATTGGCGTTTTTAGGGCTTTTCGCATTTGCGGCTGTGGATTGCTTTTTGACTGTTTTTTTTGTGCCTGCACATGAAAACAACCCGATTGTCAGGCTTATGAAAAATACATAAATAAAATACCGAACTATCATTTTTTAAACGAGAAATCGCTTAGGCTTAACTCCTCAAACTTTGATTGGCAATCTACATTATTTCCGAGGAACGATTTCTCAATTATGCAATTCTTAACTTTTGTATTGCTCCCTATGATTGATGTTTTGACAATTGCATTACTAATATCAGCACCAGCCTCCAAACTAACATATGGACCAACCACAGCGTTGGATATTTTAACCTTGGGTCCAATATAGCAGGGCTCAATAATGGTTGAGTTTTCTATTACAGCATCTGATGCTCGTAAATTTTCACTCTCCTTTTTTAATTCCAGCATGCGCTCCAAGGTATATAGCGTTGCGTCTTTATTGCCGCAATCCAACCACTCTTCTACCTGATCTGTGTAGAATTTGAGACCTTTATCACGCATGTTCTTCATAGCATCCGTTATCTGATATTCTCCACCCGTTTTTACATCGTGGTCCAGCAAATATTGTAACTCATTTTTCAGGTTATGGCCATCTTTAAAATAATAGACACCGATTATGGCCAAATCAGAAACAAAA
This sequence comes from uncultured Chitinophagaceae bacterium, assembly GCA_964409905.1. Lineage (GTDB taxonomy): Bacteria > Bacteroidota > Bacteroidia > Chitinophagales > Chitinophagaceae > JAGNRR01. The sequence continues at coordinate 42,486 of CAYPET010000013.1, read as the reverse complement.
TCTTTTGGCTTTTCTACAAAGTTTACAATCACACCATCTGCATCCAACTCAACAACTCCAAATGCACTGGGATCATCAACGCGTTGTGTCCATAGAATAGCATCTTTATGGGTATCTATTGTAAAATTTGCTTTAAATAAGGTATCAGCAAATGCAACGAAGGTGTTATTCGTTAGTGATGGAGCTGCACACAATATGGCATGAGCTGTACCCTTTGGTTCGTCTTGATAATAAATTTTACCGTCGGCGCCAAAATCAGCTGCCACAGCTTTTAAGTCTTCTTCTACTTGCTGGCCAAAATCACGCTGAATGATAAAGGCAATTTCATTAATTTCCTGATCCACTGTAGCTGCAATATCGGCTACTATTCTATGCACCATAGGCTTGCCTGCTATGGGTATTAAGGGTTTTGGTGTTGTCAATGTATGAGGGCGCATTCGAGAACCTCTGCCAGCCATTGGAATGATAATATTCATAGTTGCTTATTTTTTATATTGTCCCAGTGTGACCGTAGCCGCCTCTGCCTCTTTCTGTGTTACTCAGTACATCGACCTCTACCCACTGTATTTGTTGATAAGGCGCAATGATCATTTGTGCAATACGCTCCCCTGGTTCAACAAAGCTAGTTTCATTAGAAAGGTTCACAAGCAATACCTTAAGTTCACCACGATAGTCTTCATCAATAGTACCGGGTGAATTGAGTACGCTTATCCCTCGTTTTAGAGCCAACCCACTTCTGGGTCTAATTTGTGCTTCATAGCCCGAAGGCAATTCCATAAAAATTCCTGTAGGAACTAAAACGCGCTCCAATGACCCAAGTATGATTTTTTCATCGATATTGGCCAACAAATCCAATCCGGCTGCACCCGTAGTTTGGTATGCCGGCAATGGATGATTACTTGTATTTACAACTTTTACTTTCACTACCGTAAAACGATGGCAAAAGTAATAGATGAAAGGGGTTTTACTACCTTATTAAAGTAATATCTCCTCGTTGCCGTACTTTTCGACCGTTAATTAAATCTGCCTCCAGGTAATAATGAAAAGTGGAAACTGGTTGAGGCTCTCCCTTAAAGGTCCCATCCCATTTATCATTGACATTGCGGCTTTCAAAAACTAATTGACCCCAACGATTGAAAATTCTAAATATCAATCGGTCAATCTTACATGTGTTATTAATACTAATCTGATCGTTTAATCCATCATTATTGGGCGTGAATGCCGTAGGTATAAAAATATAGCTGCAACTAGTATCTACAATCACCGTAGTGCATGCCGTATCCATACATCCGTTGGCATCGGTGACATCAACGCAATAAGTAATCATTTCTTCTTTAGGAGTTGAAATAGGATTAGGGCATTGATCACAGTTTAAATAAATAGTTGGTGTCCATTGATAACGCCCACCACCTGTGGCTTCCAGTTGGACAGATTCGCCAATTCGTACATTAGCCACAGGATATGGTGTAATAGCAGCAACCGGATTTGGATGCATGCCTACATTTACACTAGCTGTAGCGGAACAATTTTTGCTATCTGTAACGGTAACAGTATAGGTTCCGACTCCCAAATTATTGATGGTTTCACCTATAAGGCCTCCCGTCCAAGCATAATTATACGTTGGGGTCCCCTGAACTGCTTGCGCTGTAGCCGTTCCAGTATTAGCATCACAATTGGTCAAAGTAGATGATATATTGATAACAGGCAACGGATTGACATTCACCACATGAGTAGCAGAATCTGTACAAATCACATTTGTCACATAGACCTGATAAGTTGTGGTAGCCAAAGGCGTAATAGTGATAGACTGAGAAGCAGCGGCATTATCCCAAGAATATACCAAACCAGCAGGCTGGGCGGTTAAGGTAGCTGATTCACCGATACAAATATCCACCTCTCCGGAAATCGCTGCATTCGGTACTGCAAAAACCTCAATTTGTTTGGTGACTGTATCGCTGCCATTGGCATTGCTTGCAATTAACTCGATAGTATGAATACCCGGCGTGTTGAAACAAACAATGCCTGGATTTTGAGCGGTTGAATTAGCTGGGGTTCCTCCGGGAAATGTCCAGCTCCAAACAGTTGGACTATCAGTGCTCAAATCATTAAATACAATGCACTCCCCTGCACATATACTGTCTTTACTCATACCAAATTCAGCATTAGGCGGTGGTGGTGGTAACAAAGAATCGCAAACCCTGCAACAAGCCATATCACTTGGGTTGGGTATCGTTTGCCCCACCGGCGAAAAGGCCAGATTAGAGGAAGGCGGAGTAAACGGTGCGCTGTTGAAGCCACTGGTATTGTGATAGTACACTGTATTATTTACTATTGCAAATCCCCCACCGGCAGTACTGGCTGAACCTGTTGTAGTCCATGATGCGACCAGATTGCCATTGGAATCATATTTGCGTAAAAAAGGATTGGTAGAAGTTCGCAGAATATAAAAGCCCCCATCGCAATTCCCAACCAAATCGTAAGGACCTCCGCCCGAAAATCCCGGCACGGTAAGCAATAAGGTTGAATTTCCAGTACCATCATATTGGTACACTTGACCTGATGCACCAACAAGGTTATACAAATAATTACCGCCGCCACCGGAATTTACTGCTGCAGTAGATCCACAACTATGCCCCGTATTAACCCATGTGGCACCATTATAGTACCACCAGCTGCCGCTTACTGAAGTATAAAATGTCGGTGAGGGGCCTGGTCCGTTTAAATTGTTTGACACAGCCAATCCTCCAGCACCTGAAGGCATTGTTATGGTATTTAGCGAAGGATTGGTGGCTGATACTGGTTGTGTTACATCATAATTGTATATGGAAGACCCACTATGAATATAAATGATAGTAGCAGGGTTGGCACTACAATTAGGAAGTTGAGCCATCAAATTTTCATTAGTAACGATAATGGTCAAGAACAAAAGAAAGTATATCTTTTTCATAACAGAGCTAAATTTAAGACAAAATGCTGAAAGTTTCAACAGGTTCACTAGCCCTAAGACGCGATATTTATTATAGGGGTTGGTCAGATGCCCGAATATTGCAAAACGCGCTGCATCCAATCGCCCCATTGCTTCATATTGCTTAATAAATAAGCACTGAAACTTTCGCGGGTATATTCCTTCCCTTTGGTGGGTGGCAATATTTCACGCCTAGCATCGGTGTAGGCCTGAACATCTGTTGCAAAATATGTTACATGAAGCTTTGGCATGGCAATGCCCAATATCATACCGGGCAACCCATTGAAAGATTCGGGACCGCCAGAGGCAATAATAGCATCTGTATAAAAGGCAATTACCCAAATAGAATCCATGATAATGGTTTCTGCACGGCGACAGTTATACCCGGCAATATTTCTGAATTCTTCCTTTATTTTCCACTTATAGTTCTTTAGGGAATCTTTTATTAATATCGTTTTATCGTACAATTCTTTCTGCGCTACGGTCGTGCCTTTGGTATAATCATTAAACACAATATTCCGCTCAGAGGGTACATTTATCCAACGCGCTTTTAATTCACTAATACCATCTTTTTTGGGCTGGTATAAACTCTCTTCTTTTGTAAACATCATTTCGAATTGATCAATCTTATACTTATCAATACTCTCCCGTACTCTATCCAACCATGGTTTATTACCAGCCTGTGCCATATCATCCAATTGACCGTACATATTCATTTTACGCTCCCATTGAATGGTGCCTCGGCGTAAAATGCTAGGGGCTTCCTGTGCCCATACATGGCCCCCTCCTGCAATCAGTAATAAAAATATCAATTTAAGTTTCATAATGCTAGTCGTTACTATAAAAGTTTATCGTCTTTCTCTCCGTTGATGTCCACCCCAGCTGGATTTATTGCTATTGGCCCTTGATTCTGCCAGCGGACCAGAGAAGAAGTTCCATACGGCACCCACCATCCAGTAGCGCTTAAGTGTGTTGTAATACGTTTCGCTGTTGTAGTTATTACTTGATGTTCGGTTGTAGCCTTGATTTTGATTTAATAAGTCCCAGACCTGAAAGCGTAACTCCAAGTTTTTCTTAGGCAAAATGCGTTTACTTAAATACGCATCCCATATGAACCGATTAAAATTATCTGGATAGGGATCAACGGCAGGTCGAAAATCGTAATCAAGATCTGTACCGAGCTCGAAATCTTTTGGCAGGTAATAACTAACACCTAAGGTGGGTGTAAAGCTAAAATATGAAATTGTTCGTGTCACACCCACATTGTTGACAGTATTGGTGTAACTAAAATTTGGTTCAAAAACAAAAGACATAATCTTTTCATTATTGAAGTTAAGGCTTGGGTTTACGGTTACGTTTGTTGATTTATTGCGGCTTTCTATACCATTTACTATAGCCGGCATATCGCTGTAACTACCCGAAACGGTAGTTCGCACATCCCAACCGTTATTATTTAATCTAACCATACCCCCTACCCAGCTGGATGCCACATAATTTGTTCCTAAGTTGGTATAACGATTTACTGTTCGGCCTGATAAATCAAAGGTTCGTTCTACACCAACCGGGTTAAATGCATTTTGTAAAAAAGCTCCAGCCCAAATACCCCGACCAGACAAAGCCTGAAATGTAAAGTAGTTAATACGCAAATTTTGTCGGTAACCAATTTTCAAATCGGGATTACCAATGGTAATTGAAAGTGGGCTTGTATTATCGATAATAGGTTGTAATTGCTCGGCTGTAGGATTTGTGGTACTGCCCGAATAGTTAATATCCAGCGTCTTGAATTGAGAAAACTTGAACTTTAAGCGCAAACTAGGAAAAACATTTAGCCGCGAATAATTATAACTTTGATTGCGTATCAAATCCTGCTGATTAAAGGTGGAATATGCCACCGAGGTACCCAGGCGCAGATTTACTTTTTTCTTATTGTACATCAATTCTACCAAACCACTATTACGTAAGATGTTCATATCAAACTGATTACTCAGGCTATCAATTTGTCTATTGTAAATACCCATACCAAAGCCCACAGTATCCTGTGTTATAGTAGACAAATCAGCCTTATCGCTGCTAATACCATAGCCTATACGGAGCAATACATTTTCGGATAATGGTTCGGTATAGCTAATGGTACCGACAACAGAATTCGCATCACTATTATCCATCTTTCGCTGATCCAGCAATTGGTTCACTTGCCCTCCATTCGATCTAAAACTATTTGAGCTTAGCAAAAAGCCTTCACCATTTTTCCGGTTGTATGTATGACTTCCACTGAGTGAAAATGTGCGCCCTTTTTTACCTAGCTTTCTGTTCAATGTCACCTCGTTGGTTACCCTTGAGGTGGTAGTCTGCCGGTCAATGCTGCTATTATTTACACTCAGGGGCACATCTGCATCAGTACGATTATTGGTGTTTTGCTCCTCAAAGTACTCTCTGAATTGCAAGCGACCACTCAATCTGTAAACCATTGATGTTTGGCTGTCAATATTCCATTCATATCGGCCGGACAAATTGTGTACGTTATTAATATTTTTTGAATTGGTGGTATCATCACGCAGGGATGTAAAAGTGGGCAATACGTTTTCGGTATAGGCTCGTTGCTCGAGTTCCTGCATAGTACGCCCATGCGAATAATTGGCTGATACTTCGTGCTTTCCTTCATCAAGTTTGTTTGCATAGCGGGCACCTCCTTTCCAGGTTTTATTGATACCCGGATTGCTGGCACCTCGCCCACCTCCTCCAAAGCCGTTATCATCCTCGTCTTCAAAAAACGAGCTGATAATCTGAGTATCATCTTGTCCACCACCAAACATCCGTCTGTTTCCACCACTACCATAGGTCATATTATCTTGCCAACCCAGCCCTGTCTGACCAACGCTGTTCATTAAGCCATAAACACTAATCTGGCGTTTCCCCTCAAACCAGTTTACCATAGCCTGATTGTTCCAGCGGTCTGCCACATCAGCACCTGCCTCCACTTTTCCAAAGAACCCCTGACTTTTATCTTTCTTCAATTTTAGGTTAATTGTCTTAACCTCTTCGCCGTCATCAAAACCCGTAAACTCTGCCTGATCACTTTTTTGGTCAAATACTTCCACTTCTTCCACAACGGTGGCTTGCAAATTGCGTGTAGCAACCGTCGGGTCGGTGCCAAAAAACTCCTCACCGTTCACGAGCACTTTCTGCACTTTTTCTCCCATCACCGTTATTTCTCCATTCTTATCAACCTGCATCCCGGGCAACACTTTTAATAAATCTTCAACCACAGCACCTTTGCGAACATTAAAACTATCAGCCAAAAAAGAAAGGGTATCGCCTTTCATACGCACCATGCGCTGGTCTTTTATCACCACGCTGCGCAACAGTTGTGCCCGCTGTGTAAAGGGTACTTCTCCAAAGTTTTTTGTTTCGCCTTCTACTAGGGTGAAGACTGATACATAATCTACATACTTATTCAGTGAAGCCAAAAGGATATATTTACCGGGCTGCATATTCTCAAACAAAAACTTGCCTTTATCCGAAGTGCGGGTAAAGCCAACCAGCAGCGAATCTTGCTGTGCAATGATGGATACGGACACAAATGGCAGATTGCGGTATGAGGCCGTATCGCGGATGACACCTTCCACTTTTGCCTGTGCGCTGACACCCAGGGTAGTCAGCAGCAAAAAACCGGCGAGTATAATTTTTTTCATTCCGCAGTCAAAAGTAGGCGGGGAATTGTTGTAGAATTGATAAAAAAATGACAAAAGGCAGTATAGCATGATGAACTGTGGAAATATTGAACTAAATACAGCATTCGGAACTATTGGGTAAAATCGTTCTGCCTAAAAATCAACCATCAAGCATATTATACAGATGAACTACCTTTGCACAGCTTGTGAAAAAAACCAAAAACATAGCATTTCATACCCTGGGCTGTAAGCTCAACTTTTCCGAAACCTCGGCCATTAGTCGTGGCATTTTAGGGGCAGAGTATGTAAAGACAGATGAAGAAGATGATTTGGATGTATTTGTACTAAACACCTGCAGCGTCACCAACAACGCCAACCGCGAAAGCCGGCAGATTGTTCGAAAAATAAAAAGAACAAACCCCAATGCCCGCATTGTAGTAACGGGTTGCTATGCACAGTTAAAACCAGCAGAAATTGCCGCTATCGAAGAAGTTGATTTGGTGTTGGGAGCTAACGAGAAATTTAATTTAAAGACACATTTGGAAGCCCTCGACCAAATACAAGGCCCATTGGCTATACCCCAAAAAATCCACAGCTGCGATATTGGGGCGATAGAAGGTTTTCATGCAGCCTATTCGGCACACGACCGTACCCGCACCTTTCTGAAAGTGCAGGATGGGTGCGACTATAATTGTTCATTTTGCACCATCCCCATGGCCCGAGGTCATAGCCGTAGTGATTCTATTCAGGGGGTGTTAGACAATATTGCCGAGTTGGCACAAAATGATGTACAGGAAGTCATCCTGACGGGCGTTAATTTGGGCGATTTTGGTAAAGGGTTTACCGGCGATCGGAAAAGCAGCGAAAGTTTTCTGGATTTGGCCAAAGCCATTGATGCACAAGGCCTGATACCGCGGGTGCGCATCTCTTCTATCGAACCCAATTTATTGAACAATGATATCATAGAGTTTGTGGCGGGTAGCCGCAGTTTTATGCCCCACTTTCATATCCCCTTACAAAGTGGCAGCAACGAAATCCTGGCAGCCATGCGCCGCCGATATCGCCGCGAGCTGTATGCCGAGCGCGTCAGCCTCATTAAACAATACATGCCGCATTGCTGTATAGGCGTGGACGTCATTGTGGGTTTTCCGGGCGAAACGGATGCGCATTTCGAAGAGACTTTCCAGTTTCTGCACGACCTGGATATTTCTTACCTGCATGTTTTCACGTATAGCGAAAGAGAAAATACCCTGGCCGACGAAATGTCAAATGTGGTGCCCAATGCCGTACGACAAACCCGCAACGAACGCCTGCGCATTTTATCAGATAAAAAAATGCGTCACTTTAGCCAGCAATATATTGGTCAGCGCCGGCCGGTACTGTTTGAACACCAAAACAAATCAGGCCTTATGGAGGGTTATAGCGATAATTACATTCGCCAGCAGCGGCCTTACGACCCTAAAAAAGTGAATCAAATAATTCTTGAAGAGATTCAATAAAATATTTGGTAAAAAAGTGAATGATTCTATATTTGCACTTCTTTCAAGGAAGCATAGTACCTCCGATGAATATTGGAACCGTTCTTGCACCGAAAAGAATTTTTGAGGGAGCTTAGCTCAGTTGGTTCAGAGCACCACGTTTACACCGTGGGGGTCACAGGTTCGAATCCTGTAGCTCCCACTCTCAAAAAATAAAAAGTCGCTCAAAAGAGCGACTTTTTTGATATCAGGGTCATTAGCTCCCCCGATAACTATCGGGGTGGTTTAGGCTAAAAGAGGGTCATTAGCTCAGTTGGTTTAGAGCGCTACCTTGACAGGGTAGAGGTCACTGGTTCGAATCCAGTATGACCCACAATCATTGGTTCGTTACGATTAGCTTTCAATCTTTGTTCTTACATTTAGGAAACACAACAGCAACAAAAAGCCAATATGAAAAATTAGAGTTGTGATTAGCTTTCAATCTTTGTTCTTACATTTAGGAAACACAACTGGTTCTAATTGTCATTATCATACTGATATGTTGTGATTAGCTTTCAATCTTTGTTCTTACATTTAGGAAACACAACCAAGTAGCGGTAACGAATACAGACCAACAAGTTGTGATTAGCTTTCAATCTTTGTTCTTACATTTAGGAAACACAACGCAGGATGCCCAAGTTTTACATCTGACATAGTTGTGATTAGCTTTCAATCTTTGTTCTTACATTTAGGAAACACAACTGTTCTTGCAATTCGTAAATTCGTGTGATAGTTGTGATTAGCTTTCAATCTTTGTTCTTACATTTAGGAAACACAACGTCCTCGTATATGATGCTGCCATCCTCCAGGTTGTGATTAGCTTTCAATCTTTGTTCTTACATTTAGGAAACACAACAAAATTTATCAAAAGTATGAGCAAGAAATAGTTGTGATTAGCTTTCAATCTTTGTTCTTACATTTAGGAAACACAACTATCAAGCACTTGTGAGTGACCTGTTACTGGTTGTGATTAGCTTTCAATCTTTGTTCTTACATTTAGGAAACACAACTTTGCCTATGCTGGCATCACCTTAGGCCGCGTTGTGATTAGCTTTCAATCTTTGTTCTTACATTTAGGAAACACAACTTTAATTAAACAACAGAACAAACATTATGAGTTGTGATTAGCTTTCAATCTTTGTTCTTACATTTAGGAAACACAACGTAGTAGGTTACGAAGGTGATAAGGCTTCTGGTTGTGATTAGCTTTCAATCTTTGATCTTACATTTAGGAAACACAACGTCCTTGCCATTAACAGCAAATAGAATGATGTTGTGATTAGCTTTCAATCTTTGTTCTTACATTTAGGAAACACAACTTTATCAAACCAGATACTGAAAAAGAAATAGTTGTGATTAGCTTTCAATCTTTGTTCTTACATTTAGGAAACACAACTAAATATTATATTTTACTTGCATGCCACCGGTTGTGATTAGCTTTCAATCTTTGTTCTTACATTTAGGAAACACAACCCGGCGCATAGCTTACCACCGGAACGGTAAGTTGTGATTAGCTTTCAATCTTTGTTCTTACATTTAGGAAACACAACAAATCAAGGTTGATAATGTCGGCTGTTTGAGTTGTGATTAGCTTTCAATCTTTGTTCTTACATTTAGGAAACACAACGTTAATATTTACCTATAAATATAACGGAGTGTTGTGATTAGCTTTCAATCTTTGTTCTTACATTTAGGAAACACAACTTACCCGTTTTAATAAACTTGTAAATTACAGTTGTGATTAGCTTTCAATCTTTGTTCTTACATTTAGGAAACACAACTTGATACGATCGGCAACATGCCGCCGTCAAGTTGTGATTAGCTTTCAATCTTTGTTCTTACATTTAGGAAACACAACTTGAACAAAGTAACAAGTACGGAGTAAATAGTTGTGATTAGCTTTCAATCTTTGTTCTTACATTTAGGAAACACAACAGTGTATTGTGTGCAAACGTCATATAAAGAGTTGTGATTAGCTTTCAATCTTTGTTCTTACATTTAGGAAACACAACCAATTATCGGTATATACGGAAACACTTTAGTTGTGATTAGCTTTCAATCTTTGTTCTTACATTTAGGAAACACAACCAAGTTCGTGAAAAATACGGATACACACAGGTTGTGATTAGCTTTCAATCTTTGTTCTTACATTTAGGAAACACAACACCAATACCTGCAACATACGCACCCCAATTAGTTGTGATTAGCTTTCAATCTTTGTTCTTACATTTAGGAAACACAACAAGTTTGCCCTTGTAATTTCCATTGTGAAAGTTGTGATTAGCTTTCAATCTTTGTTCTTACATTTAGGAAACACAACCGTCAAACCTATCGCCATTGTGTGCGATAAGTTGTGATTAGCTTTCAATCTTTGTTCTTACATTTAGGAAACACAACTCTTTAATGGCTTCTATTGATATAATCTCGGTTGTGATTAGCTTTCAATCTTTGTTCTTACATTTAGGAAACACAACCATCCCTTAGCACTTGTATCCTCTTTCTGTGTTGTGATTAGCTTTCAATCTTTGTTCTTACATTTAGGAAACACAACAAAGTCTGGGTTAGTATCTACGTCTATTTCAGTTGTGATTAGCTTTCAATCTTTGTTCTTACATTTAGGAAACACAACATAGAATGTTATTGTGCTTCACCAATTTTTGTTGTGATTAGCTTTCAATCTTTGTTCTTACATTTAGGAAACACAACTCGCTATAATATAAGTCACCACCCAATATTGTTGTGATTAGCTTTCAATCTTTGTTCTTACATTTAGGAAACACAACAGATTAGGCGCAAAGCCTTGCAAACATTGTGTTTCAACGTAAAACAGCACTTAAAAAAATGACCTTATTAGCAAATAAGACTTGCCAAAAAGGTCATTTTTTTCATCCTAAAATATTTCTAATTGCTGGGTAGGTGGCTGGGTTGATTGCACCTCTCCGGCATAAAAAAGCTCCATTCTGCTAAATTGTTTATCAGTAATGCACATAATGCCTACATGCCCTTTTTCCGGTAGTATCTTTTTTACCCGTCTGATGTGCACTTCGGCATTCTCGCGGCTGGAGCAATGGCGCATATAAATACTAAACTGAAACATGGCAAAACCTACATTCAATAGCCGCTTTCTGAACTTGGCAGCTCGGCGTCGGTCTACTTTGGTTTTGGTTGGCAAATCAAAAAATACAAGTACCCACATAACACGATATGCACTATAACGGTCAAACATCGAATTCGGGGAAAATTATCTTTCGTGCCTCCTGCAAAAAGCACTGCGCCAAGCTGGCTGTGGTAAGCTGTGTAGCAATCATCAGCGGGCGTTTTTTGTTATCTATTCGCACATCCATGGCAGGAATCTGCAATAATTGTTGTTTTAATTCGGTGGTTAATTCCTTGATATGGGATGTTTCCCGAATAATTTTTCGTACTACCAGATCTACAAAAGGACGATAGGGCTCCATAATATCATCCGCAAGGCAGTAGCTATTATAACGATTTCGATGAAAAATACCTAAAGTGGGTAGCAACCCACTGCCTACCAGCGAGCGAGCAACTACAGCACGCAGTATGGCGTAGCCATAGTTGAGCAAATTATTGGGCGGTGCGCCTTCCCGATGCCGATTAAATTGCCATGCGGGCGGAAAAAGATGCTGCCAATAATAAAAACTGGCTGTGGCTTCTTGATTATCGCTATCGCCGCTTTTCACTACTTTGGCACATTGCCTCAAGTAGTGATTATCAATTTTCCAGTATGTTAAATGGGATGCCTGATTCTTTATTTTGCCGATAATTGTTTGCTGCCACAATTGTTTTTTGAGCGGTTCACTGGCCGCTATCTGGGCCTGATAGCGCTCACTTTGGGTGGTATTCCCATCCAGGCTGAGCAGAAGCCCTTTAGGGTGCATACGCTCATCACAGGTAATAACGGCAGTATTATTATCCACCAATAAATTTAGAACAGGATGGGTAATGCTAATTTGTCTATGCTCCAAGATTAGAAAACCAATATCTTCTATCGGGACCCGTTTGTCACGCACATCTTCTTGCCCGGCAATGTGGTTATATTGCACAATCAATTGCTTGTCGGCCGTTTTTATTTTGCAGGGGGATGCTATATAAATTGTTCTCTTTATCATGTAATGAAAAGTTAGAACAAGATAATAAAATGATTTTAGAATTTAAAATCATCTAGAATAGACACTATATCAATATGGATTAGTCGCCGAGTTCTATTATTTTACCCAAGTGATTTAATCGCACCTTTATAATGTTGCCTATTCCGGATAAGCCCTCTCTTTTCCATAATATATCTTTCGTTTTATTAATAGTATCAATAGTTGTTTCTAAATGATGTCTAAACCAGTAATCCTTTGTTGCCATTTTTTGCACTCTAAAAAGATACGGACTAATCAAGTGATAATTTGATTCATCCAGCAAGTCAATTTCCTTAGGATTAAAGCCTGTTTGCTCATTCGGAAAAACAAACATTTCATTTTGCTTCATAGTGAACAAAAATTGCCAGCCCAAATCGGCATTATATTGCTTATCAATAATCGGCATATTTTGATTTCTACGAGCAACTGCTTCATAAAAAGAAACAACCTGCTCCTGCAAATTCCCATCCTTGTCTTTATAGATCGCCACGTGATGGTTATTGCCCGTGCTCACAAAATCGGCAGGTATGTTGTGACCATTTTCGTCTTTTATTTCCTGTCCAAAATGATCCCTTTTAATATGCAAGGGCTCAGCATTAGAAACACCCGTTATGGCTACTCTTTTTATGGCGATACCGGCCGCCTTATTCAGCCAGATGGGGTTTTCTTCCAAATTGGCGAATGCCTCCTTTGCCTTTCCATTGAATTTATCAAGGCGTTCTTGTAATTTCCTGCGTACGCCAACATCAATTACTTTGTCCAACTTCAATTCGGGTGTCACTTCTTTACGTATGGCATAATAGGCTTCCTGATATACCAATTTTACTTTCTCAGGTACAATTTCATTATGTGAAGTGCCTACATAAAGCGGTGTTTTGGACAAAGCATTAGCACCTGAAAATGCTTTCTTGGGGTCATTACCGAATTGTGCTAACCTCTTTAACAAAGCTTCGCGATAGCGTTTTTGAGCTACCTGACTTATTTTCTCCTGGTCAAATTTGGCACTCACTTTTTCCTCTTTAGTAACATAGCGGTATCGTTGTCCATAAACTGTTTCTTTATGTAACTGACCTCGTGGTGTTAATGGCTCATTGGTTTGATAACCCGTTTTGGTTTTGGTCTTATTTCGGTTTTTGGTCACGACCTTATTCTTTGCTTTAAATGAAACCAATGTATTTTCTAAATGTTCCTTTACCGTTGCTCTCAATGTCTTCACTGGCATGGGTGGAGTAATTTTCCGCTTAGTATTGCCTTTTTTGTCGGCAACTAATTCTGTGTATTTATTTTCGATGGCAGCAATTTTACCATGTTCGTTATGCGATACATTATATCGGGCATTCAAAAAATTCAAATACTGAATGTGGGCTCGTTTGGTAAAGGCGACGGTTATAGCGTCCATGATGTGATGCCTATGGTCATTGCGCTTTGTCCAGTCTGTTATTCGTACAATTTGGTCACCGTTTTTGTTTTTTTCGTAGGTGACTAAACCCAGTTTATCGTATTTAGGCAAATTCAATTCTTGCAACACGTTAATAAGCTGCCAATCTTTTCTTAACTTATCCGTCACAGCACCTGTTGTTGGCAATACATTACGAACAACCTTTTCTAACAATTCCTTACTCTTCTTAGCGATGTACTGACTATTCCGCAAATCCCTATCAATAAATCCATCGGGAATTTCCTGTTCAGTCATTTTTAATTTGGAATACTTTGATTTGCTAATCTTCTTCTCGGCATATAGCTTTTCAATACGCTCGAGATATGCTCTCTGGCCTTCGCTATTAGCACCATATTTTTCCACAATGGCGTCCATTCCAGTTTTATTGCCCTTGTTGCGGTTAAAATCTCGGGTAGCAAGTGTTTTGTTGGAAAAAGAATCATCAAAAAGTTTAGCCTTTGGTATGATATGTTCCACATCGAAATCTTTACTGAAGAGCTTATCTAAGGGAATGTAAATGTTCGTATATATCGTTTTAAAACCAGTGGATTCTAATTCCTGATAAAGTTTGTACTTAATTACATCATTTCGCGTAATCCGCACCCCCGTATTAAAGGGATATAATTTGCTCAGGATAATTCTAATTTTTTCGTGTTCAGCAGTTGCTTTGTTAATAGCAGATGTAGTTTCTTCCCGCTCCTTAGCGCTCTTCTTAAGCTCTCTGGCCAATTCAATGCGCACCTCATCCGGCTTGCCGTAGTTTTCAATTACTTGGTTAACTACATGTACGAGCTGATTCAATATTTTCTCTACAACTGGGTTTCGCAAACTATTCTTAGGTAATAGTTCAAGTTTATCAGCCAATATTTTATTCTCTATTTCAGCCTTTGTCAGTGAGTTTTTGGAATGCCTATATCCTGCCTCAGCGGCAGCTTTATCATATTGATGGCCCGCTTTGAGGTATGGCAGTATTTTTGAAATAGCTTTAGTGCTAAGACTGCTATAATCGTCAGTTAAGGCTATTTTGACGAATAATCCAGTGTATTCTTTAGGTATTCCAAAATTATCAAACAACTTTTTATGCAATTTTTCATTACCGGTTTTTGAGTTATCTCCTTCATATGAATAGAGTAAATGCCAAAATTCGTATGAGGCTTGTTTGAAGAAATCAGCTCCTTCGAGTTCTGCATCAAATTCTAATATTTCTGTCTTGATTCCAAGAGTTTCAAATACTATGGCAATGGCTTCTTTAGTTTGAGCAGGATTTAAACTGGCGAAATCAATATCATGTCCAGATAATGTGACTATTTCTTTGTAAGCTCCATAAAACGATGCCGAAGTGGAATTACCTTCAATTCCTTTTTGAAAATTCAATTCCCATCCATCTTTTTTCTTGAGGTGAGCCATATTAAGTAATTCTTTATCGCTTATGTTCTGATGAATAGTCAAATAATGGAAAACTTCGTTCCGAAATTCCAGAAACTCGTCAAAATCTTCAATACGTATTTTTTCTTTTGTATTCGGATTTCTGAATTCAATATCATTCAATCTCTGCCAAATTTTGAATTCTTGAAAGAGGGGCGATGAACGAGGACAAACTTTAGGACCAACCAATTTCGTTTTCACTTTACCATTTTGTTCTACTTCAATTTGTTTGTTTTCCAGTTCACATACGGACAGCAATCCTTTTTGAGATCGCAATGGTCTTTGGTAGAAAATAATAATGTCACGAATATCGTCCCTTAATTTGTCTGTTAACTCCCCATGAAAAGCTGCTTGGGTATTCCAGATTGTATTAAACTCATCCATATAATCCTGACGATAAAATACTTGATTCTTGAGGCGTGCGTGAGGATTTTGGGCTAACTGCTTACACAAATATTGTCCAACTGTCTGTTTATTGAAGTAGAGCTCCTTGCTTCTGTCACTAATACTGGCTAAATAACCACTGGTACCGGCAGCTTGACCATTAACTTCCTGCAACACAATTGCCAAATGTTCCAATTCAATTTTTTCAGAAAGTGCTTGCACTCGGAACTCATACTTTTTCAATTTTACCTCATCTCGCTTGCCCTCAAGTTTTATTCCCTTAATTCCAAAAGGAATTTCGCAAATTTTCGATGTTTGACCTGCATTTTTTCCTTGTAAACTTGTGTAAAGTTCATCAGTAAGTATGGCCGGGTAATATGTTCGTTGATTCTGCCAAATCCTATTGAATTCATTTTGTATATCAGATTGATAAAATTCGGGTATAACTGCTTTGTTATTTTTTAACCGTTGCAAAACATATTGGCCAGGAGTTAACTTATTTTCAATTAAATACTTTGCTATCTCCATTCCATCAACAGCTTGTCCATCTGCCTCATCTTTAGCTTTCCGATTGCTTTTGTAACCTCTTTTTTTATTTATAGCAAATAATACCTTCACTAAATCATTCAAACTAATTTTCTCACTTGCTGCTTTAGCCCGCAAACCCCACAAAGAATGAGTTGAGCATTTACCATCCTCAGGAATGGAGGTTATATCGCTGATTATCCCAGCAGCTTGAAGCGTTTTTATAAGTTGTTCACGTCTTAATTTATATCGCTGCAAACTTCTCCGAGCACCTCTTTTCAACGTCCGGTCAGCATTGGTTGTAATAGACTTGCCTTTAGTAAAATTAGCCTCCTCATCTGTGGTCAATGGTACAATACGAACACCAACTTTAATGATATTCGCATTTTCAGCTTCATTTTCAGCTTCATTAACGAGAGCCCAGCCAATTGATGTAGTCCCAATATCTAAACCCAATATTTTTTTCATAACCTTATTTTTAATCAACGTTATAATATTACTGCGTAATGAGTTTACATCGAAAAATATTTTTTAATTGTTGTAAATGCCTTTAACTTCGCATAGAAGCTAATCACAATAAGGATTATTCCGTTGTGAAAACATTAAGTTGCCTCGTCTTTCTACGGGGCTTTTTTTATACCCTCTCCCTCACATCAAAAGCATCTCGAAGTCCATTGCCCAGCAGGTTAAAAGCCAGCACAATGATCATAATGGCCAGGCCGGGCACCAAGGCTAAAAGAGGTCTGTTGGTAATAATGAAGTTGTAATTTTCTTTTATCATCAGTCCCCAACTGGAGGTGGGTGGCTGTACCCCAATGCCCAAAAAGCTTAGCCCCGCTTCCATCAAAATGGCAGTTGCAAAATTACTGGCGGCCAGCACGATGGTTGGGCCAATCACGTTAGGTAAAATATGCCTCAAAATGATACGGGCATCAGAAAACCCCATAACCCGTGCTGCCTGTATATAGTCCAACTCCTTCAGCGACATCACCTGCCCACGAATAAGACGGGCGGTGCCCACCCACATAGTGAGACCTACAGCGATAAAAATCTGCCAAAACCCTTTGCCCAAAATAAAGGTGATGGCAAATACCAATAGCAAGGTAGGGATGGACCACACCACATTAATTAGCCATACAATAAGCGCATCAACCTTGCCACTAAAATAGCCGGCACAGGCACCGAGCAATAAACCAATGCTGATAGATAAGAGTACTGCAATAAAGCCCACTGCCAAACTCACCCGTGTGCCCAACACCAGGCGCGACCATACATCCCGACCAAAGCGATCTGTACCCAGCCAGTACGTTTGCTTCACGACCTTAGGTTGGCCATCTTCAAAACTCAATTTTTTCGCAGCTATGGCTTTTGCTTCACTTATACCATCGTCAATATAGTACGTATAATACACACTGTCGCCGGCCAAGTGATAATTCACAATCGGTATATAGGCAGGTGCATGCCGATTGCCCAACAATAATTTTGATAAAACTGATTGTGCATCGGCGGATTGTTTTTGCTCTACTAAAAACCGCGCATTAAAACCAGGAGGCTTGGTGGCCAATTCAAGCATCACTCTGTTAGCATCAGGATAATCATCGGTGCAAAGCGGATAGGCAAAGATGGCAGCCAACACAAACACTATAATAACGGCCATGGATAGTAAAGCTGCCTTTTTCTGCCGCAGTCTTTGCCAAACGCGTTTCCCTTCACCGGCCGATGGTGTCTTTATTTCACTGTTCGTTTTTTCCAAGTGTATGTTTTAAACATGCCCAAAAAACCTACTCCCGTCATATACAATATGTGGAGTGGCTGCAAGATAAATAAAAACGGCCATCTATTTTTTCGGCCGAAAAAGCGGGCCACATCCTGCATAAAAAAATATTCGGCAATCCCTTTAATGATCAACAATAGCAACACCATAACCAATTGATCAGGCTGCCGAAACAATGATAGCATGGTCATAAATAAGGCCACATTCATAGCCCACGATAGCAATAAAACCAGTTGCACTTTGCGATCACCCAGGTTTTTATTTTTGGTGGCCCAGCGCACCCGTTGACTGATAAAAGAGGGGATAGAGTCCATGGCATGTGTCTGCATAATAGCCGCCTGATTTTTTAAATAAGAAATCGCTGATTTGTCTACATGATAAAATTTATTCATGAGCATCATATCATCGCCGCTGGCCAAATGACCAATCCCTTCAAAACCGCCCACGCCTGT
Organism: uncultured Chitinophagaceae bacterium; assembly: GCA_964409905.1. GTDB lineage: Bacteria > Bacteroidota > Bacteroidia > Chitinophagales > Chitinophagaceae > JAGNRR01. Next base: position 24,184 of record CAYPET010000013.1, on the reverse strand, counting down.
AAAAGTATTTTTTTGATATGCAAAATTGGCACCGTTACACATGGCACCCAGCTTTGCGCTCAACACGGCAGCCGTAATGCCCTGCATGGCAATAAAATCAAGCTCTTGAAAAATATTGAGCAATCCATTTTTTTTAAAAAACATTACCGGAGCCGCAATAGCAATTTGATGATGCAATTCATAATGTTGCACGAGCGCCATCAACCAATCTGGTCCGGGCTGGCAGTCGGCATCGGTTGTGATGATTAAACTGCCGGTGGCATGTTCGATGCCCACCTGGATAGCCATTTTTTTAAATGCCTGTGTATGATGTGGCGGTAAATAATCGGGCAAATAAATATATCGCACGCTTTCGTAGGTTTGAATAATTTGGGCTGTTCTGTCAGTGCTATGATCATCCACGACAATCAACTCGATCAAATTTGGGGGGTAACGCTGAATAAGCAAGGCATCCAACAAGCTGCCAATGTAACGCTCTTCATTACGCGCTGCTACAATAATGCTCACCTTAGTGGTTGGCACATAGTTCGGCTGCAGGCTACTTTCGGGCACCGCATCCCACAGTATTTTAAAATAAAACAGCAGCAAGCTATAGAACAAGAGTAAGGCAGAGGTTATCGCAATTAAGGTCATGCAGTAAGTTCTTTGGCAATGATAGAAAATAATTCCATGTTCAATAAATTATGGTCGCCCTCCAGCCAACGATGACTTGCAGCAGGAAAAGCCCTGGCACATTTCCGTTGCATTACAGGCGAAATAACCGGATCTTGCCTGCCAAAAAACGTAATGAGTGTAATGTGATGGCCATCAATCACCTGCTGTACGCGTAACAAGTCAGGTCGCAAGAGCCGCATATTCATCCAGGCGTTATACACATTTCGTCGACGAGTAATATCGCGCATATGCCACTTTGAAAAAGCATAGAGTGATTTATTGACAATGCCCAATCGATGAAAGAACGTGAGCGTCTTAACATATGCATCGCCATGTTGTACAAAAAAATAAAACAAGCGTTGGCCCCAAGGAGTATTGACGGCAGCGCGATTCCAAAAGTTGGTCACAATACCATCAGGAGCTACCAGCATCATTTTGTTTACCTTTTCCGGAAAAAAAATGGGGATGTACAAATTCAGTCTGCTACCCATGCTGTACGAAATGGTATTGAAGGTTGAAATATCATATTGTACAAGCAATTGTTGAAGCGCATCTCTGAAGTCAGTGGGATGTATATCTTGCTGATAATCTTGCATAGGATTATCAATGACCAGGAGATTGTAGGTGGACTGAATTTGTTTGAACAACGCTTCATATACCGATGCCGACTGCCCATAGCCATAAAAAGCTATGAGCCATTGTGATTTTTTGCCACCATACAGTTTATGTGTAAACACGCTACAAAGGTGCACAAATTTTACGGCACGCGGCTTACCTTAATCAAGTTCGTGGGTAGCTGATCGGCAACTGGTGTGCTACCAGTGTTAACCACAACATCACCTGCACTGACAAAGCCCAGTTGCTTTAAAATGCTTATTTGATCGTTGATAATGTCATCCAAATTTTCGGCTTCGTCAAACAAAATGGCTCTTACACCCCAGCTCAGGCTTAACTGATGCACCAGACTTTTTGTTTGAGTAAAAACAAACAAAGGCGCCTTCGGACGAAAACTGGAAAGCATAAAGCCTGTATAACCACTTTGTGTATTGCCGATTAATGCATCTGCCTTTACATCTACCGACATTTTTGAAGCACGATAACAAACTGCATCGGCCAAAAAAGAAGGTGAATGTTCTTGCGGTGTCAAATCCTGCCGGTGATAGATACTATCTTCCTTTTCTACTTCTGCAATAATGCGCGACATGGTGCGGATTACTTTTTCCGGATGCCTCCCCACAGCTGTTTCACCGCTCAACATTAGCGCATCAGCGCTATCCAATACTGCATTGGCCACATCCGTAATTTCACTGCGGTTGGGCTTGGTGCGCTCTATCATACTCTCCATCATCTGGGTAGCTATTATCACCGGACGCGCCCGGTGAATACACATACGCACTATCTGCTTTTGAATAAGCGGCACACGCTCCACCGGCAACTCAACACCCAAATCGCCTCGCGCAATCATGATGGCATCACTCGCCACAATAACATTGCGTATATGATTTAGCACTTCTGGTTTTTCAATTTTGGCGATGACTTTGGCCTCACTGCCCAAATCACGCAAAATATTTCGTAGTTCATTTACATCATCCGGTTTGCGTACAAAAGACAGGGCTACCCAATCCAAACGCTCTTGGGCAATAAAGACCAAATCTTTTCGATCTTTTTCGGTAATAGCAGGAATGCTGATATTGGTATTGGGTAGGTTCATTCCTTTTTTCGAACTCAATACGCCACCCACTAGCACCTCCATGGTAACCGTACGATCAGCATTCAAGGCCTTCACCTGCATCTCTATCTTTCCATCATCAAACAATATTAACTCTCCCACTTTGACATCATCATAAAAGCTGGGATAGGATACATAAACTCCTTTTTTCGTACCCAATATTTTTTCATTCGTCAAAATAAGTTCATCCCCTTCCTCCAATTCTATACCATCATTTTCTATTTCACCTACCCTTAATTTTGGGCCTTGCAAATCAGCCAGAATGGCAATTTTGAATGGGTTCTCGATATTTATTTTGTTGATGGCATCAATTACTTTTTTGTGTTCTTCGTGGGTGCCATGAGAAAAGTTTAGCCGAAACACATCAACGCCTTCTTCTACCAATCGCAATAATTTTTCGTACGTATTGCATGCCGGCCCTACAGTTGCAATGATTTTTGTCTTCTGAAATGTTCTTTCCATGTTGTGTAAAATTAACAAAGCCCGACCAATGCCAACCCTTTAGAAAGGTTAATAAATTATTGTATCCGTGCTAGGTCATGAAAAAATAAACTATCGGTGGGTGATAAATTTTATTGAAGGCATATTTCAGCACATCGCTTTATTTGGTCGTAAAAACATGTTTTTATCAATTAATGGGCCAGTTGCTGCTAGTTGCCAGTATCTTTGCGCGGTGTCAAACATTGGCCATATGGAGTTGGGTGACTTCCCCTTGCTGCTCGCACCCATGGAGGATGTATCAGACCCTCCATTTAGGGCTGTTTGCAAAGAATTTGGGGCAGACTTGGTTTACACTGAATTCATCAGTTCAGAAGGCTTGATACGTGACGCTATAAAAAGCCGTCAAAAGCTGGATATCTTTGAAGAAGAACGCCCGGTGGGAATTCAAATTTTTGGAGGAGACGAAGAAGCCATGACGCTGAGTGCCAAAATTTGCGAAGCCACCGGTCCCGATTTGGTAGATATTAATTTTGGGTGTCCGGTAAAAAAGGTGGTTTGTAAAGGGGCAGGAGCAGCGATTCTAAAAGACATTCCGAAAATGGTGTCCTTAACCAAAGCTATTGTAGATGCCGTCAAGATTCCCGTAACGGTAAAAACTCGCTTGGGCTGGGACAGTAGCTCTCTAAACATCGAAGAGGTGGCTGAAAGACTGCAGGACATTGGCATACAAGCACTATCTATACATGGTAGGACACGGGTGCAGATGTATAAAGGCGAGGCTGACTGGACGTTGATAGGGAAAGTAAAAAATAATCCCCGCATCAAAATTCCTATTTTTGGCAACGGCGATATTGATTCGCCCGAGAAGGCTGTGGAATACAAAAACCGCTATGGTGTTGATGGCATTATGATAGGTAGAGCTGCTATAGGTAACCCCTGGTTTTTTGCAGACGTAAAACACTTTATTCAGACCGGCCAACACCTGCCCAAACCAAGTGTTGCCGAACGCATACGAGTGTGCAAAAAACATTTAATGACCTCCATACAATGGAAAGGTGAAAAGCTAGGCATACTGGAAATGCGCAGGCATTATGCCAACTACCTGAAAGGTTTGCCTAATGCAAAACAGTTTAGAAATCGTCTCGTAGATACATTGGAAATAGACGAACTACATCGCATTTTCGATGACTTGCTGAACTATTATCAAGGAAATGAAAGCGTAATAGCCTTTAATTGAGTTGAATTAACGGGCCATTATGGCAATTTGATGGTCAATAGCGGGTCAAACCAAATTGTACATTCTACTTTTGTAACGAAATACGAAGTAGCTAGCCAGGAGGCAAACGGCTAAATAAAAAACACATTATGACAAAAGTAAAAAACGGAGACAAAATTAAAGTTCACTATAAAGGCACACTTACTCAGGGCGGCGAAATGTTTGACAGTTCTGAAGGACGCGACCCATTAGAATTTACTGTAGGTAGTGGCCAGGTTATTCCTGGTTTCGATCAAGGCGTATTAGACATGGCGGTAGGTGATAAAAAAACAATTCATATTCCCATGGATCAGGCCTATGGCCCTAAAAATGATATGAACATTGTCGAAGTAGACCGTGCCCAAATGCCACCTGAAATGGAAGACATTCAAATCGGCATGATGCTTCAAATGGTTACACCAGATGGCCAACCAATACCCGTAACAATTATTGGTGTGACTGAAGACAAGGTTAAGTTGGATGCCAATCACCAATTGGCCGGTCAAGACCTTACGTTTGATTTAGAGCTAGTTTCTATTAACTAAAAAGTGAATTACAAATAGTGCAACCGCTCAGAAATCTGAGCGGTTTTTTTATGCTAAGTCTACATTTTCCCCTCCCCGAATACCTCGTTCAGTTTGAATCAATTTGCAGCAGGCATTGTTTATATCATGCTCAAAAAATAGCCACCAGTCATTCTCCAGGGCTTCGGGCAGTATGCGTTCCTTCTCATTGAGTGTTTCCAGCGGTTGCATATCGTAGGCCATTACCCACGGCATGGATATATGGCTTTTGGCTGGAATCAAATCCGCACAATACAATATCGTTTGTCCATTATAATTGATTACAGGTAGCATCATGGCTTCTGTATGACCGTATACAAATTTGACTTTGATATTTTCAGTGAATGTGACATCTTGTTTTTCCTCTACAAATTGCAATTGGCCGCTCTCTTCTATCGGGAGAATGTTTTCTTTGAGAAAAGAAGCTTTTTCACGCGCGTTGGGTGTCGTAGCTGTTTTCCAGTGACTTTCACAGCTCCAGTAAGTTGCATTTGGAAATTGTAATTTCAAATCACCCCCTTCTTTCTTCACTGCGCCACCACAATGATCAAAATGCAAATGCGTTAAAAACACATCCGTAATGTCCTCAGCAGTAAAGCCCTTTTCATTTAAAGATTGCAAAAGAGTTTTACCGGATGGGTAGTAGTAACTAAAAAACTTTTCGCTTTGTTTATCTCCCATACCGGTATCAACTAGTATTTTCCTATCACCCTCTTCTATAAGCAAACAACGCATCGTCCAGCTTACCATATTGTTTTCGTCTGCCGGATTTTGCTTATTCCACATACTTTTAGGTATCACGCCATGCATGGCTCCTCCGTCCAGTTTAAATTGTCCTGCGTCTATGCTGTGTAGTTTCATGACTATATTTTTTATTCGAATTAGTTTTAAGCGCCGTATTCAAAGCTACAATGATAATGTCAGCTGTAAAACAAAGGCTGAATATTTAAAGATTGGCTCAACCTATTTTTTCGCAATAACCTGTATACAAACCTTTTTGTTATCAATTATTCTGCGAGCTCTTCGCCACGCAGCAATGGTAAGAGTAAGATGATACCCATGATAAAATAAAAACCAAGTGCAACTGCCGAAGGTCGCATCCCCCCCAAGGTTTGACTGACCAAACCGAATGTAAGCGTCCCGATAACGATACCTACTTTCTCACAAACATCATAAAAACTAAAGTAGGAAGCAGTATCAACCGTTTCGGGTGGCAACATTTTGGAGTAAGTACTGCGTGATAAGCTTTGAATGCCGCCCATCACTAATCCAACCACAAATGCCAGTATATAAAATTCTGTTGCCGTTTGTACAAAGTAGGCGCCCAAACAAATACCCACCCAGATAAAAATGAGTATGAGTAGTGCGGCAATATTTCCGGAAGCTTTTGAAATAAGGGCAAAGAGCCAAGCGCCTGCAATGGCCACCAATTGGATGATGAGTATAGTCGTTATTAGCTGCGTAGTGCCGAGCTGCAGCTCATCAGTGCCAAAATACGTAGCCATGTACATCACAGTTTGCACCCCCATATTGTAAAAGAAAAAGGAAAGCAAAAAGCGTCTTAGCCTTGACTGATGTTGCAGTTGTCCCCAGACTTTTTTCAGTTCATTATAACCATCCAACAACTTGCCGGTCTTGGCATTTTTTTTCACATCGGGCAGGCCGCGAAAGGTAATTTGGGCAAAACTCATCCACCAGATACCAACCGCAATAAAAGAAAGCCGTGGTGGCAAATCACTCGCTATCCATTGATTTGCATCATTTGACAATACAAAAGCAAGACAAGCCACCATGAGCAGCACGCTACCAATATAACCCATGGCAAACCCTCGGGCACTTACTGCATCCTGTGTTTCTTTAGTAGCAATTTCGGGCAGGTAGGCATTGTAAAAAACAAGACTGCCGCAATAACCTATTGACGCCAGCATAGAAAAGAGTAGCCCGAAATAAATGCCAGTTTGTTTAGTAAAAAAGCAAAGTGCTATGCAAGAAAAAGCACCCAGGAAACTAAAAAATTGTAAGAACTTCTTTTTGTTGCCTCTGCTATCCGCTATGCCCGATAACAAGGGTGTCAACATAGCTATCAACAAAAACGAGATTGATATCGAATAAGCAGCAACATCACCCCTTTTCAGTACACTGCCAAACATCTCAACCTTTTCAGGTATGATAGCTGCATAATAAATTGGGAAAATTGTAGAGGTTATTACCAGCGAGTATGCGCTGTTTGCCCAATCATAAAACGTCCAGGCCCTGATTTGTTTTTTGTCATTCACGCACTGCTAATGTAGGCATGAAAATTTGAAGTAGAAAGAGTTAACTAAAACGCACGCTGATTATATTTAGCCAATTCACCCGTAAACGTTGGCAGCCTTTCCGGCTTGCTGAACTGATTCGTTTTCGCGTTAAGCGCTTTCAAAAATGCTATCAAATCCATTTTTTCCTTCTCAGTCAATTGCAACTTATCCGATGACAATGTTTGATGCTCCAATTCAAAACCCCAGCCATTACCACCACCTTCATTATAAAAATCAATCACCTCCTCGAGGGTCTTAAAAACACCATTATGCATGTAAGGTGCAGTCAAAGCGGTATTCCGTGCAGTGGTAGTTTTGAAGGAGCCTTTATAAAAAGGGGCTCGCTCCTTGATATTGGCAAACCGACCAACATCATTATCCGCTTTAGCATTCGTTTTGTCTGCTCTATCAGGAACGCCAAGCAATTCGCTTTCCGACTCTATATAAAATGGTGGAACCAAGCCGGCATATGTTGGTCCGAAATGACAGCTTGCACACTGTGCCTTCCCATAAAATAAATTCATACCGGCATAAACATCCTCGGCGATAGTATCCTGCTGCTGTAACAAATAAGCGTCTACTTCAGTATTGAAATCGGTAAGTGAGGCAACATAAGAAGCTAAAGCAACAGCCATGCGTTGGTAACTTATGCCCTCAGATAAAAATGCCGCATCAAACATTTTTGTGTACTCGTCACTGTATTGCAGTTTCTGACTGATTTGCAATGGATCCGCATTCATTTCTTTTTTACTGACAATGACATGTTCTATTTGATTGATCAAATTATCCGTGCGCAAATCATAGAAATACTTTTCGGCATAAACAGCATTCAATAATCCGGGAGCATTGCGCTCAACTGTGTCATTACCATTGTGTGTAATGCTTTTCGACACACCATCTGTAAAGGCCATGGTAGGATTATGACAGCTTGCGCAAGATAAATTTGCACCCGCAGACAATATAGGATCATAAAAAAGCGTTTTGCCCAATGTTACCAGAGCAATTGAATCGACATCTTTTGGAAACGAAAAGAAAAACTCTTTATCCAAGAGCGCATCATTTATCAAATTATCAGCCAAAAGGTTTACCCCCAACCGCTGATGGGTAACTTCGTAATAAGTTTCAAAGCCTGACTGCTTGTGAAACCGAACAATCTGTTCAAATAATGGATTCAGATAATTACGAATGAAACGGACTCGATCAAATTGTTCGAAGTCACTAGTAGTTTGTACAAATATCAATGTTTCATTGATACGCTTGTTGATATTCTCTAACTCTACTAGCAGTCTTTCATCATTTTTAAAGAGCGATTTGTATTGCATAAAACCAAAAACTAAAGACTCTAAACTAGCCTTCACATCGACAAAAGGCGATAGTGAGCCCGGCACATCAAAACCAGATAAAGAAACATAGGCAAGTCGGACGATGGATAGTTTGGCAGCATCAAAAAACTGCTGATCACGCACCCCTAACTTGTCAGGTAGCAGACTCAGTCGTTGCAAAAGTTGATTACTCAGCTCGGATAAGCGTTTCACATCAAGCTCCTGCTCAAATAATGCTTCATCAATACACTGCAAACCTTGAGGTTCGAGCACGTTGAGATTAGGTGCATTCGGTTCGAGCTTGGGCAAGGGAGGTCCGTTGATATATTTCGTTACAAATTCCCTGTCCAACAGAGACCATAAGAATTCTATTTTTTTGAATGCATAGCGCATATCAAAATAGATATTCATTAGCTTGTTTTTATCAGGCTCACTTTCCTTCAGTTCAGCATTGAAACCCTCCGAATGCTTTCTAAAAGCTACATAATCATTTCTATATTGTGCTTCAATCTTCTGAATGGGATAATCTGTTTCCTTTTTATCAAATGATACTAGTAATGTAGAAACGATGCTAAACAATATAAATAAAAGGTATTTCTTCATGCTTACTTGTATTTAAAAAAAACAGTTGCCGGCTGATGCCAGCAACTGTAACCCTAACTAATATTTTAGAATGAAAAAGATAATTATTGTATGATTAGTTTAAGGGTTTCTCCACGCTCGTTTTGGATAATGTACATGCCTGCAGCCCAACCGTTTACATCAACACGATCTGCATTACGATATACATTCAACCGTTGACCTGTACTGCTGTATATAGCGATATCTTGCTTTTCGTTCAAGTAGAACTCTCTGGTAGCAGGATTTGGGTAAACAGAAAATTTTGATTTTTCAATAGTCTTCACGATTTCTGTAGTAGAAGTAGGTACTGAACCATCAAAACCGGTAATGGCAATCGTCATTGAATTGTTGTAAGGGAAGGTATTGCTAGTGCTGGGGTGCTGAATGTTAAACAATATTGTTTTTTCATCTATAGCACAAGCTCCTGTAATTTCGGCTCCCGGAGGACATGCTGTCAAACGCTCCAAATCGTCAATTGTAGGATTAGCAATACTTAAGTCAAGAAGCCAAAGTTCACATTGCGTTTGAGAACTTGAAGAATATTCTGCAGGCATACGGTTGTAAGAACGGCCATTCAGGTCTTCTTGTATCAAAAGATAGTTTTTACCATTAATCGTCATTGACTCTAATCCATCAGGATTGGACATATGCTTGCTTGGATAGGCAGACAAAGACTGCGAAGCAGAAGCAGTATACAGTGGACCACCGTGCATCAACACGCTAATGAAATCTGTTGCAGGGTCAAATTCCAACACGCGACCATAGTAATCAGGAAATTTGTTCATTCGTACAGAGTCTGCTGCAGCAGCATCACCATAAGTGTATTCTATACCATTTTTGTATTTGTAATAATTTTTGTAGCCAGCAATCAGCGTAGGAGAAACGACTCCATTTACACCTTGAAAACTTGAACCAATGGCGTCACGTCCTGTTTCAGCTATGTATACTTTGCCATTAATGTAGGTGCCCCACTCCAATCGATTGAACATTGTAGCTCCTTGCGCCACAGCATAGGTATTTAAGTCTTTCAGTATGTTTAAATCATTTGGTATGCTAATCCATTTAGTAGGAATATCATGCTTAAATACATATAGCTGGCCTTGTGTAAAATCATGTGGCTGTGTAGCAACAAACTTAGCCAAAATACCTGGGGTGCCATCTTCAAAAAGGTAAACTGTTTTGTTGTCAGGCATCAATACACCGCCTTCCCAACCGGCTCGGCCCCAGTTGTATTGTTTGCGAATAGCTTTGCCGGTTCGAGGATCAACTTCCACCAACCAGTTGAGATTCTCAAAGCGCTTCAGTTCCTGACCATTGAAGCCGGGAAAGCCGGCAGGACGAGAATATCCGATTTTAAAATCAATCGTATCAGTAAAGCCACTACCACCGGAATAGATGATAGAATTTGAATCTTGAAACCATTCTTCGGCAGTCCAAATGCGTTGTCCTCCTTTAATGCCACCGCAATTCATACCTGTTTCGCCAACAGTATTTACAAAGTCTACATTAAAAAATTTACCTTCTCTACCATCAGGTAGTTTTTGGTCTACGACAACCAGCGAATCTCCATTCACACGGCGAATTTTAAATGAGGTCATCCCGCCGCCATCACCTAAACGGTCATCGGCTTGTATCATTTCATGGTTGACAATCACCCAACCTAAATCGCCTGAATTAGTCGTATCAGGCACAAAACCGATAAAGTCATTCCATGATTTGGACAAAGCCTTACCTGCTGCATTACCATAAGTATTGGTTGTTTCTACGCTGTCTACACCACCAATAAAAATGTTTTGCGTTTTCAGCGGACTCCTTGGGAACCAAATGGTTGTACTTGACCAGGCCGTGTCAATATGCACCGGAAAAGGGATTTGTGCGTTTGTTGTGAGAGCTGCCAGTAATATAATTGGCATTAGTAAAAGTCTTTTCATTTTTCTTTTTATTTGTTGAGGCAAAAGAAAAAAACATGTTTAACTAAATCGTAAACTAAAAGAATTCTAAACTTTACTAAATTGAAAATCGATAACAAAAAGGTAATGCTGCCTACTATTTGTACTGTTGCAATTCAATGCGACATGAAAAATCAGCGTATTCTCGCTTATCATTAGAGGCCAATAAAACAATTCTGTGATTGCCGTATTGATGTAATAAAGTTTGATAAAGCTTGAAGCCATTATCATCTAGATTGGAGCATGGTTCATCTAACAACAATATTGGTGTATCTGAAAAAAAAGCCTGCGCCAGTGAAACACGTTGTTTCATGCCGCTGCTAAAATTTTCTATAAGCTCGCCTTCTTTGCCTGTTAAGCCAATTTGCTCAATCATATCCTCAACCCCAATAAGAGGTCTTTTAAAAGAAAAGTGAAAATGCATAAATTCCAGCAGGCTCATCTCCTCAATTAGTTCAATATAGGGCGCCGAATAAGCAATGTATGGGGCAATGTCATCGACTGTTCTATTCTCCAAAGTATAGTCAATAGTACCTTCCTCAGGTGACAAAAATCCGCTGCATACTTTCAGTAAGGTAGATTTTCCGCTTCCATTATCACCTAAAAAAACCACCTTATCATTAGAAGCGAAACTTGATGATACTCCACGAAATACCCATTGATTGTCAAAATGGATGCCGATATTCTCCAATACCAATTGCATTAATCCTCTTCTTTACGCGGCACAATTTGGGCCATCAAATCGGCCTCACAAACCAGTTTATTGCCAACAAAAGCAGAGCCCCGCATTTCGCAAATACCACGTCTTATTGGCCCTTTGAGCTCCAGTTTCATGATTAAAGTATCCCCTGGCACTACCATACGTTTGAACTTGGCATTATCTATTTTCAGGAAGTATGTGTCAAATTTCTTTTCCGGTCCGCCTTGCGAATTGAGCACCATCACGCCCCCACATTGTGCCATAGCCTCTAATTGTAATACGCCCGGAAAAATAGGGTTATCAGGAAAATGACCGGTAAATTCAGGCTCGTTAAAGGTAATATTTTTAACCCCTACAATATGCTCATCACTCAATTCGATGATTTTATCAACCAACAAAAAGGGGTATCGATGCGGTAGGAGCTTGGCTATATAATTTACGTCAAAAACAGCCGGTATGGATGGATCATAGGTAGGAGCACCCAGCATTTTATTGTTTTTGCGCACGTAAGCTTTTAATTTTTTTGCAAATTCAACATTGGTTTTATGCCCAGGTCTATAGGCAATAATATTCGCACGGATAGGATATCCTGCCAAGGAGATATCGCCCAATACATCTAACAGCTTGTGTCGTGCAGGCTCGTTGGGAAAATGCAATTCGATATTGTTGACGATACCGGATTCTTCAACCTTAATGTCTTTTTTGTTGAACAATTTAGACAAACGCTCTAGCTGACCTTCTTCCAAAGGTCGATCAACGACTACAATAGCATTATCTAAATCACCGCCTTTGATAAGGTCATTTGCATGTAATGCTTCTAGCTCATGTAGAAAACAAAAGGTGCGGCATGGGGCAATTTCTTTTTTAAAATCCTGAATTGACTTTAATGACGCATTTTGGGTACCCAACACGTTACTGTTAAAATCAATCATTGTGGTGATGCGCAATTCGTTGGCAGGGGTGGCTACAATCTCAACGTCCTTTTCTTCATCTCGAATTTCAATATTGTCTTCGATGGATATGTAAATACGTTTGGCATCCAACTCTTCCAACCCAACTTCTTCTATTGCCTTAATAAACTGTAGGGCACTGCCGTCTAATATGGGCACTTCATTCCCATCAAGCTCGACCAAAGCATTATCAATGCCTAATCCATAAAAACTAGCCAGCAAATGCTCTACTGTCGAAACTCTTGCTCCATTATGCTCTAGCGTGGTGCCTCGGGAGGTATCAGTCACATAACTTACATCGGCTTTAATTTCGGGCTGACCGTCCAGATCCACCCTTCTGAATTTAATACCAGCACCAGGAGGTGCTGGTTTCATTACCATATTGACAAACTCTCCTGTATGCAACCCGACCCCACTGACCTTTACTTCACCTTTGAGAGTATGTTGATTTTCTTGATACATGTATTTACTTTCTAACGTGAATTTAAGCTTGATTATTTAATTCATCCAATTTCTTCTCCAAAGCCTCTATTTTTTTGGCCAATTCGGGCAGTTTACGGAACAATACTTGACTTTTCAGCGTATTTCGATATTCATCTGCCGGTGTGCCACTTAGCCCTGCGCCGTCCTCAGTTATGGATTTGGCCAAACCACTTTGGGCCTGAATGCGAACATTATCAGCAGTGGCAATGTGACCTACTATCCCAGCCTGACCACCAATCATGTTATTTTTACCAATTTTGGTGCTCCCACTGATGCCTGCTTGAGATGCGATAACAGTATTCTCCCCTATCTCCACATTATGCGCAATTTGCACCAGGTTGTCCAACTTAGCACCACTCTTAATTAAAGTACTGCCCATGGTAGCCCTGTCGATGGTTGTGTTAGCACCTATTTCAACATAATCCTCAATAACGACATTGCCTAATTGGGGTATTTTTTCAAATTGTCCGTTTGATTGAGGTGCAAAACCAAAACCATCAGCACCTATTACAGCGCCGGCATGCACAATGCAATGCTCCCCTATTTCGCAACGGGTATACACACTTACATTTGAGTAAATGATGGTATGCTCTTTAATTTTGGCATGCTGGCCAATATAGGTGTGCGGATAAATTTGCACACCATCTTCAATCCTAGCATGATCATCAACCACAACAAAATCCCCTATGTAGACATTTTTTCCAATACGAGCTTTTTCCGAAATGACGGCATGCGCACTAATACCAGCCTTTACCACTTTGGTTATTTCTTCATACGTTTTAAGCAGAAGGGCAAATGAAGTATATGGGTCCTTTACCCTTATCAAAGTTGCTTCTACCGGTGACTTTAGCTGTAAATCATCTTTTACAATAACAACACTTGCTTTTGTTTTGTACAGATATTCTTCATACTTGGGGTTGGCCAAAAAACTTAAAGATCCTTGGCCCCCCTCTTCAATTTTTGATAAGGCATGTATAGTCACTTCGGGATTTCCTTCTACGGTACCTTGAACGACTGCGGCTATTTGGGTGGCATTAAACTTCATCCTTTGGGGTGTATTATTTGGCGTAGCAAATGTAATATTTTTTAACCTGCTCGGTAATGCTGCTATTGATTAATGGATGATCCACTTCTGAAATATCAATTAACTCACCACTTTTCTTTAGAATCTTGATATTCTCCGTTGTGCTGCTGTAAAGCATATTGGATGTTTTATCTGCAATGAAGTAGTACGGCAATTCTTCATCACTAAGCTCAAATTGTGCCTGCACCTGCTTTCTTATAATGGCCACGTTATCAATTTCAGTGGGGTTGTAGAATTTCACCTTAAACAAGTGACGGTTTAGTAAGCGTTGCGAAAGGTTACTCAGAATGTTGTCTTGATGTGTTTCCCACACTTTAATTGAAGCAGCAATATCATGATCATCTAGTTGGATGAAGGACTGTAAAAAATGCTCTGGCAAATTTTTCATGCTTATGGTTTCGTTCAAAAACACGGCCAGTGCGGGCGTGGCAAATAGCTTATCACCCTGATGCGATAAATATTTGGCTCGCTTGAGTATATTGACCAGCAACAACTCACTACTCAACACAGTCTTATGCAAGTAAACCTGCCAATACATCAATCGGCGAGCAATTAAGAATTTTTCTACAGAATGTATCCCCTTTTCTTCTACCACTAGTTCATCCTTATGAACCGTAAACATTTTAATAATTCTATCATAGCCTACTACACCCTCACTGACCCCTGTAAAAAAACTATCACGAGCCAAATAGTCTAATCGGTCAACATCTAATTGGCTGCTGATTAATTGATGTAAGAATTTTTTTGGATAATCCCCACGAAAAATTTGCAGCGTCAAATCAAGCTTGCCATCAAAAGACTCATTGAGATGCTCGATGAGCAGCGCTGAGATGGCTTCATGATGTATATCCGCCAAGGTATTTTCTAAGGCATGTGAAAACGGACCATGACCGATATCATGCAGTAAAATGGCCAGTTTTGCAGCTTGTTCTTCTTCGGGTGATATGACAACATCTTTTAACCGCAATTCATCAATTGCCATGCCCATCAAATGATACGCTCCAATGGCATGATGCAATCTTGTGTGCACTGCACCCGGATAAACAAGATAGGCCAAGGCCATTTGTTTTATTCTTCTTAAACGCTGAAATATTGGATGCGAGATTACCTGATAAACCAAGTCATCATTTATAGTTACAAAGCCGTGTACGGGGTCATTTATTATTTTTCGAATAGGCATAGAAACTAGCAATCAAAGCCGAAAATCTTGTTAAAACGCAATGTTAATCAATCTTAGCTGTTATTAAAAGCAACATACCACTAAATTTACCAATAACTATGGCAGTAAAAATTCTTTGGGTAGACGACGAAATTGAAGTACTCAAACCGCAAATCTTGTTTTTAGAAGGAAAAGGATATTCAGTAGAAAAAGTAACCAATGGTTATGATGCAGTAGAGCATCTCAAAGAACATCCTGTAGATGTTGTGCTACTTGATGAAAGCATGCCTGGCATGACCGGCCTTGAGACACTTAGCGCTATTCGTGAAATTAATCAGCATCTACCCGTGGTGATGATTACAAAAAATGAAGAAGAAAATATCATGGAAGAAGCCATTGGTTCTCAAATCACAGACTATCTCATCAAACCCGTAAATCCAAACCAGGTCCTCTCTTCGTTAAAAAAAATCATCAATTCAAAAGATTTGGTTAGCGAAAAAACAACCAAAGACTATATGATGGACTTACGAAACTTGATGATGACACTACAAAGTGACATGAGTTATCAGGATTGGGTAGATCTGTATAAAAAGCTGGTTTACTGGGAGCTCGAAATTCAAAACAGTGGTGCCGAGGAAATGGTAGAAGTTTTTCAAAACCAAAAAGATGAAGCTAATAATGAATGGTGCAAATTTGTAGACAAACATTACCGTAGCTGGATTCAAGAGGGCGGTGAAGATAGCCCGATGTTTACCCATCAAATGTTTGACAAATTAGTTCGTCCGCACCTAGATGGTGACAAACCGATTTTTTTTATATTGATTGACAACTTGCGATATGATCAATGGAAGGTTATTGAACCCATATTTAGCGAAAGTTTTCGCTTAAAAGAAGAGCAAATGCTTTCCTCTATTTTACCAACCACCACACAATATAGTCGCAATGCCATTTTTGCCGGCATGATGCCTGACGCCATTGCCAAAACATTCCCGGATGAATGGAAAAACGATGCCGAAGAGGGCGGAAAAAATCTGTATGAAGAAACATTCCTGAAGCATCAACTGAATAAAATGGGCTACGGTAATATTAAAACACACTACAGTAAAATTACCAACCACCAGAAAGGAGAAGAACTGGTAACTACCGTACATAATTTGCTGCAAAACAAGCTGAATGTAATTGTGTACAACTTTGTCGACATGCTTAGCCATGCGCGCACCGAGTTAGAAGTACTCAAAGAATTGGCAAACGATGAAGTCAGTTATCGATCTTTGACAAAAAGCTGGTTTGAACATTCCCCTTTGCATCAGGCCATTAAGAAAATTGCAGACAAGGATATCACCGTCATCGTCACTACCGACCATGGAACAATACGCGTAAAAAATCCGTATAAAGTAAAAGGTGACCGAGATGTGACGACCAATATCCGCTACAAAAATGGCCGAAATCTGGACTATGACCCGAAAGAAGTGAGCTATCTGGCCGAGCCGGAAACGATTGGTTTACCAAAGCCCAACATAAACTCCTCCTACATCTTTGCCCGTTATGATGGCTATCTATGCTACCCCAATAATTACAACCACTATGTAAAGTATTTTAAAAACACGTTTCAGCATGGCGGTATTAGTTTAGAAGAAATGCTTATTCCTTTTGTAGTATTAGAATCAAAATAAGGCCACACAGCCTTGTCAAAAAGAAACAAGAAAAAGCAGACTAACATTTGTTTAGGTTTTTTGTAGAATATATTAACAATATATTTGCCCGCAAAACCTCATTTATGATTCGTCTATTGAATACACTTTTTTTGTTATTGCTCATCTCTTTTTCGGCCTTTGCCCAAAGCACCGGTACCCTTAGAGGAAAGGTTACGGATAGCAAAACTGGTGAACCATTAATTGGAGCAACCATACTGCTGGAAGAAACCAGCTTTGGTGGACGAACAGACCTTAATGGTGAGTATAGTATTGAAAATATCACCCCCAAAACCTATAATATCATTTGCAGCTCCGTTGGGTATAACAGCGAAACCAAATTTGCCGTTGTGGTACGCTCTGAAGGCAATGCTAACTTGGATTTTGAACTAGAAAAAAAATCGAAAGAGTTGGGTAAAGTGGTAGTGCGTGTAAATCCTTTTATCAAATCAGAACTCACCCCCCTATCAATTCAAAAATTAAGTCAGGAAGAAATTGTTGCCTACCCGGGTGGGAATAATGACGTAGCCAAAGTAGTGCAAACCTTGCCTGGTGTGTCGGGCTCTGTGGGTGGTTTTCGAAATGATATTATCATTCGAGGCGGTGCTCCAAACGAAAATGTTTACTACCTTGATGGCATTGAAATACCCAACATTAATCACTTTTCTACCCAAGGGAGCGCCGGTGGACCAGTAGGTTTATTAAATGTATCTTTTTTTAAGGGTGTGACATTAACAGCCAGCGCTTTTGGTGCGGAGTATGACAATGCCCTTTCGGGCGTTTTACAATTTGACCAGCGCACCGGTGATGATAAAAAGTTTCAAGGTAATTTCAGACTTAGCTCAAGCGAGGCAGCCTTAACTGTCGAAGGGCCTCTTTTTAGAAATCGAACCGACAAAGACTCGAACAAAGCCGCCAAAACCACCTTTATCGCTTCAGCCCGCCGGTCGTATTTGCAGTTACTCTTCCAGGCAATTGGTTTACCCTTTTTACCTGATTATTACGATTATCAATTCAAAGTCAACCATAAAATAGACGATTATAATGACATTTACCTCACAGGGGTTGGGGCCATTGACGATTTCGCTATTAACGAGCTGGAAGAATATGACGCTGAGCAAAAAGCTATACAAGAAAGAATCCCCATCATAACCCAGTACTCCAACACAACTGGTGCAGGTTGGCGCAGAAGATTTAAAGATAATTCAGGCTTTATGACCACAACCGTCAGCAGCAATATCCTTATTAATAACTTTAATAATTACACTGATAATATCAATAAAACCGGTTTGTACTTTCAAAATGATTCGCGCGAGCGTGAATCTCGCCTTCGGTATAGCCTAACCAAATATCTGGGTAGTTGGACATTAAATGCCGGAGCACTTTTGCTTAACGCAAATTATTCGAATACCACAAGGGACCTGGTCAATAACCGACAGTTTAATTCAAACTTGAACTTTTTCCGCTATGGTGTTTTTGGTCAGGCATCACGCCGATTACTTAAAGACCGTTTGGGAATAGCTTTTGGTTTACGCGCTGACGGCAATACCTTTACCACCAATGGCAACGAAATTTACCGCACCCTTAGCCCTCGGGCTTCAGCCTCATACCGCATCACTACTGATGGCAAATTAACCGCCACCGCTTCGGTTGGCCGTTATTTCAAAATACTGCCTTATACCGTATTGGGCTTTCAAAACAATCAAGGGGACTTTATCAATAAAAACACCGATTACATCCGTAGCGAC
Source organism: uncultured Chitinophagaceae bacterium (assembly GCA_964409905.1). GTDB lineage: Bacteria > Bacteroidota > Bacteroidia > Chitinophagales > Chitinophagaceae > JAGNRR01. The sequence goes on along the minus strand of CAYPET010000013.1, from coordinate 5,538 downwards.
CATTATGTAGCCGGGTTGGAATATTTGGTAACACCCAAGGCGCGTTTTTCGGTAGAAGGTTTCTTAAAACGCTATGCGAATTATCCAGTATCAATAACTGATCAGATTTCACTGGCAAACAAAGGTGGCGGATTTGAAGTATTAGGTAATGAGCCGGTGACCAGCGACGGTAAAGGACGAACTTATGGCGTTGAATTTTTATACCAACAAAAATTCACTGGTCGGTTTTATGCTATTGCAGCCCTAACATTATACAAAAGTGAATTTACCAATGCGAATGCCAGTAGTTTTTTACCTGCTGTTTGGGACAATGGCGTTTTGGTATCCTTAGTGGGCGGATACAAATTTGGCAAAACCCGCAATTGGGAAATCAGTAGTCGCTTGCGCTATTTGGGCGAAACGCCTTATGCACCAATAAATCAAACAGCTACCCTATTAAATTATCCGGCTACCATTCGCGACTATTCACGCCTAGGCACTGTTCAGCTTAGCCCGTTTAGTCAACTGGATGTTCGACTGGATAAAAAATGGAGCTTTAAAAAATGGAGTCTGGATTTATTTTTAGACGTTCAAAATATACTGGCCACTGCAAATCCTGCAGAACCCTCCTTTGGTCTGGCACGTGATGCGCAAGGCAATATTATTCAACCCCAGCGATTAGTAGAAATAAGGCAGGCTGACACAGGTAGTCCGTTGCCTTCTCTGGGCGTTGTTATAAATTTTTAGATTTTACCATAGCGATTATTAAGAAATACGGAATAGCTATTGCAAGCTAAGACTGACCTTAGTAATTTTACCAGCATGACCATTTCGTTGAAAAAAAATTCTTTCCTCATTTTGCTCTGCATGTTTTTTATAACCTCATGCCAAGATGAGCCGCCACGACAAGAAAAGAAAACAACAACAGAAGATCTCATAGCAGAAGACGACGTGCTGCACTTTATAGTGCAATACTATCAAAAAGAATTTCATCAGTACAAAGAAGAAAAAAACATTTCAGACTCCATCATTGAGTTAAGCTATTTGGGCAAACTGCCCGAAGACACATTTGAAAGTTGGTTAAGCGCCATTTATATACCGGCCAATATGCAAAGTGCCCATGTTTTTAGTGGCGACCTCAATAAAGACTCGCTACCCGAGCTCGTCATAGAAGTTAAAACTGAAGGAGGCGGGGTTGGTAGCAATAGTGCAGATTTTGAGTATTTTCTTTTCCTCAATAAAGGTAAGGGTTATCAGTTTTTGAAAGCCTATACCAGCAGTTCCATTGCCGGCTGCGAGGGGAATTATGGATTTTTTATGGCAGAAAGTATTTCAGACAATCAACTTCGAGGAACTTCTATGTGTTATACAGAAGAAGACAGCCGGTGTTGCCCTTCGCTGTATTTTGAGTCAAGTCTTTCATTACTGAATAATCGATTAGTCATGACGAATAAAGTGGCTAAACAAGGCCCCAAAGAAAGTCTGTAAATTTACGCTCATGAATTTTTCAATTATCGGCTCGGGCAATATGGCGTATTATTTTGGTGAGCGTTGCCTAGCTGCTGGTCATAAGGTAGATTATGTAATAGCCCGAAATGAAAAAAGCGGAACCGAGCTGGCCAATAAACTGCAGTCTAAATTTTCTATCAATTTATCTGATGCCGCCAGCGAAAACGTCCTGTTGGCCGTGCCGGACAACGCCATTCGTACGTTTGCCAACGACCCTATTTTTTCCCATAAGAACGTCATCCATACTTCAGGCAGTATTGGCCTTCATGAAATAAAGCATATGAGTGACCATATTGCCTGTTTGTGGCCCATTTATTCTATTCAAAAAAATCAACTCCCTGAGCGCAACGATGTGCCATTTGTCATGCAAGCAAGCAGTCAAAAAATGCGCAACAAAGCTATACGACTAGTAAAATGCTTAACCAACAATCTGGTTGAAGCCTCTGACGAAGAAAAGGCTACCCTGCATTTGGTGGCTGTATTCGTTAATAACTTCACGAATCATTTATACACAATAGGTAATAAACTTTTGGAAGAACGGGCATTGTCATTTGACATTATGCTGCCCTTAATTCAAGCGGCTACCGCAAAATTGAGCACCCTCCCACCTGCTGATATGCAAACAGGTCCCGCAAAAAGAGCCGACCACAGCACCATGCTGGCCCATCTCAAATTACTGGAAAATGAACCAACGCTTCAACAACTCTATCGGTTAATATCAGCTAGTATTCAACACTATCATTTAGTTGAGTAGTGGTATAGCCTGAGGTAAATAGAGTTGTTCGGTAACTGATCAACTACTATTAATTATTTTGACTGAATCTTCATTTTTAGCGTATAAAAAATATACTTATAAGCTACAGTTCTTAACTTCGCGCACCTATGGCAGTTTTAGTAACAAAAAACAGTAAAATAATTGTACAAGGATTCACGGGTACGGAGGGCACTTTTCATGCTTCACAAATGATTGAGTACGGAACGAATGTGGTAGGCGGTGTAACTCCAGGCAAAGGAGGCCAGACACATTTAGATACACCTGTATTTGACACTGTAGAACAGGCTGTTAAGTCTACCGGGGCTGACGTCAGTATCATATTTGTGCCACCAGCTTTTGCGGCCGATGCAGTCATGGAGGCTGCTAGTGCCGGTATAGAAACCATCATTTGCATCACAGAGGGCATCCCCGTAAAAGATATGGTAATTGCCAAAGATTTTGTTGATCGCAAAGGTGCTCGTCTCATTGGGCCTAATTGTCCAGGTGTGATTACTTCTGAAGAAGCAAAAGTGGGCATTATGCCGGGCTTTATATTTAAAAAAGGTTCTATCGGTATCGTTTCAAAATCAGGCACCTTAACCTATGAGGCTGCCGACCAGGTGGTAAAAGCTGGTTTGGGCATCACGACGGCAATAGGCATTGGAGGCGACCCTATAATTGGCACTACGACCAAAGAGGCTGTTGAATTATTTATGAATGACCCCGAGACTACCGGCATTGTGATGATAGGAGAAATTGGCGGAAGTATGGAGGCAGACGCCGCTCGATGGTTGAAAGACAATATGCGCAAGCCTGTCGTAGGCTTTATTGCCGGTCAAACAGCCCCTCCCGGCCGCCGCATGGGCCATGCCGGTGCAATTATTGGTGGAGCTGATGATACAGCCGCGGCCAAAAAGAAAATTATGGCCGAATGTGGCATTCACGTAGTGGATAGCCCAGCTGATATTGGTAAGAAAATGGCAGAGGTATTGAACTAGTCAATAACAATTGAAATAACTTTAAGGGATGCGCATTACCGTATCCCTTTTTTTATGCATCTTATTTTCGGCTTGTATTTCAATAGAAATTAATTCTACAGGTGCAAAAAACTTATCGAATAAAGAACGCAATCAGCTTCGGCCATTTGCAGAACGGGGTAGTTTATTAGATTTTAAGCAACAAGACCCTGTCAATCTATATATGATTTCAGGGGAAGATATAAGTACAATAATCAATGAAAATAAGCTTGTTTGGATTCATAAATGGCGCCCTTTTTGCAATGCGGAGAGCTGTCAACGCATTGCACCCTTTCAAGACAAGGCTAAATCAAATAATGTACAACTTGCATTTATTGCTGAGACTGCTGATCTTGATGATATTAACAAGGCTGTAAAAAATGCCCAATTTAGCTCGCCTATTTATTTCGGCAATCATACAGTGTATGGCACAAACATCACCAAAGCCCGCAATAAAATGAAAATGGATTTGCTAAGAAATCAAAAACTACCCCCAAATAAATATGCAGATGATTACCTTTACTTAAATGGTAAAATACTTTACCAAGGTAGAGATTTAATTGACAGTTTAGAATTGATCCTAAATCAACAGAAATTATGACCTTAGCTGAAATTCAAAGCACTATAACCCTATTCAAATATTACAAAACGCTGGGCGATAAAACATTTATACAACTCACGGATGAGCAACTATTTTTTCAACCCAATGGTGAGAGCAACTCTGTGGGCATTATTGTGCAACATTTGTGGGGTAATATGATGAGCCGCTGGACAAATTTTCTGAATGAAGATGGCGAAAAAGAATGGCGCAATCGAGACAGCGAATTTGAAACATCTATTCAAAACCGTCAGGAACTTTTGGAAAAATGGGAAGCTGGTTGGAATTGTCTATTTGATTCATTGAATAATGTGAAAGAAAATAATTTGAACGATATCATTTACATCCGAAATGAGGGCCACAGTATTTTTGAGGCTATTCAGCGTCAGGTAGCGCATTATGCATACCACGTTGGCCAGATAGTCTTTTTAGGCAAATGGCTTCAAAAAAATGATTGGGATAGCTTGTCAATACCGAAAGGTGGCTCAACGGCTTATAATGACAATAAATTTTCCGAGGAGAAACGTAAAGAGCATTTCACAAAAGAATTTATCAGTAAAAAAAGCTAATGTTCGCTATTGTGATATACCTTGCAGGCTTAATCATTGAGATTTTTACAATCGGCACTTTTCCATAATCATTTTATCGACACTTTCCCTTTTTAGACTTCTCAGCAAATTTTATTTTTTTATATGAACATTTTCGTAGCAAAGCTCAACTATGACACGAGCGAAACAAAGCTGAAACAAGCTTTTGAACAATTTGGAGAAGTATCTTCTGCCAAAATTATTTTTGACAAATATGAAAACCGTAGTAAAGGTTTTGGTTTTGTTGAAATGGACAATGACGATCAAGCACAAGCTGCCATTGCCGGATTAAATGAAACAGATTTAGACGGTAGAAAAATAGTTGTAAAAGTGGCTAACCCACGCGACTAATAGCACCTAGATTTTTCAAAGATGCCCTCACTAAGTTGAGGGCTTTTTTTTTCATTCTTCAGCATTATTCAAAAGTAGCATTCGCTTATAAAATTTGAAACCGCCTTTTTGATAAAGGAAGTTGATATCAGTCCGAGTATCCAATTCCCTTTTGGTGTATTTGGTAACGAAATAGACTGGTTTATCTATAGCGCCGTTTAACAGCCAATCTTTATCATGGCCAAGTTTGTTTTCATATTCTGGAATTTCCGAATAAAAAAAATGAGCATAGCTTTTAAAACCATAAACATCAACATAACAATCCTCTTTGGCAATTTGCTTGTAAAAATCAATGGCAGGCCCTTGCGAAATGGATTCAATTTTGGGTAGCATAAAGTACAACACCAGCAGTAAGGTGATACTCATATTCGCTGCCATCATCAATACTGCTTCTTGATATCGGACTTTTTTTATAAAACGATAAGAACTGACCAAACCAAAGAGGAAAAATAAACCAATAAGAAATTCCCAGCCACTCCAACTATCGGCATCAAGTATAGAATAATATGCGTTCTTGTCTTTTATCAGAGGAACTAGTTCATTTTTAAATCGCATAAGTATGGGTGCGAACAAGAACACCAACGACCATATACTTCCAATAACCACAAATAAAATTTGCTGATACTTTTGCCATGTCGATTTCTTTTGCAACCATTTGTAGGCTTCCCCTTTTTAGTACAGATTGAAAGTAGACAATTTTATTCA
>CAYPET010000012.1:17780-62283 GCA_964409905.1 uncultured Chitinophagaceae bacterium | reverse complement strand
GAATTAATCGGAACCAATTTTGACCGAATTTGGGAGGGTACTATGAGTGATATAATGTATGATATTAATTTATGTCGAAATATCTCTGTGGATATCCGATATACGTTGTTCATTTTGGAGAAATTTGGCGGCGCCAAATGGCTTGTTGACGAAATGGATGTGGTAAATGAGCGCTAAATAACTTTAAGATATATGATTATTAGTATCGATATAAAAAAGCAATTAATAAAAATAAAGGAGTTAGTCTCACGGGAAGAATTTGTGGAGAAAGAAGTCGGGGAGATAATCAATAATTATCGCCGGCATGTACTTGATACACTTGAGCTTGATGACAGAAAAGTGATGGATAGTCTTATACGCCCTTTAGATTTGAACACAGAACTAATAAAACGCAATTTAGCCTTAATACTATGCGATCAGCTTTTGGAGATATTGTAGTTTAGTGACCATCTTCCGTTACTTGAAGAAAAACCTCCACAGGCTGTTGTTTTTCGTTATCTAATTCAATAGGCAGACCACCTTTTACATTTTTTACAATGTAAGGATCCCAACCTTGGCCGAATAAATAGTACTGGCCATCCTTCAAGCCGCTGAAAATTGCAACAGTGTCATTGTCGGAAACCTTAACCCTGGTTTTTAAATCGTAGTCCAACGAATCTACCGGAGCATCATAGGCGTTAAATTTTATGAAGACTGTAATACTATCCAAGACTATTGTATGGTGCCTTACCGTGATGCGCAATTCGTTGTCACCACCCAAGCCCGCAGTGTTTTTTTTGCGACAGCCAAAAAGGGAGAGAAAAAGTAAAACGATAAGTCCTGAATAAACTGCAATTTTCATTGTGCTAAATTAAATTTTAAATTCACTTTCTGTTACATATTAATGTCAAATTGGGCTATAAATATGTTGTAAATTTGACAAGTGTTTAAGCGTTTTTTAAAAATATTCGGCATTAGCGCTTTGGCTTTGATTCTCCTTATCGGCGTCGTGGCTTATTTATTAACACAAGAAAAGGTACAAACAAGGTTAGCCCAAGAAGCGGCAATATACCTCAGTAAAAAACTTGACACCAAAGTTTCCATTAAAAAAGTACGAATAGACTTGCTCAATTTTGTTCATTTTGAAGAACTATATCTGGAAGATCAAAATAAAGATACCTTAGCTTTTATAGGTGATTTTAAAATAAAGTCTACTTCCATAGTCGCTGATTTATGGAATGATAAAACAACGATTATCAAACAAGTTTCACTTTCGAATGGTATGGTTCATTTAAAACGGAATGCTAAATCGGATGAGTGGAATTTTAGTTTTATAGAAAAAGCCTTTGCAACTGATGATGAAGATACCAGCAGTAGCGATTTGCCAAAAATTGATTTAAAAAATGTGGCCTTAAATAATGTTCGCTTCAAAATGAACGATCAATGGTTAGGTCAGGATATAGAGGCCAAGGTGGGGGAGTTGCAACTCAAAATTAATAGTGTTGATTTGCCTAAAATGGTTTTCAATGTTGCACAATTTGATATTGTACATTCAGCCATAGTTTTTCGAGATTATAAAGGCGGCAAACCGCCATCCAGAATAGAAGTAGCAGATAAGTCAACATGGGGAACACCATTTAACACGGCCAATCTTATGTTGAGTCTAAATAATTTGAATTTTAAGGATCTAACATTTGAATATCAACTAAATAATGCCGTGTCCAAGCCTGGCGAATTCGATGAGCGGCATATTGTAGCGCGTGATATTTTTTTAACGATGGAAGATATCCAAGTGCAAGGGGATACTTTGCTGGCTGATATTGTCAATTTAGCTGCCAAAGAGCGCTGTGGCTTAGAAATAAAAAAGATGATGTCCAGAGTGAAGCTCAATCAGCAAATTGCCGAGCTTAAAAATCTCTATCTCGAAACGAATCGCTCGGTTATACGGAATTACTACAGCATGGAGTATCAAAACTTTCATGATTTTAATAACTATATAGAGGATGTTGTAATGCGTGCAAGATTTCGAGATTGTCAAGTCGATAAGCGTGATATTGCTTTTTTTTCGGGAGATATAGCTCAATTACCCTTGACCGCCAAACTTAACGGCATAGCGGAAGGAACTGTAGCTAATCTTAAAATGCCGGATGTGAGCATAGCATCGAGTGATTTAAATTTTATTGGTTTTGGTAGTATTGTAGGATTGCCTAATGTTGATAATACGATTTTTAACCTGACAGCAAAAAATTTGACCACTTCCGGTAAGGAAATTATTCGAATAGCACCCGAAGCGAATACCGATGCCATTGCGTGGAATGCGTTAAGTAGTGTAACATACAAGGGTAACTTTATTGGTAAAACTCAGCAGTTTAAAGCTGTTGGAACCTTGCTTACAAATTTAGGCGCTGCTGATATCAATCTGTCAATGGATTTGCAAGGCAAACAGCCCAAATACAGCGGAAGATTTGAGACCAATAAACTGAACGTAGGTGAAATAATCAAACAAGAAGATTTTGGACAGTTAACGGCAACAGGTACCATTAATGGACAGGGTTTTGACTTTGAACATCTCGGAGCTAATGTTAGTACAAACGTAAGCGAACTGTACTTGCAAAATGAACGATATCGGAACATAAGTTTATCGGGTAGTTTTAAAAACAAAGAATTTAATGGTTCTGCAAATTCAGATGACCCAAACTTAAATTTCAGTTTTTTAGGTAAGGTTAACTTGAGTAAAGAAAAGGCCGTTTATGATTTTAAATCAGATATCGTTCAGCTCAATTTAAAAACATTTGGTATAACACCTGATGATGTTTTTTTGAAGTCTAAAGTTTTGCTGGATTTTGAGGGCAATGATATTGATAATTTCATCGGTAAGGCAATTATGCAAGATGTGGTTTTGAAGATGAATAATAAGGAAATATCCATTGCCGATGTGCGATTAAATTCGTACAACACGGATAGTTTGGGAAAAGTCTTGGATCTAAAAAGCTCCCTGGCTGATGCAAGGGTAGTTGGTCGCTATTCGATATCCGGTATTGATAGAACCATTCGTTCTTTTCTGCATTATTACATGCCCACTTTTATTAAACGGGCATCGTTGCCACCAAATGAGATTTACAATTTTGATTTGGTCGTAAAAAATGCAAACGATATTATCAATATCTATAATCAAAGTTTGAGTATAGATTCTGGTACGGTATTAAAAGGAGATATCAATACAAATGCGCAAGTACTGAATATCGAACTACGTTCATCTGGTTTAGAATATGATGATATCAAGTTTTCTAGTCTTGGAGTAGTATCAAAGGGAACACGCGATTTGTTTACATCAGAAATTCTGGCTGGCGAATTGGCATATCAAAACAATCGGGTTTTGCAAGATGCAAGATTAAATCTGGCTATGTCTAGTGATACCGCCCGAATTCAACTATTTACTAAACCCACAGATGACTTTCTTGGCGAATCATTAATTGATGTAAAAGTCCAGGCATTTGCAGATAAATTATCATTGAAAATAAATCCATCCACCTTTATTATTAAAGATGACAAATACAGGTTATTTGCTAGTCGGCCTATTGAATATTATAATGCTGGCTATGTTTTGGCCGAAGATGTAATTATTGAAAATGGAACTCAGCAGTATTTGATTAATGCTTTTAAAAGAGATCAAAAGAATAACGCAACACTGAAAAGTATTAATGTTGATTTGGAGAAAATTTCAAATTACATTAATGCAACTGAATTCAAAATGGCTGGCCGTGTCAATCTGGATTTGAAAATAGACGACATCTGGGAGGATACTAAAATTGATGGGAAGGCCGTTTCAGTTGATTTGTTCCGAGTGAATACGGATACATTCGGCATTGCTAATATTCAATTCACCTATCTTAGAACACCCAACACATTGAATATCGAAAACGGGTCAACATTGAATTATCAAAACTCGGCATTGCAGACCCATGGTAAAATTAATTTCAAAGACGAATCTCTTGACCTAAGTGCTGGTATAAAAAAAATGCCAATAAGCTTAGCAAATAAATTTGTTGAAGACTTAGTGGATAGCCTTTCAGGTTATGCCAGTGGCAATTTAGACATTGTTGGCTCTTTTGACAATCCAAGCATTTTGGGCAATATGACAATGAGTAAAGCAAAACTTAGGGTGCTATTTACTGGTTGCACATATTCATTTGAAGATTTTAAACTTAAACTAGATAATCAGTCAATAACATTTGATCCAATCACAATAAATGATCAGCGATCAACTCCGGGACAAGCTGTTATCTCAGGTAGTATTACTCATAGTAATTATGATAAATACCGATTAAATTTAAACGCTTATTCGAATAATTTTCTTGGCTTGAATACTGAGGAGGTGGATGGCGAATTGTTTTATGGGTATATTCCAGCTAGTTTTAAAATGAAAATTGCAGGACCATTGGATGACATTACAATGGACATTGCTGCTAAACCATTGACTGGTGCAAAGTTTTTTCTGCCGCTTAATTCAAGCGGAGACGCCGGAACGTATGATTATATAAAATTTAAAACTCTTGGGAAGTTTCAAGATCAGGATGATAAGGCGGCAACTTCGGCTAGCTACTTTAAGGTAAAAATGGATATTGAGGCTACACCAGATATACTAGCCACTATAATACTGGATCCCAACACACGTGAAAAAATTGAGGCGAGAGGTTATGGAAATATCAATTTGGTAGTTGACTTAGGTAATGAAATAAAAATGTACAACACATTTACAGTTAAAGAGGGGGAGTATTTCTTCAATTTCAGAGGTCTATTACCAAATCGTTTTGCTTTGGATGAAGGTGGTACTATTACCTGGAATGGTGATGCGTACGATGCGGCCATTGATATGGATGCAGTTTATAAAACAAGGGTTGCACTTTACCCCTTAATTAGTAATGAAGCGTTAGATGATAATGAAATAAAAGAAGCTAAAAAGAAAGAAGAAACACATGTAAAAGTGGAGCTTACAGGGCCACTTTCCAAGCCGAACATAAAATTTGATATTTCTCAACCATACAATCGAAATATAGGTTCCATAGGGTTAACCAAACTTCAAAGTATACAACAAGATCAGAATGAATTGATTTATCAAGCAAGTATGATTTTGTTGTTTAATAGCTTTAAACCTGTTGGGGGCGGAGTTGATGCTGGAAGTTTGGCTACGACTACAGTTGGTACTACCATTTCTGATGTCGTAGGCTCGGCCATATCACCGGCAATCAATAATGTTATAAATAAAATTACAGGAACTGATAATTTTTCATTTAATGTGAATTATAAGAACTACTCATCAGACGTAAGTTCGGCAGAGGCTTACAGACGAAATCAATTTGATTTAGATTTATCTGCCAGTCTTTTTCAAGATCGGTTTATTTTGGATATTGGCAATAGTTTAGATTTTGGCAACGCCGGTGTTCAAAATGGGGGGGATGCTTTTAATTACGGTGGGGACTTTCGAGGGCAGTACCTGTTGACATTAGATGGGCGGTATCGCCTAAATGCATTTAGAGTTAGTACATATGATTATGTGGATCAAAAAACCGTAGCTCGTGGTGGCATTGGGCTTATTTATAAGAAAGCCTTTAATACATGGGGAGATTTGTTTAGAAGTAAGCCGATAAAGCCTGTTTCAAACTTTAATCAAAACATCAATACTCCGCAAGAATCAGACAGTTTGAACTTAGAAACAAGGCTTATGAAAATAGAGCAGCCATTATTGACTGCTCTTCAACTATTATCTGGATTTCATTTCTAGAATTAAATAATTAACATGGCGTCACCATAGCTAAAGAAGTTATATTTCTGCTTAATAGCTTCTTTATATGCCTTCATTGTTAATTCATGACCAAGAAATGCAGTTACCAATATCAATAAGCTGGTTTTCGGCAAATGAAAATTGGTGAGTAAAGCATTATTTAATGAAAAATCAAAAGGAGGATAGATAAAGATATTTGTCCAACCTTCATTTGGCTTTAGTAATTTTCTTGTAGTTAAAGACGATTCCATTGCACGTATGGTAGTAGTTCCTACAGCACAAATCCTTCGGTTATTTAGTTTTGCCTCATTGACTATCTCGCAGGCCTCCTCAGGGATGTTAAAATATTCAGCTTCCATTTTGTGCTTGGTAATATCTTCCACTTCAATGGGACTAAAAGTACTAAGGCCTGTATGAAGTGTAACAGCTGCAAACTCAATACCTTTTATTTCCATTCTGCGAATTAAATTTTCACTAAAATGCAATCCGGCAGTTGGGGCAGCAACAGCGCCTGAATGCTTGGCGTATACAGTTTGATAACGCTCTCTATCCAATTCTTCAGGTTTGCGTTTTATGTATTTGGGCAAAGGAGTTTCACCTAAATCTTCCAATTTTTGTTTCAACTCCTCATTTGTTCCGTCAAATAGAAATCGTATAGTACGGCCTCGCGATGTTGTATTATCTATTACTTCAGCGACTAATGAATTATCCGAACCAAAATACAGTTTATTTCCAACACGAATTTTCCTTGCCGGCTCTACAATTACATCCCAAAGTTGATTATCCGCATTTAATTCACGTAATAAGAAAACTTCTATTTTAGCACCTGTCTTTTCTTTTTGTCCATATAAACGTGCATTGAATACTTTCGTATCATTTACAACCATTACATCTTCTTCATCAAAATAATCTATTATATCTGAAAACTTCCGGTGCTCAAATTCGCCTGTATCCTTATGCACAACCATTAATCTACTTTCTTCGCGACGCTTTGCGGGATATTGTGCAATTAACTTAACAGGTAAGTCATACTTGAATTTTGATAATTTCATAGAGTGCGCAAATTTACATAAATAAAGACCTCAAGTAATCAAAAAATAAAAAAAAATCCTGATATATGCGTAGTAGGATTTTTGATTATTATATATTATTCAATGTTATTCTTCCGACTCAAATGATACCGGTAAAGTGAAGTAAACACGTACAGGTTGTCCATTATTTCGAGCTGGTTTCCATTTTGGCATTTTCTTTACGGCATTGACTGCAGCTGCACCGCATCCGCCACCAATATCGCGTACGATTTTTGTTTGTTCAATACTACCATCCTGATTCACAACAAATTCAACATACACAATACCCTGAACGCCTGTTTCTCGAGCCATTCTTGGATATTCGATATTCCTGGCTAACCAAGCCAACATGGCATCTTCGCCGCCAGGAAATTCTGCTTGCTGTTCCACAGCTGTGAAAATTTCGTTCGACACTTTAGGTTTTGGAGCCTCAACCACAGCTTTACCTTTATCTGGAATTACTGGTGCACTTAAATCTGCATTTGGGTCACCTTTTACGGTAATTGTGCTAGCTTGTGCTTTTTCCAATTCTTCCTTCGGTGGTGGCTTTTCTTCCTCACGAACTTCCTCTTTCTCTACGATTTTAGGAGGCGTAAATTTCACCTGTGGTTTAACTGGAGGTGGTGGAGGCGGAGGCGGAGGCGGAGGCGGTTGATTTTTATCCACCGGTGGTGGCGCCTTTAGTTTAGTCACCTTTGTCATGGGTTTAATCTTGGCCTTTTTATTGCCAACTAACCCGGCAATTAATGGCAAAGAACCGATTAAAATAGCAGCTGCAATTGTCACTGCAGCGGCTATTCTTATGCGACGGCTATAATTTTTACGCAATTCGTAAGCACCAAACTTCTTATTTCTTCTATCGAAGACAATATCGAGGTACTCCATTTTTAGTATGTTCTTAAAATCCATTTTCCTGTATTTTATTGTAAGATGCTAATAATGACAATTTTCCATAAATTATTCACCACCTGCTTCTTCGGTTTCTTTAATGAACATTCGATCAACTTCTGTAATGTCAATCAATGCATAGGTGTTTATGCCATTAATTTGCATTTCATCGAGAGCGTTAATCATATCCTCATATTTACTTGTACTATCTGGTTTAATAAGTATAGTAGCTTCATCTTTAGCATTTACCCCGGCTTCACCGGCATGCAATTGTTTAAATTCTGCAATGTTTTGCTTCAATTTAATAATAGCATCGCGCACACCTCCTTGTGGTTGAAAGTATGCAATTTCAACTTTCGGAGGGTTTAATGGGTCGCTACCGATACCATAGTAATAATATACCCGTCCATTTTTACTCAAAAGCAAGGTCATGGCGGTATAATCTTTTACTTTGTTTTTTTCAGTTTCTTCTATCGAATCATTGGTGGGCATAATGATTTCCATTGTCTTTGGTTTAGCCATGGTTGTGGTAAACATAAAGAATGTAATCAATAGGAATCCTAAGTCAACCATAGGAGTAAGATCAACGCGCGTTGACAATTTCTTTGGTTTTCCTTTTCCTCCACCTTTGCCCGAAACATCTATTTCAGCCATTTTGTTATTTTTTTATTGGTTATAAAATTCTATTTCTTTAACTAGCTACCTTTATTTTCGGCACCACCCATTCTTTCTTCATAAGCTGCTGTTCCTTCAGGTACTGCCTCAGCACTCGTAATCAGGTTGAAACGGTCTATATCATTGTCTATTAGTGCATCTAATACTTCCTTTATTTTTGGATAAGGAGTTTTAGCATCTGCTTTAATTGATATCCTGGGTGATTCTCCAACTGTTTGACCTGCAGTACGAGCACTTTGAACAAGATATACCAACTCATTATCGGCCATTGTAGCTGACTCAGAATTAACAGGTATCCCTTTAAAAGGATAGGTTTTGCGTTCAAATTGATCCAAGGATAGAAAGGATTTGAGTTCGCTCAAAGGAGAACCATAAGAGGCACCAATAACAAAGTCAAATTTTTCCTGATCTGTTAATCCCAAACTTCTGCCGGTGTTAATGTCATCGATCATTATTTTCTTTGCATCCTTGTTATCATATCCAAAAAATACTTGTCCTTCAGGGTTTATCGTCAGAAGAATTGTGTTATCAGGGATAGGAATTTCAGAAATAGATGATGGAGTAGTGACGATGACCGGTTCGTCGGGTTTAAATTTTGTAGCTAACATAAAGAATGTCAGCAACAGGAATGCCACATCACACATAGCCGTCATGTCTATGTGTGTGCTTTTCCTGGGTAGTTTATGTTTAGGCATTCTTTATTATTTTAAATTTATTTATAGTTCGCTAAAAACGTTTGTTCAAGCGTAAAACCACTTTCATCAATACCATAGGTAATATTATCAATGATTGTAGTGTAAAAGTTATAAGCTATAACAGCAATAAATGATGCACCGATACCTAAGGCAGTATTAATCAAAGCTTCCGAAATACCAGCAGCCAAAGCATTAGCATCAGGAGCGCCGGCATTTGACATGGCCGCAAATGCTCGTATCATACCCAATACCGTACCAAACAAACCTAATAATGTAGCCGCAGAAGAAATTGTAGAAAGGAATACTAAATTCTTTTCAAGAATTGGCAATTCAAGCGCTGTAGTTTCTTCAATTTCTTTTTTAATTGCAGCCACTTTCTGCTCAGTATCTAAAGTTGAATTCGTGGTCATTTCCTCGTATTTTTTCAAGCCGGCTTTCATCACATTGCCAACGCTACCTGATTGCTTATCGCATTCAGCCAAGGCAGCGCTAACATTTTTATTGCCAAGGTGGTGTTGAATTTTGCGAATGAATTCGGCATTGCCCATTTTACCGCGACTTCTAAAAATGGTCAAACCTCTTTCAATTACAAATACAATACAAGTTAATGCAGTGCCCATAAGCACGGGTACTACCCAGCCACCAAGATACATGGTACCCATAAGATTATCGGGAGTATGTTTGGTAGCGCCATCTTTAAAATTCCCTTCCGAGCCAAAAACAAAATGGAATATGAGATGAGTAATTACCAAACAAATTGCTACAATCCCGAAATTCAACCAAAAGTGTCCTGAATTCTTCTTAGGGTTAGCTGTTGATGCAGCCTGAACTACCGTTTTTTTTGCGTCTGCCATAATTATTTTCTTTTAAATTGTGTTTATTTTTTTAACGTGAACAAAGATAATTTTTTGACTGTATATTCCAAATCTTTGCATCAAAAGTTAATACATAATTAAGAACGAATTAATAGGCTTAATATTGCGGTAACATTGAAAAATGGACAATAAGATGACAATATATTACATATTAGGGGTTTTGGTGCTTGGTATTCTAGCGGGCTTGTTGAGTGGGTTGTTTGGAATTGGTGGCGGGGTGGTTATTGTGCCAATTTTGGTAATACTATTCGGATTGAATCAGCAGACTGCCCAAGGCACTACGCTGGCCATGTTATCTATACCAGTTAGTTTGGTAGCGGCCATGAACTATACTAAAGCCGGCATGATTAGCTGGAAGATTGCAGCTATTCTCGCCTTGGGATTTATAATAGGGGGCTTTTTTGGCAGTAAAATAGCAGTGAGTATTGATGGAGTTTTAATGAAAAAAATGTTTGCTATTTTGATGATCCTGTTAGCCCTTAAAATGCTGCTGGAAAAAAAGTAGACTAATATTTGTCTTTGTAAAATCGAATGTACTCTTCAATTTTTCTTGTTTTTAGCAACTCTTTGAAGTTTTCGGCTGAAATGATCATTTCCTTATAAACGACACCTTGTAAGGTGGAAAATATTTTGCTTTCGCTCCGTGTTTGTTTTAAATATTTTTCGGCTGTTTTTGCATTTTTAAATTCTGAAACAGACAATAATGCTGAATTTCTATCTAATAGATTCATATTGGTTTTAAGATTTTTATCGGAATGTTTTAATCTATTGTAATCAGAAAATCCAGCTTTTAGGGCAAGTACATTTCCATCAAGCTTGTTTAGATGAATTAAATAGTAATGCGGCTGGTATTTGTTGTATGTGTATACAGCACCAGTACCTTGCTGTAAGTCAATGCCGTCCGTAACACTTTGAATACCGCTGCTGTCTTTGGATGACAACCCTCCAGAAGGGGACTGCGTGGCACGAACAAGGTAATTCAAAAATTCCTGCGCGTGTTTTTCTTCGTCGGTACCAGGGTAGGTTTTAATAATATTTTCTATAACTGTAATTGAGGAATCATAATTTTTCAAACCGGCAAGTGATTTAGCCCTTACCAGATCGAACTTTGGTTTGAGCGTGTTTTCAGGATAGCTCGTTAAAGATGCTGTTGCACTTGCCAATGCATTAGTAAAATCATATCTCTTCAACATTTGATATGCAGTATCATAAATTACTGATACTTTTTCTTCTTCTATTTTCGTTTGTTTTGATGCGCCTGAAATAATCTTAGCAAATTCAGTTTGCGCGAAACCTCCATTAAGCTTTTGTTTATACTCATTCACTTTTGCCATGTTGTTCAATTCGGTATAGCTTAAAATCAGACTGTAATAGGTTGCAGCAAGTTGACTGTGCGATGGGTATCTGTTATTTAGCGTTTCGAAGGCATCAATACTTCTTTGATATTCTTTCAGCCTTGAAGAGTAGATTAAACCTAATTGAAAGTATGCGTCAATAATTTGCTCATCAGAGGCTGCAAATTCTTCGGGAGTATTATAAAGGGTTTCCAATAGTTTGTTGGCATTGGCATTATTGCTAATTATTTCAGCTATTTCGTTGCCTGATGAATCATTGCCAGCAAGGAGGTTGGTATTAAAATTATCATTGCCCGATAAGCGCCAATTGTCTTTGAGTTGTCTATCGCCCCACTTTGTTTTAAAGTCAATTATACCCTGTTGCATATTGGTATTATTGTAAAAATACCAAGTGTTTTTACCGGGCTTTGTTGGTGAAAGAGCAACTGCAGTAAGTTTGGCGCTTTCTGCTTGTAATTGTTTTTTGCGTTCTTTTTCTTGCCGTTTTAATTCTTTTCGGATTATATCCATCTGCTCTTTTTTACTCATTTTTGATAGAGCCTGTATACTATCTTCTAGTTGAATAATGTCCGTATACATTACTAAACTGGTCAACACTTCTTGGCGAAGTTCAATGCGAGATTTGTCCTCTAAAGGTGGATTTGCATCATTATAAAATGCAATGGTAGAATCGTAGGCTGATTTTGCCGCACCATACCTAGCTTGTTGATAATACACATCTGCTAAACCTAAATAGGCATGGGCTTTAAGGTTTTTGTTTTCCTCGGCCGCAAGGCAGTTCTCAAAATTTTTAACGGCCTCATTTGGGTTTGACTCCTTTAGTGTTTCACCCAAGGTATAAAATGTTTGTGCCCGCCATCTTCTGTATTTTTCTTCTTTTGCCAAATCCTCCAATTGACCAATTGCAGCATTTAAATTTGGTTTTCCTTGAATTGCATTTTGAGCCAACGTCAACTTGCTATAGTACTCCATTTCAAGTGGTATGTTAGCTTTTAATCCTTTTTGCAAGTATTTGTTGGCAGCCTCTATATTGCCATTTTCAGCATGTAACTGTGCTAAAAGGAATGCGGCACGGTATTTAATGTTTTTATTAATTGCCGGATGCTTGACTGCTTTTTCCAATGGCTCAATGGCGGAAAGACTATTCCCCTGTTGAATATGCATTTCGGCCTGGGCTAGGTATAAGTCATCCCGTAATCTATCAGGAAATGCTTTGTCTTCCTCTAAAATAGTCAGGATTGACTGTGCTTCTCCAAATTGATTATTCATGGTATAAGCACGAGCCAGCCAGATTAATGATTCATTTCGAATAGGATGGTGAGAAAGAGCATGAATGCCGCCTCTTTTTTCTTTGGTAGCTAATCGTACTTTATTGTCTTTATCCAATTTTATTTCATTCAAGGCTGGCAATTTTTGATAGCCCTTTTTTAACCGTTTTTTGTAATCGCCATCTTTGTACTCATTCACTACATATTGAAAGGCCGTTATAGCAGATTCATAATCGTTTTTGAAGAAAAATGCTCGTCCCATCAAATGGTAAACATTATCAAACCATTTTGATCTTGGATCATGAATCTGTGTGTCAAAAGCACATTTCTTTATAACTGTATCCATGTCACCGCCAATAGCAGAAAAGCCACTTTCTAATTTATAAGGGTATATTGAAATCTGCTCAGTGAAAATATCTTTGTTTTTTTCTTTTAAACGTTTAAGCGCATCGTCGTATTTCCTTTTTGCATTATAGTAGGAGTTATATCGGGTGACGGTATTCTGCCATATTCGTCTTTTCAGATTCCACCCCTTTTTAAGTAATTGTTCGTTTGTCCAGCTTCCTTGTTTTCGTGCATGAATTTTATCCGCTTGTTCTTTCAGTAATTCAGATTCTGTTTTTTGTTTCGCTACCGCCTTGTCTATCTTGGCCCGTGTCTTTTCAAGAGAGTCTTTTCTTTTTTCACGAACAAGCTTTATTGAATCTAAAATTGCCTGTCGGGAGGATTTTACACTGTCATTATAGACTTTTCTTGCTGCCAAGGTGCTATCAATAACACGTTTACGTTCAACCTTTAAACGGGCGATTTCGGCAACCCGCACTGCCTTTACACTGTCCAGCTTCTTTGTACGTTCGGCTTTCAACATGGCAAGCTGTTCTTCTCGGGCTGATTTTATGCTATCCTGCCTCGTTTTCCTTACTTGTGCAATACTATCTTTATACACACGGCTATTTCGATAGCGATTCTGAGCTTCTCGTAATTTTCTGGCTTCGGCACGAGCAAGTTTAAGACTATCGGTTATGGCTTGTCGAGCATTTCTAATACTATCCGCCGTGCGCTTTCGCTCTGCAATGAGTCGCTTCATCTCAGCTTGTTGTGATTTGCGAATGCTATCTTGGCGTTGACGTTCTGCCAACATTTGCTCTTTAATCTCCTCCCTTTTTATGCTATCTTGTCTTCGTCGCTCTAGTTGAACCTCCTTTAGGCTATCACGGTAATTTTGTAGGCGTTGTTTGGCTAGTTCACGTTCAATGGAATCTTTTTGGCGTTGAATTTGAGCAGCCAATAGGATGCTATCACGCTTGGTCATTTCCATATTGTAGCGATTTTGGATGTTAAGGGAATCCATATTCGTTTGCGACCAGCCAGCATGGCTAGCAGCAAGAAATAAACTCAATAATATGGTGAACGCTAAGCGTTTTGAATAAAACAAACCGGAAATGCTATGTGAACAAAAATATTTTAATTCTACTTATAAAAAAACATAATAAAATGAAAATTATAACTTAGCAGTAATGAAAAAAATAAGCGGTGTTGGTCGAAGGCACATTTTAAAGAGTTTTTTTAAACGTATCAATACGCCTTATGATTTACACATAATAAATGCTATTGACGGAGAAGAAATGTTGCATCTTGCCCTAACAAAAAAGAGCGTTTATATCATGATATCGTCTTTTCTAGTCTTGTCATTTTTGGTGGTTAGTTTAATTTTTTTGTTTACTCCTATTAAATATTACATCCCGGGCTATGAGACTGATGCTAGTCGAAAAAAGCCTGTTCAGTTGCAAGCCAAAATAGATGCCTTGGAAGCAGAGCAAAATAGTTTTGATAATATTCGGTATAATATTTTGGCTGTGCTGAATGATAACGAAAAAATTTTATTAGATACTGTACAACTGACTGATAAACAATTGTCTTATGCCGAATTAACAAATGAACAATTGATAGAGACCGATATTGGAAAGCAAAAAGCAATTGTTAGTAAAAGTAAGGATTCAGTAAGCCTTGAAAATCAATTACCTAGTAAGGCTGGAAAGTTAGAAAAGGAAAGTATGCCCATACCTGCGCAGCAACGTAAAAAGGATACCATCATAACCTACAGGTAAATTATTCACATTTCTTTAAAAATTAGCTTCATTGTCTATCTTTGGGCAAATTCTTATACGATATGTCAATATTTTCTAGCAGCAGTAAAGAACCTCAAAAAACACCGGTAACAACTACCCCTACACCTGCAGTGAGCAGTACAGTTAATAGTCAAACAGAATTAAGCCGTGGAGCTGCCACAGCAATTGCCAATGGTACTCAGGTTGACGGCAACTTAAAGGTAGAAGGTAATATTCAGATAGACGGGATTGTGAAAGGCACCATTACTTCAAAAGGCAAGGTGATTATTGGCAGCAATGGTATTATTGAGGGCGATGTCCTTTGCCAACATGCTGAAATATCGGGCAAGGTTAAAGGCAAATTGAAAATTGCAGATATATTGTTTCTTAAATCGAGTGCTAAGGTGGATGGCGATATACAGACTGGCAAATTAGTAATGGAAAACGGCGTACAATTTAATGGCAACTGTTCTATGGGATCTGTTGCTGCAGTAGGAAATACAACAACGCAGAGCTCAGCATCTTCACCCAAACCAACACCGCCACCAAATCCTGCTATGCAAGGTGCCGGGGCAAAAGTTGGGGGATAAAATAAGAATTCTGTTTAAATAACAGCCCTTGCAACATCACAATTCATGGCTGAAATACACAGGCCTTGCATTTCAGATATTCGCATCTTTAGGCATTGCTTTTTTCATTGGTTACAAATTAGATAAGTACTTGGTATGGTCTAGTCCACTATTTTTAATTCTGTTACCTTTAATCGTGATGGTTGGATTGTTTTACCAAATACTGAGAGATACAAATAATAAGAATGAATAAACGATTTTATATACTTATGACCGCCATTCTGGTGGCTTTATCTGCTTTAATTTATACTCTTGGCCAATCTCAGGCCTTTACGCTTTCAGTATTGCTTTTGGGCAATGTACTGGTTTTTTTATTATCCGTTTTGTCTTATGCCATTAGTAGTCGATTCACGAATAATGAAAATAATGCTGCCTTTATGCGAGGTGTACTGGGAGGTTCCTTTTTAAAGTTTTTTTTGGCAATCGTGCTTGGATTAGTGTACATCGTTTTAAACAAAGACACTATTATCATTGCAGATATTATCGCTTTAATGATTATTTACATCATTTATACCACAGTCGAGACTGTTTTTCTTGCCAGTAAAACAAGAAAGGGTATGCCTAATTAACAATAGTGCGAATTTTTTTAGTCGTCAGTGGGTGATAGTTTGGTGCAGCTTCGGCTAGTATTTTTTTAGCGAGCGTTTTACCTTGATCTGTTTTTACCAATTCCTTATAGAGTGGTTCCAGAAATTTTTTCCGTCCAACAGACTTCAAAAAAGTTTCCACAGAAGGGTATGCCTGGGTATAACCTGATGCAATACAAAGCAGATACCATTTATCGGCAATCTCATAGTTGCCAATACCGGTTAATAAGTAACGCTCATCTAACTGCTTTAAAAGATTATTATCCAACGGTCGTGGTAATTTTCGTAAGAAATGTAACCATTCATGCGTGCTCCAGGTCTTTGCATTCAGGCTATCGGCCGTCATATCGCCACTTGTGTATTTTTCCCTGGCTTCATCTACACGTTTAAATCTCTCAGGGAAAACATATGCCGTCTTTTCTGGTAGTCCGGGATTGAAAATCCACTCATGTATATCAATGCCTGCTTTTTTAAGATCCAAATTTTCTTCCATATGCTTAACAGCCATTCCGGTATTCATTGGTACAAATTTGTGTGTCGCAAAATAATTTTTTAACCACTTGTCAAATGTATCTCTACCAACTGCTTCTTCTAAGGTTCTTAAAAATAAGGCGCCCTTGTCATAAGGAATAGAGGAAAATGCAACTTCTGGCTCACGATTTTTGAGGTCAACTTTTAGCCTTGTGTCATTCCAGTTTTCTTTTTTAAATTCCTTTAAATCGGCCTGCAAATCTTGATAGCCTATTTCCCAAAGCATTTCCGTGTATTCCTTATCCGTAATTTCCTCCATAATTCTTTTTTCAAAATAAGAGGTAAACCCTTCATTGAGCCATAAATCATTCCAGTTGCTATTCGTTACTAAATTACCACTCCAGCTATGCGCCAGTTCGTGGGCAATCAATGAAACTAAACTTTTGTCGCCTGCAATGATAGTAGGTGTTGCAAAAGTTAGACGTGGATTTTCCATGCCTCCAATGGGGAATGATGGTGGACAGACTAATACATCATATTTCCCCCAAGGGTAGGGGCCTCCCAGTTTTTCAGCTGCTGCAATCATACTGGGCATATCGGAGAGTTCGTTGGCGCATTTTGCCAGCATTATAGGTTCGGTGTAAACGCCACATCGCTTATCAATTGCCTTATACTCAATATCACCCACAGCTAAGGCTATGAGATATGTGGGGATAGGGAGTTCCATTTCGAATGTATAAACTCCTTCCGGGTTTTTTGCGGTAGGATTTTTTGCGCTCATTACCGCCATCATTCCTTTGGGCACCTTAATAGTAGCATTGTAAGTTATCCGATTAGCAGGCGCGTCTTGACAGGGTATCAATGTTCGAGCATATATACTTTCACATTGCGTAAATAGGTATGGCATTTTCTTGCCTGCGGTTTGTTCGGCCGTTAGCCATTGAAGCGCTATTCCATCTTTTGTGGTATTATAGTTTATTTCAACAATAGAATCATTTTTAGATATTGGTATGTGTAGTGCATCTCCTTCGGTAGAATTCATGTTTACTTCTTCAAATGTCACCGATTTGCCGCCAACAAAGACTTCTTTAATATCAAGTTTGTTGATATCAAATACAATTTCTTTGGCTCCGTTATTTTCAAATGTCCATTTCGCAACAGCTTGAATTTGTTTTTTGTCAAAATCTACCTCTGCTTGCCAATCTAAATGTTTGGCAGTGGCCAAATCATAGTTTGAAAATGTGTGATCTTTTTCGCCCTCCGGGAATGTTACTTCATTAGACTCTGCCGAACGGCATGATAAAATGAAAAGGCTAGCATAAAAGATAATGAGTAATTTTTTCATGGTGGTGCTAAATTAAGGCTTGATAACTGCTTGACCCGCTTGCAGCTGTATTTATTCTGATATAAATAATTTTCGGAGTTATCAGTAGCCCGAAGACTTATGAGTGGAACAAATCCATGTTTTGCGCCACAAAATCCTCTAATGTTTTAAAGAAATTCAGGATGTCCTCTGCTTGATTCGTGGCATTTATTGTCACCAACCGAATGAATTCGTTATCCCGAAACGAGCCGTAACCTACCAATAAAGTTTCGTGTTCGTATAACAGTGTGCATATCTGGCGGGCAGGTATGTTTTGGTAATTAAAACAAACAGATATGGAATTAGGGATACTATAATGTGTATAATCAGGATGATTTTTTATATAATTGCGCGCGACATCAGCCAAAGCAAATTGCTTGTCGACAATATTTTCCAGCCCCTTTGTACCAACACTCTTCCACAGGACCCAAAGTTTAAGCGCATCGTTTCTTCGTCCGCATTGCAAGGATGTTTTTCCTAAATTGTACTCGTCATGATCTGTTTGATAGAGATAGCTGGCATCGTTTGCAAAGGAATCATACAACGCCTCTTTATTTTTTACAAGAATCAGCGAGCAGCTCAATGGAGTGCCAAGCATTTTGTGTGCATTAAGGCTGAAAGAATCTACCAATTCAATACCCTTTAATAATTGTTTGTATTGCTGACTAAACAACACCGAGCCACAATATGCACCATCAACATGCAACCAACAATTGAACTCTTTTGCTATTGCATGGGCTGCAACTATATCGTCAAATGCTCCTAAAACAGTTGTGCCAGCGGTGCAGTTTATCAAAATGGGCTGATAGCCATGTTCTATATCATGTAATATGGTGTTGCGCAAGTCAGCATTGTCCATTCGCCCTTGTGTATCAGTTTTTATTTCTCTGACATTATTTCGGCCGATTCCGGCAAAGGCAGCATTTTTTGTGATGCTATAATGTGATTCTTCAGAGGTATAAACAGTCATACGTTCATTCATGCCCGATGTGCGAATTTTTGGATTCTTGGCATCACGTGCCATCAGCATGCTCATTAAATTGGTCATGGAGCCGCCTGCTGCTATTGTGCCGCCAGCTTGTTCATTCCAGCCAATAAGGTTGCAAATAGCAGAAATGACGGACTTTTCAGCACCCACTTGTGGACCAGCAGCTTTGTATGTATACATGCTATTATTTAGCATTACTGATAACAAATCGCCCAGAACGGCCTTTTCTTGTCGTCCGCCGAACAATTGATTAAAAAAGGCATTGGTGGCAGTACGAGGGGTCGTAAATACAAGTTGATTCAATGCTTCTTCCAAGGCTTTTTCACTAATAGCATACTCTTCTAGGCTTAAATCCAAACGTTGCATTAATTTGTCTGACGGGATATATTCTGCAACCGGATGAATTTTCTCGTCTTCAAGTAATGCTGAAACAATTTTATTGAAAAGTGCTAATGTTTGTTCCATTAATCTAATGCCAAATTTTGAGCAAATGTGACTTTTTTTAGGTTTTTTTTGTTGATTTTGATGGTATTTAACGCTAGAACTAAATTCTTTTAATCAACTTTGTCAACCTTGCCAGGGTTTGTGTTCACTATTTTACTGAAATAGTATAATCGACAGCAGGTTATAATTGTGACTATGGACAATATCGTAAGTATCGAAGCGTTAGTAGCTAAGCTGTTGAGTTTAGAAAATACTGGTAATGCAGATTGTTTGGCCAAAGTGGACATAAAACAAGCCGAGTTAGAAAAATATGCAAGTTGGATACCTCAAGGCTATACTCGTAATTGTATCATACGCACTGCTTCATTTGAATTATTATTAATTTGTTGGGACATTGGTGCACAAACCAAAATACACAATCATGGAGGACAGAAGTGTTGGGTTTTGCAGGCTTGGGGTAATTTGACAGAAAACAAATATGATGTAGATGGCAATGAACTAGTTTTCAGAAGCAGCGAATTACTTCACCCCAACCAGGTTACTTTTATGAATGACGATCTTGGTTATCATCAGCTTCAAAATTTATCTAATCAGCGTAGCTACACGATTCATGTATATGCTATGCCAATTGACAATTGCAATGTCTACAACACACAAAGCGGGCATTTTGAAACGGCTACTTTGAAATATGATACTGCACATGAAATACTGAGTAGTAATTAGAATTCAAACTTAACACTGCAAAAAACACCAAATTTTTTGGTTGGGTGATCGTTGATAATATTACTTGGCGCAACACGCCAAACAAAATCCAATCTTAAAAGCTTAAAAATATTCTCAACACCTGTTCCTAATTCAAGGTAAGGTGAAGCTGTCAAGGTTTGGAAAGGAAAGCTATCTTGAAAGTTGCGTTCTTTGTTTGCTTGGGTTAAGCCACCATAAACTCCTTTGGCATTCCAGAACGTGCGAATTTTTGTTTTTTGTAAACCTGGTATATACTTGAAAATAAAAGAACCCATGGTATGTTCTACCATTAGCCCGATGTAAGTGTCACTTATATATTCAAATCGGTTCATCATGCTGAACATTCTTTTGTTATAATAATAAAACTCATTGCCGGGGTGAATTTCTAACAACGTATATGGCAATGTGCCAAATACCTTGCCCGCAAACAGATGGTAATATAATTTACCCGCGCTGCCAAGTGGCTGATTATCGGCTACCGAAAGTCTCACTTTGAAATAACTTTCATTACTATTTAAAAAGTTGTTTATCCCTAAACCAGTATAAAGCTTAACGGCTGGATACTTCGTGCCAAGGCTAGTGCGCCAATAATTGCCCTCAACATATTTTTCTAAGTAAGCAAAGCGAAGCTGCAAACCAATTTCAAAGGTAGTAGCGCCATTGGTCGGCAACCCATCAGCGGAGGTGAATATTTCGCCAATAGGCAAGGGGGCATAAGGGGTTGTTTTTTTATGTTCCAAACTTAAAAGTTGAGAAAATCCATTGTGGAATTCATTAAAAAATTCCAATCGTTTTTTGTTGACAAAAACTAGTTTCCATGGAATATTGGCCTTGCGCCCTATAGTGCTGAAAATATTGTCAAAGCTACCTACATCCGTATCATAAACCCCCAGGGTATTATCCAAATCATTCATATAAGTAAAATTGATAAACTTGCGAGGCGTTCTATCAAACAACCACAATACATTGCCATAATATTTCATTCGCTGGTCTAGTGTGCCATAGGCTACATATCCGTTGATGTAGGCATTTTTAAAGAGGCGCGGGGTTGTGCCCAAATTAAGTCGAATGCGGTTTCCTTCAATAATATTATAGGAATATATGTTATAAATAGGCCCCAATTCAAGGGCGCCAAACTCTTTAATGCCTGTACTAAGAAAGTAAAGAAAATTGTAGTATTTGTTGTAAATCGGCAGACTTTGAATGGTGTCTATCATCCTATAAATGGATTTTTCATTATCACTGAGTTCGCCGTGTCGGTTTGTATCCCAGTAAGTAGCATCGCGCTCATCCGCACCATCGGTTATAACCAAATCATTTTTATCTGTTTTGTCATTGATAATATTTTCTACTGCAGGATTGTTAATTACAATGTTTTTGTAGGTGGTCGTCTTTCGGTGAATAAAACCTGCCACTTTTGTAACATCATAAGCATTGAAGTCTACAAAAAATTTATCCTTCACCAAGAACCAATCATACTCGTCTATCAAGTCAAATTCTTGAACCAAATCTATTTTTTCAACCCAGTTGATTTGTTGTTCTCCTGTTACTTGCATACTAACGCGCTTTACGGCATAATCCCGTTCATGTATTAAAATATCTCCTCTGAAGGTATGGTCGCCGGGTCTTTTTGGTTCGAACAGCACTTTGTAATAATCGTGGTAGTTGATCTGAATGGTATCGACAATTGTGTATTTGTAAAATAGGGGTGCAGTAGCGCCAATAGGACTCACGAAGCTTATATCGAAAATTGGAATATAGTTATTGTAGATATTAATGTTTTGGTACATACTACCTAAAAACTTGGAAACACTGGCATTTTTGTAACCACTAATTTTAGTGGCCTTAATGATTTCTTTACTTTTCTTAGGCTTAGTTTGGAAATAATAATCAGAGAGTGTCTCTGTAAGGAACATGGGTAAAAAAGGTTTTTCTTCATTGGTCGAATCAATAAAATCTTTCATGAAACCAAATGCCTTCAATGGTCCTTTACCTTTAAAGGTACCTTTAGGCAATCGCGTAATGTCTAGCTCCATTTTGTTGTAAACCTCATATTTGTAATTCTCTGCCTTATCCTGATTGTTAGCGTCGCGATTCTCAATAACTTTCTTAATGAGCTTTAAGGCTTGGTTTGGGTCATATTTAATAACCAGTTTCTTTAAGCTGGTATTACTTCGATAGAGTTCAACTTTTATTTTGTGTTGGTTAATACTTGTATCAAAACCAACTGATACTTTTTCGTAACC
Source organism: uncultured Chitinophagaceae bacterium (assembly GCA_964409905.1). Taxonomy (GTDB): domain Bacteria; phylum Bacteroidota; class Bacteroidia; order Chitinophagales; family Chitinophagaceae; genus JAGNRR01. The sequence continues at coordinate 40,116 of CAYPET010000012.1, read as the reverse complement.
AACCAAACTAAATTGCAACGAATCTGAAGGCCATGTATTTAGGTCAAATTTAAATTCCCCTTTTTCGTTAGCCCGAATACCGACGGTTGTACCCAAAAAACGAATGTTTACGAAGGATAAAGGCTCTACACTGGCCGGATCAATTACTTGTCCTGTGATGCTTATTAATTTAGATTGAGCATAACAAGTCAGATCCAATTGAATAAAAAATAATAGAATAAAAAAATAAGTTACCCTGTGCATACTATGAAATTTCAACTGCTTCAACAGATAATTTATTTTAATTTTATGGGCTAATATAAGTCAGGTAGTTGAAGTACTATCTAAAAAAATGTCAGCTTATCCCAATTTTTGTTACAAAATGATACGTTAAACAGGAAATGCCCGTTGAATTAGGTTTTATGCTGTAGCAAGTAAATATTACATTTGCTGCCCTTATGAAATTTCAGGCAGAAATCGATAAGCGTAAAACATTTGGCATTATCTCACACCCGGATGCTGGTAAAACAACGCTTACCGAAAAATTATTATTATTTGGAGGAGCTATACAAACTGCTGGTGCTGTAAAATCGAATAAGATTAAGAAACATGCTACTTCCGATTTTATGGAAATCGAAAAGCAGCGTGGTATATCGGTGGCCACTTCTGTAATGAGTTTTGAATATAAAGGAAAGCTTATCAATATTCTAGATACGCCAGGGCACAAAGATTTTGCCGAGGATACGTATCGTACATTAACAGCTGTAGATTCTGTAATCCTCGTTATTGATTGTGTGAAAGGTGTTGAGGCGCAAACTGAGCGTCTGATGGAAGTATGCAGGATGCGTAATACACCGGTAATTGTATTTATAAATAAACTTGACCGTGATGGTCAAAATGCTTTTGACTTGTTAGAAGAAATTGAACAAAAACTGACAATACAAACACAGCCTTTAACCTGGCCAATCAACATGGGCAGGGATTTTAAAGGTGTGTATAATTTGTTCAACAAAAGCATTATTTCTTTTTCGCCAAACCAAAAAGCTACTGAGAATGATTTGATTCCCATGGCAGATTTGAGTACAGGAGAATTAGATAATCTGATTGGAGAGAAAGATGCGACACAACTGCGTGAGGATTGTGAATTACTTATGGGGGTCTATGAAACTTTTGATAAGGATGCATATTTAGCTGGCAAACTGGCCCCTGTATTTTTTGGCAGTGCCGTCAATAATTTTGGAATAAAGGATATGTTGGATACGTTTGTTGAGATTGCACCGAATCCACGCCCTCGAAATACAGACGTACGTGAGGTAAAGCCTGCAGAAGACAAATTTAGCGGATTCGTGTTTAAAATACACGCTAATATTGACCCCAAACATCGGGACAGGTTGGCATTCCTGCGAGTTTGTTCTGGTCGTTTTGAACGAAATAAATTTTACCAAAACATCCGATCAGATAAAAAGTTACGATTCAACAATCCTTATACATTCCTTGCAAGCGATAAGGAAGTAATTGATTATGCCTATCCTGGTGATGTTGTTGGTTTATATGATTCCGGTAACTTTAAAATAGGTGATACGTTAACGGAGGGTGAAGAATTAAATTATACCGGTATTCCGAGTTTTTCTCCTGAAATATTTAAGGAACTCATTAATAAAGACCCATTGAAGTCAAAGCAGCTCGAAAAAGGAATTCGACAATTGACAGATGAGGGCGTTGCGCAAATGTTTACACAGCATGGGGGCAACCGTAAAATTATCGGTTGTGTTGGAGAGCTACAATTTGAGGTTATTCAATATCGGTTGTTAGGTGAATATGGCGCAAAATGTGAATTTCAAACAATGCCATATTTTAAGGCGTGTTGGATAAAGGGCAGTCCCGAAAAAATCAACAGTTTTATCAAATACAAATCGGCAAATATTGTACAGGACAAAGAGGGGAATTTAGTTTACTTGGCAGAAAGTGAGTGGTATCTCAATACAGAAAGAACGAATAACCCGGATATAGAATTCTATATCACCAGTGATTTTAAACATAAACTATAAGGGCGTAGATAAAAATTTCTTTTTGACGAAGTCGATAATTTTTTCAACAGCATTGCCCAAATAATCAGGCGAGGTGCCAAAATTATCATCCTCAATACCACTAATACCTTTTAATTCAAAAGGGTTGCCTATAACCGGATTTTCAAGTTTATGTATACCAACGGCAAAAATGCTTATAAAAAAAAGCAGTATCAGTAACTTATTAAAGGAGCGCCGTTTATTTTGGACATAAAAAATAATTGCAATAACAGCACCAATCAGTACGAGAAAACCATACCAAAATTCATTAATCCATGAATTATTTAGAATATGCACTTGTTCAAAATTAGTGCATATCCTTAATTTTCTTCTTTTTTAACTTTAAATTGAAGTGAAAGAGTTATATTTTTACCGAAGGAAATGAAGAGAATTTTATTCATATTGATTCTGCTGTTTGTAACGTTCTTCGTTGAAGCTCAACGGAACAATCCAACGGTTTCCTTATTTCCAGTTCCGTTAAAAATTAATGTGCTCAAAGTGCGCCTGATGAGTACAACGGTTTCTAAGGCCAGCTCTGTTGAACTTCGCAATTTTATTGGAAAGAAATTGCAGTCAGTGAACACAAATGGCGAAAGTGAGGTTGAGTTTAATGATATGAGGCAATATCCTGAAGGGGTATATGTTGTGCTGGTAAAAGATGCACAAGGCAAAATCGTGGAGTCTGCGAAATTTTTAATTTCAAAATAATCAATGGTTTCAGGGAATTCGAAAAAAATCATTTTCGGCAGACAACCGATTTTGGAAGCGTTGCAAAGTGATCTATTAATTGATAAATTGTTTGTTTATCACGGCATTAGCGGTGACATTATTGCGGATATTCTCGCCCTTGCCAAAGAGCGTAACATTCCAATCGTGCGCGTACCTAATGAAAAACTAAATACTTTAACCCGAAAGAATCACCAAGGAGTTATAGCTTTTACAGGCGTAGTAGCTTATCAATCTGTTCAGGGCGTAATTTCTCTTTGTTTTGAGCAAGGCAAAAACCCCTTCTTTCTTCTCTTGGATGGTATTACAGATGTCCGAAACATGGGTGCCATTATCCGATCGGCTGTTTGCTGTGGGGTAGATGCCGTTATCTTTTCAGAAAAAAATGCGGCACCAATATTTGAGGATATGGTAAAAACTTCTGCCGGAGCCTTTACTAAAATGAATTTTTGCCGAGAAAAAAGTATTAATGTGGCACTCGAAATAATTCGGCTAAACGGCATTAAAGTATACTCGTCTGATTTACAAGCCACTAAAACGTTAAGAGAAATTGATTTTTCGGGGCCTGCATGTATTGTACTGGGCTCGGAGGATAAAGGAATTTCATCTACAAGTCGGAAAGCCAGTGATGAAACTTTTATTATCCCAATGAAAGGTGACTTTGATAGTTTTAACGTAAGCGTCGCCGCAGGAATCATTTGTCATGAAGTTATGTGTCAACGGATGTAGAAAACTCTATTTGTTTTCAGTAAGATTAATAAGATATTGAGGAGTAAATTGCACACCTTATAAAAAATATTATGAATTTCGAGACTTTATTATTTGAGGTAGAAGAAAATATCGCAATTATTACCATCAATCGACCAGAAAAACTTAATGCGTTAAACGCTGACGTAATAAAAGAGTTGAATGCCGCGATTGATACTGTAGAAAACAATGATGACATTCTTTCAGCAATTATTACTGGTGCAGGCAAGGCTTTTGTGGCAGGTGCAGATATTTCAGAATTTCCAACTATGAATCAAGAAAGGGGTGAAGCACTTGCACGTAATGGTCAAGAGTGGGTTTTTGACAAAATAGAAAAATGCAGTAAGCCTATAGTGGCAGCTGTCAATGGTTTTGCATTGGGTGGAGGTTGTGAATTAGCTATGGCTTGCCACTTCCGTATTGCGAGTGAAAAAGCAAAATTTGGTCAACCCGAGGTGAATCTTGGTTTGATACCTGGATATGGTGGCACACAACGTTTAACGGCCTTAGTAGGAAAAGGAAAGGCTATGGAATTATGTTTGACAGCCCACATGGCAGATGCAAATGAAGCAAAAGAAATTGGCTTGGTTAATCATGTGACGGCTCCGGATTCGCTTATTGAACACACCAAAAATATTTTGGGAATAATCAATAAAAAGTCGCCGATGGCGGTTTCTAAAGTTATTAAATGTGTTAATGCTGCAGGTACATCAGCAGGTTACAGCACAGAGATTGCTGAATTTGGCACTTGCTTTTCTACCCCTGAAATGTTAGAAGGCGTGAGTGCTTTCCTAGAAAAAAGAGAAGCAAATTTTCTTGCAGTAAAAGCCTAGTTAGATGTTATTTTTAAATGAAAGGCGAACCAAGGTGTTCGCCTTTCATTTTTAGAATTCTAACCCAAATCCAAAAGACCAACGCCGACCTGCTTGCGGATAGAAATAATTGAAAGTTTGCAATTCACTACCCGAAACAAACGAGTAGGTATATCCATTACTTTCATACTGTTCATTCAGAATATTCATTAGGCCAGCTCTGATTTTGTACTTTGCACGATGGTTACTTTCTATTTCGATATTCACTAAAATATCAGTTGTACTAAATGGCTTGATACTTCTATTGATGTTTTGTGTATTATCCAAATATTGCCTGCCCACAAATTTGGGTAAGATATCAATAGATGACTCACGAAAGGCGCGACTCTTTGAATGCCGCCATGGGTAAAAACTTAATTGTCCGCCAGCAATAATATTAGGAGAGAATGATATATCCCTATTTGAATAATCGATTCTTATTTGTCCTCCATTATCATAATCATCAACATAGGCTGAAAAAGCATTAATTTTATTTTTAGAAACATTTACGTTTCCTTGCAAGATAACATGGTTATTAGGTTGATACATTGCCACAATTTCTAAACCGGTGCGATAAGATTGGCCAATGTTTGTTCGCGCATAGGCCCCTACATCATTTATCTTCCCTGTCAACACCAACTGGTCTTTGTAATCCATATAGTATAGGGTAGTATGTAGCTTAAGTTTTTTATAAATTTGTTGATGCCAATTGAACTCATAATCTGTTAGTCTTTCAGGACGTGGAATTTCTGTTGCGTTTGCTTCAAAATCGTCACGATTAGGCTCTTTGGTAGATTGTGCTAAAAATATGGAGAGACTTGTTTTTTTGCTTGGTGCGTAGCGAAACTCAACTTTGGGATTAACAAAGTTCCAACGTAAGTCTTGCTGAATATTTGGGAACTGCCTGAAACCATTAACTTCATAGCGCACACTGCGATATTGTAGGTCAGCAAACAATTGAATATCATCCCGGAGTTTATATGAAAACATCCCATAAATATTGTTATCTGACTTACGGGCATCTAAATCATACCATCGAAAATCATTTTCAACGCCGGCAGTGGCCCAGATAATTTCTCCAAAATGTTTACCGTAATAGTTAGATGAGTTAAAGTATAATCCACCCTGTATTTTCGGGCTGATATAATTAACATAAGCTCTAAATCCTAAATAGTCATTATCCAACCATAATTGCCGAATAAGATCTGTGTTTTTTGTGGTATCGGTTCCTTTAATATAAACCGGCAAGCCATAGGCTGCATATTCCTGTTCAAGTTTGTATTCCTCATAATATCCCTTACCTTTTGTAAAATATGTAGCTGCTCCAAAACCTATAACACCGCCTTGTTTATTGATATTTCTTATTTTCTTATCAAAAAATAACTGATAATAGTCTTGTTGATAATTATCAGTTTGATTATCGTAAAAAGAACCATCAGCTTTCATGCCTAGCTCGTTGTATGTTCTGGCTGAATCCAAATTACTTTCTAAAACGCCATTCCAGGCCTGTTGTGTTTTTTCTTGACCGGTTAAATAATTAAAGGTGAGTGTTGCGTCAGGTGAAAAATAGAATTTTGATGTAATCTGGGCGGAACGCAGTTGAGCCGCTGACCGATCAATAAAGCCATCGCTGACTATGTGAGATAATCGAACAGTAGTAATAAAACGGTTATTCAACATACCTGTACTTGCCTTAATACTATTCTTCAAGGTGTTAAACGAACCATAATCGGCCATGAAATTAAAATGGGGTTCTTTGTAATTAATATCAATATTATTTATTGAAATAGCACCACCAAAACTTCCATATCCAGCCCTGGAATTACCTATGCCACGTTCTATACTGATTGAATTAGCCGAGCCCAGAATGTCAGGAAAATTTACAAAGAAAACACCTTGCCCCTCAGCATCATTAATTGGTATGCCATTCATATTTACGTTTATTCTTGTAATGTCGGTGCCGCGGATTCTGATATTGGTATAACCAACACCTGTACCGGCATCAGAACCCACAACGGTAGCAGGTGTTTGTTGAATAATATAAGGTACATCAACAGCCGTATTCAGTTTTTGAATATTTTTCTTTTTTAAAACAACCTCACCGCCTTTTACTTGAGTTTCTTCCGTTGGATTATTGGCTTGAATAACAGCTGCGGGTAACTCAATATTGCGGAAAGTGCTGTCCTCTTGTGCATAAACTATTGCATTGAGTAAGATTAAAGAGGATAGGACCAATACAGTTTTCATACTTTATTTTTTTTTGGACACCCGAGTTCAAGAAGGTGTCTATTAAATTAATTGGGTAAGAAAAAGCTTGGCTTTACTTACCTTTCCTAACCAGCATTACCTGGTCAAGGTTCACGGGTTTGATCTCAGATGATAAGCATTTTCATGGCCACCAACACCCCGAGGCGAAATTGTTCTCATATAAAATGAGAATGCAATGACAAATGTAAGAGACCTTTCATAATTTCTTTCGTAATTTTAAACATTAATTGGGTTGAATTTTTTTATGCGCTACATCTTGTTCTTATTTTATTTTCTGCCGTTGATCTTGCAAGCACAAGAGCAAACGAGTGTGGAAATTATTGAGCACGGTATTGACTATGATATCATTCGCATTAAGGTAGGTGGCATTAAGTTTAAAGAAATAAATACACATCATGGCTTAGAGAAAAAAGTACTCATAGATAGAGGGAGGAATTTGTTGGATAAGGGAGCTCCTGATTTACCAAAACTGGCCTTCTCCTTAATTGTACCAGATGCAAAAGATGGCACAATCGAAATTTTGCGTAGCACGTCAGTTGAATACTTAAACATTAAAGTAGCTCCGTCAAAAGGTAAAATTTATCGCAATCAAAACCCTGATGATATTCCATATGTTTATGGCGAACACTATTTGCAAAATCGATATTATCCAAGTGAACAAGCCTATTTGTTTGAACCCTACATACTTCGAGATTTTCGAGCGCAAACGCTGCATATAAACCCTGTACAATATAATGCAGTTGCCAAGAAACTAAAGGTTTATACTGAAATGTATATAAAAGTCAGTTATGATCAAAATGCTGAGAATAATATTTTCCAAAGATTATTGGAGCAGCCTGCCGTTGTTGATGCAACATTTCATGAACTGTATAAGTATCATTTTTTGAACTACAAAACTTCATCATTTGGTTATACGCCTTTAATACAATCCGGCAAATTATTAATATTATGTGATAGCAAGTATGCTAATGCCATGTCCGATTTTATTGAATGGAAAAATCGTAAAGGATTTCAAGTGTTTTTTGAACTGAGTGACACCATCACAGGGGGGGCAACTGAAGCTAATTTAAAAGCCCGTGTTTCTCAATATTATCAACAAGAGCAAATTAGCTATTTGCTGCTTGTTGGAGATGCCCCTGATATTCCTCCGCAAAATGCATATTGGACAGTACCTGGTTTGTTTGGGCCATCTGATTTAGCCTATGCCTATCAATCCGGTAATGATCATTATCCTGAATTTATCGTTGGTCGTTTTTCGGCCGATACGCTGCAGCATGTTTTAACTCAGGTAAAACGAACACTGCTCTATGAAAGACAAGCAAATAATGCTGGTATTTGGATGCGTAAACAGGTGGCCATAGGAAGCGATCAAGGGCCTGGTGATAAAGGTGAATATGATTTTGAACATTTGCGTGGTATTGCTGATAGCAATAAAAATTTTGGCACTTATGTATTCAACTACGAATTTTTTGATGGTTCACATGGAGGTAATGATGCTCCAGGACCTCCGCCAGTAAATTCTTTGCGTGATGCGATAAATGATGGTATCGGTTTGATAAATTATTGTGGGCACGGTACTGTTGACATGTTTGTAACCAGTACTTTCATTGGTAAAGACGAAATGCTTAATGTGACTAATAATAACGGTAAATGGCCCTTTATTTTTTCTACGGCATGTCAAAATGGAAGTTTTGTATACTCGACTTGTTTAGGTGAAAATTTTCTTTGGGCTGATGATGGTGTAGGGAATCCGAAGGGAGCAATTGCCACTATCATGAGTTCTATCAATCAAAGTTGGGATCCTCCAATGCATGGTCAGGATGAAATGAATGCGATATTGCGGGGTGCTCGACCCGGGATATACCAAACAACTTTCGGTGCTATTACTTCTAGTGGAATTATGGGCACTAATGACTTTTATAATACCACTATTGACCCTCATGGCGGTGATGAAATTGCCGATACATGGATTGTTTTTGGCGACCCCACTGTATTGCTTTATACGGCAGATAATGGTCAATTAAATTGCTCTCATAATCAAACAGTTGGTCTAAATAGTACATCTTTTGAGGTGACTTCAAATGAAGAAAATAGTCAAATTGGATTATTTTATCGAGGTGAATATCTTTCGTCGGCTGTTGTGAAGAATGGTAAGGCGCTATTTACATTTCCCCCGCTACAACATTTAGATACTATCTATGTGACCGGTACAAAAATGAATTTCCAACCTTATTACGGAATGGTATCAGTTATTAATGGTGCTCCCTTCGGTTTGGAAACTTTAGAAAAGTTGAATATTTATTTATACCCGAATCCTGCCAACAATACCCTTTACATAAAGGATGTTGAAAACAAAGTAATGAATATTTTGATATTGGACATGCAGGGTAGGGCATTATTGCAAACCACAAGTAAAATTATTGATGTGAGTACTTTACCTAGTGGTTTATACGAAATAGCATTATCACTACAGAATGATAGGATAGTGACTAAATTCTTAAAAAAATAGCTATATAAAATTTAACGGATTGCATCGAGTATTGCTCGTTAGCTTGAGAGATTTCTCAGTATTTTTGCCAAGTGCGTAATTTGTTTATCATATTTATTATTCTGAGTAGCCTGACCGTTCATGCTGATCAAATTTGTGTTTTGACGTACAAACCATCTGTTTCAGTATTAACAAATGGCCAAATAGAAACTTTACAACAGTATACTAAGGAAAAAATTCTTGAGCATGTTTATATCACGGCATACATATCTTCTGAGGGTTCTCCTTCGCAAAATAGAATAGTGGCAGAGAGTAGAATTTTTGCTATTCAGAATTGGCTTTTGGAAGCAGGTGTCAATCTAAATTCAATTATTTCTAAACTAACATTTACAGATAATTCAAACTGGAATCAGGTTCGACTTAGCTTTGATGCTAGACCAAAAAATAGTGGTAAAGTATTAAAGAAAACATCTGTTGTACAAATTTCTGAAGTTGATATTCGTGATAATCGACCACCTATCCCGAACGTTGAAATAAAAAAGAATCCAACAAAATATTTGGATGTTAATGCATTTAAAAAAAATGAGACGTTTACGTTACCTAATTTAATCTTTCAACCCGGAACACATTTTTTACTATCAAGTTCATTAGATGCTTTAGAAGAATTGGCGGAGATCATGAAAGCCAAGCCAAAATTGAGGATAGAATTACAAGGGCATATTTGCTGTCAGTACGGCGGCATTGATGTTATGGACCCTAACACCGGCACCTTTAATTTGTCTGAAATGCGAGCGAAAACCGTTTATAATTATTTGATAGATAAGGGAATCAACAAAGAACGAATGCAGTATCGTGGGTTTGGAAGTAGCCGTAAAATTTATCCTGATGATTTTGGTAACGAATCAAAAGCAACCCATAATAGAAGAGTAGAAGTTTTAGTGTTGGAAACTGACTAATTTCGTTGAAAAAAGTTATCATACTCCACTTTGGCAATTCGGATGCTGTAGGCTTTATACCAATCTTGAATTCCTTTTTCTTTTGCCATTCGATGCTGGGCATGTTCACGCCAGTTTTGTATTGCTTCCATTGAATCCCAATAGGAAATACTGATGCCCAATGTGTCAAATGATTCCCGTACTGATTCAGTACCAAGAAATCCCTTAATTTCTTTAGCCAACACCTCTAATTCATCATTCGTGTTGCCATATTCAGGGTCGTCATTTCTACGGAGTGAAGTGAAAATGACAGCATAATAAGGTGTTGGGTAACTAGTTAACATAATAATTATCTAAGGTTAAGGTATTTATGTATTTGCAATGAAATGTTCCATTCAGGGTGCTGTTGTAAATAATCAATAATCAACGGTGTCATTTCGGCTTCTTTACTCCATTCAGGTTGCAAAAAAAGTTTACAATTTTTGTTGACCAGAGCTTTATATTTTTCCGCCCAAGCGAAATCACTTTTGTTATAAACTACCACCTTCAGCTCATTTGCTTTTTCAAGAGATTCCAATAAAGGCTCTTTGAATTTTTTGGGTGATAGACATATCCAATCCCAATCGCCGCTAATTGGGTATGCCCCACTAGTTTCTAATGAAGATTGCAAATGCTCTTTAGCTAATTGTGCCGTTAGTCTTGTACAATCATAGATACATGGTTCTCCACCTGTCACAACAACAAAGTCAGTTTTGGTAGTTTTTATTTTGGTTACCAATTCTGTTATATTAGTCAATGGATGCTTTTCAGCATCCCAACTTTCTTTGACATCACACCATACACAACCTATATCGCATCCTCCGAGGCGAATAAAGTAGGCTGCCCGTCCTTGATGAAAACCTTCTCCTTGAATACTGTAGAAATCTTCCATTACGGGAAGTTGAGAAATGAAATTTTCGGTTTCTGTCACGATTAATGTTTGTTCAATATTGGACTTATAAATCTACCGCTCGAAGGGTGTTTTTCATTAATGCACAAATGGTCATTAAACCAACACCTCCTGGTACAGGGGTAATATAGCTGCATTTATTCTTGACGTCTTCAAAATCAACATCGCCTACAAGTCGCGAACCGCTTTTTTTCGTTTCATCCTGAATTCTGTTTATACCAACATCAATAATGATTGCTCCTTCCTTTACCATTTCACTCGTTACAAAATGTGGTTTACCTATTGCAGCAATTATAATATCTGCCGTTTTACATATATCGTTTAAGTTTTTCGTGCGTGAATGAGTAAGGGTGACGGTACAATTCCCTGGTTCAGTATTTCGACTCATCAAAACACTCAAGGGAGTTCCAACAATGTTACTTCGGCCAATGACAACACAATGCATTCCGGTTGTTTTGATGTTATAATGTTCTAACATTAAAAGAATGCCATATGGAGTAGCGGGTATAAATGTTTCTTGACCAATCAGCATTTTACCTAGGTTAATTGGATGAAAGCCGTCAACATCTTTTTTAGGATTAATAGTTTCAATGACTTTGTTTTCGTTAATATGATCAGGTAGCGGCAATTGAACAAGTATCCCATCCACACGGTTATCATTATTCAATTCAACAATCTTTTGAAGTAAAACAACTTCAGTGACTGTTGTGTCATACTCAATTAATGATGATTCAAAACCAAGTTCCGCGCAAGTTCTTACTTTGTTACCAACATATGCCTTACTGGCAGGGTTGTCTCCAATCAAGATAGCCGCTAAATGGGGTGTTTTCTTGCCTGATTCTTTGCGAAGGGTTACTTGTTGTTTTATTTGCTCTTTATAAGCAGCAGATACGATTTTACCATCCAATAATTGCATTGGGCAAATATAAGGCTACCTCAGACTTTCTTAACGGATGAATTTTTTTAATTCCTTTTCAGAAAATAGGCCATTGTTAATGCGAACTAATTTGCCATCCCGATAAAAATGTAAATGGGGGATAGAGGCAATATTAAAGTGATTAGCTAAGCTTTGATTCTTATCCACGTCAATGAAAACGATTTTTAGCTGTTCATTTTCAATTGCCAATTTGTTGATTTTGGGTTTCAATAATTTACAAGGAAGACACCAATCAGCCGTGAAGTTTACTAAGGTTAATTTATTTGCATTAATCAGTTCCTCAAATTCAGTTAATTTAATATTTGATATACCATCTTTTGAAATCGATGTAGTTGTATTCAGTTTATTTTTCTGCCAAGCTTCCCAACCACCATTTAGGATTTGAATATTCTCAAAACCTAATTTCTTGAATTCTTGAACAGCTTGAATACTTCGTTTTCCATTCTCGCAATAAAGAAGAGTTGGGAGTTGTTTATTGAGTGATAGAGCTTCTTGTTGAAACTTTCGATCTTGTATATCTATATTGTCTGCCGCAGGGATATGTTCCGTAATAAAAGCACCTGCCGGACGTAAATCAATTAATTGTACTTGGTTTTGTTGAATGGTTTGTTGAAATTGTTCAGGAGTTAATTTGACTATTGCCTGTGCATTAGCTTTAAAAGTTAATAGACCAAATAAAACAAATAATACTAGTAACCGCATAAAAAAAGTGTTTCGTTTTGGACGAAACACTTCTTTAAAAGTTACATCTAAAAAAATTATTTTATGGTCCCGTCTGCTGAAATAGTGGTTTGTTGAGATTGAGGAGCATCTTTAACATCAATTACTTCAACATCAAAAACTAAAGGACTATTTGCAGGAATACCTTTAGGACTAACTTCACTTGGTGGGGTTGCACGTTCACCATAGGCCAAGTCAGAAGGAATAATAAGTTTAGCTTTGGAGCCCTTGTTTAAAGTAGCAACACCTTCATCCCAACCTTGAATTACCGCACCTTTTCCTACAGGAAACTCAAAAGCTTCAACATGTTTAAATTTCGGATCTACATTTGAATCGAAAACACTTCCGTCCAATAAGTATCCTGTGTAATTCATTTGTGCAATTTGACCGGGTTTTGGTTTTGGGCCTGTACCTTCTTTTGTAACAGCTACATAAACACCAGAGGCTGTTTTTGTTGCATTGATATTATTGTCTGAAAGATATTTTTTCAATTCTTTGTCTTGCTTAGCAATGCGCTCTTTTTTTTCATTTTCCATGTCCTTTGGACTTTTCAATTCAGCCATTTCAACTTCCCAAGTCATCATATCACCATCTTTAATAAAAGGTGGTCGTTGATCTTTGTTTGGGAAAATTGAATCTGCAGGAGCTCTGAAAATGGCCTTATCACCTTGTGATAATTCCATAAATCCAACCATCAAGTCTGCTAGTGCTCTGCCAGGTGAAATTGGCTGCATAACAGGTTCGTTGTTATTCATTAATCTAGAATCAAATACTGTAGAGTCTCCAACTTTAACCGAAATATGAATTTTAGAAATAAATCCTGAATCTGCTTTTTCTCCAGGTTTGTCCTCAATCATTTTCATTTCTAGGCCGTTACTCAAAACGGTAAAGCCATCTTTTGTTTTTTTAGAATTGCAGGCTGACAAAACGACTATAGTCATTAGCAGCAAAATATGAATTGTTTTTTTCATGTTTGTTTAAAAAAATTTTGAGTTGCAAATTTATTTAGTTCCGAGCATTTCAACGTCAAAAATAAGCACGCTGTTTGCCGGAATTTTAGGGCTGGGACTACGCATTCCGTAACCTAATCGAGATGGTATAATTAGCTTGGCTTGGGCACCCGTATTTAACAACGCAATGCCTTCATCCCAACCTTTAATTACTCTACCTTGTCCTAAAGGGAAATCAAAAGGTTGTACGTGACCAAATGCTGAATCAACATTAGAGTCAAAGACTTCACCATTCAATAAATAGCCGGTATAATTCATTGAAACTGTTTGGCCAACTTGCGCATTCTCACCCGTTCCTTTTTTTGTAATAACATAATAAAGACCACTTTCGGTTTTAAATACTTTTTTATCAAGTTTGTTTTCTTTTATATACTTTTTGATAGCAGCTTCTTCTTCTTTTGAAGCTGCTTCTTCTTCAGCTTTTTTTTGTGCCGCATTTTTTACATCAACAAGTTCAACTTCAAATGACATCCAATCTCCTGATTTCACAAAAGGAGGGCGTTGAGACTCATTACGTATAGCCGAATCTACACTAGTTCGAAATATCGCTACATCACCTTTTTTCATTAAGGCAAGACCTTCCATTAAATCACCATTAAACTGAGGTTCGTTAACTGGGGTAGTTAGTGCTTTATCATTGTTTAGCTTTTTAGAATCAAATACTATTGAATCAGCAATTCTTGTAATGATGTGAAAATCAACATCATCGCCTATGCCAACGGCTTGGCCATTTTCGTTTCTTGTAACAAATTTGTATTCTAGGCTTGAAGGTAATTTTTTAAAGTCTTGACCAAATACAGTTGTTGTAATAATGAGTGCTATAGCACTGATTGAGATTCTTCGTAACATTTTTGTAATTCGTTTTTGTGTTTTTCTAAAATGGTTTTATATAATTCTATTGTTTCTGATAAAGAGGTATGAGACTTACCGCCCGAGGCATTTTTGTGCCCTCCACCATTAAAATATTGTCTGGCAATTTGGCTTACATCAAGAGTGCCCTGGCTGCGTAAACTCAGTTTTACTTCATCATCACGTTCAACAATAAAAGTAGAGAATATAATATTGCCAATGCTTAATGGATAGTTAACCAGGCCTTCAGTACCACCAGATTGGATGTTATATTTTTTATAAATGTCCCGACTAATTGTAATTAAAGCAGCATGATGCTCTGGGAATAGGATCATATTATCTTTAAGCACATAGCCTAATAATCTCAAATCATTTTCGGATTTGGTATCAAAAGTACGCTGTTGAATAGCTGCAATGTTAATTCCGGTTCGCATTAATTGACCAGCCATATCTAATGTGCTAGCAGCTGTGCTTGCGTATTTAAAGCCCCCTGTATCAGCTACGGCACCAATATATAAACATGAGGCAATTTGCTGATCTAATTGTTCGAGACCATTGGTAAATAATTTAATAAAATCAAATACCATTTCAGATGTGCTGCTTTTTTCAGGAAGAGATATTCCGTAATCAAATGAGGCCGTATCTGGTTCCAAATGATGATCAAGAAGTACTTTGATACCCTTGAAATTTTCTAAGGCCTCAGTTAAATATTTGGTGCGATGAAAAATATTGAAATCGAGACAAAAGACAACATCAGAAATAGAAAATAAATTTTCTATTTCTGCGGATTGTTGCTGGAAGATAATTATATCCTTAAATCCAGGTAGCCATGATAAAAAATTTGGATTATCGTTAGGCGATATTACAGTAACCTCGTGTCCAAGCTTTTCAAGAAAAAAACGCAACCCAAGACTGCTTCCTAGGGCATCAGCATCTGCATTGTAATGATGCGTGATAATTATTTTCAGCTTATTTGCCAAAATTGGTACTAGATCGTCTATTTTTTTCATTGAACAGGCCAAATGTACAGTTATATAAAAGAAGAATCAATGTTTGTGTGAGGGTTTACTTTTAATTAAAGGTTTCACTAACCCCAATTATCCTAGTCCGGTGTATTTTTTTCGGCGGAAAAATAGATAGCCACTGCCAAAAAATAATGTCAATAAAATTGGCAGTCCGATATTAACTAATTGCCATTTTGTTTTTTCCTTTTTTACACGTGGCATATCCAGTAATCTCAGACTGAGGTCTTTACTTCGAGCTTCCAATATCCCGGTACTGTCCACTAAATATTCAATGGAATTCAGCAAGAATGTTTTATTGGAATATTGCTGTTGGGTATAACGCCAAAATCCACATTCCAATGGTCCTTGTTTTTGCGTAAAGTCATTAAAAAATACCGCACCATTAGAAACTACTATTTGTTTTGCATCTTTTTGTCCCTCAGCAATAAAAGGTCTATTAAGTGAATCTTTTAAAGTTGTAAGGAATTTAGGCGCCAAACGATTAGTGAAATTAGAGCTGAATTTACCCTCCAGTAAAACGGCCAGAGGAATTTGAGATTCTCTGTACAAGTCGGGATTTGGTTTATAGCGCAAATTAGATAAACTAATACGTAATGGAGCAGCAATCCGACGAGAGCGATTGGAAGAATGTAATAAGATTGTTTTTTTTATGCCTGGTACTGCTATTGTATCAATGCTACTGGCAAACTGAAACAAAATAGCATCCATGTTATGTACAATGGGGTGTTTTGATGTGGGGATACTGTATGGGAAATATATCCACGGTAAAAGGCGAATGTCCGGCTTATCTCCGATAGTCCCAACCGTAACGGGAATTGGGACATTTTGCTGGATATCTTCAACCAAATCAGGATTAACACGTACTCCGTATTTGAACAACAAATCTTCTAAGTTAATATTCAAATCTTGGGCTAAATATGCCCCTGATTGTTGCATGGTGTCCATGTCAGTATTGAGTCTGTCCAGCAGCCAAAGCATATTGCCGCCTTTCATGATATACTGATCTATTTTAAACTTTACCTTTTCGTCTATTGCTGTATTGGGTGAAACAAAAATCACGGCTTTATATACCCCCGGCACCTCGATATTCGTGTTCAAATCGATAGTATCGACCCGATAATATTGACTTAAAGTTGAAAGCATGTCTACGGTTCGCCAACCGAGTTCTTGACGATTACCAATTGCATAGGCTATGTAGGGTTTGTCTGGTTGTGTTGTTTTTTGAATACCTTGTGCAAATTTGTATTCTAATAAATTGCCGGAATAATCCAAAACTTCCTCTGGCGACATACCGCCATGGTTTTCCAACAAGCTTACAGGATATTCTTTTCCATTATAGGCAATCAGTGCATAAGGAAAAATAATTTTTTCTGAATATCCGCTTTCATCTTCATCTTGTTGTACTTGCAGATTTACAGGCAAAACACCTTTGGATGCCAATGTCTTCATGGCTTCCTCCTTTTCTTTTGGTGTCGCTTTGCCTTCCAATGGGTTTTCAAAATGGTATTGTATTTTACCGTTGGAATACTCGTTGAATTCATTTAGTGTTTCAACGGTTCTATTTTGAAGGCGCTGAAAACCTGTTGGAAGATTCCCCTGCAAAAAGATGGTTACATTGGCTATATCATCCATTTCAGCGATGAATTTTTTAGTAGGGCTAGATAGTGAAAATCTTTTCTCAGCCGTTAAATCAAACCGTTTATGGAATTGACTGCCTAAAACATTCAGTACGAGTAGTATCACGGCCAGTATTACAAAACGTAGAATATGAGTTCTTTTTAACTGCTTCATATTATTGCCATTTGCGTTTTTGAAGAAATAATCGCGTTGCAAACAAAAACAATAAACTTACGGATACAAAATAGAGCAAGTCGCGTGTATCGAGTACTCCCTGACTAATGGACTGATAATGAAAGTTTAAACCAATTTGACTGATAATGTAGTCTGGTCCTCCACTCAAAGCGGGCATTTCACTAATTGATTCAAAACCTTGGAATAGTATAAAATTCAAAAATACTGCAATCAAAAATGCAATGATTTGATTATCAGTGAGAGCTGAACAGAATAACCCAATCGCAGTAAAAGCAGCAATTAAAAATAATAACCCTATGTAGGAGCCAAGGATCCCGCCGCTATCCAGGTTGTTAGGAATAATAGATAACGATTCCAATGTAAGTAAATACAATAAGGTGGGCATTAAACAAATGCATACCAAAAGAAATGAAGCCCAAAACTTCCCATAAATAATACTACTTTCTTTTAGAGGTTTAGTACTCAGCATTTCAATTGTTCCAGACTTAAACTCATCGGCTAGCATTCGCATTGTAATGGCGGGTATCAAAAACATTAAAATCCAGGGAGCAAATGAAAAGAATTTTTCCATACTCGCGTATCCATAGTCAAACATATTAGTGTCCGGCAATATCCACATAAATAGCCCACTAATCAGCATGAACAATATAATCACGATATAGCCAACCAGCGAACTGAAAAATGAGCGAATTTCTTTGCCTAAAATGCTCTTCATAAAAAGAGCGTAAATGTAAGTTAGATTTGTTCAAACATCATTTCTATTATTTAAAAATGATGTAAAGATTTAGGATTCTTGTTGATTTATTAACCGTTCAAGATTTTTTGATTTTAAATCAGCATTAAATTTTTTACAATACGAAGTGTGATAATCATGATTACTCATAAAATTAATTTGTATATCATCCCACTTTTGCATTGTCAAATTTGGATTAAAGTACTTGGTTTCATGAAATAGAAGTGTTCCGATTTTTGAAAAATTTTCAGTGCCTAGATACTCCAAATCGGCATCAGCTATAATTTTCTAATAACGTTTTGGGTTGTTGCGGAATTTTTGTAGCTAGTATCATACCTGCCACAAGGCCTATTTCCTTATCCGAAAAGCCCATTTTATTCAGTCTAGGGCTGCAATAATCAATGCTTCTTTCTTCATGATTTTCTGGAGGCCCCACTAAAAAACCATAGTCATGAAAAAGTGCTGCAACGCGCAACAAAAACATATCGTTCTCCTCAACACCCTCGTAAGTGCCAATTTCCTCAGCCTTTTTAATTACATACTCTGTATGTTTCCAGCTATGGTATGAAAGGTATTCAGGAAGCTTATTCCTCAACCTGTCCAAATACTTTATATATATATATATATCCCAATCTTTCAAATTAATGCTTCTTCTGAATACTTAGAATTACACCGGATGCTTCCTTGACATAGCTTATATACATAAATGCGTTGGGGACAATTTCTTCTACAGCATGCTTAATTCGTAGCAACTCTAGCCGAGTTACAATAGTTACTATAATATCACAATCAGTTCTTACATGAAAACTTTCTGGCAAATACCCTCGTTCGCCTTTCATGACTGTAATGCCTTTTTTAAAATCTTGAACAATCAGGCTTTTGATTTCCTCATTTTTAGAAGATATGATGTTTAATGATGTAAACTGCTCAATACCATTAATAACATAATCCAAAGCCTTAAATGTGGCAAAGTATGTAATGATTGAATAAAAGGCGATTGTAATGCCAAAAATGGCAGCAGCACTTAAAAACAATAATACATTTATGCTAAAGATCACCTCTGCAATCGTAAATCCAATTCTGCGCGTAGTCAAAACAGCCAAAATTTCTGCTCCATCAGCAGAGGAACCACCCTTTATGCAAAATCCCATGCCTGCGCCTATTAAACAGCCTCCAAACAACGCTATGAGCACCTTGTCAGAAGTGACCACCGGAATATTAATAAAGGTTATACCAATTGCAATTAATAAAATACTTATGGCAGTTTGCAGCGTAAAAGTTGAGCCAAAAAATCGGTGACCTAATAACACAAATGGTGCATTAAGAACAACAAAAATTAGCCCAAACGGAATATGGGTAATTTCATAGATAAATATTGAAATACCTGTCACGCCACCATCAAGAAACTTATTCGGAATCATAAAACCGCTAATGGCAAAGACAATCATCACAATACCAATTAGGTTAAAGAAAATATTCTTAGGGTTTAACACCTCACTCCACAAAATCGCTGATTTTTGCTGCATTAATAGGCTCTTTGTTTTCGAATAATTGGGTTAAAATAAACAATTAGAGTCTTTTTGAATCAGAATGCCGACTGTAATTCCTATTTAGATTATTATTCATCCTTGATGCTTCAAAAAATCTATAAATTTAAAAGTAGCTTTGGCTCTATGGCTGATCCGGTTTTTATATTCTCGACTAATTTCTGCAAATGTTTTATTGGGCAGTTCATCAGCAATAAATATCGGATCGTAACCAAAACCATTCGTGCCCCTTGGTTTATCAATTATTTTTCCATAGCAAGTATCGTCAAATTGATAATGCTTGCCCTCATAAATTAAATGAATAACGGTTTTGAAATAAGCCGATCTTTCTGTTATATTTTCAAGTTGTTGTAACAAAAGTTCTATATTGGTTGCATCCGTTGCGTTTTCTCCGCTGTAACGAGCAGAGTAAACACCTGGCGCATCATTTAAAGCAGGTACGAATAGTCCAGAATCCTCAGCAAAACAGTTCTGACCAATTTGTTCAAATAATTGTGTTGCTTTAGTTTGAGCATTTGCTTCCAAGGTGTCGAATGGCTCTGTTAAAACGCCAGAAAATCCGATATCAGATAAGGATAATACTTCATAGTTATGATTCAATAGTTCTTGAATTTCTTTAACCTTGTTCGCATTACCTGTTGCAAAAATTATTTTTTTCATGTCGTTATTTCAAACATCTTTTTAAGGCCTGACCACAAAGCCTTCTTATGTTCAGCATGCTGCATTATCTCATTTAGTTCATGCCCAATTAGTATGTCAATTTGATTTATTGTCAACTTCTTATAAAATGAATTACTCAAGTCAATAGCCGGAGTAGTTAAAAATTCACCGAAGCATAAAATTCTTTTTGGTCTGGCTGATGATATTAATCTCCATATATTGGGAGTAGTATTTTCAAGTTCAATTTGGGCAAAATCTTCCACAGTTAGATTTACTGCCAGTAGTAATTTATTCAAAAAATCTTTTTCAGCAGTTGCATCTTTTAACACCTTGTATATCACCCAAGTTTTTTTCGCGGCAAAACCCGAATCAATAGTTGATTCGAGCGCAAGTGAATCTCCAATGAGCTCACTGTTTTCAAACATTAAGAGGCTTGATGGATCAAGTTTGTCTTTCATTTATGGATTCAGTTTTGTATATTTGCCGCACTTCAGCACTGACTGAAAGCATTCTTCACGTGAGCAAAGTACTAAAGAATTACTGTACGGGTACACAACAAAGAAACGTTTTTTTACTTAATCTTAAATTGAATAAAATTTAAATGAATATAAATATCACTAAGGCTACGACATCTCGGATTGAAGAACTCAATGAAAATGACATTCAGTTTGCCCGTATTTATACAGATCATATGCTCATTGCGGACTATAAGGATGGCACATGGCAAACTCCCGAAATAATGCCTTTTGGTCATTTATCCATGCACCCCGCCACAACATTTATTCATTATGGCCAATCAATATTTGAAGGAATTAAGGCTTATAAATCAAAAAATGGCGCGGTAAATATTTTTCGACCGCATGATAATTTCGAGCGATTTAATAAATCTGCTATTCGCATGGCCATGCAGCCTGTACCTGAGGATATTTTTATGGGAGGTTTGAAGACACTTGTTGAACTGGATAGTGCATGGGTTCCAAAAGCAGAAGGAGCTTCCCTCTATTTGCGACCGTTTATGTTTGCTACTGACGAGTTTATTGGTGTACGCCCTCCAACACAGTTTAGATTCATGATAATTATGTCACCGGCAGGGGCGTATTACAATAAACCAATAAATATTTATGTTCAGGATAAATATGTAAGGGCATTCCCCGGGGGCGTTGGCTTTGCTAAAGCGGCAGGGAATTATGCTGCTGCAATGCAGCCCACGGTAGAGATTCAACAAAAAGGTTTTGATCAAAATTTATGGTTGGACGGTGTGGAGCGAAAATATATAGAGGAGATAGGAACTATGAATGTATTTTTTGTAATTGGTGATAAGGTTATCACGCCATCATTGGAGTCAGGCACTATACTGAGGGGTATAACGAGAGAAAGTGTGATTGCGCTGCTGAATGAAAAAGGTTACCAAATAGAAGAACGTAGAATAGTCATAAACGAAATTGTAGAAGCAAGTAAAAATGGTGCATTACTTGAAGCTTTTGGAGCAGGCACAGCTGCGGTTATAGCCCCGATTTCCTCTTTAACCTACAAAGGTTATGAAATCAACTTGCCACCTCAGGATACCTGGAAAATTTCGCCAACCATAAGACAAGAACTTGCTGACATACGTTATGGACGTATTGAGGATAAGTATAATTGGCTGTTCCCTGTCACTTCCTAAATTTGCCTCAACTGTATGTTGAAAATAGGCGTTTTTGGTGCTGGCCACCTTGGTAGAATTCATGTTCAACAATGGCAACATGTTCAAAATGCTGAATTAATTGGTATCTATGATATTGATACCGAAAGAGCCGCCGCTGTGGCAAAAGAATTTAATGTTCCCTTTTTTACTCAGGTAGAAGATTTAATTGAAAAGTGTGATGCCGCCGATGTTGTAAGCACAACTACAGCGCACTGCGAACTTGCACTACAAGTGATACGTAAGGGCAAGCATATTTTTATTGAAAAACCAATGGCGGCTTCGTTGGAGGAAGCTAGAACCATTTTGGATATGAGCGCCGAAGCAGATATTAAATGTCAAATAGGGCATGT
>CAYPET010000012.1:0-17770 GCA_964409905.1 uncultured Chitinophagaceae bacterium | reverse complement strand
AGCATTAATAAAACTAGTAGAAGAGGCAAATGTAAAATGTCAAATAGGGCATGTTGAACGTTTTAATCCGGCCTATTTGGCAATAACAGAAAAGCAGATAGAACCATTATTCATAGAAGGGCATCGTCTAGCACAATTTAATCCTCGTGGCACAGACGTATCCGTCGTGCTTGATTTAATGATTCACGATATTGATATTGTTTTGTCATTGGTAAAGAGTGATTTAAAAAAAGTATCGGCCAGCGGAGTAAATGTGATAAGTGATACCGCAGATATTGCCAATGTCCGACTTGAATTTGCCAACGGTTGTGTGGCAAATCTTACCGCCAGCAGAATCTCGCTGAAAAGCATGAGAAAAATTCGAATTTTTCAGCGCGATGCGTATATCAGTTTGGATTTTTTAAATAAAAAAACTGAAATCGTAACCATTTCAGATGACACTTCGGCAGGAGGTGCATTCGATTTTCCTATTGAACTTCCAAATGGTAAAACGCGTAAGATATCGGTTAACATCCCGCCCATGCAAGAGGTAAATGCCATTAGGCTTGAGCTACAAAAATTTGCAGACTGTATTTTGAATAATACACCACCCTTAGTTAGTGCCCGAGATGGGTATCAAGCCATGGATATCGCCTATGAAATACTGAAAAAAATTAATGAAGCTCTGAAAAAATAAATACCTTCAAAATTCGTTTAGAACAAGTAGTATGAATAATACATTGGCTTCAGGCATCTTACTATTCGTTTTGGCATTAAGTTCATGTAACATTATCAATCCAGATGAACAAATTCCTACCTATGTCAAAATTGATAGTATCACAGTGGCATCTCTTGATCCTGTTGCACACGGCAGTGTCAGCAGTAATATCACAGATGTTTGGGTTTATGTAAATAACTCTAATATTGGCAATTTTGAATTACCTGCCGAGATTCCGATTTTGTTAGATATTGATAGTGCCAATGTCAGTTTTTATGCTGGAATAAAAGTGGATGGTCAGAGTTTTTTGCGCCGTCGCTACATTTTTTACACGCCTTATAGCGGTCTTATAAAACGATTGCCGGGGAAAATTCAGTCAATATCTCCTCGGGTGGAATATCGCCCGTCAAATGTGTATCACTTAATAGTAGATTTTGAGAATGGTAATTCTTTTGTTAGCTATAGCACAACGGATACAAGCATTGCAAGAATGAATATTCCACCTTATGTTTATGAAGGTGCTTTTTCAGGACTCATTGCTCTATCAGGTGCAAAACGCACTTCTCAATCCATAACGACGCAAACCTTTAAACTACCCTCGAACAGAGAATCTTTTGTAGAATTGGATTATAAAAATGACATACCATTTACCATTGAAGTACAATTATCAGCACCGAATGCTCCTGTAGTGGTGACGGAGTTGCTTTCAATAAATACTCGGATGGATTGGAACAAGATTTATATCAATCTTACCAACATTGCCGTGAACTATCCCAATAGTAATATTAGTTTAATCTTTAAAACCGCATTATCACCAAGTCAAAATGAGGGATTTGTTGCAATTGATAATGTAAAAATTATAAGTCAGTAAATAGTGCGGAAAGAAGTTAAGAAAGGGATTATGTATTATGCCATTGCCGATTATATTTCGGCAGCAGTATCATGGTTCTTTTTTTTACTATTTCGAAAAAGCAATTTGAGTCTGCAGATAAGTTGGGAAAAACTTATGGATATAAGTACAAAGGATTTATTACTGGTACTTGTTTTTATTCCGCTTTGTTGGCTTCTGTTTCATTTGTTTTCAGGAGCATATTTTAATCCTTATCGTAAATCCCGGGTTAGTGAGATTTTGCGCACCTTGATTATTTCAATTATTGGGGTAGGCATCATTTCGGCTTATGCTGTATTTAATGACACCTCAGCCAATTCAAATTATTACATCAATGCCTATATGGGCTATTTGCTCATTCAATTCATTTTTACGTCTTTAGGTAGAACTGTCGTTTTGAACGGTGTAAAGCGACAAATAAACAAGGGGGAATTTGGTTATAACACATTAATCATTGGCGGCAATCAATTGGCGGTTAAGCTATACGAGGATATAAAAAATAACCCTGTAGCGCTAGGATACTTATTCAAAGGGTTTGTTTATGTTGAAGAAGGAGGGACCAATGGGCTTTCAGCTTATTTGCCTAAATTGGGGAGCATAACCGAATTGGAATCAATCATTGATCATCATCAAATAGAAGAAGTTATAATTGCCCTCGATACCAGTGAGCACCACAAACTTGAAAAAATACTTTCTCAACTTTCTCATCGAAAAGTTGTAATAAAAATTACCCCTGATTCATATGATATAATATCCGGTTCCGTCCGAACAAGCAATGTTTTTGGTGCTGTGCTCATAGAAATTTATCCTGAATTAATGCCTGATTGGCAGCGCGTTTTCAAAAGGGCTTTTGATATTATGGCATCAGTATTGGTACTAATTTTTTTAAGTCCTGTTTATTTGTTTGCTGCCATAAAGGTAAAGCTTTCATCGCCAGGTAAAATTTTTTATAAACAGCAACGAATTGGTCTTTATGGTGAACCTTTCTGGATTTATAAATTTCGTTCCATGATAGAAAATGCAGAGGAAGCCGGCCCGCAACTTTCAAGTGAAAATGATTCTCGAATTACACCCTGGGGTAAGTTTATGAGAAAATGGAGGATTGATGAGTTACCTCAATTTATCAATATACTTCGAGGAGATATGACGTTGGTTGGCCCCAGACCGGAGCGAAAATATTTTATTGATATCATTACCCAGTCTCATCCACATTATCGTTATCTGCATCAGGTAAAACCAGGCTTAACATCATGGGGAATGGTAAAATATGGCTATGCTGAAAACACCGATCAAATGATAGAACGAATGCGATACGACCTACTTTATATAAAAAATTGCAGTATGGGGTTGGATATTAAAATAATGCTTTACACCTTATTGGTTATCTTGCAAGGTAGAGGAAAATAATTTATGCGATATATTATCCTACTCATTACATGTACCTTTTGGGTAACTCCAGTCGAAGCTTACTGGCAGCAAAAAGTTGACCATAAAATTTCGGTACAACTGGATGATAAAAATCACATTCTGCGTGGGTTTCAAGAGATGACCTACACAAATAATTCACCAGATACGTTGCGTTATATTTTTCTTCACCTATACCCGAATGCCTATAAACATGATCATACTGCATTCGCTAAGCAAAAAGTGGAAGATGGTGATACCAAGTTTTATTTTAGTGATAAATATGAAAAAGGCTTCATTGACAGTTTAGAATTCACAATTGACGATTTGCCACTAAACTTTAGCAAGTATAATAATCATGATGATATCGTATTCCTGGAATTAGTCAGGCCTTTACTTCCGGGTAAAGAAGTGATAATAAAAACCCCATTCCGGGTAGTGATACCTAAGACATTTTCAAGACTTGGCCATATTGATCAATCATATCAAATTACACAATGGTATCCCAAGCCTGCCGTTTATGATAATGAAGGCTGGCACATGATGCCATACTTAGATCAAGGGGAGTTCTATTATGAATACGGAAATTATGACGTAGCTATTACCTTGCCATCCAGGTATACAATAGCATCTACAGGGGATTGGCAACAGGCAAATAGCGATCATTTTGAAGGTGATAGTATTTGGGCCACACAATCTCAAAACAGTAAAAAAAACAACCTTAAAACTGTACGCTATCTACAAACCAACGTACATGATTTTGCCTGGTTTGCTGATCAGTCTTTTAAAGTTCAACGTGATACTTTTGAATTACCCTCTGGCAAAAAATGTTTGGCAATGGCATTTTACACTCCGGCAAATGAAAAGAAATATGCCACAGCCACGAAGACATTAGCGCTTACGGCTCAATATCTTTCGCGTGAAGTGGGAGAGTATCCATACAATCAAATAATTGTAGTAGATGGACCCTTATATGCAGGCGGCGGAATGGAATATCCAAATGTCGCCATTATTGGATCGCTTCCTGATGAAAAAACAGTTAACCTAGTCATTATACATGAAGCAGGGCACAACTGGTTTCAAGGGATTTTAGGCTCTAACGAAAGAAAACACCCGTGGTTGGATGAAGGGGTAAATTCGTTTTTCGAAACTCAAATTGCCAAGGAAGCAAAGAAGCAAAATATACCTATAACGGCTGGCGGGAGTAACGACATTATTTATATGCTGAATGGCCATGTGCGAAAAGATCAGGCTATCAACTTATCTGCAACTGATTTTACACCTGAAAATTATGGTGGGGTTGTATATGCAAAAGCCGCCAAAGCATTGGCTTATTTGCAAGACTACTTGGGTGAGAATGATTTTCGAAATGCTATGCAGCAGTATTTCCGAACATGGAAATTTAAACATCCAAAACCAACTGATTTTAGAAAGGCTATTGAAGAAAACACAAATCAGGATGTCAGTTGGTTTTTTAACCAGTTCCTTACTAATAGTAATCCAATTGATTACAAAATTATTGCGGCAACCAACAAAGGTGAAAATGTTGTAATAAAATTAAAGGATAAGCAGGGTAGCCAATATCCTGTGCCCGTTTTCGCCATGCTAGGCGATTCGGTTTTAGACAAAAATTACAGTTTGAACAATGAGGTCTATTTTGATAAATTTGGCAAAGGGGTGCATTACTTGATTGATAAAGATTTGGTTTTGCCAGAAATGAATAGTTTGAACAATAGCTATAAACCCAATGCGCTATTCAAGAGAGCAAAACCAAAATTGGGTTTGGTTAGCAGCTTCTTAAAACCTGTTCAGAATAAAATATTCATTATGCCGGATGTGGCATTTAATAATTATGATAGAACAATGGCAGGCCTCATTATTCACAACATTAGCATACCAAATAAACAATTTCAATTTGCTTTTAATCCTTTACAAAGCGTTCAATCAGAAAAAATAAATGGGACGGCAGTTGTTGGCTATACTTTCTATCCAAATAAAAGAAAGTACCGTATTATAGCTTCAATTCAAGGATCCAAATTTACAATAGACTCTACAATGCGAAATATCGAAAAAGCCATTTATCCAACCTGGTATAAAATCAACCCACGATTAAGGATCGATTTTGCCAAAGAGAGTTTACGCAATCCCGTTGAGCGCGCACTTGTATTTGATGTTTTTTACACTGCTCAGCAGGGGTTTGATTTTCGTTTTGATGCTATTGATAGTCTTTTCCGCCCAAGCATACGTCCTTACAGAAACCAGCAACTATTCCGAGTAAATTATCACTATCAAAATTCACGCACTTTTAATCCTTATGATTATTTCATACAGTTCGAGACAACAAAAAATATTGCTAAACTATCGGCAAGTGGGAATATTCAAATCGACTATTTTATGCCAAAAAAAGCATTGTACGTACGAGCCTTTGCCGGAAAGTTCTTTTATGTAAATAACAATGTATCATACTTTGATGCTGCTCCCTATTTTTTCAATGTAACACCAACTGCATACAATGACTATGCTTTTGAAAATACTTATCTGGGAAGAAATGAACAAACAGGGTATAAAAGCCAACAGGTGTTGGATAGGGAAGGGGGATTTGCTACTCGTACAAGCTTCTTAGCAAATCCACTGGGGCAAACGGATGACTGGTTGGCTGCTATAAATATTCGTTCCGATATTCCGATAAAATTTGCGCTGTTGCCTCAATTGTTTTTAAATGCTGCCACATTTGCTGATGCCGGCTTAAAAAACACAAGTGGCGCAAAGGCCCTTTACGAAGCCGGATTACAATTTAATCTTATAAAGAACCTTATAAAAATCAATATTCCAATACTAGTCAGTAAAGACTTCAAAGATTACAATCGGTCAGTTTATGCAAAAAATGAAAGATGGTACCGACAAATATCATTCAGTCTGAGCACAAACCGAATAGATTTTCTGCGTACTCAAGAGGCGTTGACTAAATTAGTTTTTTAATCCAGCGGAACCACCATTACCGGAATTTTGGATTGCTTAATAATTTCGGATGAAACGCTGCCAACAAAAGCTTTATAGAAAAAACCATGTTCATGATGCCCGGTAATGATTAAATCTACATGAAGCTCTTTTGATTTTTCAATAATCAATTCGGTCGTATTGCCAGGAATCAATAATCCTTCAGCATTTACACCTCTGTCTGTTAAAGCAGTGGCATATTCTTGAATCTCTTTATGCTCATCTTTTAGCTCCTCTGCACGATGCTGTCTAATCTCTTCGGCATTTGAAGTATTAAACTCATTGAAATGAACAAGTGGTGAGGCAATGTGCAATAACCAAACTTTAGCCTGAAATGCTTTTCCCATTTCGAAAGCCTTCTCGATTAATAAACTTTTGCTTTTATCAAAATCTATTGTGACCAGTATATTTTTCATTTTTGTTACTCTTTGACACAAAATTGGGTATTAATTCCTTAAGAAGTCAATTAATGTGTTTGATTTATATCAATTATCATTATCCCTGGCCAAAGCAGAAAGAACTGCTTTAAGCCAAGACAATTTATTAAAAAATATGCTTGTGTGAAACCCTTACTTGCCGTTAGGCACTAATTCATAATCAAGTTGACGTTTACTTAAATTGGCACCTGCCACAATGATTCGTACTTTTTGCCCCATCTGAAACCGTTGTTTACTACTACGCCCGACGAGCATATAATTTTCCTCATCAAAAACAAATTCTTCTTCCATTTCGCGCAGCGATACAAGGCCTTCGCACATATGTTCCAGAGTTTGACACCAAAAACCAAAAGCCGCCACACCACTAATCACCGCATCAAACTCTTCACCAATAAATTGCCGCATGAACTGTACTTGTTTGTATTTATTGCCGGTTCGTTCTGCTTCGGTTGCCGCACGTTCTTGAGCGCTGCAATGAACGCATTTCTGTTCAGCATTATTAGCCAATAAAAAATCTTGCTTTTGATTAGTAAGCTCGTTCCATATAACTCGATGTGCTATCACATCCGGATACCGGCGAATAGGAGAGGTAAAATGACAATAGTCTTCAAAGCCTAAACCATAGTGGCCAATATTCTGAGTAGAATATATTGCTTTAGCCATAGTACGAATGCCCAACGTGTGTAATATCTGTTGTTCGGGTATTGCCATGGATTTTTCAATCATATTATTGAATGAACGGGCAATGGTATGTTTGTCCTGCAAATCGAAATGATAGCCAAATGTGCCAGCAAATTTTGTAAACGTTAGCAGTCTATCCATATCTGGAGTATCGTGAATCCGATAAGGGAATGACAGCTTAGCATTTTTCTTTTTTCGCTCACTGATAAACTCCGCCGTAGTTCGATTTGCAAGTAGCATTAATTCTTCTATTAATTGATGAGATTCCTGACTTGTTTTTACAACGACTTCAATTGGATCACCATTCTCATTTAATCTAAAACGCACTTCGCTGCTTGCAAAATTTATGGCATTATGTTCAAATCGTTTTTTCCGAAAATATCGTGCTATTGCGTTTATTGATAAAATTTCTTCCTTGTAAACCCCATCACCGCCCTCAATGACCGTTTGCACATCTTCGTATGTGAATCGCTGATTAGAATGTGTAATTGTTCGGCCTATCCATTTATTGACTATCTGATAATTTGCATCAAATTCAAAAACGGTAGAGAATGTAAACTTGTCTTCATTTGGTCTCAAAGAGCATAATTCATTACTTATTTTTTCCGGTAACATAGGCAATACGCGGTCGGGCAAGTATACACTGGTTGCTCTTTCATAGGCGTCTTTATCCAATGCTGTCCCCGGTTTTACATAGTATGAAACATCGGCTATGTGAACACCTATTTCGATATGGCCATTGGGTAAAATTTGGTAGCTTATGGCGTCATCAAAATCTTTGGCGTCAAAGGGATCAATGGTTATGGTAAAAATATCACGCATGTCTTTGCGTTCGGCAAGATCTCCCTCAGTAATCTCAAAAGTTAGCTTATTTGTTTCTTTTTTGACAGCATCCGAAAATGATAAGGGAAATCCTTGTTCCAACAAGATTTCCTTCATAGCTAAGTCATGCAGATCCTCACCTGCAAAAGACTCCAATATTCTACCCACTGGGTTTTTACTCTTACTTGGCCAATCCGTAATTTCTACCAACACTCGATCTCCTGTTTTTAAACCTTCGGGTGTTGCACTAAGGAAAATATCATGATTGTACTTATGATTTTCAGGTATGGCAAATGAAAATTTCTCACTAATATCTATTCTGCAAATCATTTGATGTTTGGCTCGCTTAGCCACGCGTATTACTTTGCCGTAAGGCCTCCGGTTGGATCGGCCAATTCGAGTAATGACAACTTCTACTGTGTCACCAGGTAATGCATCTCTTGTGTCAGTTTTATTGATGCGGATGTCAACTGTCATATTCTCAACTAACACATAGGCAACACCATGAGGTGCAAATTCTATTATGCCTAGAACGGAAGGACTAAAATGTCCGTTATCCCCCCCTTTTTTTAGATTGCCTTTATTTATCTTGGCTTTTTTAGACTTTGACGCTTTGTCGTGTCTTAATTTTTTTTTCTTTTTTGTCATGTTTTAATCAATTTCTTCAAAGTCTACAAGTAATTCACTTTCGGCTATATCTTCTTCAATCAGAAATTCAGGAGCTGTGTAATATGAATAAACATAATCGTTTATCAGGTCATTAAACCCTGCTGCTTCATCAAATAAAAATGAAATGCTAATCGGAATAACAATGATGGGCAAGTTTAATTTTCGCAACATCGTTTCATGTAACAAAAGACGCGAAGCATCTTTTTCGGTTACAAAGATACATTTATTATCATCTTGAATATACTTAAAGGTTTCGTCAAGTTCTTGAATATCATCAGTGGTAAAATAATGATGATCTCTGAAATGCAGTTCATGCACATCTTTTGTCAAATCTGCTACGCGCTTTACAAATGCCGTGGCATTGGCAATTGCGCAAAACGTAATTGCCCTCGTATTCCTATCAAAATGGGCAGTATTGCCAAGCAGCGAGTATGGATTGCTGTAGGTGATTTGGGTAAAGAAAACCTGCTGATTTATCTGTGGTTTCAGCCGTTCCAGCATAGTTTGTTTCATTTCTTCATTAATGTTTTCGGGGCATTTTGTTACCAATATAATATCCGCGCGTTTAGCTGCCCTTCTGCCCTCCCGCAACCTGCCGAGTGGTAAAATGTAATCACTTGTATAAGGTCTATCAAATTCAGTAAGTAAAATGTTCATACCCGGCTTTACACTTCTATGCTGAAAGGCGTCATCCAGTAGAATACATTCCAGGAACGGTAGCTTTTGTAACAATTCTGGTATAGCCGTTACTCTATCCTCACCAACAGCCACGAAGATGTTGGGGAATTTTCTTTTAAACTGCAAAGGTTCATCGCCGATAATGCGAGCATCGGCTTTTTCATCGGCCAAAATAAAACCTCGTGAACTTCTGCCGTAGCCCCGACTTAATGTTGCCGTATGATATCGACTGGAAAGCAACCGAATCAGATATTCGATGTGCGGGGTTTTACCCGTGCCGCCCACGGACAAATTGCCAACGCTAATAACAGGTATAGCATCAAACTTCAAAGATGAAAATAGCCCTAAATCATAAAGTTTATTCCGCACCCAAATGATGATACCATATAAGAAAGAAATGGGGAAAAGCAGGTACTTGAGTAAGGATTGAATATATTCTGTCATTAGCTTACATCAAACTTATAAAAGAAAGTATATTTACAACCCATTAGTTTTATACATAGATGTCAGTAATAGAGACGATTTTAGAGATTTTGAAATATACCATCCCAGCAATTGTGGTATTAGTGGCTTGCGCCTTAATTGTCAACAAGTTTTTAATTAAGGAGACGCAGGATAAACATTTAGCCATTTATGGTAAAAAGGCGAATGAAGTATTGGCTTTACGCATGCAAGCCTACGAACGCCTGACGCATTTTATGGAACGGATTCACCCAAATGCCCTAATTGGAAGACACTATAAAAAAGGATTAACTGCTCAAGACGTACAACTAGCAATGATTAGAAACATACGCGAGGAATATGAACACAACCTTTCACAACAAATCTATGTTAGCAACGAAGTTTGGCAATCTGTAAAAAGTGCAAAAGAACAGGAGATTTCTATGATTAATCAAATTGGTTCTCAAATGCAAATCGGAGCGTCGGCCACCGATTTCGTGACTCGCATATCAGAGTTTGCTTTAGACGAACATACTGAAGTGCCTACCGATATTGCGTTGTACATTATTAATAAAGAAGCCAAACAAATACTGTTAGCTCAAGAATAATGAATGTTTTAACTTTCGATAATTTCTTTTTTATTGGCGTTGGGGGTGCCGGTATGAGTGCAATTGCGCAATATCTTGCCGGCAATGGAAAAAATATTTCTGGTAGCGACAGGCTGTTTGCTAATCCCGAAAATGATTTTATTAAAAACCAACTGCAGCAAGAAGGAATTAAATGCTCTATGCAAGATGGGAGTGGTATAACACCCCAAACACAAATTGTTGTAACCTCCACCGCGATTGAAGCCAGCAATTTAGAGATAAAAAAAGCCAAAGAATTAAATATCCCCATAGTGAGTCGTTCAGAATTATTAGCGGCAATTTGCGCCAGTAAAAAAACTATCGCTATTGGTGGCACATCAGGCAAGAGCACGGTAACCGCTATGATGTTTCACATGTTGAATGCATGCGGCAAAGAGCCAAGCTTGATTACCGGAGCCGGGTTAGTATCCTTGATTGCGAAAGGCAAAATTGGTAATGCTTATGTTGGAAATAGTGACTACCTGCTTATAGAAGCCGATGAAAGCGATGGCTCACTAGTGCGATATAAACCTTACATTGGCGTATTACTAAATAAAGACCGCGACCATCTTGAAGAAGCTGAGTTAGATGAAGTCTTTAAAACGTTCAAACAAAATAGTAAACAGTATTTTATTGTAAATAAAAACCCCGAAGCCAAAGTTGCCGCTTTCTCCTCAGGTAGTGATTTTAATTTTGGGAAAAATACCAAATTTGATGGGCAGTACTTCCGGCAAGAGGGTTTCAAAATATCATTTGAACTAAATGATATAAAAATTGATATTCCTACCATAGGAAAACACAATATGGATAATGCTTTGGCGTGTTTGGCTGTGGCGGCCATATTAAAAATAAATATTCATTCAGCTGCTGTAGCATTGTCAACCTATCCTGGAATTTACCGACGACACCAATTGCTTGGTATAAAAAATGGTGTTTATATAATTGATGATTATGCTCACAATCCCGCTAAAATAGCAGCGAGCATAAGAGCTGCGCAGGCTGTTGGAAATAAAGTGCTGGCATGGTTTCAACCACATGGCTTCAAGCCTACAAAATTTATCCGTGAAGAATTAGTTCAAGAAATTCAAGCAACCTTAAGGGCAGAAGATGAATTTTGGATGAGTGAAATTTACTATGCAGGTGGCACTACAACCAAGGACATTTCTTCAGCCGATATTATCAATGATTTAAAACTGCTTGGTGTTCAGGCATTTTTTGTGCCAGATAGGCGAGATTTGGTTACAAAAGTAAGAGACCGATTATGCCCCGGTAACGTTTTGCTCTTGATGGGTGCCAGAGATCCCGGGCTTGAAAAATTTGGCAAGGATGTTTACACTACCTTTTAAAAAAGTACATGAAAGAAGAAAAAAAAATTACCACCACATCAGGCATTGTTATAGACAAAGTTTATCAAAAAAACGATGCCTACGATAAACTACATTTGGAGGCCCCGGGCGAATTTCCATTTACTCGAGGTGTACACGATGGGATGTATCGCGACAGACTTTGGACCATGCGTCAATACGCAGGTTTCAGTACAGCAGAGGCGAGCAATGAACGCTACCATTACTTATTAAATAATGGCGTCACAGGACTCAGTGTCGCATTTGACCTGCCTACCCAAATCGGCTATGATAGCGATGATGTTATGGCAATGGGAGAGGTAGGCAAGGTAGGCGTTGCCATTGACTCCTTGGAGGATATGGAACGTCTCTTTAAAGGGATTGAGTTAGAAAAAGTATCAACTTCCATGACTATCAATGCCACAGGGTTTATCCTATTAGCATTTTATATTGCATTAGCAAAAAAACAAGGTGCGGATATTAAAAATATTCAAGGTACCATCCAAAATGATATACTGAAGGAATATGCTGCCCGAGGCACTTACATCTATCCTCCAAAGCCAAGCATGCGCCTTATAACGGACATTTTTGAGTATTGTAGTCGCGAGGTACCAAAATGGAATACCATATCTATTTCTGGTTATCATATTCGTGAAGCGGGTAGTAATGCCGTACAGGAACTAGCTTTTACACTTAGTAATGGAAAGGCATATTTGAAAGCGGCTATTGAAAAGGGTTTAGATATAAATATTTTTGCAAAAAGATTATCATTCTTTTTTAATGCGCACAATCATCTCTTTGAAGAGGTTGCAAAGTTTCGTGCCGCTCGTAGGATATGGGCAAAAATCACTAAAGACCTTGGAGCTACAGATGCGAAAGCACAAATGTTACGTTTTCACACCCAAACCGGTGGCAGCACACTCACTGCACAGCAACCACACAATAATATTGTACGGGTAGCTATACAGACCCTTGCTGCCACACTTGGTGGTACACAATCATTGCATACCAATGGTTTTGATGAGGCTCTTAGTTTACCAACAGAAGATGCTGCTCGTATTGCGTTGCGCACGCAGCAAATCGTAGCCCATGAAAGTGGAATTGCTGATACGGTAGATCCGCTGGCAGGTTCTTATTTTGTAGAAACGCTAACAAGCCAATTGGAAAGTGAGTCTTGGAAGCTTATTGAAAAAATTGATATTTTGGGAGGTAGTGTAGAAGCTATCGAACAAGGATTCATACAAGAACAGATTGCACAATCCGCTTATCAATATCAAAAAGATATAGAAAACAACCAAAAAATTATTGTTGGGGTAAATAAGTTCCAAACTGAAGAACAAAGCACAATCCCAATAATGAAAATTGATGCTGCAATCGAAAAAGAGCAAATTGCCAAATTAATCGATTTGAAAAATAGAAGGGATCATCAAAAAGTAATAGCCTTGCTAGATGCATTAAAATCCAAAGCCCAGACAAACGAAAATTTAATGCCACATATAATAGAATGTGTAGAAAATTTCTGTACGTTAGGCGAAATTGCACATACTTTGCGGGCTGTGTGGGGAGAATATAAAGGATAGGTTATCCACAGTGATTATATCTTCTTCGACTTTTTAAAGTTGACTTGAACTAAATTTACAGAATGAATAGACCAAAGGGAACATTAATTCCAATTGGGGGGGCAGAAGACAAAGGTACTGACCTGGAAGAAGGTGTTATCAAACGGGACAGGCTAAGTTTTTTTGAATTAGGTATACTCAAGAGTGTACTGAATCAAATAAATAAAGAAAATCCGTTCGTTGTCTTAATCACTTCAGCTTCCGGGATTCCGGTTGAGGTGTCAACAAATTATTTACAAGCATTTGAAAAACTTAATTGCACAAATGTGAAGCATCTAAATATTCGTAACCGCGACGATGTTGACACATCCGAGAATCTTGCATCTCTAGAGCAATGCGATGGTGTAATGGTTTCAGGGGGAAATCAAATGCGACTAACTACCATATTCGGCGGGTCTAAATTTTTAGAAATTTTACACAGCCGTTATAAAGATGAAGAAGGGTTTGTTATTGCCGGCACAAGTGCAGGTGCCATGGCTATGAGTTCCACTATGATATCCGAAGGGAATGCTTCTCGCGCTCATTTAAAAGGAGAGGTAAAATTGACTGTAGGATGGGGATTTATAGGCAATCTTATCATTGATTCTCATTTTATACAACGAGGCAGATTTACCCGGTTGGTTCAGGCTGTTGCCACCAACCCGGGATCATTAGGAATAGGACTTGGAGAAGATACCGGTGTGATTATTCGGCATGGAGAAGAAATGGAAATTATCGGTAGTGGATGTGTTACGCTGATTGACGGCTATAATGTTCGTCATAATAACATTGCCGATATAAGTTTAGGTGAGCCTATCTCGATAGAAAACCTGACTGTACATCTCATGGAAAGAGGGAATAAATATTCCTTGAAAAATCGGGCATTCTCAGCTGAGGTAAATCAACTGATATAAAAAAAATACAGGGGATTAAACTTTCAGGAACTACATCAGTCTATACCGAAAATAATTCGGTTATGTCAAAAGTCTATCTATTTAATGGGTTTTGTGTTGTTATTTTCTCAATGTACAATAATTCGCCCCGGTGAGGTAGGGATTAAGCAGCGATATGGAAAATTGTCAAAAAGAACATTGAATCAGGGCATGACTTCTTATAATCCATTTACTTCAAAAATTATCAAAGCCAGCACCCAAACCCAAAATTTAAAACTGGACTTAACTTTGTCAAGTAAAGAAGGATTGAGTGTAAACTCTTTAATCTCTGTATTATACAGGCTGGAGAAAGATAGCTTGCCAAAAATTATTAATAATTATGGTTTAGACTATGAACCTATCATAGCCAGCATTTTTCGTTCAGCGGCTTCGGATGTATGCGCCAAGTATTTTGCCAAGGATATGCATTCTGGCAAGCGTGCCAATATTGAAGAGTCGATTAAAATTAAAATGATAGAATTACTAAATGGTAATGGGCTTGTTATACAATCAGTGTTGATGAAGAGTATTTCGTTACCACCCGGACTTAGTCAATCAATCGAGCAAAAATTACAAGCTGAACAAGACGCGATGCGTATGGAGTTTGTCTTGAAGCAAGAAAAATCAGAAGCTGAAAGGCGTATTATTGAAGCGGAGGGAAAACGCGATGCACAAAAAATACTTTCTGAGGGTTTAACAGAACAAATTATCAAACTACGCAGTATTGAAGCATTTGAAAAGTTGAGCAATTCTAATAATGGTAAAATTATCATTACCAATGGTAAAACGCCATTATTGATTGACTAAGAATAGATAGCCACATAGTCTTCGCCATTATGGCTTGCTGAAGCGCGATACATACCACTGGTATTAAAGCATAGGCATATATTCCCTTCAAAATCTATGGCAATTACGCCACCTTCACCTTTCATTTTTACTAATTTATTTTTTATAACCTCATCACAAGCCGCTTGCAACGGATAGTTTTTGTATTGCATTAAACATGCAATGTCATGGGCAACCACTGCTCGAATAAAAAATTCTCCATGCCCTGTAGCTGATACAGCACAACTGGAGTTGTCAGCATAAGTACCAGCGCCAATTATTGGCGTATCTCCAACACGACCAAAACGCTTGTTGGTCATACCGCCCGTTGAGGTAGCGGCTGCCAAATCTCCATATTGATCAATAGCCACGGCACCAACTGTGCCAAACTTTTTTTCATCCAACGGATTTTTTGCATGATCCAACTGAATATTTCCACTGGCTTGCGCCTGAATAAATTGTTGATAGCGAAATGCATCAAAGAAATAATCGGGGGCTTCAAATTGGCAACCCACTTTTGATGCAAATTGCATGGCACCCTCGCCTGATAAGTAGACATGTTCGCTAACTTCCATAACCGATTTGGCTAACAATATTGGATTTTTTATACCATGAACAGCAGCAACAGCTCCCGCAGATTTATCTGATCCTACCATAATTGATGCATCCATTTCATGTTTACCCTCACTATTAAATACAGCACCCTTGCCTGCATTAAACAAAGGACAGTCCTCTAAATGCATTACCGTTTTGGTAACAGCTTCCAGACTGCTCCCACCATGTTGTAAAATATCTTTGCCAATTTGCAAGGCTTCCTGCAAAGCGGACATATAGTGTAGTTCTTCGGCGGTACTCAATAATCCTGGCTCTATAACGCCTGCGCCACCATGTAATGCAATTGAAAACATGAATCAAAAGTACTATTTAAAAGGACGTTTTATCTAAATCTGAATTCAAACAAGGATAATTCGCAATTCATTTTCTTTTTGTATAAATTTATAAGTTCGAAAAAAAGACTATGGAAATTAGAAGCATCCGTGCGTTAAGCGGGCCGAATTACTGGAGTGCCAACCGGCACAAATTAATTGTAATGGAATTGGACTTGCAAGAACTTGAAGATAAACCAACAGATAAAATTCCAGGTTTTTATGAACGCATAACAACCCAAATGCCCACTATGTTTCCGCACCGGTGCTCTATTGGTGAGCCGGGAGGTTTTTTTGAAAGAGTTAAGCGCGGTACCTGGATGGGCCATGTGATTGAGCATATTGCCTTGGAAATACAAACACTGGCCGGTATGGAATGTGGCTTTGGTCGTACGCGCGAAATGGCTGAACGGGGTGTGTACAATGTTGTTTTTTCTTATTGGGAAAAAAGAGCCGGACGTTATGCAGCCAAAGCAGCCGTCAAGATTGCCGAAAATTTAATTGCAGGTGAGGATATTGAACTGGAAAAACATATTCAAACCTTACGCGAAATACGCGAAGAAGACCGACTAGGTCCAAGCACTGGCGCATTGGTAGAAGAAGCCGAAAAACGAAAAATTCCATGGATACGATTGAACAATCGCTCCTTGGTACAATTAGGATATGGTATCAATCAAAAAAGAATTCAAGCTACTGTTGCCAGCACTACAAGTAGTATTGCTGTAGAAATTGCATGCGATAAAGAAGATACCAAAGCATTATTGGAAGCTGCTGAAATACCAGTACCAAAAGGGCGGATAATAACAGACCAAGAAGACTTGGAGCGCGCCATTGAGATTATTGGCTATCCTGTTGCCATAAAACCTATTGCAGGCAATCATGGCAGAGGAATAACTACAAACGTAAAAACATGGGAAGATGCTATTGAAGCATTGCGTATTGCCAAAGAACATTCACGAAGGATAATTGTCGAAAAATATATTACTGGTTTTGATCATCGTGTGTTGGTAATAAACTACAAATTTGAAGCAGCAGCTGTGCGCAAGCCCGCAGCTGTTATGGGTGATGGCCAAAGCACTATCAAAGAATTAATAGATGAAGTGAACAAAGACCCCAGGAGAGGATTTGGACATGAAAAAGTGCTAACCGCTATCACCATAAATGATCAGACAATTAATTTTTTGAAAGATCAAGGTTTAACAGTAGACAGCATCCCACCAAAGGATAAAGAAATTCTGCTAAAACCGACGGCTAATCTTAGTACTGGAGGTACTGCTGAAGATATTACGGATTTAGTTCATCCATCCATCATTACTATGTGCGAGAGAATTGCTCGCATCATCGATTTGGATATTTGTGGTATTGACATCATGGCTCCTTCTTTGTTTAAGCCTTTAAAGGAAACCGGCGGGGCTATCTTAGAAGTTAATGCTGCACCAGGCTTCCGCATGCATTTGGAGCCAACACATGGTTTGCCAAGAAATGTGGCAGAACCGGTAATTGATATGCTATTCCCACATAAAAGTTATGAGCGAATACCCATAATTGCCATATCAGGTACAAATGGAAAAACAACTACTTCCCGCTTGATTTCGCATATAGTAAAATCAGTAGGCTATAACGTTGGTTACACCACCACCGATGGTGTATATATAGGTGATGAGTTAATGATGCAAGGTGATTGTACAGGACCAGTCTCGGCAGAGTTTGTGCTAAAAGATCCCACTGTTGATTTTGCCGTTTTAGAATGCGCACGAGGCGGAATACTGCGAGCAGGTTTGGGCTTTCACAAATGCAACACGGCT
>CAYPET010000011.1:32500-72100 GCA_964409905.1 uncultured Chitinophagaceae bacterium | reverse complement strand
AATTATCTATGATAAATTCTTGACGTTCACGTGAATTTTTACCCATATAATATTCAAGTAATTTTTGAATTTTAGTTTCATCGTACATCATTACCGGCACTTTGCGCATGTCATCTCCGATAAACATGGCAAATTCTTCAGGAGATATTTCACCCAAGCCTTTAAATCGGGTAATTTCAGGTTTGCCGCTAAGCCTTTCGATGGCATCACGTCTTTCCTGTTCGCTATAACAATAAATTGTTTCTTTTTTATTACGCACCCTAAACAAAGGAGTCTCCAATATAAAAACATGACCATGCCTTACGAGGTCTGGAAAAAACTGAAGAAAAAATGTCATGATCAATAGTCGAATGTGCATGCCATCAACATCGGCATCGGTTGCAATAACAATATTATTATAACGTAATCCTTCAATGCCTTCTTCAATATTTAAGGCATGCTGCAATAAATTAAACTCTTCATTTTCGTAAACAACTTTTTTTGTGAGCCCAAAGCAATTGAGCGGTTTCCCCCTTAGACTAAATACGGCCTGCGTTTGCACATCACGAGACTTTGTTATTGACCCGCTGGCGCTATCGCCTTCTGTAATAAAGATGGTTGTTTCCTGCAATTTCTCCAATTGCTCCTCGGTGTTTTTACCTTTGGGTTCTTCATTATAATGTAGGCGGCAGTCGCGCAATTTTTTATTGTGCAGGTTGGCCTTTTTAGCTCGTTCGTTAGCTAGTTTTTTGATACCGCTCAATTCTTTTCGTTCGCGCTCGCTCTGTTCTATGCGCTTCTTGAGGGCTGCGGCAACTTCCGTATTGCGATGCAAATAATTATCGAGCTCTTTACTTAAAAAATCCTGGATAAATCCTTTGATCGACTGTCCATCAGGCTCTATTACCTGAGAGCCTAATTTTGTTTTGGTTTGACTTTCGAATACGGGCTCAATCACACGAATGCTGATAGCAGCGACAATACCGGTACGAATATCACTAACATCGTAATCTTTTTTGTAATGTTCGCGAATCGTTTTTACATAAGCTTCTCTAAATGCTTGCTGATGTGTACCCCCTTGTGTGGTGTGTTGACCATTGACAAATGAATATAAGTCTTCTCCATAATCATTGCCGTGGGTAATAGCAACTTCAATGTCAGCACCCTTTAGGTGGATAATCGGGTAACGAATATCTTCCAGATTGGCTTTGCGTTCAAGCAAATCCAACAAGCCATTTTTTGATATATATTTTTCGCCATTAAACTTAATAGTCAAGCCAGCATTTAAATAGCAATAATTCCAAACTTGATTCTTTATGTATTCGAGGTTAAACTTAAATTTTTTGAAAACTGTATCGTCTGGCCTGAAGACTACTTCAGTACCATCATTCTCGCTGGTGTTGGCCTGATTGTGTTCTTTTACTAATTCGCCTTTTGAAAACTCGACTGTTTTGACTTTGCCTTCTCGCGTACTGGCCACCTTAAAATATTCGCTCAGTGCATTAACTGCTTTTGTACCTACACCATTAAGACCCACTGACTTTTGAAAAACTTTGCTATCATATTTGGCACCGGTATTCATTTTGCTCACGGCATCTTTTACCTTGCCAAGGGGTATCCCCCTTCCATAGTCACGAATACGCACTTCATCATCAGTGACATCTAATTCTACCATTTTGCCAAAACCCATTGCATGTTCATCAATGCAGTTATCCAATACTTCCTTGATAAGTACATAAATACCGTCATCGACATGACTTCCATCACCGAGCTTACCTATGTACATACCTGGACGCAAACGGATGTGTTCGCGCCAGTCAAGTGACCTTATCGCACTTTCATCATAATTACCTACCTGACTCATGGCAAACAAATTTATCTATTAGAAGCAGCCTGGCAGTATTTGTTTATTCACAAGTTGTGGGGATTTTGGCAATACAACAGTAGCCTTGTCGTTGAGTACTAGGCCATGACAGCTTCTTCAATATGAACCATATGCTCATTGAGTAAATGCTGAAACCAAATAGTATAATGATGCGGGTATTTTTTCAAATCGTTTTTTAATGTATCAATACCTATCCATTTCCAATCATCAACCTCTGCTTTATTAATGTTTGGAATATCATTATACTTTCCTATGAGTATATAATCCAGTTCATGTTCGATGAGTCCATTTGAAAAATCGGCTTTGTATATAAATGAAAATAACTGTTTTAAAGGCACTGAATAACCCATTTCCTCAAACAATCGTCGCTCGCCAGCAGCAATATTGCTTTCACCCAAACGTGGATGACTGCAACAAGTATTACTCCAGAGTCCCGGCGAATGATATTTTATATCTGCTCTTCGCTGCAACATCAACTCTTTGTTATCATTAAAAACGAATACCGAAAAGGCTCTGTGCAATACCCCTTTTTGGTGAGCCTCCAGTTTGGGCATCTCACCCAATACATTATCCAGCGGATCTACTAGTATAACTTTTTCTTCCATGATTGATTCAGCCTATTAAAAATAAGTAAATTACCAAACAACATACTAAAGGCATAGGCAAGATCTTCAACAGGTATCGTGTACAATCGGATACCTAAATTTTCTTCATTATTATACCAAACGATTGGTGATTCAACTCCGGCTCCAGTTAATACACCATTGACTATGAAAAACGGAACCAAAATGGCCAAAAAGGTAATGTAAAACTGACGCAACTGCTCAGAGGCATACCGATATGCAATAAGCAATACCACAACAAATACCATCAGATTAACGCGTGTGTAATCTCTGGTAAAATTAAATGCCACAATTATGGAACAAAGGATGATTAATAGCGTTGTAATAGCATTGGATACTTTTGCCGGTAAGGCCAAATTGGGATTTACAAATAAAATAGCATGATGTAAAAACAAACTACAAAACGGAATAATGAAAAAAAACAACCACTCCTCTATAGGCATACCCAAAATAAATATGCCTGCACAATAATCATGATTAAAGCCCCAAACGCCCGTTGCGGTAAACCACGCATCCCAAATCAAGAAAAAAATTGCCACCAAAGTCGTGCTAATCAAAAAGCTGCGCCAGTGTTTAATAAAATCTTGGAAGAATAAGGAATAAAGGGCAGGTACGATGAAACTGCCAAGCAGTAAGTACAAATAAACGGGCATTATCTATTTTTCTTAGCGATTTGGTAATATTTAAAAGGCACGTTTAACATACCAAAACATTCTCCTTCTTCCTTTCCAAGATGCTTATGATGCACTTTATGTGCTTTACGCAAGCCTATGAGATACCAACTTTTTGTATTTTGAAACCACTTAAATCGTTGATGAATTAAGACATCATGTACCAGGAAGTAGCAAATACCATAAAATAAAATACCCAGCCCTATAAAGAACTTATAATTCAATTCCGGATTGACTCCTTTATAAAATAAAATAATACTTGGAATTGCGCCCATCACAAAAAACCAATCATTCTTTTCAAAAGTATTTTGGTATCGAGGCTGATGATGATCCTCGTGAAGATACCAGAGGAAACCATGCATTACATATTTGTGTACTGTCCAGGTCACAGCCTCCATGAATAAAAATGTACCAATTGTAATTGCTATATATGCGAAAATTGTCATAGTGTAGTATGTTGTTTA
The DNA here is from genome assembly GCA_964409905.1 of uncultured Chitinophagaceae bacterium. Classification (GTDB taxonomy): domain Bacteria; phylum Bacteroidota; class Bacteroidia; order Chitinophagales; family Chitinophagaceae; genus JAGNRR01. Next base: position 68,478 of record CAYPET010000011.1, on the reverse strand, counting down.
ATGAATTTAATTAATTGCTTAGATGCATTCTCCTTCAGCATATACTGCTGCAAAAATGCCTTATCCTGACGAATATTATTATTTAAGTGTAAGAATGAAACCTTTTCCTCTATTACCAGCCGCATGTATCTTGCATGTACGTCGTTAGGATGCTGCTCAACTAGTTCATTAAATGCACGCATGTTTTTGTTAAAGATGCTAAGTTTTGTAATCGGATTAAACGAATACTCAGCCTGTTTCATTTTTGCAGCAAGTACATAAGCACGCAAACTTGGCTCAGTATTTTTTTCGTATTTTTCTATAAAAAGCAACTCAGCACGCTGGCTGTTAAGCTTATGGAACTCTGCCACTACTTGTTCAATATCTTTTGCTTGCATAGTAGGAAAAAATATACAGAACATCAAAGCCATCATATTAAATTGAGTTTATTCGCCAAGGATAAACGCAAAATTAAGAATAATTTGTAGGCATTAGAAATACGAATTCGCTCATTTATCAAAATATCGGCAGGAGTATTTTTTATTTTTCGAAGCAGTAAATAAAAATATTTATAGGCCACATACACTCCCAATCTGGCAGCCTTGGGCAACTGTTTTACACCTTCGTAGGCTTCCTGAAACTCCGTCTCTATTTCCGCCACCAATATTTTTTTCTGATCTTCAGTAAGTTTATCAGGGTGCACATCAGGAAAGTACGTTCTGTTCAACGTAGCATAGTCATGTTTCAAATCTCGCAAAAAATTGACCTTTTGAAATGCGGATCCCAATTTCATTGCAGGTAATTTTAACTTGTCATATTCTTCTTGGTTACCATTGACAAATACCTTCAGACACATCAGCCCAACCACATCTGCCGAGCCATAAATATATTCTGCAATCTCTTGAGCATTATGATATTGCTCTTTGGTCAGGTCAGCACGCATACTCTTCATAAATGCATCAATCAGCTCTTTATCTATATTGTACTCATGGACGGTTTTTTGAAACGCATGCAAGACCGGGTTTGTGCTCACTCTCGTTTTCAAGGCATGCTCTAAATCATCCTCAAATCGATTCAGTAATTCCTCTTGCGGATAATCGAAAAAGCTATCGACTATCTCATCCGCCACTCGCACAAAGCCGTATATGTTGTATACGGCTTGTCGAATATCAGCAGATAATAAGCTAACGGCAATAGAAAATGAGGTACTATATTTTTTAGTAATCATTTTCGAACCCGATTCGGCTATTTTATGGTACAGATTGATCATTTAGTTGAGTGTTTGGCAATGGAAGAAGCGGCTATTTTTCCAGATATTAGCGCGGGGGGAACCCCAGGTCCTGGCACGGTGAGCTGACCGGTAAAGTAGAGGTTCTTGACCTTTTTACTTTTGATTCGCGGACGCAAGAAGGCTGTTTGCGTTAGTGTATTCGCCATACCATAGGCATTCCCCTTACACGAATTATAGTCTTTGATAAAATCGTTCACACAATAAGACTCTACAAACTCTACGCTATCCTTTAATGATTGTTGACTCATACGCTCCAAACGCTCCAGCACAATATCAAAATATTGATTTCGAATTTCGGGAGTATCTTCCAATCCGGGGGCTATGGGTATCAAAAATGTGGCGCCTTCTTTATTTTCGGGAGCAAATCCAGCCTCTGTCATACTGGGAAATCGGACGTAAAACAGGGGGTCTTTGGGCCACGCAGGCTCGTCATAAATATATTCTGCATGTTTGTCAAATTCTTCATCAAAGAATAACGTGTGATGTGAAAGATTTTTCAACTTCTTATTGAAGCCAACATAAAAAAGCAAGGCTGATGGCGCAAAAACTCGCTTATCCCAATAGGCCTGACTATATTGTCTCCAGCGCTCTTCTAACAATGTTTCGCTATGATGATAATCGGCTCCTGACAATACAATATCAGCAGCTTCAAAAGAACCATTCACCATGATGCCCTCTGCAATACCATTATTATTCACTACAATCTTTTCAACATTCGCATTCGTTACTATCTGCACACCAAGCTCAATGGCCAAAGAAGACATGGCTTTCACCACTTCATACATACCACCATGCGGATGCCAGGTACCCAAACCAAAGTCAGCCCAATTCATAAAAGAGTACATGGCAGGTGTTTTGCTTGGTTTGGCTCCAAGAAATAATACCGGAAATTCCAATATTTTGCGCAGCCGTGGATTTTTAAACCCCTTATTTACGTCGCGACGAATATCATAAAACAACTGGTTGAGTTTGGTAATTGTTTTGGGGGTTATCAACTCTAAGGGAGACTCACCTGGTCGATAAACCAAATCCTTTACGGCTATATCATAATTACTCTTTGCCTTTTTAAGAAATTTATCCAACTGCACCGCACTGCCGGCCTCTTCTTTTTCAAAAATTTCTTTAATCGCCTCTATTGAATCAGGAATACAAATGCTATCACCTTCTCCAAAATAGACTCGGTAAGCGGTATCCAGCTTTTCTAAGTGATAATAATCGCTAACTTTTTTACCAAAATCTGCAAAAAACTTGTCGAACACATCGGGCATCCAATACCAGGTAGGTCCGATATCAAATAAATATCCGTCTTTTTTTAATTGTCTTGCCCTACCACCTATTTGATCGTTTTTTTCATAAATGGTCACATCATTACCCATTGCCGCTAAGTATGATGCCGCAGACAAAGCGGCAAAACCCGAACCAATGATGTTTACCTTAGCTTTCATTGTTTATATTTCTTATTAAATATTTAAACACAATAATACTTTGAATCTGCCTAAAATGTTTTGATTTTGAAAGTAATTCAAAAAAGTTAACAGTGTTTTGAATTTTCATAAAAAAAAAGCGATTACCCGAAAAGATAACCGCCTTTCACCCATAATGATTTCATCGACGGATTTACATATTCCTCCGATACTGACCGCCGACTTCAAATAAGGCAGCGGTAATTTGCCCTAGCGAACAATATTTCACCGTCTCCATCATTTCTTCAAAGATATTGCCGTTATCCAAAGCTACTTGCTGCAGGCGTTTCAGCATTTCTTCTCCTTTTTCGCCACTGCGCTTTTGGAGGTTTTGGATAGATTTTATTTGATACTCTTTTTCTTCGGTAGTAGAGCGGATAACCTCTTGCGGTATCACAGTAGGCGAACCTTTGCTGCTCAAGAATGTATTTACCCCTATGATAGGGAATTCACCATTATGTTTAAGGGTTTCGTAGTACAAACTCTCCTCTTGTATTTTTGAACGCTGATACATGGTTTCCATTGCGCCGAGCACACCGCCACGCTCGGTAATTCTGTCAAACTCGGATAGTACGGCTTCTTCTACCAGGTCTGTAAGTTCTTCTATAATAAAGGCACCTTGTAATGGGTTTTCGTTCTTGGCAAGACCAAGCTCGCGGTTTATTATCAGCTGAATGGCCATAGCCCGGCGTACACTTTCTTCGGTAGGCGTGGTGATGGCCTCGTCGTAGGCATTGGTGTGCAATGAATTACAGTTATCATATATCGCATAAAGCGCTTGCAGGGTTGTGCGAATGTCGTTGAAGTCAATTTCTTGTGCATGCAAACTGCGACCGGAAGTTTGAATATGATACTTCAGCATTTGGCTACGCTTGTTGGCGCCATACTTTAGCTTCATGGCCTTGGCCCAAATGCGACGTGCCACACGGCCTATGACCGCATATTCGGGGTCAATGCCGTTGCTAAAGAAAAACGATAGATTGGGCGCAAAATCATTGATATCCATGCCACGGCTTAGGTAGTACTCTACGAAAGTGAATCCATTGGATAAGGTAAAGGCGAGCTGCGAAATGGGGTTGGCGCCTGCCTCGGCAATGTGATAGCCACTGATACTGACGCTGTAAAAATTGCGCACTTTTTGGTCAATAAAATACTGTTGTACATCACCCATTAGCTTTAATGAAAACTCAGTAGAAAAAATACAGGTGTTTTGTGCCTGGTCTTCTTTTAATATATCGGCTTGTACTGTGCCGCGCACCTGAGAGAGCGTATCGGCTTTTATTTTTTGGTAGACGTCGGCAGGTAGCACCTGATCGCCGGTAACGCCCAGGAGCATGAGTCCCAAACCGTCGTTGCCCTCGGGTAATACACCGCTGTATTCATTATACAAGTCTGGATGTTGTGATTTAATGTTTGCAATTTTCTTTTTCACTTCAGCCTCTAATCCATTCTCTTTAATGTAAATCTCACACTGTTGATCAATGGAAGCATTCATAAAAAAGGCTGTTAATATAGAGGCTGGTCCATTTATGGTCATTGAGACCGAAGTTTTCGGATCAGCTAAGTTGAAACCACTATAGAGTTTTTTTGCATCATCCAATGTCGGTACACTAACGCCTGAGTTACCAATTTTGCCGTAGATGTCCGGACGATGATCGGGGTCATTACCATAAAGCGTCACACTATCAAAAGCGGTGCTGAGGCGTTTGGCCGGCATCCCTAAACTAACATAGTGGAAGCGCTTATTGGTGCGCTCCGGCCCACCCTCTCCTGCAAACATTCTCGTTGGGTCTTCGCCTTCGCGTTTAAAAGGATAGATGCCTGCTGCAAACGGAAATTGCCCAGGAAAGTTTTCGGTGAGTGCCCATTTAAGAATGTCGCCCCAGGCCTCAAAGCGTGGTACGGCAATTTTGGGTATTTGTGAATGTGAAAGACTTTCAGTGAGCGTTTTTATTTTTATCTCCTTATCGCGCACTTTGAAAGAATAATACTCTTCTGTGTATTGTTTTTTAATGTCTTCCCATTGTTCTAGTAACTGAAAGTTTTTTGGATCTATGTCAAGTTTCAACTTCTCGAACACCTCTTGCAATTCCTTAATTAGTCGGTCTTTATCCGCTATTTCAGTTGAATTTAGTGTTTCTATTGTTTTTTGAATACCAAAAAGTTTTTGGGCGATTTCGCTTTGCTGCTCGGCTTGATGCTGATAGTTGCGATTAAGTTCGCTGATTTCACTAAGGTATCGAACTCGCGCTGGCGGGATAATAAATATTTTTTCGCTTTCCGCCTGATCTTTTGAAAACATGGACTTGAGTGCGCCAGCAGACTTTTCGGCCAACTTTTCCATTAAAGCTGCATATAAACTATTCGTGCCGGGGTCGTTAAATTGGGAAGCAATCGTGCCATAAATAGGCATGCTATCTACATCCGCATCGAACAACTTGTGGTTGCGCTGATATTGTTTTTTTACATCACGCAAGGCGTCTTGAGCACCACGCTTATCAAACTTGTTGATAGCCACAATGTCTGCAAAGTCCAGCATATCAATTTTTTCTAATTGCGTAGCTGCACCAAATTCGGGCGTCATAACATACAAGGTAGTATCACTGTAATCGGTAATTTCTGTATCGCTCTGCCCAATACCTGATGTCTCCAAAATGATTAGGTCAAAACCAGAAACTTTGAGAATGTCCAAAGCAGACTGAATGTGCTTGCTTAAGGCTAAATTACTTTGGCGTGTAGCCATAGAGCGCATGAACACGCGCTCGTTTCGGATAGAATTCATCCGAATTCTATCTCCAAGTAAAGCTCCTCCTGTTTTTCTTTTGCTCGGATCCACAGAGATAATAGCAATTTTTTTATCATCATTTTTAAAATCAATTAAAAATCTACGTACAAGCTCATCTACCATACTACTTTTACCTGCACCTCCGGTACCGGTAATACCCAAGACAGGCGTAGTGCTACTTTTGGCTTTTTCTGATACTTGTGTCAAAAGTGCCTGAGTTTCCGGAGCATCGGGAAAGTTTTCGGCTGCTGAAATGCAACGGGCAATGCTTTTATAGTCACCGTCCTTTAATAAAGATGCTGCACTTCCATTTAAATGATCTCCAACAGCAAAATCTGATTTTGATAATAAATCATCAATCATGCCCTGCAGACCCATTTCACGTCCATCATCAGGACTGTAAATACGTGTAATGCCATACTCATGCAGTTCATCAATCTCTGTGGGTAAAATAACGCCGCCGCCGCCGCCAAATATTTTTATATGCCCACATCCTTTTTCGTTCAACAAATCATACATATACTTGAAATATTCAACATGCCCACCTTGATAAGATGTCATGGCTATGGCGTTGGCATCCTCCTGAATGGCGCAGTTGACTACATCTTGTACGCTACGATCGTGCCCCAGGTGAATAACTTCGGCTCCACTTGCTTGAATAACGCGTCGCATAATGTTTATGGAGGCATCATGACCATCAAACAATGAAGCTGCTGTAACGATTCTGACCTTATTTCTGAGTTTATATGCCATACGGGCAAATTTACATCAGTTCAATTACCAATTACGAATTTTTCAATTACGAATTCCGCTTTACTTTATCTTTGGTGTTGGTGACTAAAAACAAGGTAGAATTATGTATTATTATTCCAGCTTATAATGAAGCAAAAAAGCTTGATGTATCCCGTTATCACGATTTTTTATCTCAACATCAGAATATAGCCTTTGTATTGGTGGATGATGGTTCAACGGATCAAACATCCTCGATGCTATCAGCCTTTCAATCTGCTTTCCCAAATGCCTGTTTTTTCATTAAAAACAACGCCAATATAGGCAAGGCTGAAAGTGTCCGTAAAGGCATTAAATGGGCACTTGCCAATCTGGATACTGAGAAAATTGCCTTTCTAGATGCAGATTTGTCAACCAGTTTTGAGGAATGCTATCGTGTAGCACAAACCATTCAAGGTAATATTCGTTTCAGCTTTGGCTCGAGAATTTTGACTGTGGATAGTCATATCGAACGAAAAGCGTTTCGGCATTATATAGGCCGTGTAATCGCTACAGCTATATCAACGATGTTAAAATTGAAGGTATATGATACACAGTGCGGCTGTAAAGCTTTTGAAATTTCGCTTGCCAAGGTACTCTTTGAAGATCCGTTTATTTCCAAGTGGCTTTTTGATGTAGAACTATTCTTTAGAGCCCTAAAACATTTAGGACGAGAAAATGCAACTATTTTCCTACATGAGGAACCACTTCGCGAATGGATTGACAGAGGAAAAAGTTCTGTAAAATTGAGTTACTTTTGGGTTTTGTGGCTGGATTTATTGAAAATAAAGCTTCGATATAAAGATATTTAACGTTTAAACTGTAAATTCAAAGAAACATTTAGCGCTTTTTTTGCCAAAAATGGGATTAAAGTATACATTTGCAGTCCCAAAAAAATTTCGAACAATGGCTAGAATATGTCAGGTAAGCGGCAAAGGATACCAAAAGGGTAATAAAGTATCGTTTTCAAACAAGAAAACAATCAAACGCTTTATGCCAAACATCCAAAAGAAACGTTATTACCTAGTAGAAGAAGACAAATGGATTACACTAAAATTATCTGCACAAGCAATGCGCACGATTAATAAAAGAGGTCTATATAACGTTGTAAAAGAAATGCGCGCTGCAGGCGGGAATATTTAATAAGGTAAATTAACATTCATCATGGCAAAAAAAGGAAACAGAGTTCAAATAATAATGGAATGTACAGAGCACAAAGAAAGTGGTCTTCCAGGCACTAGCCGTTACATTTCTACTAAGAACAAGAAAAATACACCTGAAAGATTGGAGTTAAAAAAGTATAACCCAATCATGAAGAAATATACTATTCACAAAGAAATTAAATAAGTATTATGGCAAAAGCAGCAAAAACCGCGATTAAAAAAGACGGCGTTGTCGTTGAATCAAAAAATTATACAAAAGTTATCCGTGCTGTAAAAAGCAAAACGGGCAATTATGCTTTTAAGGCTAATATGGTTTTAAAGGACAATGTAAATGACTTTTTGAAAAAATAATACTATTTGAAGTATTGAAAACAATCCCCCGTAAAATCGGGGGATTTTTTATTATATTCAATTACAATTCTCTATGGCAATCACAGTAAAACAATCTACCCCTCAAGCAACACAAAAGTTTAGCATTTTAATTCCCTCTTGGAACAATTTGCCCTATCTGCAACTATGCATCCAAAGTATTCAAAAGCATTCAACATTCGCGCATCAAATAATTGTCATCATCAATGAAGGTAAGGATGGCACTATTGAATGGGTAGCCAATAGACCAGAACTTGATTATGTACTATCCGAAAATAACTTAGGCATTTGTCATGGATTAAATGCCGGGGCCACTATTGCCAATACATCCTATGTATTGTACATAAACGATGATATGTATGCCCTGCCTGATTGGGATAAACATTTATATGACGAAATAATATCTATTGGTCACAATAACTTCATGCTATCCGCAACAATGATAGAACCCACCAATAGTAATAATCCATGTGTAATTGTAGCAGATTATGGACAGACGATAGCATCCTTCAAAGAAAGCGAATTACTATCTCAATATAAAAAATTTCAAAAATCAGATTGGTGCGGAAGTACATGGCCCCCCAATATATTGCACAAAGAAACTTGGACAAAAATAGGCGGCATGAGTGAAGAATTTTCGCCAGGCATGTACTCAGATCCGGATATAAGCATGAAATGCTGGCGTTTGGGTATCCGCTATTTTAAAGGTCTTGGGCAAAGCCGTGTGTATCACTTTGGGTCGCGATCAACCAAGAAGCTGGGTAAAAATATTGGAAAGCGAATTTTTCTAAGAAAATGGCGTATTACACCAGGTACTTTTTCTAAGCACTATTTAAGAACAGGACAAAAATGGATTGCACCGCTTCCGGCACAAAGTGTGCCACCTCACATTCGCATTAAGGATTTTATAAAATACCATTTCTTGTCATAACACTCCCGCTTTACATAGTATCTTAGCAACCAAACAAAAAAATACTATGCAAGCTTGGTCAGAATATCAAACAGAGAATAAAGATCGTTTTTTAAATGAGTTGTTGGATTTATTGCGAATCCCGTCCATAAGTGCAAAGTCTGAACATAAAGAGGACATGCTAAAATGTGCGGCATCAATACAACAAAGTTTATTAGATGCGGGCTGTGACATAGCTGAAATATGTGAAACTGCAGGGCATCCAATTGTATACGCTGAAAAAATTGTAAACCCTGACCTCCCAACAATTTTGACTTATGGCCATTATGATGTTCAGCCTGCCGAGCCACTTGATCTGTGGCACAGCGGACCTTTTGAGCCAGTAATCAAGGATGGTAAAATTTATGCACGGGGTGCATGTGATGATAAAGGACAAGTATTTATGCATGTAAAAGCATTGGAAACAATGGTAAAAACGGGCACAATGACTTGCAACGTGAAATACATCATTGAAGGAGAAGAAGAAGTAGGCAGCACCAATTTAGGCGCCTTCCTAGAAAATAATGTAGACCGCTTGAAGGCTGACATTGTTCTAGTTTCAGACACTTCTATGATTAGCATGGATACACCTTCAATAGAAACAGGCTTGCGTGGTTTAGCCTACATGGAGGTCGAGGTAACCGGACCAAACAGAGATTTACATAGTGGCGTTTATGGTGGAGGAGTTGCGAACCCTATCAATATTTTGTGCAAAATGATAGCTGGCATGCATGATGATGAGAACAGAATTACCATACCAGGATTTTATGATAAGGTATTGGAACTTACTGAAAAGGAACGCAATGATTTGAATGCTGCCCCATTTGATTTGGAAGAATATCAAAGCGAATTAGGAATTACTGCAGCTGTGGGAGAAAAAGGATATTCTACACTTGAGCGCACCGGCATTCGTCCTACCTTGGATGTGAATGGTATCTGGGGAGGGTATATTGGGGAAGGTGCCAAAACGGTACTGCCATCAAAGGCTTATGCAAAAATCTCAATGCGACTTGTACCCGATCAAGTATCCAAAGATATTGAGCAACTATTTAGTCAATACTTTGAAAAAATAGCACCAAAAGGAGTTACTGTAAAAGTAACACCGCATCACGGCGGCGAGCCGGTGGTTACCCCAACAGATAGTAAGGCCTATTTAGCTGCGGCAAAAGCAATTGAAGCCACATTTGGCAAGGCTCCCATTCCTACAAGAGGCGGAGGCAGCATACCTATAATTGCCTTTTTTGAAAAAGTGCTCGGTCTAAAAACGGTATTGATGGGATTTGGTTTAGATAACGACAACATCCACTCCCCCAACGAAAAATATAACGTTGAGAATTATTTTAAGGGGATAGAAACAATACCCTATTTTCATAAGTATTTTTCAGAATAATTAAGCCTCCTGATTCATTATAGAAGAATATAAGGCCTCACCATCCGTGCTTAGCTTGGAAACATCAATATTTTCAATTTGAGGCAAAATATCAAGCAAGGCTTGCACCCGTCCTTCTACAGGTAAGAATTTATTAATCACAGCAACGTTGTGGTCTTTAATTAAGCAGTAGCCTGACTGAAAATTGCCTTTTTCAAATCGCACCCGAAAACCAATTTCTTCAAACAAAGAACGCAGTTTGTCTAAGTTTTTTTTCGTTAGCTTAATACTCATATCTTTACAATCTAATGCAGAAGTCTAAAGTAAAACCATTTTATTTCCTAACGTTTGCAGTGTTATTAATTTTATACACAAGTAACGTAAGTGCCCAGTATTACAGTGATGAACCGACTTTTTTCGGCGGGTTTATTATTGGTGCCAATTTTGCACAGGTGGATGGAGACAATTTTGCAGGTTATCGCAAAATTGGACTTAATGGTGGCGCAATTGTACACACCCGACTATTTGAGCAAGCTACTATCAGTATGGAATTATTATACTCCGAAAAAGGTAGCATTGCTGGCAAAAATCAATTACCTGCTGTTTATGGAAACAGTGGCACTTTGATAACTGAATATGATATTTTGTTACGCACAGCAGAGATTCCTGTGAATTTTAATTACTTTTTCAGCGATCAAAAAAGTATTTTATATGCTGGCTTTTCTTATGCACAATTAGTAGATGCCCGCGCCTCACTTAATGGAACGCCTACTGATGACCTTTACCCATTTAAAAAATATGACGTTGCTTTAAACCTAGGAGGAAGTTATAAATTATGGAAAAAACTGTATTTAAACTTTCGGTTTCAAAACTCTTTACTCAACATTCGCGAAAAACATGACCCTCGTGTAGAACGTTCACAACAAACCAATCGATCAATCAGTTTGAGGTTAATGTATTTATTTAAGCCTGAATAGTGACTATTCAACTTAGTACCATAGAAGAAGAAATATTGCGTAAAATTGGTCACGCCGCAGATTTGCTCAATGTTCGTGCTTATGCTGTAGGTGGATTTGTTCGTGACAAAATTCTTCAAAGACCTACCAAAGACTTTGACATAGTTTGTAAAGGGAATGGGATCGAATTTGCACAATTGGCAAATAAACAATTTGCAAGAAGTTCTGATGTGAAGGTTTTCAAAAGTTTTGGCACTGCACAATTTGTTGTTGAAAACTATGATATTGAGTTTGTGGGTGCACGCAAAGAAAGCTATCGTGCCGATTCTCGCAAACCCATTGTAGAAAATGGCAGTTTGGAGGATGACCAAAAGCGTAGAGATTTTACTATCAACGCGCTATCCATAGGTTTGAATAAAGATAATTTTGGCAGATTAACCGATCCGTTCAATGGCCTTGAAGACCTACAAAATAAAGTTATCAGAACACCCCTAGCGCCGGAAAAAACATATGCTGATGATCCCCTCCGTATGATGCGGGCCATTAGGTTTGCAACAGAACTCAACTTTAAACTCGTTGAAGAAAGTCAGCTGGCCATTACAAAAATGGCTGAACGTATAAATATCATTTCGCAAGAACGTATTACGGAGGAGTTGAACAAAATCATACTTGCAAACAAACCTTCAATTGGTTTCAAACTGCTAAAAGATTTGGGGTTGCTGAAGCATTTTTTCCCATTGTTAAAAAACCTTTGTGGCGTAGAAAAAATTAATGGCTACGGACATAAAGATAACTTTTATCACACGCTGGAAGTACTAGATAATATTGCTATACATACGGAAAACCTATGGCTACGCTGGGCTGCATTATTGCATGATATTGCCAAGCCACAAACAAAAAAATTCGAAGAAAACCATGGTTGGACCTTCCATGGACACGAATGGCTAGGTGCCAAAATGGTTCCAAAAATATTCAAACAACTTAAGCTGCCAGCTAACGAAAAAATGAAGTATGTTCAAAAATTAGTACTACTGCATTTAAGACCTATAGCACTAGCAAAAGAAGAAATAACAGATAGCGCGGTGAGACGACTACTTTTTGACGCAGGAGAGGATATCGAAGATTTAATCATCCTTTGCAATGCAGATATCACATCCAAAAATCCAGAAAAAGTTCGACGCTATAAAGACAACTTTAAGCTTGTCGAAGAAAAAATACAAGAAGTTGAAGCCAAGGATAAAATAAGAAATTGGCAACCACCAATTACCGGTGAAATAATCATGAGTACATTTAATCTTCGTCCAAGCAGAATTGTAGGAGAATTAAAACTTGCAGTACGCGAAGCAATTTTAGACGGTGTCATACCCAATCAATATGATGCGGCTTATGATTTTATGATAAAAAAAGGAAAGGAACTTGGGTTATTGAAAAACTAGGTATAGTCCAAAAATCACCTGAACAGATTTCTATAAAAATTGAATAATTTCTTGAGATTTTGGTTAAGGTAAATTGATATGATAATTTTTGAAATTGAAAGTACAAAAATAAAAAAACCTCCTTGTCAGAAAGGAGGTTTAAACTTTGAAATTTACTGTAATTATTTCTTGGCGTATCGCTTATTAAACTTGTCAATTCGACCAGCAGTGTCCACCATTACTTTCTTGCCTGTATAAAAAGGATGCGAAGTGCTCGAAATATCAAGTTTTATCAATGGGTATTCATTTCCATCATCCCAGGTTATTGTTTCTTTAGAAAAAGCTGTTGATTTTGACAAAAATGTTTCGTCATTGGTCATATCTTTAAAAACAACCAAACGATAACTTTCAGGGTGAATATCTTTTCTCATAACTTATTTTTTTTTGGCACGATACCAACCGTGCGAATGAGGCGCAAATTTATTCAATTTATATTATTCTACAAAATATTATTAGCCAGACCTTGAAAATATACTAGCCCTCATATAAGGCATATGAGGGCTAGTATTAATAACAATTGAATCTATTTCTTTGTTAAACGAATTGTTTGAGTGTTTTCGCCGTCAAACAGTTGTAACATGTAAATACCATTAGGTAAATAGGTAATATCAATAGCAGATTGTGTGATACCGGCATGTAAAGGCATTCTGGATTTCGTAATAATCTTACCATTCATATCTTTTATTGACATATATAACACTTTAGATGTATTGAAATTTGTACGAAGCACATATTTTCCATTACTAGGGTTCGGATAAACAACATATTGTTCATTTTTATCAAGTTGGCTTACCCCCAATGGAGCACCATCTTTAAGCATAATGTTAATATTATCCAGATACAAATTATTCCCATTATCATTTGTCCCTACAAAGCGAAGTATTATTTTCTTCCCTTTTTGACCACTTAAATCTATCCGCTCATTGCGCCATTGATTCGTCAAAGTTGGTGAGAAAATACTGTTAGATGATAATGCTGTAGCAAGTTGCGAACCACCTTTATCAAAGCCGGTAGGCACCCAAGTCTGTCCACAATCTTCGGACATAATTAGCCGCAAACGATCCTCTCGACCCATGCGTTGCGCATAAGCAATATCAAAAGACATTATGACTGAATCGGTTGTTACATTAGATAAATCAATCACTGGTGTTTCTAAAATATCTTCTGCCCCCACATTAGTATAATTATAAAAATCCATGTAAGCCGCGTGGGTGTTCCCTTGAACGGCGCCACTTAAAGTAAATGTCTTTTGCCATGGGATACCATTATCAGGATTATCTGTCAACCAACCATTAGGTAAAAAGTTTCCTTCAAAGTCTTGTACCACAGGTGGTGGTGTAGATCCGATATTGATAATATTCATTATACGAGAACTCGTGTCATTTTGAAGGAATGCATCATACTGATAAGAGCATCTCGTACGAACTTGATAAATACCCGCACCAGGGAAAGTGGCCTGGGTGGTAAAAGTATGAACGACCGAATCGCCTACCAGTATTGGACCTGCAATCGTATCCGAACCAGTCAATACTCCATTGACGGTATAACTTACAGGTATATTTGAAATAATTGCTCCGGTAAGACTTTGATTGCGAACGGTTATCGTTACTGGCACACTACCAATTGGAGCACAATCGTAAGCTTTGTAGAAAGGCATTTCGGTGCGAAGATTCACGATATCATCACCACAATTTACTTGGCCGGGCAATTTTTCATACGCTAAGCTTCGACGTCCTTGGGCGCCATTTGAACTAATATTTGCCCTAACAGCAAAATAATATGTTCCATTTGTATTAACATTATTCGTTAGGTAAATCCCATTGGTGGTGGTGTTTCCAACAGAGTCCATGAATTTATTGCCCAATTGATAAACAGTATAGTCGGTTGCCCCAGAAACAGCATCCCAGCTAAGGTGAAACTGTGTCGGGCAAGCTGTATCAACTACTACATTTTGAACCTGTCTAAATACCGTAAAGTTAGCATCCGTAACATCAGATTGTGTACCCCTTGATATCCGCATTTGCATTTCACCGGTAGCTAAACTTGAAGGAGGTGTCCAATCATAATGGCGATCATCTGAGGGTATATTACTGCTAATCACATTCCAATTCAAGCCATTATCACTTGAATACTCTAACGTAATGGGTAAATTAATGTCGTTTGCATCCCAACGAATTCGTTCTGTAACCCCTGCATTAAAATGCTCTCCACCTTGGGGATAAGTCAATGTAATTCCACGTGGCTCAAAATAATAAACAAGTACATAAGGTTGTGGGCCCTGTGGTACATCAAAACTACTGATAGAAATATTCCATGTTCCTGGCTGTGGATTTTTAACGGATACCTGCTCTGCATTATTTACACTATCACGTCCACGAACAGCATTTGAAGTAAGGGCTGCAGTGGTTTGAGTATAATTCAATACCCAAGGTTGAAATACAAAAGTATTCGGTGCTGTAGCCAACAAATTCAAATCATTTACCAATGGAATAGCCGCATTTGCTGCTCCCGGCTCATCATGATAATAAAGCATAAATTTCACCTGTGCAATATTCGCTGGCACTGTTATTTGATGAACATCAGTTTGGCCATTATCTATAGTATCTAAAATATACTGCTTGTTTTGGATTACTTCAACCACTCTTTTTGCATTAATGCGCCCCCAACCAAATTGGAAGTCTGGCCCTGGTCGACCCAAGTCGTCAGCAGTGTTGAGAGCAATACCTTTCATAAGTGCAGAATAAGGATCTTGGCCAGCATTATTCACCTTATATGCCTCCCATAGTGACGCCAAGGTACCTGCTAAACCGGGACAAGCCATTGAGGTGCCCGAAAGTACAGCATAACTGTTATTTGGTTGTGTAGAATTTACTGATGTACCCACAGCGCACAAATCAGGCTTAATACGACCATCTCTGGCCGGGCCACGACTGCTGCTATTTGCCAGTTCGTCATCTTTTAAAAGATTGCCCGTTGCCAAACAATTTTTACCAGCCTTATAGCCACCCGTAATTTGATAATAGCCATTCACAAAGCCACAATTCGATGTACCATCGTTACCAGCAGAGTGTACTGAAATCAGCGAATAATTAGCATTGATGTATTGATCTTGGGTTCGGGCATTATTGTTGTAGCCAGAATTACATGTCTGCCCAAGCGAATTTGCTGTAATACGCACACCTCGGGTAAGATAATCAGTCGTGGCATTTTGCAGATTGTTGTAGTTGCTGTATGCAATCAAACTAGCTCCCGGCGCATGGCCTCGAGCAGTAGGATCCTGATTTCCGGCACTACCGATTATACCCATAACATGATCACCATGGGTACCACCCATTCCTGAAGCCAAATTGGTCAATCTTCCTTGAAAATCTATATGAGGGCCTACATTGCCATCATCGCCCATTGAAACAGCAATACCATTACCAATAAAGTGCAGCCCTTGCAAATATTCGGCGTCTAACACATTCGTTCTGGTACTGGTACGTCCTTCATCATTCTCTATTTCTGCAGGTGCCGAAGTAGGTTGCATATATTTCACAAAAGGTTTTGCTGCTAATAAATTTAATTGATTCTCTGGTAAGGCAACTACCGCCAGATTTTCTTCTTGCCATGACAATACTTCAATACCCAAATTGCCCAATTGATATTCTATCATTGATTTATATATGTCATTATGGAAGGTTACATCTATTTGTATACGTCCATTGCCTAAATCTATCCAATTTGGCAATGGTCGCTCTATTAATAAATGACTCACTTTGTAAGCACTGACATAAGGAACTACTGACTTTACGTCAAATGCAGATAAATCATTAATTGAGTTGGGGATTGCAGCAATAAAAGCATATCGAGGTATGTAATCAAAAAAGATTAAGCCTGTTTGCTGACTAATAGTTGCACGTTCATCAGCTGAAACACTCTTATTAAATTGTACAATAGCATATTTCTTACCGTTAAAAGTAGCATTCGACCAATCCTGCGAACTGAAAGTACCAGCATTGCTTGGAAGATCATGGCTTCCAGAATTGAAATGTACTTTTTGAGCGGATACAGTGAGTATGGCAAAACAAAAAATGATTAATAAAATTTGTCTCATTGGATGTATTTTCTAATCGTTAAAAATACAGCTATTGAAGTTATTTAAAAAGAATTTATTAAAGGGATTATAAGCTTGCAAAAAATTTGACAATTGCTTTATTCTTTTTGTTAAATCGGTCAGTTGCTGTCGCTGTTGCGCAGACAAGACTCGTAAAAAAATTTGTTTATTTCATTTAATTACAAATTATATCAAAAAAAAGGCCACTCTAGAGAGCGACCTTTTATGAAATTAGTGATTTAGGCACTAATAGCGATATGCTTCAGGCTTAAATGGCCCATGCTGAGGCACGCCTAAGTATGCCGCTTGATCGGCTGATAATGTATCTAATTCCACACCAATTTTTGCCAAGTGTAACATCGCAACTTTTTCGTCCAAGTGTTTTGGTAACACATACACTTCATTTTTGTATTGATTTGAATTAGTCCATAATTCAATCTGAGCTAACGTTTGATTCGTGAAAGAATTACTCATTACAAAACTTGGGTGACCTGTTGCGCAACCTAAGTTCACTAGTCTTCCTTCAGCCAACACGATAACATCTTTGCCATTAATGGTGTATTTATCAACTTGTGGTTTGATGGTATCTTTAGTGTTACCATGGTGTTGGTTTAACCACGCCATATCAATTTCATTATCGAAGTGTCCAATATTACAAACAATAGCTTTGTCTTTCATGCTTTCGAAATGACGCGCTTGAATTAAATCTTTACAACCCGATGCCGTAACGATAATATCTGCTTCCTTAACTGCATCATCCATTTTTTTTACTTCAAAACCTTCCATAGCAGCTTGCAATGCACAAATAGGGTCAATTTCCGTAACAATAACGCGACAGCCTGCACTGGCCAAACTAGCGGCACTACCCTTGCCCACATCGCCATACCCTCCAACGACTGCAACTTTACCAGCCATCATGATATCTGTTGCACGACGAATAGCGTCTACGCAACTTTCACGACAACCATATTTATTGTCAAATTTCGATTTTGTTACTGAGTCATTTACGTTAATTGCTGGTACTGGGAGCGTTCCTTTAGCCATGCGCTCATAAAGACGATGTACTCCCGTAGTGGTTTCTTCACTCAATCCTTTTATACCAGCTACTAGTTCAGGATATTGATCAAAAACCATATTTGTTAAATCACCACCATCGTCCAAAATCATGTTTAATGGACGATCTGGACTGCCAAAAAACAGAGTTTGTTCGATACACCAGTCAGCTTCGGCTTGCGTTTGTCCTTTCCAAGCATAAACTCCAATGCCAGCCTCAGCTATGGCAGCAGCAGCTTGATCTTGAGTAGAAAAAATATTGCATGAACTCCATTTTACTTCAGCTCCAAGCGCAACTAAAGTTTCAATTAAAACAGCCGTTTGAATTGTCATATGCAAACAACCAGCAATGCGCGCTCCTTTTAAGGGCTGTTGACCAGCATACTCTTCCCGCAACGCTATTAAACCAGGCATTTCAGCCTCGGCCAAAATAATTTCTTTGCGACCCCACTCGGCCAATGATATATCTTTCACCTTGTATTTTAGGTCAAAATCAATGTTAGATTGTGTTTCTGTTGACATATCTAATAATTTTATTGCACAAAGGTATGTTCATAGAATATATTTCTGAAATAATGAAAATATTCAGTTCATTATACAATATTTTGATATATACACAGAATTATTAGTACTTTTAAAGTATATTTTGTAACTAAAACAGAAAAAATGACTGAACAATTCAAACTTGACGATAAAGACCTTGCCATATTGCGGATTTTACAACAAAACGCAAAAACCACCATGAGTGAAATTGCTCAACAAGTACACCTCAGCCCTTCGCCAACGCACGATCGCATTAAACGTTTGGAAAAAAGTGGAATAATTCAACGTTATACCACACGACTAGACCGCCGAAAACTTGGCAAAGGATTGATGGTCATTTGTTATGTTTCTTTAAAAGAACACAATAAAATAAAGGGGGCAAAATTTATTGAGAGCATCATGGCCCTGCCGGAAGTAATTGAATGCTACAGTATCAGTGGAGATTTTGACTTCATGCTTAAGGTTGTTGGTTCGGATATGGATTCGTATTATGATTTTCATGTAAACAAACTCTCACAAGCTGAAAATGTTGGCAACATACAATCCGTCTTTGTAATGGGCGTCATTAAAGAGAGCATGGTACATGTTTAAGTAGATGTAATCCAATTAATGCAAACGTAAAAAATAACTGAATTCACAGAAAAGCATAATCAATATACAAAAAGCCAGCCTACAATGAATACCTGCTATGGGAAATTAACCAACTCCTCTGCTGTGCAGCTATCTCCGTAGACAGTAACCACACTCGACCAACGTTTAACACTTTTGTCATCTACCACACGATAAGAAAATGCCTTAAACTGCGCACCAAACAAATCTTGCAACGTAGTTACAGCGCCAGTGGCTCCACATGCCGGCGACGCAGTAAAAGTTTGTCCGCTTAAAGATATTTGACCTATAACATTACCGTCCAGATAAACAAACAGGGTATTTATTCCATCATTCAACATTTGCTGAGCGGAAGCCTGACCAATCCAAAACATAGCCGAGCCTTGATAACGACAGGTCTCATCATCTTTTTTAGCTGAAGCAGTATAATTGATAGCCTTGTTATCAGTACAACCTTTTTTGGCACAACTACTAACAAAGAAAAGAAACGGTATAACGAGTAACAGAACGAAATATTTTCTCATGAATTAAAAATAAAACAATTAACGCATTAGCTAGCTGTAAAGAATTAACAGAAAATGTAAAACAAACAAATATTAAAATAGGTTTCCCCCCATTGCCTATTCCATGCAAGCCCCTTGCAAACACGAACAACTATTATTATCTTGTCCTCAATCAAAAACAATCCAAATGAAAAAAATACTTAAAATAATCGGAATTTTTTTATAGTTATCCTTTCAGCAATTGGCGTAACCCTTGCCTATATTGGTTATTCAGATATTCCCAGCTATGATGTACAAAAAATTGACATCAGCGTAGCATCAACACCTGAGCAAGTAGAACGTGGTAAAAAATTAGCCACTATGCTATGCGCTGGTTGTCATCTAAATTATGAAACCAAAAAGTTAACCGGCAAGAGAATGCTTGATGCTCCAGCAGAATTTGGCATCATCCATTCTAAGAATATTACCCAAGATAAACAATATGGCATTGGAAATTGGACTGATGGAGAAATAATTTACCTACTTCGTACGGGCATAAAAAGAGATGGCCAATACAGTCCACCTTATATGGCCAAACTGCCGAATATGGCAGATGAAGACATCAATGCTATTGTGGCATTTCTTAAGTCAGACGACCCAATGGTAGCGGCAGCTAATGTAAAAGATGAAGATTGTCAGCCATCTTTTCTTACAAAGCTGCTTTGCAGAATAGCCTTTAAGCCTTTCCCATACCCGGAGAATAAGATTAGTATGCCCGATACAAATAACAATGTTGACTTAGGGCGATATTTAGCTTATAATCTTGAATGTTTTTCATGCCACTCTGCAGATTTCAAAACCAATAATTATAAAGACCCTACATTAAGCGTAGGCTTTTTTGGAGGAGGTAATCAGCCTTTAAATGAAAAAGGTCAAATAATCAGAACACCCAATCTGACTCCTGATAAGAATACAGGAATTGGCAAATGGTCAAAAGAGCAATTTATTAAAGCGGTAAAATTTGGTATTTTAGAAAAGGATCATGCCTTGCGCTATCCTATGATACCTTATACTCAACTAACAGATAAAGAAGCTGGAGCCATTTTTGAGTATTTGAAAACTGTACCACCTATAAATAATAAGGTAATTCGCTCACCGATTGAATAATTTATTACTTACTAAAATTTGACTATAATAATCCTTTTTTAGTACAATCTCAACCATTCTGTTGATACAGAATGGTCTAATCTCTAACAAAAAAAGCATCACACCCATTTTGACATAAAAAGTCGAGATTAATGTATACAGGAATGGGGGTATTTTAGCCTATCAAATATTTAAACAATTTTGCAACCCAATACTATTATAATTGGCGGTGGTATAGCAGGGCTAACCGCAGCGAGACAACTCCAGCAATCGGGTATTGATTTTGTTATTTTAGAAGCTTCCGATCGTGTAGGCGGAAGAGTAAAAACAGATTTACTGGATCATTATAGACTAGATTATGGATTTCAAGTTTTACTAACCGCATATCCCGAAGCCCAAAGATGGTTAAACTATGACCAGCTCAACTTACAAGCTTTTTTGCCTGGCGCACAATTACTACTACCTGATGGAAGCCAAAGTTTACTTGGTGACCCATTACGCAACATGTCAAGTTTAATTCCTACTATTTTATCTGAGGCTGGCACTATTAGCGACAAATTAAAAATTCTTAAACTACGTTATCATCTGCGGAGGAAATCAATAGACGAAATTTTTGAAGCGAACGAATTGCCAACCATGGACGCTTTAAGAGGCGAATATGGTTTTAGTCAACAAATAATTGACCAATTCTTCAATTCATTTTTTGCAGGTATTTTTCTGGATAAAGAGCTAAAAAGTAGCAAACGAATGTTTGACTTTGTTTTCAAAATGTTTGGTGAGGGCAACACAGCAATCCCTAATTTAGGTATGGAAGAAATTCCAAAACAATTGGCCGCACCAATACCCGCAAGCGCCATCAATACAAACGTTCGGGTAGCTAAAATAGACGGCCAGAGCGTACAACTAACGGACGGCGGGAGTCTTTCGGCACCCAATATAATAATAGCGACTGAGGCTAAAGGTCTTATAAAGGAGTATCAAACGGTAAATTCAACCTTTCAATCCACCACACATATTCATTTTGTGGCATCGCAACCGCCAATTAAAAAACCGATAATCGCGTTGATTACCAATAAAGAATCATTGGTCAATAATCTTTGTACTATAAATCTAGTGGCCCAAGGATATGCAAAAAAAGATTATTTAGTATCCTTATCCGTAGTTGGCAAGCATCAGTTTGCAAATAAAGAACTGATTCGTATGGTGCGAAAAGAACTCTCCGCATGGTTTGGCAATTCGGTTAACGATTGGCAACACCTGCACAGCCGAGATATTTTGTATGCGCTGCCAAATCAAACACACGTGCAAAACAGCCTAAAGCATGCTCAATACCAAATTAGAAGTGGATTACACCTCTGCGGTGACCATTTACTCAACGGCTCTATCAATGCCGCAATGAAAACGGGGCGTGAAGTTGCCGAACTTATCATTGCCAAAGAGAAATGATGTTATCTATTTGCCGACCTTTTCCTTTTGCAGAATACTTTTGCGGGCAATGCACACAAAGGAATACATGCAATCCGACATTGAGAATATGGATAAAGATTTTCGCATCCAATTAATTAACTCACTTGGAGGATTCAAATCGATTTGTTTAATAGGAACAAAAAATACAGACGGACTAACAAACCTTGGGCTTTTCAATACCATATTTCACGTTGGTTCGGCTCCCGCCATGTACGGTTTCATCTCGCGACCTTCTGACCGGGAAAGACACACATTGGAGAATATTTTACAAACAAAACAATACACAATAAATCAAGTACATAGCGATTTTTATAAGAAGGCTCATCAGGCATCCGCCAAATATCCAAGAGAAGTTTCAGAATTTAACATGGTGGGCTTAAAGGAAGGATACATTGAAAAATGCATTGCTCCTTTTGTAGCAGAGTCAAATATTAAATTCGGTCTAGAACTAGCCGAAACCAATACTCTCCAAAATAAAAACACCATCGTCATCGGTTATGTTCGTCATATTATAATTCAAAATGACTTAATTGATAATGATGGATTCATATCATTGACAAAGGCCCGAACAATTGCTGGCAGCGGCTGTGATGCCTATTATCATGCCTTCTTCAAAGAGCGTCTAGGATATGCACAACCTTAAAAATCTAAACCCGTTGAGGGATTTCCCGAATGCAGAATGATGTCATAAACAACACAAGAGCAATGCTCAAAATCGCACAATAGATTTTTACAATAATCGCTTTGTTCTAAAAAGCTTGCTCCCCAACAAGCCGTATTTCGGAGCCAGAAGGAAAACTATAAAAAATTGTATCCCCAAGGCCGCAGTCATTGCGCCGGGAATGGAGCTATCCAGCCATTTGGCAATAAAATAACCTACTATCGACGCCATAATACCAACGAGCATAGCTATACCCAACATCCAAATAAGCTTATCGGTAAGTAAATATGCCGTGGCTGCGGGCACTACCAAAAAAGCAACAACAAGAATGGCGCCCACGCTTTCAAAAGAAACCACTGTAACCAATGAAACTAATGACATGAGTACATAGTTCCAAATTGTAACAGAAACACCTATAGAAAGCGCATAAGAAGGGTCAAAAGATGTTAGAAAAAAACCCTTATACCCAAGCCGAATTAATATCAGCACCAACAAAAACGCAATTAATAGAATCCATATTTTTCGCGGAATCACATCGAAGAATGTACCGGTGCTTAGCATATCTAATGGTACAAACAATATTTCGCCATGCAATACACAGTCGGCATCCAAATCCATCTTATCCGCAAAAAGCGTTAGCAATATTATTCCTAGTGCAAACAAAAAAGTAAATACCAACCCAATGGCGGCATCATGTTGCATTCTGGCTTTCTTACTGATAAATTCTATTAAAAATGTGGTTAGCACACCAATAAAGGTTGCACCTAACAATACCGGTATTGAACTTCTAGAACCACTTATTAAAAAAGCTATTACAATACCCGGCAAAACGGCATGCGAAATAGCATCGCCAATCATAGCCATCTTGCGCAGAATTAAAAAACACCCAAGTAATGAACAAGTACTTGCCACAAGCGCCCCGGTTACTATGACCCAAAAATCAAATACCATCAGTTTGTGTTTTCGTGTAGGGTATCGGTTTATCGTGCGGGTCTGTTTGAGGATAGTCAAGTTCTTTTTCCAGCATTTGCTCTAATTCAGGAGTAAAAAAATGTTCCAAGCTTTCAGCCCCCTCGTGCACATGATCCGCCGGGATGCGTAAAAACTGGCTCATATATATTTCCCACAGTCGGTGCAACTTGGCAATGCGCTTAGCCTCGACAATCCCCTTATCTGTTAAAAAACAACCTCCGTCTTGCCGCATCACCAACCCTTTGGCTGATAAACGTTGTAAACTATCCCGAAGTTTCGCCTCTTGAAAGTAACGCCTTTTCTGAAGATCAGTTGGTGTGCGCAAGTGCCCAAAATCATCTTCCTCGCCAAGGTGAAAAAAGATTTTAAGTACATTTTCATCTTGAGTGACTAATCGTTTTTTACGCTTTCTATTCCATTTCATATAAAATCCACGTTCTGGCGCAAATATCATTGAGAAAAATGCAATGCAGGTTATGGCGACAATAATCCAAGGTCCGGTTGGCATTTTGGGCGCCAGATATGAAATGTAACTGCCAAACAACGCTGCTAATATTCCAAAACAAGCCGCCAGGAATATCATACTTACCAATTTATTCGTCCAATATCGGGCCGCCGCGGCAGGGGTAATAAGCATGGCTGCCATCAATACCACACCTACTGCCTGAATCCCCACCGCTATTGCCAAA
This sequence comes from uncultured Chitinophagaceae bacterium, assembly GCA_964409905.1. Lineage (GTDB taxonomy): Bacteria > Bacteroidota > Bacteroidia > Chitinophagales > Chitinophagaceae > JAGNRR01. Next base: position 44,193 of record CAYPET010000011.1, on the reverse strand, counting down.
ACTGTTAATGTAGAAAGCAGAAATGATAGCGCTCTAACAGGCAAACCCAGAGCGCGCGCATAGTTCGCATCAAAAGTGAGCATGCTAAACTCTTTAAAAAACAACCATATAACAAAAACCAGTAAAATACAAACGATTGCAAGGGTATAAACATCATTAGCCACCATGGAAGCAGCTTGTCCAAATAAAAAACGATCAATACCTGCCTGGGCAGCGTTCCCGCTACCTTGAATGTAAGTAAGCAGCATAATCCCCACACCAAAAAAAACAGACAACACTATGGCAATGGCAGTATCTGCTTTAATTCTAGATTTTTTTTCAATAAAATCAATTGCCAGAATACTAAGCCATCCGGATAGAAACGCACCCAGCAGTAAAATTAAAGGATGCCGAACCTGAATAACAATAAAGGCTAAGCAAATCCCGGGAAGTACTGCGTGAGCAATGGCATCACCAACCAATGATTTCTTTCTGAGAAAGGTAAAACACCCAACAATAGCCGTACTTGCACCGAGTAGCATAACACCCAATACAACGTAACGTACGTTAGCGTCAGCTAGGCCAAGAAAATGTAACAATTCAGTCATAGTACCTATCCTTTAATGGGGTATCCTTTCTGTCTTATAAAATTCGATAAGCTATCCAATAAGGTTAATTTGCCTCCATAGGTTTCCTGTAAGAGCGTTGGCTCAAAAACAGTTTCTTTCGGCCCAGAAGCAACCAAGCGCATATTCAACAGAATAACCCAATCAAAGTATTCAAAGGCAGATTGCAAATCATGATGCACAACCAGTATTGTTTTATCCTCGTTACGCATTTCTTTCAAAAGTTTTAAAATCATGCCTTCCGCAGAAGCATCTACTCCGGCAAAAGGCTCGTCCATCAAATACAAATTAGCCTGTTGTGCCAAAGATCTTGCGATAAAGACACGCTGTTGTTGCCCACCGGATAATTGTGCAATTTGTCTATTGGCAAATTCCTGCATATTGACTTTTTGCAACGATGCCATAGCTATTGCTTTGTCTTCGGTCGTGATGCGATTAAATAAACCTCTTCTGCCATACCTACCCATTAGTACCACATCCAAAACACTTGCCGGAAAATCCCAATCAACAGACTCACGCTGCGGCACGTAGCCTATTTGCTCACGAACATCATTTAAATTCTGGTCGAAGAGTTTTACAAATCCACTTTGCATATCTACAAGCCCCATAATTGCTTTTAGCAATGTTGATTTCCCTGCCCCATTTGGCCCAATAATACCTACAAGCTTACCGCTGGGAATACTAAAATCAATATTCCATAATACAGGATTCTTATCATAACTCACTGTCAAGTCATGTACTTCAAGAATGGGGTTTTCAACTTGCACGATCATCTTAAGGCTTCAAGAATTTTTTGTGTGTTATATTGAATCATACCCAAATAGGTGCCTTCCGCAGTATTTTCAGCACCCATTGCATCAGAGTATAATGTTCCTCCTATTGTTACCTGGTGACCTTTTTGTTTACAACCTTCAATGACAGCTTTTAGATTTTTTTCATTGACAGAAGATTCAACAAAAACCGCCTTTACCTTCCTGGAAATAATTAATTCAACCATTGCCGTAATGTCTTTTAAACCAATTTCCGAAACAGTCGATATCCCCTGCAAGCCCTTAACCTCAATATCGTAAGTACGACCATAATAATGAAAAGCGTCATGAGAGGTAATTAACAATCGTTGCTGTGGCGGTATACTATCAATTTTCAAAGCAATCCGTTTATGAACAACTTTCATCTTCTCCTTATATACTAATTCTTTCCTCCGATAGAAATCCGCATTGACAGAATCCACTTGTGCAAGGGTATTTGCTATTGTCTTTGGGGTATATAACCACAAATCAACGGCATGCCAGATATGAGGGTCGTAGATGATTTCGTTACCTTGCTGTGAACTAATTATTAAGTTTTCGCGTGGAATAGCAGCAGATACGGCCACTACATTTTTCTGTTTGGCATAGCTTTCAAAAACATCTTGCATTTTACCTTCCAGATGTAACCCATTATAAAAGATAACATCTGCTTTATTAAGCTTCACCAAATCACCTTGAGTAGCCTTATAGAAATGTGGATCAATCCCCGGACCCATCAAGCTAACCACTTCGGCTTTATCCCCTGCAATATTTTTCACTACATCAGCTATCATCTGTGTGGTAGTAACGATGGTTAATTTTTCATTGATACGTGATGCGGTATCAGTTTTACAACCTGCAAATAAGTACAAACTCAGAAGACACAATATGAGGTTTTTCATTATACTATAATTATTGTTAGCCTATACTAACTTTACAAAAGTAGCGCATTTTAACTAAAAGCGGTATAAAAAAAATTGTTGAGTGTAAATTCGCATGCATTATGCAAAAAGAAGTTGTAGTCAGTGGAATAAGAAGTACAGGTTTTCTTCATTTAGGTAACTATTTTGGAGCTATTCAGAATTATGTAAAAATGCAGCATGATTATGACTGTTACTTTTTTGTGGCTGACTATCATGCTCTGACTACCTTACCCAACCCCGCCGAATTGCGACCAAATGTATATAGGGTATTGGCAGAAAATATTGCCAGTGGATTAGACCCGGAAAAAGTAGCGCTCTATGTACAGAGTGACATTCCTGAAATTCCCGAGCTTTATTTAATGCTGAACATGCTAGCTTATAAAGGCGAATTAGAAAAAACAGCTTCATTTAAGGAAAAAGCAAGACTACAACCAAATAATATCAACGCCGGGTTGCTAACTTATCCAAGTTTGATGGCCGCAGACATCATAATTCACAAAGCCAATAAAGTACCAGTTGGTAAAGATCAAGAACAACATTTAGAAATGACACGCAATTTTGTACAGCGTTTTAATCATCGTTATGGAGAAATGTTTCCGGAGCCCGCTGCCTTCAATTTTGGTGAAAATCTTACAAAAATACCCAGCTTAGACGGCAATGGCAAAATGAGTAAAAGTGAGAATGAAAATGCCACCATTTATTTATCAGACGATGATGAAACCATCAGAAAAAAAATCATGAAGGCAAAAACAGACAGCGGCCCTACAGAACCAAATGCCGCCATGCCCGATTATATCGAGAATATTTTTTTATTACTAAAACTTGTTACTAGCCAATCCCTATACGAACAATATTTAAACGATTATAACAATTGTGCCATTCGGTACGGTGACATGAAAAAGCAACTTGCCGAAGAGATGATAGCATTCGTAAAACCAATAAGAGAAAAAGCAGCCGCCTTACAAAATGATACTGCTTTGTTACAACGTATAATGTCAGACGGAAAAGAAAAGGCAAGAGCCAGCGCCAGCGTTACACTTTCCGAAGCAAGAAAGCGTATTGGAATAAATTATTAAGACATGCATTTCGCTTTTAGAAATTATTGATTAGATTAGCACGGAATTTATGTCGAAAAAGAAAAAGCAGATAAAGCATATTGCAGTAGCGGGCAATATTGGGGCAGGTAAAACCACCCTAACCAGTATATTGGCAAAACACTTTAATTGGTCTCCAAACTATGAAGATGTAGAAAACAATCCGTATTTGGATGATTTCTACAAAGACATGCCGCGCTGGAGTTTTAATCTGCAGATATATTTTTTGAACAACCGATTGAAAAATCTGGTAGATATCACCAAGGGTGATCAAACTGTGATTCAGGACAGAACCATTTATGAAGATGCCAATATTTTCGCACCAAACCTCCATGAAATGGGGCTAATGAGCAAACGTGATTTTGAAAATTACAGCAACTTTTTCATGACATTAAAATCCATGGTCAGTCCTCCTGACTTGCTGATATACTTACGTGCCAGTGTTCCCGCCCTTGTGGGTCAAATTCAAAAACGTGGCAGAGAGTATGAAGAAAATATCCGTTTAGACTATCTGAAGCGATTGAATGAATACTACAATAGCTGGATTGACAACTACAAAGACGGCAGGCTATTAATTATCGATGTTGACAAAACAAATTTCGCTGAAAACAAGGAAGATTTGGCAAAGGTCATTAATATGGTCAACGCCGAGGTGAATGGTCTTTTTTGATAAACGACAGTATTTTGCACCTTTAAGAATAATTAATTCACCAAATGGTCAAACTATGAAATATAAATCACTACTCACTACATTACTTTTAATTTTATCATTAGGCACCTATACTGTAATTAACACCTCATACAGCAGTGGTTTCCCATCTTATCAATCTGGATGCTCCTGTCACAACCCTTCCCCGAATGCTGCCACTACAGTAACCATAAGTGGCTTACCCACTTTTTACAATTTAAATACAGCCTACCCTATTACAGTCACAGTTGCCAATGCTACAATGAATGGTGCCGGTTTTCAGATCCGCACCAATATAGGTAGCTTCTCTAGCCCTGGCCCAAATGTCGTTATCAATACTCCAGCAACGAGTGCTGGACACAATTCTAAAAAGAACGGAACGGGCTCAGTCAGTTTCTCACTCGTTTGGAATTCGCCAAGCATTGGAGGGACGGCTGCCAGCCTAGATGCTGTTGGCAATGCGGCCCGTCCAGGCGGATACCTTCAGGCTCAATGGAATACTACATCAAGCTCGAACATTGCGTTACCGATTGATCAAATATGGTTGACTGCGAAACAACTAAATAATCAAATTGTATTACAATTTAAGACTGCTACTGAAAATGGTGTAGATTACTATAGCTTGCAACGCAGCACAGATGCAGAAAAATTTGAAGAACTCGCTACAATACAAGCAGATGGAAGCAAAAATTATCAATTGACTGAAAAGAATTTATCAAATGTAGAAAAATATTATTATCGCATTCAAGAGATCCGATCTGACAATTCCATGCATTTCTCTAACGTTGTAGCGGTAAATTTTAACTCGACACGCAAACTATCCATTTATCCAACAATTGTACAAGATGGCCAATTGAATATAAAAGGATTGGATTTTAGCAAACAAAATAACCTGATAATATACAATACCTTAGGTAATATCGTTAGTCAGCATGTTGTAAACCAAACATCAGTAGATATTTCAAAAACAGTAGCTGGCAATTATATTATTGCTGTTTTAGAAAATGGCCAACTGATAAAAAGCGAACCAATCATTATTAGGTAAAACACATTAGTATATAGAAAAAGGCCTTCAAATGCTGAAGGCCTTTTTTATTTTGTGCAAAGCTGAAATTAAAACTTCGAACTAAACTTCCCACTTGGTAACCGAAAAAATTTATACGAAATAGTCAATGAACTAATAATATACCAGTCGTCATTGGCAGACTCTCCTCTTTGCGAACCAGCTACTGCAGACTCAGGGAGCCCTGCATTTAGCTCATCTCCCCGGTATGCCAGCGTTGCAGCAATATCTCCGGTAGCTGCACGAATAGCATCGAAATCATAATAACTGCCGCTAACGTCATCTAAATAATCTGTAAATGTTTTTCTCCAACCTATCTCATAGGAAACAACAATATTGGGTTCTAATTGAAACTTAAGTCCAACACCAACAGGAAGTGAAATTTGTGTTAGGTTGTAATCTTTCACCCGACTTCCGGGCACATACTGCCCTTCCGTACCTAAAGGTTGCAATTCATACCACTTACCCTGATACTTAGCCTCCGGATTGAAATGAAATACAGCAAGACCACCAAACACAAATGGTGTGAATTTATAGTAATTACGACCTTTTTTATTCATTCGATGGCTACCAAAACGTAAAATATTCGCCTCGCCAATCAATGAAAACTCCTGAATGCGTGATCTAAAGCTCAGGTTTCGAGCCATTAACTTGGTCATGCCGGTTAAGTCATCCTCGGCCTTTATGGTGCCAAAATTGAAAGCTGCACGTAAGCTAAAACGATCATTAAAATTATATCTTCCTTGCGCCCCCCCCGATAGGCTGTTTTGATCTAAATGATAGGTAGTGGCTTTTAAATCGCCCAAATAAGAGCTCAAGCCCATACTTAGTCCATAATCCATACTTTGCTGGGCCTGAGCAGTAATCACAGGCAACAGCATGAAGAGTAGTAAAAGTTTTTTCATAATTGAAGTATTAGCCATCTAATTTACACATTAAACCTGAAATGCATGACATCACCATCTTGGACAATATATTCTTTACCTTCAATGCGCAATTTTCCTGCATCCCGCGCAGCCGCCTCGGAGCCCAGATTTACATAGTCTTCATAGCTAATAACTTCGGCCTTGATAAAGCCTTTTTCAAAATCAGTATGAATTACACCCGCTGCTTTAGGTGCTTTCCAACCACGGTGAATAGTCCATGCTCGCACCTCCTGCACGCCTGCTGTAAAATACGTAATCAGATTTAATAGGCTATACGCGCTTCTGATTAATCGATCTAGGCCTGGTTCAGTAAGCTTATACTCTTCCAAAAACATTTTTTTGTCTGTTTCATCTTCCATTACGCTGATATCAGCTTCTATACTGTTATTCATTACTATCACTTCATTACCTTCAGCAGCAGCAACTGCTTTTAATGCTTCAGAATATATATTCCCGCTTAGCATGGCATCTTCATCTACATTGGCGACATAAATAACTGGTTTGGCACTTAGCAAGAAAAGGTCATTTATTATTTTTTGTTGCTCTTCGGTTTGTTCCATTTCGCGAATGTTTTTACCTGCCATTAAATGATCTCTACATGCCTCTAAGACAGCTAACAATTCCTTTGCCTTGGTGTCTCCATTCTTGGCTATTTTGGCATTACGCTCTATTTGTTTTTCTACACTTTCTAAATCTTTTAGTTGCAATTCGGTGTCAATAATTTCTTTGTCACCTACAGGATTTATCACACCTTCTTCACGTAAAATATTTTCATCTTCAAAACATCTTATTACATGTGTAATGGCGTCTACTTCTCTGATATTCGCTAAAAACTTATTCCCCAAACCTTCGCCTTTACTTGCCCCTTTTACCAAACCTGCGATGTCAACAAATTCAATACTTGTAGGCACGACGCGTTCGGGCTTCACAAGGGTTGCTAATTTATCAATACGCGGATCCGGCACATCGACAAGACCTACGTTTGGGTCGATGGTACAAAAGCGATAATTGCTCGCTTGCGCTTGTGCTTGTTGATTCACTGCATTGAATAAGGTAGATTTTCCAACGTTGGGCAGTCCTACTATGCCTACTTTAAGCCCCATAATTTTTTATTTGAGCGCAAATATATTAGGATTTTATTTCCCCACTCCGAATATGCAGGTCTCTTTGTGGAAATGGTATCTTGACGCCATGCTTTTTGAATTCCTCAAAAATTCTAAATCTTAAGTCGCTTTTTACATTTTCAATGATAAAGGAGTGCCGCGACCAGAAGTATAATTGAAACTCCAATGCAGAATCGCCAAAATTAGAAAGGCGAACAAATGATCCAAAGTCGGCCTTATTAATAATGACAAACGAATTTTCTTTAGCAACAGATAGTAATATATCGGCAACTTGTTTTGGATCAGAATTATAATCCACCCCGACTTGTACCATAAAACGACGTTCTTCAATATTGTGACTCCAATTAATAACCTTTTCGGTAATGAATTTATGATTCGGTACGATTAGATTCACTCCATCACGGTCTAAAACCACAGTGTGCCTAAGTTTGATAACTTGTATTTTACCAACAATGTTATCTACCTCGATTACATCCCCTATTTCTATCGGGCGTTCAAAAAGCAAAAACAAACCCGATATTAAATCAGAGAAAATGTTTTGCAGACCCATACCTACCCCGACCAACAGCGCAGCAGACCCAACCAAAAATGCATTTAGACCAATACCAACAATTTCCAATGTAATGGCTATGGCCAATACGTAAAGCACATATCGGGTAATCATATATATGCTATGTCTTCTTCCAAATTCAACATCATCCTCATTCCGCTTACCAATCATAATGCGCTTAACCGTGCGAATAACCAACCATGTTAAAATTGTCAGAACTAAAATGAGGATAATCTTGCCTGGGGTGAGACTAAAGTTGGAAATCTTTAAAATATCATAGTTCAAAAAGGCATCAAGCCGATTGTAATCTGTATGAATATTATCAAGGTTATCCAGTATTTTATTGCCTTTGTGCTGCATTGGTACCAACAAAAGTAAGCTTAAAATAAAAGAAAGGGACTTTCGTCCCTTTCGATTCGTGGAGAATACCGGAGTCGAACCGGTGACCTCTTGCATGCCATGCAAGCGCTCTAGCCAGCTGAGCTAATCCCCCAAACGGACGGCAAATATAATCCGATTATACAAAACAAAAAACGTAATTTCGTATTCTATGAAACGCACAATTTGGGATCAGTTGTTGGAATATTTTTACCTAAAGAAAAAAGACCCTGAAGCGAATAAAGGAGTGAATGTGAAAATAATGCACGGCATGAATCGCATTTCTATTTTCATATTCTTAATTGCTATCGGGGTTATACTTTATCGCTTACTATTTAAGTAATCAATAATGATTTGGGCTGCTTTAGCAGAGGCTGTACCGTCACCAAGCAGTTTCGTAATAGCCTGATAGTCATCTAACATTTGTTGTCGTATGGCCGGTTGACCCAGCTTCTTCAATTCTATTTTCAAGTTCTCTGAATTAAAATCTTGTTGTATTAATTCTTTCACCACTTCTTTATTAGCAATAAGATTGACCAAGGATATGTAGGGAACTTTAATCAGTCTTTTGGCTATCTGATAAGAAATAGAACCGCTTTTGTAACAAACTATCTGGGGCACGGCATATAAGGCAGTCTCTAAGGTCGCGGTGCCCGACGTAACCAAAGCAAACTTAGCCTGAGATAACAATGATGCCGAACCTTTCTCATAAATCTCTACTGGTTTATTGCCTATTATTTTTTCATAAACCTTTTTGCTTAGATTAGAAGATTTGGCAATTTTAAAATAATAATTATCAAACGCATCCATCACACTCAGCATTATAGGCAACATTGCCGATACCTCTTGCAATCTGCTTCCGGGTAGCAATGCAATAATCTCTTTGCGCTCACCCACCTCGAATCGGATTTGCTCCAGCAATGGATGCCCTACATAATCAACCGCAACATTATGCCTGGCAAAAAATTCTTTCTCAAAGGGTAGAATACACAAAATCTTATCCGTGTACCTTTTCAATTTTTGTACGCGATTCTCTTTCCAAGCCCAAACTTGCGGAGCAATATAATATATCACATTAAAGTTCAGGGTTTTAAGCCACTGCGCTAATCGTAAATTAAAGCCGGGATAATCAACCAACACAATAGCATCCGGCTGGAAAGTCAATATTTGACTTTTAATGAGTTTAAAATTTCTGAGTATTGTTTTTAAGTTTCGTAAAACCTCTACGAAACCCATAAATGCTAAGGAAGATATATGTTTATGAATTCGCACCCCTGCAGCCTCCATTTTATCACCTCCCCAGCCTTCTAATTCGACATTGGCATGTCGCTGTTTTATTTGCTTGACCAAATTGGCAGCATGCATATCCCCACTAGCCTCACCAGCTACAATAAAAATTTTCATACCCTAAAAGAAATCAAATTTGTACCCCACAACGATCAAGGCATAAATTGCCACTGCCACAAAAATCCCATAGAGTGTTTTATATAATCGCCTATTCTTGTAATAAGTGAATAATGGAATGCAGGCAATCAAACCCAAAGAAAGGGTAGACGAAATAGCCCTTGGATTTTGTTGTAATATCTCTATAAAGTAAGCTACACTGACATCCTTCGGCATGTATCGAATGATATAAACCATACAAATACCCAACAAAGGAATGATAGCTCCTAAAAAAAAGCCAAACAAATAGTTGTTTCGTAACATGACCCAAAAGTACGTCTTCCATTCTCAATGCTACCCCTTCTGTCCCATCCAACTTTTGTAGAAAGCACAAAAAACAAAAAAGCCAAACCTGCTCAACATCCCCAAGCAAAATATACGCTATCTTTGCAACTCACAAAAATTTTACGCATCATGAGTAACGGATATTTCTATTTTCCGACCCCAAAAAACGAACCTGTAAAAAGTTTTGCCAAAGGGTCGGAGGAAAAGAAAAAATTAAAAGAAGCATTAAAACGTGCCAAAAGCACTCAAATTGAAATACCCCAATACATAGGCGGTGAGGAGGTCTACTCAGGTGTCAAACAAAGCATTCACCCACCCCACGAATTAAAACATACCCTAGGTGTATTTCATAAAGGTGAAAAAAAACATGTTACTCAAGCGATTAATGCTGCACTAAAAGCTAAATCAAGCTGGTCTGCAATGTCATGGGAACAACGGGCTTCTATTTTTTTGAAAGCTGCTGATTTGATTGCCGGTAAATATCGCTATGATATGTTGGCGGCCACTATGCTTGGGCAAAGCAAAAATGCTTTTCAGGCAGAAATTGACAGTACTTGCGAATTGATAGACTTCTTGCGCTTTAACGTTCATTTTCTGAGTGAGATTTATTCACAACAACCCATATCAAGTGAAGGGGTATACAACCGTGTGCAGTACAGACCCTTAGAAGGTTTCGTATTGGCGGTAACGCCCTTTAATTTTACGGCCATTGGTGGCAACTTACCTACTTCTGCGGCCATGTGTGGCAACGTAGTTGTCTGGAAGCCTGCCGAAACTCAAATTTATTCAGCTAGTCTCACAATGCGTATTTTGCGCGAAGCAGGACTACCTGATGGCGTAATTAATCTTATTTACAGCCGAGGCCCTGAAGTAGGTGAAGTTTGTTTCTCGCACAAGGACTTTGCTGGTGTGCATTTTACAGGTTCTACAGGCGTTTTTCAAACAATGTGGCGCACAATTGGCGAAAATATCAGCAAATACAGAACTTACCCACGTATTGTGGGTGAAACAGGAGGCAAAGATTTCGTAATGGTGCATCCTTCTGCCAACGTTGACGAAGTTGCCACAGCGTTGCTGCGTGGGTCATTCGAATTTCAAGGGCAAAAATGCAGTGCCGCATCGCGAGCTTACTTGCCATCCAACTTGGCCAAGGACATTAAAAAGAAATTATTGGCCGATATGAAAACCCTAAAAATGGGCACAACTGAAGATTTTACCAACTTTATAAATGCCGTTATTGATGAAAAAGCCTTTAATAGCATTACTGCTTATGTTGATGGCGCTAAAAAAGAAAAAGGCAATAAAATCATTGCGGGTGGTGGATATGATAAAAAGAAAGGCTATTTCATAGAACCAACAATAATTGAGACAACTAACCCAAACGCAACCACAATGTGTGAAGAGATTTTTGGGCCAGTACTCACTATTTATGTCTATGATGAAAAAGATTTTTCTAAAACGTTGAAACTTGTTGATTCTACATCCCCTTATGCACTCACGGGCTCTATTTTTGCCAAAGATCGATTTGCAGTGCAAGAAGCTTTAGAAACACTCGAAAACAGTGCTGGTAATTTTTATATCAATGATAAACCAACAGGGGCAGTTGTAGGCCAACAACCATTTGGTGGTGGAAGAGCCAGTGGCACGAATGACAAAGCTGGATCTATGATTAATCTTTATCGATGGTTGAGTCCAAGGACAATAAAAGAAACATTTAATACCCCAACAGATTACCGCTATCCATTTTTAGAAGAGAAATAATTTGTATGCAGTTTTTTAAGCAATACTGGTGGAAATTGTTGACCGTATTATTGCTCTCATGGGTA
>CAYPET010000011.1:639-32490 GCA_964409905.1 uncultured Chitinophagaceae bacterium | reverse complement strand
CATGGGTAATAATCGGTGGGATGTTGGTGGACATTCCGGCAATTCCTAAGTTAAATGAATCAGCCAGAAATCTGTTTTACCATGTGCCAATGTGGTATGTAATGATTATTTGTTTTTTGGTATCAGCGATAAATGCTTTGCGTTATTTGTCAAAAAAAGACCCAATACTAGATACCATGTCACTAGAATTGGTTAATGTGGGTGTTGTATTCGGCTGTTTGGGTATGGTCACTGGTATGATTTGGGCGTCAGGCACATGGGGTAAACCTTGGAGCAACGATCCGAAGCAGATTGGCGCTGGCTTATGTCTGCTAACCTACTTTGCCTACCTTGTTTTGAGAAATTCAATACAGAATAAAAAGAATGTAGCTACAATTTCTGCGGTTTATAACGTTTTTGCATTTGCACTTATTGTTCCACTGCTATTCATTATACCGGCGCGTTTCGAATCATTGCATCCCGCATCTGGCGATAGCAATCCGCTTGGGGCATTATACGATGCCGCATCTGAGTTTAGAAAAGTAAGCCTGCCTGCCATGATAGGTTGGACAATGCTTGGTTTTTGGATTTATGACATTCGAATTAGAATAAAAAAATTAGAAATATTAAGAAAATGGTCAACCAATTGAAAAAGACTTTGATGCTGTTTTTGGTAACAACATTACAATTCCTGAATCCCGCTACCTCATTAGCCCAAGAGGGGTATGCAGACAACACGGAAATGGCAGATATCCTATACCAAAATGGTAAAATTTATCTTGTTGTATTCGTAATGGCAACTATATTTGCCGGAATTATTCTTTACCTAATCTGTATTGAAAGAAAACTAAATAAATTAGAAAAAAAATAGATTAAAACTTTCCCATTAAACAAATTTTATGGCATCAAACTATAGTTTCTTCGAGAGCGTTGAGCGCAATTTTGACAAAGCTGCTCCGTTTACCAAAATAGAAAAAGGAATTCTTGAGCAAATCAAAGCTTGTAATTCGGTCTACCGAATGAAGTTTCCTGTTCGCGTAAAAAATAAAATTGAGGTAATTGAAGCATATCGCGTTCAACACTCACATCACAAATTGCCTGTAAAAGGTGGTATTCGATACAGTTTAGATGTAAATCAGGACGAAGTAATGGCGTTAGCGTCATTAATGACATTTAAATGCGCGATAGTTAACGTACCGTTTGGAGGAGCGAAAGGAGGCATAAAAATCGATCCTAAAGCATATTCTGAATACGATTTAGAAAAAATCACCAGACGCTATACATCCGAGTTAGTAAAAAAGAATTTTATAGGGCCTGGCATTGACGTACCTGCGCCAGATTATGGAACGGGTGCTCGTGAAATGAGTTGGATTGTGGATACATACAACTCATTACGTCCGGGCGAGGTAGATGCCATGGGGTGTGTTACCGGAAAGCCCATTGCACAAGGCGGTGTTGCTGGACGTACAGAGGCAACAGGCTTGGGTGTATTTTATGGTATTCGTGAAATGTGCAACGATACCGAAGTAATGAAGAAACTAAACATGGAACCTGGCATCGAGGGAAAGAAAGTTGTTGTTCAAGGTCTCGGTAATGTTGGCTACCATGCTGCAAAATTTTTCCAAAACGCTGGAGCTATAATTGTGGGAGTTGCTGAATATGAAGGCTCTATATCAAGTGAAAAAGGCATTAATATAGATAAATTAATGGCACATCGCAAGCGCAAAGGAACAATTGTAGGCTTTGAGGGTACTAAAAAACTGAGTGATAATAAGGCTGCTTTGGAGTTGCCATGTGATATCCTGATTCCTGCTGCACTTGAAAATGTAATCGACAAATCAAATGCAAAGAATATTAAAGCTAAAATTATTGGGGAAGCTGCTAATGGTCCACTAACTCCAGAGGCTGACGAAATTCTTAACAAAAAAGGCGTATTAGTAGTGCCAGATATGTATTTGAACGCCGGAGGTGTAACCGTAAGCTATTTTGAATGGTTAAAAAATCTAAGCCACGTTCGTTACAATCGTATGGAAAAACGATTTAACGAAAATACCAATGCTAAATTAGTTGAAACAATCGAGAAACTTACCGGTCATAAATTCACTGCTAGTCAGCGTAAGGATCTAATCCATGGTGGTGACGAAGTTGATTTAGTATATTCTGGCTTAGAGGATACCATGATTGGAGCCTATCAAGAAATTAGAGACATTTGGATGCGAAGCAAACGTATTGAGGATATGCGAACAGCAGCCTTCGTTTCTTCAATTAACAAGGTGGGCCGAGCCTATATGGAATTAGGTATTTTCCCATAAAAAAAAACAATTTTTATAAAATTTAGTCTACTTTTGCCATCCTTTTAAAAAGCAAGATCATGCAAGAAGCAGTAAAATATGTTCAAGAGCAGTTAGCACTAAAAGTTGAATTTCCAAAATTCAAAGCTGGTGACAACATTACAGTTAATTATAAAATTAAAGAGGGGAATAAAGAACGTATCCAATCATTTCGTGGCACTTGCCTAAAAAGACAAGGTACTGGAGCAACTCAGGCTTTCACCGTTCGTAAAATAAGCGATAATATTGGAGTTGAAAGAACCTTCCCATTATACTCACCCTTTATTGAGAGTATTGCGGTGAATAAGGTAGGTAAAGTGCGCAGAGCTAAGCTATTTTATCTTCGTGAAAGACGTGGTAAATCTGCCCGTATCAAAGAAAAAAGAATGGCATAAATTGTTACCAATAAATACTTGTTCTAAAGACCGCAATTGCGGTCTTTTTACATTTTGAGAACAAGAAAAAATATTTTGGTATTTAACATTGAAATGTTGGAATAACTCACTATCCATGCTACTTTTACCACACATATCTATTGATACAAATGATTAATTCAATTTTTTTATTAGGGCTTCCCGCCGGATCAGAGTGGGTAATTATTGTACTTGCAGTACTAATATTATTTGGTGCAAAAAAAATTCCTGAGTTCATGCGTGGAGTAGGCAGAGGCGTAAAAGAATTTAAGGATGCGAAAGATAGCGTGAAAAGCGAAATAGAAGCAGGCATGAAAGAAAGCGATAAAGACAAGTAGTTCAAAAGGAATCACTATAGTGAAAAGACAGTTTATTATAAATAGTATCCTTACCGTATTCTTTTTTTCTGTAAGTTATCAATCAGTGGGTCAGGCAACTTCCATGATGGATGAAAAAGAAAAACAGAAGGCGAATGTTCGCATCATTCCTATTGCCGATGCCAGCATGATTCCAGCAGGAGCAAAAATCATCAAAAGCAACAAAGAAATTGACAGTTCAAGGTTCGTTGAAAAAAGAAACGAAATTGAAGTGATTGACGAAAGAGTTCAGCCACATCGAATAGCCAATGTTCATATCGATCCTAGCATTTACGGTAAGCATACTGAATTTATACAATCTTTTATAACGAATTATTTCAATAATCATTATAATAAACTTACCCGAATAAAATCACAACATCGTTCACATTTCTCATTTATTGAAAATGTTTTAAGAAGACATAATCTGCCAACAGAATTAAAGGCATTAGCTGTGATAGAAAGTGCTATGAATTTTGAGGCGCTATCCTCCGTTGGCGCGCGAGGTCCTTGGCAATTTATGCCTGAGACAGGAAGATTATTAGGATTACGAGTAGATGAAAGAGTGGATGAAAGAATCGACTTTTATAAGAGCACTAAGGCCGCTGCAAAGTATTTGGAACAGCTAAATCGTATGTTTAATAACGACTGGCTTTTGGCTGTTGCTGGATATAATTGGGGACCTGGTAATATCACCAGAGTATTAAATCAAACAAAAGGAAATAGCTATTGGGATATTAAGGACAAATTACCTCGTGAAACAAGAAATCACGTTATGGCTTTCATTGCAACTTCTCTTTTCTTGGATAAAGATTCGAGAGCGTTGGCTTTGGGACGATATCCATTTGGCACAAAGGCTCCCAGCCCAAACTTTGGGACACTAGCATCTGCCTATGACGATAACCCGGTAATAGAAAATGGCGTGATAACCTTTAAAGAAGGTCAACCAAAAATAGCACCTGCAGAATTGGATAATATTGCCATTTTGAAAGTAAAGGGCACCTATCATTTAGATGTAATTAGTGACCAACTTCAATTTGATATCAATACATTGCGCCGTTGGAATCCAAAATTTGATACAGAAATATTAACAGCTGAGGCACCAATATATTTACGGATACCAGTTGACAAATTGGAAACATTCATATTGAAAAAAACGAAAATCACTAAAGAATCACGTGCATACCTTGATCGAAAAGGTTTGCAATAGATGTTAGGATGGCTCGATTTTTTATAGAAGTCGCTTACAAAGGAAGTGCGTTTTGCGGCTTTCAAAAACAACCAAATCAACCCACCATTCAAGGATTGGTAGAAACTGCCTTAGCAGTAATTTTGCGCAATACTGTCGAAACAACAACAAGTAGCAGAACCGATACAGGTGTACATGCCAGACAAAATTTTTTGCACTTCGATTACAACCAAAATTTACCGACTACATTAGTCTATAACGCCAATGCCATACTGCATGAAGATATAATTATTCGCAACATAAGCCTTATGCAGCCAAATGCTCATAGTCGTTTTGATGCGCTATCGAGAACTTATGAGTATATTGTCTATCAAACAAAAAATCCGTTCTTAAAAGACTTTGGATACTTCTACCCTTTCAAATTAGATTATGAAAAATTACAAGCCGCAGCCACACTGTTTTTACAAAACACCTATTATCAAAGTTTTTGTAAACGCCACACAGAAGTAAATAATTTTAATTGTCAACTTGAAGAAGTTCAATGGGAAATTCATGATGACTTTCTAAAATTTCGGGTCAAAGGTAATCGCTTTCTTCGTGGTATGGTAAGGGCAATGGTAGGAACTTCTCTATTAGTAGGAAGAGGAAAAATTACACTAGACGATTTACAACGAATAATTGACGCGAATGACTGTCAAGAGGCTGAATTTAGTGCAGAAGCCAAAGGCCTGCAGCTTATACAGGTTGAATATCCAGCCCACATTTTTTATTAATCTTTTTTAAGCTGTTGCATTACGCAAAGTTTATGATACTTGGAGTTTAAATTTACATTCTTACGTTCGTTCTCTTCAATCGTTTCAAAGTCGGATAGTATATCGGCTCGATGTTTCCGCACTACAATAGAATGCTCATAATGTGCTGCATAAGAACCATCTTTTGTTTTAATGGTCCAACCGTCATCCTCACAATAAATATAACGATCGCCTAAAGTTATCATTGGCTCTATCGCAATGGTAAGACCTTCTAATAGTTTGATTCCTTGACCTCTTTTGCCGTAGTTTGGCACTTCGGGTTCTTCATGTAAATCATGTCCAACACCATGCCCGGTCAGTTCCCGCACAACACCATAGCCATATTTTTTTTCGGTAGCTTGTTGTATTGCAAAAGCAATATCACCAATTCTTTTTCCAACGGTTGCCTGTTCAATACCATAATACAACGAATCTTTTGTTCGTGCTAATAACTCTAACGTTTCTTGCTTTTGCTCGCCAATAGCATAAGTATAGGCACTATCACCAACAAAACCATTGAGAATTGTACCTATATCCACACTAATAATATCTCCTTCTCGTAATTCATAATCAGACGGAAAGCCATGTACCACGGCATCATTTATACTCATACAACAAGCGGCGGGAAAATCATTATATCCTTTAAATGCAGGAATAGCATTATGGTCCAAAATAAAAGTCTCAGCAAGGTTATTTAAAAAATTACTTGTAACGCCAGGTTTTATTTCATTACATATTGCCGCATGTGTAGCAGAGACTAATAAATTCGCCTCACGCAGTAATTCAATTTCTTCAGCTGTTTTATAATAAATCATAAGAGGTTGGCAAAGTTACAATCTCCTTGATACATCATACTAGAAACTTAAAATAATACCAGCAATTGCTGCCGATACATAAGAGGCCATCGTACCGGCCATCATTGCTTTCATACCTAAACTTGCAATGTCTTTTCGTCTTTCAGGGCATAAGGCTGAAATGCCACCTATCTGTATCCCCACAGAGGCGAAATTTGCAAAACCGCAAAGGGCAAAACTGGCAATGAATTGCGCCTTTTCAGATAACAAACCAGCGGTCATCATGTCCTTCATGTTTAAGTATGCTACAAATTCATTAATAGCCAATTTAGCACCCATTAACTGACCCACTAGCTGCAAGTCTGCGCTCGGTGTACCCAACAACCAAGCTAGTGGGTAAAAAAGCCACCCAAAAATTGTTTTTAACTGTATTGTTTCACTAAAGGGTAAGTACGAGAGGCCTGTATCGATGAGGGCTATTAAAGCAATAAAACCAATTAGCATAGCAAACACATTCAGTGATATTTTCATACCATCTGAAGCCCCATGTGTTATCGCATCAATGGTGCTATCATATTGGCTCTTTGTGTTGATGGTAACATTCCCTTTGGTATGTGAAATTTCCGTTTCGGGGTAAAGCATTTTGGCAATTACCAATGCACCAGGGGCAGCCATCAGACTAGCAGTGAGTAAAAATTTCATATCGATACCAAAAGAAGCGTAAACAGCCATAACCGAACCAGAAATACAAGCGAAACTGCCCGCCATACTAGCCATGATTTCACTGCGCGTCATACTTTTTATATAAGGCTGAATCATAACTTGCGCCTCTACCTGCCCAACAAAGGCACTCCCTACATTACTTAAACTTTCAACGCCGGAAACGCGCAGTAGCTTATTCATCCATTTAGCCAGAAAACCAACTATGCGTTGCATTATACCAAAGTGATATAAAATGGCCACCAATATGCAGATAATGATAATAGTGGCTAATACATTAAAAGCAAAAATAAAAGGACGCGCTGTCGAAGACAGATTCTCACCAGCCCTATATAACATGGTTTCACCCGATGTAGGATCAAAAACAGCAATACCACCATATACAAAAGCCGCCCCCTTAAAAGCCGCTGCATCAATTTTCTCAACCGCTTTACCTATCATCTCAAAAAAATATTTGATAACAGGCACTTTTAAAATCAACAAACCGATTAACATTTGAAGTCCTAAACCAGTAAAAACCAATTGTAGGTTAATTGCTTTTCTATTATTACTGAATATCCAAGCTAGAAGCAGAATAAACACAATCCCCAATAAGCCTTGCCATCTTTCCATTTAGAATGTTCTTTAATGTGAATATAATACGCTGACCTGAAAATAAAAATGAAAATTAATGACATGTATTTTACACCTTTCTGTGTAGATTTATAAAATCATGAAAGATTCTTATTCTGGCTCTTATGAACGACTAGAAGGCATACTTGCAGTGTTGCGTAAAAAATGCCCATGGGACAAAAAACAAGATATTCATTCTCTGCGCAAATTAACCATAGAAGAAACTTATGAGCTGGCCGATGCAATTGATGAAGAAAATTGGGATGGTATTGCAGAAGAATTGGGCGATATTTTACTACACATCATATTCTATATCAGATTAGCGGAAGAGAAGAACCACTTCAGTAGAAAAAATGTGATACATGGCGTCTGCAAAAAATTAGTATCCCGACATCCCCATATTTATGAGACAACATCAGTCAATAACGAGGAGGATGTTAAGAAAAATTGGGAAAACTTGAAACTACAGGAAGGCAAAAAAGGCGTTTTAAGCGGTGTACCTAAAAGCCTTCCGGCCATGGTAAAAGCATATCGCCTACAGGAAAAGGCCAAGCAGGTTGGTTTTGAGTGGGAAAAAGCTGAGGATGTGAAGAACAAAATTGATGAAGAATGGGAAGAATTTTACTTTGCCATGCAACAACAAAATCGATTGGAAATGGAAAAGGAATTTGGTGATGTATTATTTTCAATGGTTAATTATGCTCGTTACTTAGACATTGATCCAGAAGCGGCCCTTGAGAAGACAAACAAAAAATTCATTAATAGGTTTAATCAGATGGAACAACGCGTGCAACAAAGTAATGGAGATTTAAGTGCGATGAGCTTATCAGAGTTAGACGCAATTTGGAATGATGTTAAGAAAAATGAATAATCAAAATACATACCCGAATAAGACATTTCGCTTTCCGTTTGATATAGATAGACGAATCTTTATTGCTCTTGCTGCTTTTTTTTCATTTTAGCTATTTGACCAGTCAACGAACTACTGTTTACCAGATTATCTCCAAAGTCAATTGCACAAGAAATTGAAAAAGACTTAACGGCAAGACTTAATGAATTTAAAACCCTTGCAAAAAGTCTGGATAGTGAACAGGGGATAGCCAAATGCTTAACGCCTCCAACCTCGAGCAATTGGCAAATCGAAATTGGTCAATGTTGATTTATAAAAATGACTCATTGATTCAATGAACAAAATCCATACCCCATGTTGAACAAAATAAACTCGAGAAAGACTCCCTATTTATAACGGAAAACAATGGGACATTTCAGGCAATTTATAAACAGCTGTTAATTATAAATAATGCGACCTATAGTTTCGTTGGGGTCTTCCCTATTTATTCAAATTACGATGACATAAAAAGTTCTTTCTTAATATCACATTTTGCATTTACTCACAACCAAAACTTAGTGCAAGAAGATTTTGGTTTTAAACTTGAAAAGCTTAACAAGGTAAGATATGATATAAAAGACCTGCATTAAATAAAAATAAATCATACGCCACGACTCGCTTTAGTAAGAAAGGATAATTCCCATTCACTCACCAATAAAAATTTCTTAGATTTTTTTCTGGCTGCCGTCCCCTTTATTTTATTTGGAGTATCCATTCACACGTATTTTAAGGTTTCTGTAAAAAGGAACCCCTTGCTGTATTTTTCACTGCTTATTTTAACTACAGTTAGTATTCGCTTACTTACATATTGGTTTGGTTTTCCGGATAATTATAATGACTTCTATTTATTCAGCGATAGCCTGTACAAAGGCGGTATAATAGATAAATCCTTAGGGGATATTTTCATTAATGTTTCGCTATTATTTTGGATACTGTTTTTCTTTATAATGAATATTCAAAACAAAATATTCAAGTTAAAAAAGGAATACCAACAAAGTATTTTTTTATTGCTCATCAGCAGTTTATTAGCATTAATGGGTTATTTATCAATCTTGTATATCTACAAAATTGTAAACATTAGCACCTTGGAGTTTGATACAACTAACACCTCAAACCTAACACCATTCATGATTATTGGCCTGGGCACTTTATTGCTCATTTTTATGAATTATGTTCTCGCCACAATTATTTACAACAAATATTTTGACACCTACGCTCCCAACAAATATCTAAAATACTATGTACCAATAATTGCCATTATCGTTGTTTACTTTCTTACTAATCATACATTCTTCACACCCTTTCTTTATGGTGCTATCTTGACAGTAGTACTTATTTTGTTTCTAAACTCAAAGTTTCTAAATAGTCGATTTGACTTTAATTCTTACAAATTAGTCTATTGGATAATATTCCTATCGCTAAGTTGTGTACTGTATATCTATCACTTTGAGGCTGAAAAAGAAATTCAACTGCGAAAGAAATTTGCCGAGCGGATTATCAATTTTGAAAATGATAAAACAATATCCGTGTTAGCCAATCTTCAGGGTGAATTGAAGAAAGATAGTAGTCTTACCCAGTTAAATAGCATCGAACTTAGCAAGAATTAGAAAAAAAGTATCTCGTAAAGCTTGATGAATTGTTCAAAACAAAAATTACCATTCAAACTTTTTCTGATGAGCAAAAAAATCACAATTCGTTTCTTGAAGTCCTATCGGACCAAATTAAACATGTAAAACAACTAAAGCCTAATATCTATCTTTCTAATGTATTAGGTAAAGAACAGTATATATTGCCACTAGCTATCGGGAAATATCAAGTTATCATTCAATTAAAAAATCCAGTCATCGAAAGGAGCAATAGTGAAAATCCAATCATTGATAAGAAATATTACTTCAAAGGGCAACTCATAACAGATAATTATTTTTATGCCTTTTATGAAAATGATGAAATTGTATGGCAGTCAGGCTTAGAACAATTTCCTGTAAAACTAAAAAAAACAACACCTCTATCCTTTTATAAAAATGGCATCTTCAGTGCCTACACAGATGTGAATGCCTACAACAAAAACGCAAATCCAAAAAGGGCTGTCATTATTCGTAAGTCGTCGAAGGCTTTGTATATCGTTAGTAACACTTACGCTTATCTTTTCACTATTATCTTTTTGCTCGTATCGCTATACATACTTGGTAATATCGTCGCGCGATCAAACCTAAGAAGGAAAAGGCTTGTCAATCTTCTAGGTCTAACATTGCGCATGCGTATACATCTTTCAATACTGCTGGTAGAACTAATTTCCCTTATCTTAATTGGTCTTATTACCGTTTATATATTTAATAGCAACTCAAAACAAAAAGCATTAGTAAATGCCTATAGCACATCAGATGAAGTGAACGAAGCCATTACCAATATGGATAACGTGAGCAATAAAACATCGCTCACTGCCGATAGCTTGAATGCCCCATTTATTACGCAAACAATTAACCCCTATTTGGACAAACATGAAGTCGACGTCAATATTTTTGATCTCAACGGCAACAGGATTTTCACTACTATCCCCATCAGGCTTAAAAACATCATTCCGGAGTTAATGAATCCAATAGCACGATTGCTGCTTCAAAAAAAGCAAAGTGCACATGCACTGATAAATGAGCGTATAGGGTCATTGCAGTACTATACTATTTACACTGATATCCAAAACAAGCGAGGTGAAAAAATAGGCTATCTGGAAATCCCAAATTTCAAAACCTTCCAGTCTATCAAACAAAATAATTCGGATATTGTTACAATGCTGATCAATATTTACGCCTTCATTTTTTACTTTCTTCACTATTTGCATTTTACATAACCCAACGTCTCACGAAGTCATTTTCACATATTGTTGGTCAGTTCTCAAAAATCAATCTAATGCAAACCAACGAGCCATTATCTTGGCCACATAGCGATGAAATCGGATTACTAATCAAAGAATATAACCGCACGTTACGCAAACTCGAAAATAGTACAGCAATGCTTGCCAAGTCCGAACGCGAATTGGCATGGCGCGAAATGGCCAAACAAATTGCTCATGAAATCAAAAATCCGTTAACCCCAATGAGCCTTTCGTTGCAATCCTTACAAATGGCCATAAAAAGAAATGACCCAAACCTTCGGGAGTTAACTCAAAAAATGACCAAGACAGTTTTGGATCAAATAAACGTTTTAGCAAGAACCGCTTCCAATTTTAGCGAGTTCGCCAAAATGATTGATATCGACGCCAAAAAAGAATCACTAAATGAAATTCTCGCCGCCGCTACCGGAATATATTCCGACAACGATGAAGCAGAATTTTTGTTTGTATTACCAAAAAAAGACATCAATGTCCATGTTGACAAGGTAAAAATAATCCGAGTCATAACCAACGTTATTCAAAATGCTATTCAGTCCATACCTGAAAACCGTCTTGGACAGATAATGCTAACAGTTACCAAGGCAGCCAAAAACATCATAAAAATTACGATTCAAGACAATGGTGACGGAATACCAGAGGCTTACGCTGATAAAATTTTCGAACCGAATTTTACGACGAAAAATTTAGGCTCTGGGCTTGGCTTAGCTATGTGCAAAGACATCATGCTGAAAACAGGCGGCAACATATATTTTGAAAGTGTTGAAGGTCAAGGGAGTCAGTTTCATATTGAAATTCCTGAATACACTGGATACGAAGATAGCGAGGATGCGGACAACTCCGTCGATATTAAATTGGCATTATAATTTCGTTTCGCCCATTTTTAATATCAAATCAAACTCTGCCTTTTTAACTTGACCCACAGATAAACGCATTAGCCTTACCAAGTCCATATCTGCAAGTCTTGGCTCTGCTTTTATTGCCTGCAACGAAACAGGTCGCTTCATATCTTCTAGGGGTTTAATATCCACGGCAACCCAGCGTTCATCATCTATGGTAGGATCTGGATAAAATTCCTTAACAATTTCGGCAATGCCGACAATTTCTAAACCCTCGTTGCTATGATAAAAAAAAGCCAAATCGCCTTTCTTCATTGCTTTCATATTATTTCGTGCTGCATAATTACGCACACCATCCCAGAATGTTTTTTTATCTTTTTTCAACTGTTCCCAGCTGTATTTAAAGGGCTCCGATTTCATCAACCAATATTGCATAGCATCCTTTTTTTACAATATTACATAGATTTTATCGCCTACTTTTGTCAGTATGTCAAAAAGTATTCCACTTTTAATTTTCGTGCTTGTACTAGCGTCCTGTTCGGTTAATAAAAAACCACAAAAACGAGTATTGCTATCCCCTCTTACTATTAGTGCAAAACAAAAAATATTTCATGAGCACCCAGATAAAAACATTGACATTCTGCATACTACTTTGAGAGTTTCATTCAACTGGGATAAGCATGAATGTCTTGGAGAAGAAGCCATCATATTCACACCTTACTCTTACCCAATAGATTCATTTATACTAGATGCAAAAAATTTCATTTTCAACCAAATCTCACTATCGTGCAATCACGAAAGTGTCGACCTTCGGTATAATTATAACTATCAGCAACTCGTAATTTATCCAGCAAAAAGGCTACTAGCAAGTGACAGTTGTGTGCTTCAACTGAATTATATCGCTCAGCCAGACAAATCAGCCGCCTCAGGAAGTGCAGCGATTAGCGACGCAAAAGGATTGTACTTTATCAATACGGACCAATCCGAACCCTATAAGCCAATACAACTATGGACACAAGGAGAGACTGAAGCCAACTCCAATTGGTTTGCCACCGTAGATAAGCCATTTGAAAAAATGACTTTCGAAATACACATTACTGTGCCAGATACCATGACCACATTATGCAATGGATTAATGACTAATACGATACAAAATAATGATAATAGCCGCACAGATATTTGGATATCAGACAAACCAATGAGCGCCTACCTCGTTATGATGGCTATAGGAAACTTCAAAAAAACTACTTCGACTTGGCGAGGAAAAGAAGTGAGCTACTATCTAGAGCCGGCCTACCACCCCTATGCTAAAAACATTTTTCAGCATACAGAAGAAATGCTCGAATTTTATTCAAATCAATTAGGAGTTGAATACCCCTGGCAAAAATATGCTCAAGTAGTAGTGCGCGATTATGTATCTGGCGCTATGGAAAATACAAGCGCCACTTTACATGGTGAATTTGTGCAAAAAAATAATCGTGAGCTTCTTGATAAACAAAATGACGGCATCATAGCCCATGAACTTTTTCACCAGTGGTTTGGTGATTTAGTCACCTGCGAGTCTTGGTCACACCTCACACTCAATGAAGGTTTTGCAACTTTTGGCGAACAACTTTGGTTTGGATATAAATATGGCAGAGAGAAAGAGCTATCGCATATCTACAATAGTATGCGCTCTTACCTGCGCTACTCAAAAAGATACGACGGTCCGCTCGTACATTTTTATTTTGATGATAAAGAGGATATGTTCAATCCGATAACCTATCAAAAAGGGGCAAGAATCATTAATTTGCTAAAATACACCCTTGGGGACAAAGCTTTTTTTTCTGGAATAAAGCACTATCTGGAAACCTTTGCTTATAAAGATGCCGAAGCATCAAACCTGAAACAATCCTTAGAAAAAACCTCGGGTAAAGATTTATCCTATTTTTTTCAGCAATGGTTTTATCGTGGAGGCCACCCAAAAATCACACTAAATGCAACTGTTACCAATGACTCAATAGCACTAGAAATAAATCAAACGCAGGAAGACTCCTTATTCAGTTTCCCTTTTCAATTCCGATACGGCGACAGTCTTTATACCGTCCATTGTCAAAAACAAAAAACTAAATACACTGTGCCCAATAAAGATGTTCGACAATTTATTTATCCCGACCCAAATGGTATTTTCATTGGTGAAATAGAAAATAAGACAATTCAAAATGATCAATTAATACCATATTTCGACGCTGCAACTAATTACATTGAAAAAATGCGCCTTCTTGATTTCATCAATGAAAAAGATATCAAAACAAAAAATGAAACTGATTTGCTGCTTCATGCAATAAGTGATACAAGCAGCTACGTAGCAACCACGGCCATACGATATGCAAACTGGGAAGAGGTTGCAATACTAGATAAAGCAAAAGATGAATTAATAAACGTTGCTAAAAATTCAAAAAATAATGATTTGCGGTCTGAGGCAATAAACATTTTAGCACGTACCTCAGATACCAGCCTGCTAACCTATTATCTTGAATGGACCAATAGCCCTTCATATAAAGTGGCTGCTGCTGCCCTAAACGCCTGTAAAAAAATAACCCCTGAAAAATCTCTTAGAATCGCTCAACAAGTAGCAACTGATGCAGATGCTGAATTATTTGAAGCCATTGCCAATATCTACGGCGAACTAGCGGACAGCACTTGCAATTTTTTTGAATATAACCTGATGCGCCAAGTTGGGAATTCACGGAATATTATAATTAGCAATTACAGTAACTGGGCAAGCCGAATGCCGCCATATCAGCAAAATGTATTTTGGCAATCCATTACCCAGCATGCCAAAAATGATACACAGGCATGGACACGTTATGCCGCTATATTAGCTCTAAATGATTTTATTACCAAGACCAAGCAAACCGAAAAAATGTTGGATCTCGAGCAGATAATGCATGACGAAAAAGACGCAAGGGTGAGAAGACAATTAATAAATAAAAAATTATTACCAAAAAAAATAACTGAAAATGAATAACATAGCTGTTTTATCAAGCGGAGGGGACGCGCCAGGCATGAATGCTGCCATTCGAGCAGTGGTTAGAACTGCAATACACAACGGTTTAACATGTCATGGTATCTATAGGGGGTATCAGGGTTTAATTGACAACGAGATTGTAGCCCTTAAAACCACCGATGTTTCAAACATTATACAACGCGGTGGAACAATACTCAAAACCGCTCGCAGTGACGAATTTTTAGAGGCTGCCGGTAGAGCGAAGGCTGCTGCCAATTTAAAAAATAAAGGCATTGAGGGACTGGTGGTGATTGGCGGAGACGGCAGCTTCAGAGGTGCGCAAAAGTTAGCATCAGAACATGGCATTGCTGTGGTGGGCGTGCCCGGCACTATTGATAATGACATTGCGGGTACAGATATGACAATTGGTTTTGATACTGCATTGAATACGGCAGTAAGTGCAATTGACAAAATTCGTGATACTGCTGAGGCGCATGATCGGATATTTCTTGTTGAGGTTATGGGGCGCGATGCTGGTTATTTAGCTTTACATAGTGCCATATCCTGCGGTGCAGAACATCTTTTTATACCCGAACAGCAAGAAGATTTGCAACAGCTCATAGACGATGTAACCAATGATCAAAGACGAAAAAAATTAACCAATATTATCATTGTAGCAGAAGGCGATGAATTTGGCGGTGCCGAAAACCTTAACACATACATTAATCAGCATATTCCCAATTTAAAAACGCGCGTTACTATTCTAGGCCATATTCAGCGGGGCGGTTCGCCGACACCTAACGACCGTATTTTAGCAAGCCGGCTGGCATTTCATGCGGTGGAAGCACTAATAAATGGTGAAAATAAAATAATGATTGGTATACAAAACGGTGGTATTGTAAAAGTGCCCTTTTCTTCTGAGAATAAAGAAGCCCACCAAATGGCCGATGACCTGAAAAAAATTGCCTTGATATTATCACGTTAAAGATTATTGACACTTTTAATTTTCTATAACATTAATTAAAAAGTGTAAAAACAATACATCGTACCTTTGGCTCATGCGCTTTCGGATGCTTTTCATGTTATTGCTGGGCTTTGTATTTTTTACAAGTAATGCTCAAGTCTATTACCGAAATTCGGAATTTGGAATAAGTGCTGGAGGCGCCAATTATTTTGGTGACCTGAACCAACAATACGGCTTTGATTATTTCAGACAAAGTGCTGGTATTTTTTACAGATACAACTTTTCTCCTTATATCGCGCTCAGGTTATCGGGCACATATGCCCATATTGGCTATGCAGATCGTTACGCAAATAATTTTTTTCAACAGCAACGTAACCTCAGTTTTAAATCAGATATATACGAGGCCGCTGTGCTGGCAGATTTTCATTTTTTTCGTTATGAAATAGAAGATTTCGAACACCGCATCACCCCATACATCACACTTGGTTTAGGCATGTTTAGCTACAATCCCTATGCTGAGATAAACGGCGTAAATGTCGATTTGCGTCCTCTTGGCACAGAGGGCCAAGGATACGAGCGTTACGCCGACCGCCGCTATGGAAAAACTGCTTTTAGTTTTCCTATCGGGGCAGGTGTGAAATTTTGGATGGCACGTGGCATTACAATAGGGGTAGAAATTTTTAACAGATTGACCGGCACCGATTACATTGACGATGTAAGCGCAACTTATGTGGGCGCAAATTTATTTCCGAATAATTCACAATCACCCTACCCTACCTATGCCTCACAACTACAAGATCGTTCTGTAGAAGTAAGCAACACACCGATAGGTATTGAAGGTAGACAAAGAGGTATAAGCTCAACCCGCGATCAATTTTTAACAGCGCATATGTTTATGAGTTTTCGCCTGCCAACCTATCGATGTCCGGAACGTAGATAAGAAAAAAAATTATGGCAAAAATTCCTATTAACCTGTCAACCGGCAGTATTCAAAAAAATGAATTAATCGTTGGTATCGACTTGGGCACTACGAATAGCCTTATTGCGGTCATTCACCCAGACACTGGCAAAGCTGTTGCACTAAAAGAAATAGACCGAGAGTCCATCGTGCCCTCCATTATACATTTTGGACATCAAATTACGGTTGGTAGCGAAGCAAAACAATATTTAGAAACCGATGCTGCCAATACCATATACAGCGTAAAGCGACTTATGGGTAAATCATACGGTGATGTTTCAAAACACAAAGATTTTTTTTCATACAATATCATCGACAATGAGAATGCGGCATTGGTAAAAATTCAAGTAGGAGAACAGTTTTATGATCCGATTGAATTATCGTCATTCATCCTTAAGGAACTAAAAAAGCGGGCCGAACACATCCTCAAAACACCTGTCAACAAATGTGTAATTACCGTACCGGCATATTTTAATGACGCACAACGTCAAGCTACCAGAGATGCGGGCAAACTAGCCGGTATGGAAGTACTGCGCATTATTAATGAACCGACAGCTGCTAGCTTGGCCTATGGTTTGGGTACTGACACAAAAACCGAACAAATTATTGCTGTATATGATTTGGGAGGCGGCACATTTGATATCTCGATACTTAAACTATCCGATGGCGTTTTTGATGTACTTAGCACCAACGGCGATACCTACCTGGGTGGTGATGACATGGACAAAAAGATTCTGGAGCAATTTATGCAACAGTTGAATGTAACCGAAACAATTTTTGATAGTAAAGAGCAACTGCAACAGTTGCGCCTACTAAGCGAACGTGCTAAAAAGACATTAAGTAACGCAACAAATTTTGAGGATACTTTTAATGGTAATAAAGTATCTATCACAAAAGAACATTTTGAGCAATTAATACAACCCCTCATTGCCCGGACTATAGACTGCTGTGAGCGTGCAATGCAGGATAGCGCCATATCCAAAAATGATATTGATGCCATCGTTATGGTAGGCGGCTCTACCAGGGTACCTGACGTACAAGAGGCTGTGGCAACTTTTTTTGGCAAGCAAGTAAATTGTGACGTAAACCCCGATGAGGTAGTTGCCTTAGGCGCAGCAATACAAGCCGATATATTGGCTGGAAATACAACAGATGTTTTATTGCTGGATGTAACACCTCTTTCACTAGGTATCGAAACTATGGGCGGACTCATGGACGTGCTAATACCGCGTAATACCAAAATACCTGCTCAGGCTGCTCGGCAATACACAACGCAAAAAGATGGCCAAACTGGCATGGATATCAGCGTGTATCAAGGAGAGCGCGATCTTGTAAGCGATAACCGAAAGCTGGCATCATTCACCCTGAATAACATTCCGGCTATGCCTGCAGGTTTACCTAAAGTTGATATAAGATTTACGATAGATGCTGACGGCATTCTTAAAGTAAAAGCAACCGAATTGCGTAGCAATACCCAACAAGAAATAGTAGTAAAGCCGCAATACGGCCTGACCGATGAAGAGGTGGAAAAAATGCTCTTGGACTCCTTAACCAATGCCAAAACTGACATTGCCGAGCGTGCTCTCATTGAAGCTATTACTGAGGCATCGCAGTTAATGGAACAAACGGAAAACTTTTTGTCAAAGCATGATGCCTTGATTACAGATGATGAAAAAACGATAACGCAACAACAAATTGCGGCTGTGCGAAAGGCCATAGGTTCTCGGGATAAAAACGCCATTCAAAACGCCCAAGAAAAACTAAATGAAGTAAGCCGTCCGTATGCCGAACGTGTAATGGATGCCGCTGTAGCGAAAGCGCTATCCGGTAAGAATATTTAAACAGAAATTTTAAAGAGCAATCATAGCAATATGCTCGAGTACTACTAAAAACAAAAAGAGTGTTTTGGAATCAAACTGATATTAACATTCCAGCGAATCAGAACACTATTACATTACTATTTAGATGTTACTTTTAATGAGATTTTATTTTAATGCATTTATTTTAAAGGCATAATTTCAACATAAGAACCGCATGTACAAAATATTTCATTATGGAATGGAAATCATTGGTTGGATACGTATAGTAGCTTGTCCTTTTCTCATTGCATTAAGCGTTGCGGCACTTATCTATTTTACCAACCCGACTACTGCAACGATGATTGTAGGAGGTATTATACTTTTTACGGGTTTAGTAATTGGCATTATTTGGGCAAACCGAATATGGAAAACAAAAGGTACCATTCGATTCATTTCTAGTATAAGTGCGACGCCTGAATTGGACCACAATCCGGAAACTAATATAAATAGTACAAATCAATAAATCTACATTTTATCCAACAGCCTTTCCTTTGAATTAATCTGCATACAAATTAGGAATATTGATGACATGGTTTTCTCGGTCAATCAGGAATTGATACAACCGAAGGGCAATGCGCGACTGTTGTAACTTGTCAGAATGTCCTAAATTTGAAAGCCATCAGAAACATGATCCCACATCATCTATACATGCAACGATGCCTGGAACTGGCAAAATTAGGGCGAGGGCATACTTACAAAAATCCGCTTGTTGGTGCCGTATTGGTATATAATGACCTCATAATTGGCGAAGGTTATCACCAAGCCTACGGTGAGGCACATGCCGAGGTAAATTGTATCCAAAGTGTTGCTAAAGAACACCGACACCTTATTTCAGAAGCAACGCTTTATGTAAACCTAGAGCCTTGCAATCATACCGGTAAAACACCACCCTGCACCTTGGCTATCATGCAAGCGGGCATAAAAAAAGTTTTCATAGGCAGTGAAGATTACAACCCCATAGTCTCTGGACAAGGAGTGGCTGCACTTCAACAAAATAATATCGAAGTACAATGCGGAATACTTACCGACTCCTGCTACAAGTTGAACAAAGTATTTTTTACGAATCAACAAGCTCAACGTGCATTTGTAAAATTGAAATGGGCAGAAACCGCAAACGGCTATATTGGTGAAACAGAAAAAAATCTATCCATCAGCCATAATTATACAAATATCCTCAGTCATAAACATCGCACTCAAGTTGAAGGCATACTGGTAGGCTATAACACAGCATTTCGTGACACCCCCAACCTCAACGCACGCACCTGGCTAGGCAAGCAACCCGCAAGAGTCTTTTTGGATTGGCAGTGTACGCTGGAAGAAAGCATCCTGAAAAAAGAAGGGCAACGCAATATTGTATTAAACCTTCATCAGAAGGTAATTCGAAATGGTATAGAGTATGTTCAGGTAGAAAAAAATGCACAGCAAATCAGTAAAAAGCTACTTGACATAGGTATTTGCTCAATAATAGTGGAAGGTGGTGCAAAAACCCATAGCTTATTCATTCAGGAAAATTGTTGGGACGAAGCCATTATCATACGCAGCAATAAAACCGTTTCCTCAGGAATTTCAGCTGCTCGCCTACCTCATTGCCATCATTTAAACACTCTGCAACTACGATCAGATTGCATCTTACATTTTAGCAACAGTGCTTTTTTACGATGATGTTCATTATCATATCTGTATTATTTAATACCTACATAGGCATTATATTCAAACATTTTGGAAAATGGAAAATCAATACACAAATTGCGATTGTAGTGAACTATTGGACATGCGTCTTGACTGGCAGCATATTTTTACAAGCCAATCCATTTGCAACATCGAATTTCACATCGCCTTGGTTCGCTTGGAGTATACTCATCGGCATGCTATTAATCAGTGTGTTCAATATTATGTCTATCAGTACCATACGTATAGGCGTTACCTTGACGCAAGCTGCCAATAAAATGTCTCTGGCGATACCTGTCGTTTTTTCCTTTTTTTTATATCACGATGCCATTACACCCTTAAAAATATCGGGCATTCTTTTTGCACTACTTGGGGTTTACCTTATAACTACCAAATCAACATCAGGAAATGAAAATGTTACACAATCTCGTTGGATATTACCCTTGCTCTTTGCCGGTAGCGGTGCCATTGACACTATTACAAAATATGTGGAGAGCCACTTTATATATTCCAATCAGAACCTGAATGTTTATTTAATACATTGTTTTGGCGCGGCTGCTATGATGGGCACTATCTTTCTTTTTTCTCAATTCGCAAAAGGCAACGTCCGCTTGGATATTCGCTCTGCCCTGGCGGGAATCTTGCTTGGCATTCCCAATTATTTTTCTATTTATTTTCTTGTCAAAGCTTTACAGTTTAAAGGCTTGGAAAGTTCCTCTATCATCCCCATCAACAATATTGGGGTATTAGTATTAGTAACAGTTTATGGGTTTCTGGTATTCACGGAGCGACTGAGCCTTAGAAACAAACTAGGACTTTGTTTAGCGGTGCTATCGATAGTACTTTTACTTTTTAGCCGGTAGATGAATACTTTCAAAACTATCACTTCACACAGCGAGTCGCTCTATAAAGAAAAAGGCAGTAAATTTTTAGGCATCGCAATCCCTGTGCAAACGACTGAAAATATTTTATCGGCACTTGCACAAATAAAACAGGCACATCCAAAGGCAACACATCATTGTTACGCTTACAAAATCGGCAAAACAAATCCTGAAGTACGTGCCAATGACGATGGTGAACCAAGTAACAGTGCAGGCAAACCCATATTGGGTCAGATAGAGCGCAATGATGTCACGGACATTCTCATCATAGTTGTGCGTTACTATGGTGGCACCAAACTAGGTGTTGGGGGCTTGCAAACCGCTTATAAGACGACTGCAGCTTTAGCCATTGAAGCGAATACCATTGTTGAAAAAGCGATTCCTACATTTCTTACGATTCGCTTTCCCTTTGATAAGCAAGGCGTTGTTGACCACCTTATCAGCTTAGTGCATGGCGAGATTACTGATAAAAGTTTCACACAGCAGATTCTATACATTTGCTCCATCCCAAAAAGTGAGGCTAATTATTTTGTTGGGCAGCTTCAATCAGAACATACAATAGAGATTATCCAAGAAAGCTAAGTGCTTCGGTCACCATATTTTTTGATCCGATAAAAATAGGGACCCGTTGGTGTAATTGCTCTGGATCTATTTGTAAAATGGAATGGGCTCCATTACTACTGAGCCCACCGGCGTGCTCTATTAAAAATGCCATTGGATTACATTCATATAACAGGCGTAGTTTGCCATTGGCATTACTGGTATCGGCAGGATAAAAGAAAATGCCCCCTTTGATTAATGTGCGGTGCATATCGGCAACCATACTGCCAATGTAACGGTGTGTATAGCACTTCTTATCACCTTCATTTTTCATACAGTAAGCCAAATAGTCTTTTAAGCCTGTTGCATATTTCTCCATATTGCCCTGATTGACTGAGTAAATTTTCCCATCAACAGGCACCTGCATATTTTTATGTGAAAGACAAAACTCACCAATAGAAGGATCTAGCGTAAATCCATTTACGCCTTGCCTTGTGCCATACACCAACATCGTGCTGCTTCCATAAATTACATAACCTGCAGCTTTGAGGTCACTACCTTTCTGTAAAAAATCACTTTCCACCACGGGTGAACCCAAGGCACTTTTACGACGATAAATGGCAAAAATGGTTCCAATACTTGCATTAACATCAATATTAGATGACCCATCCAGGGGGTCAAATAAAACCACATATTTTGCATTGCAAGAATACTCGTCCTCAAAGGCTACAAAATGATCATTCTCTTCAGAGGCCACGCCTGCACAGTCTGTGCTGTTGCGCAATACGCGGATCAAAATATCATCAGCAAAAACATCTAATTTCATTTGTTGCTCCCCTTGTACATTTTCTGTGCCTTCTGCGCCCAAAATGTTTACCAATCCGGCCTTGTTGACTTTTTTATTAATCATTTTACAGGCCAGACTAATATCGCGAAGCAATGAGGACAACCCGCCAGTAGCCTGCGGAAACATGCGTGTTTGTTCTATCGTAAATTCATCTAAGGTGGTCAGCGTATTAAAAGGTTTCATGGCTGCAAATATAATAGTTTGACTAGTGCATACGGTCGCCGCGCACGGGAAGATTTTTAAGGATTTCTTTTTCTGCGTTCAACCAGTAAGACCAGCGAGTTGACACACGATCTATAGGTAGATATTCTTTGGCCAAATCGATAAACAACCTATAATGCCCTGCCTCACTGACCATGAATTTGTGATAAAATTTTCGAAGATAAGGATCTTCCAAGCCAATGCTGAGCAATCGAAAGCGCTCGCAACTGCGCGCCTCAATTAACGCACAAATAAGCAGTTTATCCAGCAGTCTATCCTCTTTGGAACCTCCCTTTATTTCATATTGTCGCAAAGCGTTGACGTATTCATCTTTTCGTTGTCCTTGCAAGTCTATATTGCGTTTATTCATTTCATTCAATACCAAACGAAAATGCCCCCATTCTTCTGATACTATGGGCGACAGTGCTTGCACCAATGCAGTCCGGTCACTATATAATTGGATTAAACTGATACAGGCTGTTGCTGCTTTTTGTTCGCAGTAGGCATGATCGTTCAAGATTTCTGTCAAAGACATAGACGCCAAATCTACCCAGCGTGGATCGGTAGGTAGTTTTAATCCCAGTATTAAATTTTCTTCTGTTGCCATTGTTGAATGACTATTCTACACCAGTTGAATGTGTCCAATCAAAAAGGGTTTGCTAGCTGAATTGCTTCAAACAACCCATGAACTTTTTTTAGTTAAACATGTTGTCTTCTAAACTTCTGAAGTCAACCGGCACGAGTTTACTCACACCGGCCTCTTGCATTGTAACCCCATAAATCACATCGACCTGACTCATTGTTTGCTTATTGTGTGTCACAATGATAAACTGCGAATTATCAGAAAATTTTCGAATCATTTTCATGAATTTGCCAACATTCGCATCATCCAATGGAGCATCAACTTCATCTAACACACAAAAAGGAGCAGGTTTTATTAAGTATATAGCAAACAAAAATGCCGTTGACGTTAATGTTTTTTCACCTCCAGACAATTGCGTGATTGTCTTTGGATTTTTACCTTTTGGCTGTGCATAAATTTCAATGCCTGTTTCAGCAGGATTATCCGGATCTGTAAGTTTCATATCACAGGCATCATCCTCTGTAAAGAGCGCCTTAAAAACATCTATAAAGTTTAGTCGAACCCGATGAAAAGTATCTAAGAATTTTTGATTTGCATTTTCTTCTACCTCCAAAATGGTTTGCAGCAAGTTCTCTTTTGCCTGCAATAAATCACCGCGCTGCTCTTCAATAAAATCAAATCGCGCCTTCATTTCTTTAAACGCTTCAACTGCCATTGGGTTCACCTCTCCAAGATTATAAATACGCGTTTTAAGTTTCTCCACTTTTTCGTTTAACTCCTCCAGCGAATCCTCTCCAATGCGCTCTTCACCCAATACAGCATCCAAATCAACCTTAAATTCAATATGAAGCCGCTCTTTCATTGAGCTTAATTGAAGTTTCATTTCGTTCAATTTATCCTTAATGCTATTCAATAAGGATTCGGCCTCTATGCGTTGCCGACGTTTTTTATTTAACTCAGTTTCAAAGCTGGCTATTTCATTCCGGAATTTATAAAAGTGCTGATCTTTTTCACTCAACACTTTCTCTTCTTCGTCCCTTTGCTTCAAGAGTTTATAAAGTTTCTCTTCTGTTTCTTTTAATAACTCTTGCGTCTCAGTATGCTGTTGCTGTGTTGTTTCCTGCTGGATTTTATAATCGTCAATTTTGGCTTGCGTTTGTTGCAATTGATCAGTAATCAACCGATGCTCATGGTCTAACTCATTTAGTTTGCTTTGTTGCTTGGTGAGGATGATATTCTGCGTGTTATACTCTTCTTGCGTCCGATTATAATCGGCCTCAGCAGCATCAAATTTCTCCTTGCTAGTTTGCAAGGTGTCAAATGCTAAATCCAATTGCTGTTTGGCAGCTTGAAATGAATTTTTGTTAGCTGCTATTTGAGCATTTTTATTTTCGATTTGCTGCTCCAATACCGTTATTCGATCCGCCGCTTGTTCTTTTTGCCTATTGATGTTTTCAATTTCTTGATGTAAACGGGCAATTTCGATTTTGCATTGATTTATTGTAGCTTCGGATTCCTTTATTTGCTCTTCATTCATATCGGAATTAAAGCCGAGTATTTCTTCTTGCAATTTCCCAATAGTCTGCTTATAATTGTCGGCCTGTAGCTCAAGTTCTGCTATTTGATTGGTCAAAGATGCCAAGCGTTGACTGCGACCAATTTTATTATTTTCAAATACCCCATTAAACCCGCCCACTACTGTATTACTTGTACTAAATACCTCGCCACTTTTATTCAGGTAGACAATATTGTTTTGTGGCAAGAGTACGTTTTCCTCTGTAATGAACACATTGCCCAGTAAATTTTCAAGAAGCTGTTTGTAGCGACCTTCTGCATTTATCTTACTTATGGCCGCTTCGCCTTCGGCATTTTGATTGGCATGTTGGATTGTTTCCAATTCAGCAAGTATAAAAAATCCAACCTTTCCCTTTTTATTTTGCTTCAGCAGGGTAATGGCACTCATAGCCTGCTCTTTGGTTTCAACCACGTAGTAGTTTAAATATTTATCCAAATAACTTTCGATACAGGATGCATAAGCTTCCTCTACGGTAAAAATATCAGAAAGTAAAGGTGCGTCTATACCCCAGTCACTATTCTTTTTAAGGTATTTAATACTCTCCGGAAATCCCTCAAGTTTTTCAACCAAATCTTTAATCAGTTGCTGCTCATTTTTTTTCGCATCCAATTTTCTGTTTTCATCCATCCATGCGTTGCGCGCATTCTCTAGTTTCTCTTGTGATTGCAACAAGTTGGCGGCCGCTTGCTCTCGTTTGGCTACCATTTCTTGCAAACTGTCTTGCATAAGTTGCAATTCGTTTTCCGATTGTTCCAACTGCTGCTGAGCCTCTGCGGCTCTGCTATCCTTTTGCTGATTATCTTGACGCAATTGTTCGATGCTGCGTTGATAATTTGAAATTTCGCTTTCGGCAATAGCCATCATTTTTTCAGCATCAAAGCCTTGAAGTTGTAATGTTTGATGTTCTGATTGTCGCTGATCTACTTCTTTCTTACAAACATCATAAACATTACGTTTTTCATCAAGACGCAGCCTCACTTGTTCTATATTAGCTTTGAATTCATCTAGGCCTTCGCGATGTTTAATAGAATTCCGCTGATTATCCTGCAAGCCTTTTTGCAAATTCGCTACCTGCACACCAGCTTCTTCAATATTCTTTTGAATGCTATTTTTTAGGTCGCTCAAATGTTCAATCCGCTGCAACGACAAACTTTTTTTGTTTTCATCAGTACGAATTTCATCTTTCAGCTCGTTGAATTTTTTCTGAAATTGCTGCAGTTGTTGCTCTTGTTCAATAAGCGAAAACTTATTTTTCTCCAATAAAGCATCTTCTGAAGCAATATGGCTATCCAACTCCAGTATTTTATCCAACTCGACCTTTTGCTGTGCATTTAACTCCTGGTAGGATGCATTAAAACCTTCCAAAGACGCTTTGGCGTACTCAATGCTGGCTGCTTTATAATCCTCCTTGATGGTCAGGTACTTCTCTGCTTTCTTGGCCTGGTTTTCAAGGGTTCGAAGATTATTTCGTATTTCAAACAATAAATCTTCGATCCGATTTAAGTCTTGTTCGGTAGCACTTAGTTTAGCCTGCGCTTCCTTTCTACGGGTTTTATAAATTGAAATGCCCGCTGCTTGCTCAAGCATTCTACGACGGCTATTATCTTTATCCTTGATAATTTCGTCAACCATACCTAGTTCTATGATGGCGTAACTGTCAGAGCTTACGCCAGTATCCATAAACAGATTATTGATATCTTTTAGTCGGCAATTCACGTCATTCAGCCGATATTCGCTATCGCCATTCTTATAAAATTTTCTACCAATAGTCACCGTATTGAATTCGGTCGGCAAAAGATTTTTGGTGTTTTCAAAGGTCAACGAAACCTCCGCCAAACCTGAACTGGATCGTGCCTTTGAACCATTAAAAATTAAGTCCTCCAGTGATTGGGAACGTAAATTTCTAATTTTATGCTCGCCTATTACCCAGCGAATGGCATCTACGATGTTGGATTTACCACAACCATTGGGCCCCACAATTCCTGTAATCTGATTATCCAGGTTGACAACTGTCTTATCCGCAAAACTTTTGAATCCTTTTATATGTAGTTGTTTCAGTCGCACGCTTACTCAATATTTGGCGTGAAAATAACCTTTTGTAAGGAGTAAACCCATTGGATGTTGTGTAAAAAGTTTTTGCCGTGAATAAATTGTGAGTTGTGCATACCATGGTTTATAAGGTGTGTGTAATGTACAACATTCTGAGGATAACCCTCCGAAATTGTCAGTTATATCAGGAAAACATCTTAAGAACAAATCATATTCCACAATATCAGCGAGGAGCGGTGCATAAGACTATAAATATAAATGCTCATTTAGTCCAATTGGGGCATGCCCAAATAAAAATACTCGCTGTGCAACAGCGAGTATAAAATCGAAATGGTTTGGCCGGATTTACTTACTGACCACCTCCTGCTGCCGGTGCTTGTTCTGCGGCACCAGCATCTGCTGGCTGGGGTACTTCACTACCTGCTTCTTGAGCTGGAGCTGGTGCAGGTGCTGCAGCAGGTGCTGCGGCCGGAGGAGGGGCTTGCTGTGGCAAGGTGGTTGCCTTTAAAGGCTCCCCTGCTTCATTACCCGGAGCAATATTGCGCGTTTTTGGCATTAATACAAATGAAAGCAATACTACCAGCGCCAATGCTCCCATGGCATACCATGTACCCTTTTCAACGGCATCACTACTTTGTTTGGCACCCATAACAGAGTTACCAAAGCCTCCAAATGTACCTGACATTCCACCGCCTTTTGGGTTTTGAATCAACACAAAAAAGGATAGAACCACACAAATCAAAATGATTAATATTAAAATAATCGTACTCATATTATTAACTTTCTAAAGATGCAAATCTTTAATTCGGCTTGCAAAATAAGCCTGTTTTTCAGGATTGAGCAAACTTAATTTCTTATATAATTCAATCGCCTTGTCTATTTTCTCCTGTTTAACATACAGCTCCGCCAGCGTTTCGGTGACCAGCCCATCACCAAAAGAAACAGATTTCATGGCTTTTTCAAAAATTTCATCTGGCACTACATCTTCTTCATCATCCATCGCTTCGGCCAGTTTCTCCTTTTGCCAAGCAGATCGAATCGCATCCCGACCCTTTTTATCTTCCTGTTCGCTTTCGTTTTTCTTTTTATAATACTGCAACCAATCTGTAAAACTCATCATAACCATAAGATGCTGCGGGTCATTGGATTCAACTTTTTCGGCAGCCTCTGTCTCCTTAGGACTTGATGTTGTGGTTTTGGTCTTAGTTTCTTTCAAGGGATTCTCGTCAGGCAAACTGTTTATCAACTCCAGCACATCTTCCTGCTGATTGGACTTTTCAACTTTTTGCTCCACCTCCTGAATTACGTCCATCTGATTTGTAGGTTCAATTGATGATGATTTTTTGGCCTCATCATCATTTTTATGAACGTTTTCCGACTCCTGAATCTCGGTTGCCGTATCCATTTTTATTTTTTCAACTAGTAGCACATCATCATTCATAGGCTGTACTACAACATTTTTTTCAGCGCTATCAGTATTTAAAGCCCCATGAACCGTAGGTGCTGTAATGCCAGCAGTTATTTTTGTTTTAGTTAGATGACTTAAATGCAGTGGGTTCTCGAAATAGAGTGCTATAGCGTTGCGTGTGGACTTGTTTTCAATTCCTTTTTTTTGATAAGCCATCAGGCGAATGAGTGCGGCATAAGGATAAGTCTCACTTAAATTTTCCCAAGTCTCGGCAGTATCCCGATTGATTAATTTACGATCCTTAATACGTTCAATAAATGCTGCCCGCTCCATGAAACTGCAATATAATTTTTTTTGTCCGCAAATTACAATAAGGTGACATGGAAAGTATAAAAAAGTAGTTAGGTACCTTTCCTTTTTCAGTATAAATAATGCGCCTTACCTTAGCGTACTTTCAATTCAAAAAAAATCATGGCAATACAACGTTTAGAAAATTATGCAGAGGGCAAATGGGTAAAGCCCAATAAGGAAGGACAAATTTTATACAACGCCTCTACCGGTGAGGCCCTTTATGAGGCAAGCAGCGATGGATTGGACTTTGGAGCTATGATGCATTATGGCCGAACCAAAGGACGCGAAAAGCTCGCCAAAATGGGCTTTCATGACCGTGGGCTCATGCTAAAAAAACTGGCCATGCATCTGCTAAGTAAAAAACGTGATTTTTATGCCATCAGTTTTTTAACGGGTGCCACCAAGGTGGACAGCTGGATTGATATAGAAGGGGGCATTGGCAATTTGTTTACCTATGCCAGCCTACGCCGACAGTTTCCGAATGAGCCATTCTACCTGGAAGGACAAGCAGCCAATTTGTCCAAAGAAGGCACGTTTATCGGCCACCATATCATGACGCCCAAAGAAGGGGTAGCCATTCATATCAATGCGTTTAACTTTCCGGTTTGGGGTATGCTGGAAAAAATTGCCGTCAACTTATTGGCCGGCGTTCCGGCTATAGTAAAACCCGCCACCATTACCTCCTACCTGACCGAGGCGGTGGTAAAGGAAATTATTGCATCCGGCATTCTACCCGAGGGTAGCTTGCAGCTCATTTGCGGCAGCGCCCGAGGTATACTCGATCATGTAGAATTAGGCGATGTGGTCACCTTTACAGGTAGTGCCAGCACGGGCAAAATGCTCAAAGCTACTCCAAGACTGCAAGAAGCCGGTGTACCATTTACAATGGAAGCAGATAGCTTAAACTGCTGTGTGCTGGGGGCAGACGTTACGCCCGACATGCCCGAGTTTGACATATTCATCAAAGAAGTTGCCCGCGAAATCACCGTAAAAGCAGGCCAAAAATGTACGGCCATTCGCCGCGTCATTGTACCCGAAGCGCAGGTAGAAAATGTAAAAAATGCATTGGGGGCTCGCCTGGAAAAAAATATTATTGGCAACCCTACCAACGAAAATGTACGCATGGGCCCCTTGGCAGGCACGGATCAGCGAAATGATGTATTGTCAGCTGTAGAAAAATTGCAGGCAGAGAATGAATTGATTTACGGTAGCATCAACGAAAGTTTTGATGTACTGGATGGCGACTACGAAAAAGGCGCATTTCTCAAACCACTTATTTTCTTTAATGATGCACCTTACAAAAAACTAGCCTGCCATAATGTAGAAGCCTTCGGGCCTATTTCGACCATTATGCCTTACAAAGATCTCGACGACGCCATTGGCTTAGCCAAATTAGGCAAAGGCTCACTGGTGGGGAGTATGGTTACAGCTAATGATGCCTTAGCAAAAGATTTTGTCTTGGGTAGTGCAGGCACACACGGTCGGATATTAATCCTCAACCGCGACTGTGCCAAAGAAAGCACCGGCCACGGCTCCCCCATGCCTATGCTCACGCATGGTGGCCCGGGACGCGCTGGCGGTGGCGAAGAAATGGGTGGCGTACGTGGTGTAGCGCACTATATGGACCGCACAGCTTTGCAAGGTTCGCCTACAACCATCACGGCTATCAGCAATCAATACCAAATGGGCGCCAAAGGCAATATTACAGCCGTACATCCCTTTACGAAATATTACGAAGAGCTTGAAATCGGCGACCAGCTGATTAGCGAAGAGCGCCTGATAACTGCTGATGATATTGATAAATTTGCCGACCTCAGTGGCGATCACTTTTATGCACACAAACGCGACACAGATTTCAGCGATACCATGTTTGATGAGCAAGTAGCCCATGGTTACTTTATCATGAGTGCGGCCGCAGGCTTATTTGTTGATCCGATAGAAAAAAATCCCGTACTGCTAAACTACGGCATTGACGAGCTCCGCTTTACCAAGCCCGTTTATCCCGGTGCAAAAATTCATGTTAAGTTTACCTGCAAGGAAAAAATACCTACAGAACATAAGCCCGATGATGAAGACCCAAAAAACCGCATCAATAAAGGCATTGTAAAATGGATGGTAGAAATGTATGACGACAGCGACGACCCCTTAGTGGGAGTAGCTACTATTCTGACTAT
Organism: uncultured Chitinophagaceae bacterium; assembly: GCA_964409905.1. Taxonomy (GTDB): domain Bacteria; phylum Bacteroidota; class Bacteroidia; order Chitinophagales; family Chitinophagaceae; genus JAGNRR01. The sequence goes on along the minus strand of CAYPET010000011.1, from coordinate 1,646 downwards.
GGTGAAGGAGAAGGGGTAGTAAAGACTGAGAATATGTAAAAAGTAATTTTTCATAAGCTATTCCATATACATTATTGAATTATAAATTCATTATTGCAATTCAATAAAGGGCTGAATGCTTTTTTGCTATCCACTGCATAAACTCAATACATAGCAGGATTGTATTTTGCACGAAATATCAAGCTATGACAATTACAATTTCGCAAATTATCCTCTTGGCTGTCTTCTCATTGGTTTTGAGTGTTGCCCTATATTATTTACTCCTTCGTACATATTATATCAAACGCAAGTTATACGAAGCGTTGATAAAAGAGCACGATGAAATAGCCAACACACAACAGCAGTGCAAAATACGGCTAGAGCTAACTGAACAAACCTTAACTGAAGAAAAAAATCGGTTACACAAAGCCACCACCGATTTAAGTGAAAAAATAGAGCATATCAGTCAATTGCGTGAGCAGTTAGCCAAACTACAGGAAATAAACCATACGTTGCAACAACGGCATAACGAGCAGCAAGTAGAATTTGAGCGTTTGCGCAACGAGTCACAATTACAATTCGAAAAAATTGCCACCGATTTGCTGGAGCAAAAATCCGAGAAGTTTACCGAGACCAATAAAAAAAACATTGACGACATTCTACTACCGCTGCAGAAAAAGATAAAAGAGTTCGAGGAAAAGGTAGAAAAGAGCAACGATACCAACAATAGGCAGCACGCCAGCCTCAAGGAGATGATTAAAAACTATACCGACCTGAGCAAGAAAATAGGCGAAGATGCCAACAATCTGGCCAAAGCCCTCAAAGGCGATTTTAAGCAACAGGGTAATTGGGGCGAGATTATTTTACAATCCATACTCGACAAGTCAGGCTTGGAAAAAGATAAGCAGTATTTTATACAAAATAGCATGCGGAATGCCGAGGGCAAGCAGCTGCGCCCGGATGTCATTATCGAATTGCCGGATAACAAACGACTGATTATTGACTCCAAAGTGTCATTGGTGGCTTAC
>CAYPET010000011.1:0-629 GCA_964409905.1 uncultured Chitinophagaceae bacterium | reverse complement strand
GCCATGGTTTCGGCCGACAATCAGGAGGAGGCCGAAAGACATTTGCAGCATCATAGCATGGCTATCAAAAATCACATTAATGGTTTGTCGGCAAAAAACTATCAGGATTTGTATCAGGTGGAGAGCCCCGACTTCGTGATGATGTTTATACCCATAGACACGGCCTTTAGTGCCGCACTAAAAAGGGATGCTACGCTGTTTGAATATGCCTTTAGCAAAAACATTATTATTGTGACGGCCTCTACCCTGCTGGCTACGCTGAAGACAGTAGAGTCCTTATGGAAAAACGACAAGCAACAGCGCTTTGCGCTGGACATAGCCGAAGAAGCCGGCAAGATGTACGATAAGTTTGTTGGCTTTGCCGAAGACATGGAAAAAATGGGCAACCAACTGCAAACAGTACAAAAAACCTACGACAGCTCCATGCGCAAGCTAAGCGAAGGCAGTGGCAACCTGATTGGCAAAGCCGAAAAAATAAAAGCCCTCGGCGCCAATGCCTCTAAAGCATTGCCCGAAAGCTTGATTGACAAAGGTTAAATCGAATTACTTTCGCCTTCATAGAGGCTACTGTTGTTGTTGTAAGCTCCCCCAAAAATAGTACGTTTTGAAAGTAGAAAAATCTCTTTAAC
>CAYPET010000010.1:517-80009 GCA_964409905.1 uncultured Chitinophagaceae bacterium | reverse complement strand
GCGTGTCTACCATCCTGCCTGCCGTCAGGCAGGTTTCACCACCCGGGCGGGAGAACAAACCTGCCATAGGGCAGGCAGGTCTAAACAAATATTACTCACTGACATTCTAAATGTGAGGCTAAAATATTCTCTTCACCTACATTCCTAGTAAACGTAATAAACCAACATATAACTAGCATGCGCAATAGTCGCACACTACGACCTCAACGTAGCGTGTCTACCAACCCGCCTGCCGTCGGGATCGCAAACCTGCCTTAAGGCAGACAGGTCTAAACAAAATTTATTCACCGACATTCCAAATGTGAGGCTAAAGTATTCTCTTCACCTACATTCTTAGGAAACATAATAAACCAACCTATAATAGACAAAATCCAAGACTAAGATTAAATACCTAAATCTTTGATGAATGCTCTACCAACACCAGACTTTAAATACTTCTCGTGTTTTCTGGCATCAATGCGCGTTTCAAATTGTTTAGAGTAAATTACCTCATAAGGAAGGTAATGCTTAGTAGTTTTATTATATCCCCTATTGTGCTCATTAAATCTTCGGTTCAAATTATTCGTTAGTCCGGTATAATTATATTTTTTGGATAGACTGCGGATTATATAAACCGTAAACATTTTCAATGAGTTCAACGTGTAAAATTCTTATTTCAGATTTTATACATCAAACGGCTATGTAGTCAAATCCAACCTGCAAGCATAATAATCGCGCACTACGACCTCAACGTAGCGTATCTACCAACCTGCCTGCCGTCAGGCAGGTTTCACCACCCGGGCGGGAGCGCAAATTTACTCAAATTTTATTCAGTACAATACGAAATGTAGTTCCTTTTCCCACTTCGCTGCTTTTTACAAATATTTCGCCTCTATGATACTCTTTAATAATCCGTCGGGATAAGGATAAGCCCAACCCCCAGCCTCTTTTTTTGGTGGAATAGCCGGGTTTAAAAATCGTATTCCACTGACTTTTAGGAATCCCCTTGCCCGTATCGCTGACATCTAGGGTGATGCGGTTAACTGTTTCAGATAAGCGCAATACAATACTTCCTTCACCCTGCAAAGAGTCTATGGCATTACGGATGAGGTTTTCTATCACCCATTCAAAAAGGGGCTTACTTAGCTCTACGGGGTCATTGCTTTCGTAGCTTTCCAGGAGTTCTATCGTTACTTTTTTAGGCGCCCGCAACCGCATATAATCTACAATGTGCGTGACGGTTTCGCTAATATTTTCGATTTGTAGCGTAGGTTGACTACCTATTTTAGAAAAACGATCGGCTATGGTTTTCAGGCGAGCTACATCTTTCTCCATCTCCTCGGTAATTTCATCCTCCACGCCTTTGTCTTTTAGCAGTTGCAGCCAGCCCAGCAACGAACTCAGCGGAGTGCCTAATTGGTGGGCCGTTTCCTTACTCATCCCTACCCATACTTTATCCTGTATGTAGCGGTTGCTATTGTTGAGGAAATAGATAAGTAGTAGCACGAATAAAAATAATACCCCCAATACGCCATAGGGGAACATGCGAAGGTTTTTTGTGAGTGCACTCTCGCCATAATACACATATTGCGTGGTGACCGAGTCAATGATAACCGGCACTCGCTGATCGCGACTTCGGTAGATGGCGAGTTGTTCTTCGAGGTGGCGGGCCCGTTTGGCAGTATCTTTTTCAAATTCAATATCCTTGTGGTTTACCTCGCTAAGAAAACGATCATTTTCGTCTGTAATAATGAGGGGCACATTGGTATTGCTGCTGATAATTTGTATGGACAGGTCTAGCTCAGGGCTGAGCGCATTGCGACCGGCGGTTTCCAGCGCCTTGGCTACCACCTCTACTTTTTTGGCTTCCTCCTTGGCCAGTTTTCTACTCAATTGATTGGCGTAATACAAAGAATAAACTGATATGGCTATAGCCACCAGTACAAAAAAACTACGCCAGTTTAAAAATCGTTGTAACAAGATTTATGCGTAAAAATAGATTAAAAAGCCGTCTTCAAAATGTTTGAAGACGGCTAATTCTATTGTGTTTGCAGAAACTATTTCACCAAAAACTTGAGGGCATGAGAAGCATGTGCATCACGAATTTGCAACAAATAAACCCCACTGCTAAGCCTATCCGCATCAATTTGATAAATTTGCTTACCAGCTAATACGCTCAACGAACCACTGTTTATACGCCGTCCGGATATATCCAAAATTGCATAGTCCAAATTTGCCGCCTCTGCAGCCGATAATTGAATCGTCAGCTGACTGCCAACATCGCCAAGTACTTTAATAGCAATACCTCGGCCAGCTAGAAAGGATGTCGACACATTACCATTGGTTATGGTGATATCATCCAATGACCATTCGTCGGCATCACTGGTATCGGAAGAATACTTAAAAGCGATAAAAAAGTTTGAGGCCTTGTAGGGTGTCAAATCGGTATTGGTAAATTGCTTCCAATTTGTATCCAGCGTTGCCCAACCATTTACCTGCAATGCTGTCCAGTTTGCCAAGGTTGGGTCACCCAGGCCGCTATAGTTTGTAGAAACCATTACTTCCTTTATGTTGCTGGCCGGGAAACGCAACTTGCTCCAAAAGTTTAACTGCGGTGATGTCATCCCACTGAAATCAAGCGGTGGTGAAATAAGCCAGTCTTCATTATCGCGGTTGCCACCATTGGCGTAACCATTCATGCGGACGGCATTCGAATCGTTGCGGCCAAATGTTGTACAGCGCCACTCCTCATTGCCAAGCGCCGAGTAAGCTTTAAAGACACCAAATACGGGGTCGTTACAAGCAGTAAAGGTTTCGTTTAAAGAAGTCACAGCCGGTGGAGGCGTGGTATTTTCGGTTTTAAAATTCCATGTGCTGCTGTCTTTAATTCCATGAAAAGCGCCATTCGTTGTAATAATTTTGCCGGAATCAATTTGAACTGCATAATCCGTATTTGAAGTAAGAGTGATACCACTTATGGTAAGCGTTGCCCCCGAAAAAGTAAGCCCGCTTACATTGGTGGCGCTTGAATTGGTCAGATTAGTCAATGTAACACTTCCGGCACCTAAAGATGCAATAGGATTATCTAACGTGATAGCTAAAGAATTTGTAGTTAACGGGACATTCTGTGCATTATCAGCAGGTGTGGTCGATACAATAGTGGGCGGTCCGGCAGGTATCGGCCCATTGATGTCATTTAAGGTTAAGGACAAATTATCAATAGCCAAGCCGTCATCAGCGCCGGGTATGTTGATATCTACCCATTTCATAAAAATGGTATCCCCAATGGCAAGATTAACAGTGATTATTCCATTTACCGCAAGTTGGTTGGCGGGCAAATTACCGTCAAGGGCCGAGCCTGTGTTGGGATTCACAGCAGAATACAAGTCGCAGGCTGCAAATCTTGTCCAGGTTGCTGCCGTATCATCTATACCTGAAGCGTTGGTTGAAAAATAAAAGTAGCAGGAATCAATATCTACGCTATTCGATGCACGCCATTGTTCCATGGTAGCCGATACGTTTATCGATACCAAATTGTAGCCGGTATTATTTCTGAATCCAAAACCAAATGTTGGCGTCAAGGAGCCAGATAACAATCCACCCAGCGCGCGATCAGCGCTATTCGCGGCACCAAAGCTATAAGAATCACCAGCGGTTGAACTTCCTGTGCCAATGCTATAATCGGCATTTGCATTTGAACCTGTTTCATACAAGGCCCAGCCAGAAGGCAACAGGTTGCTTGATGTGCCTGAATTTGCCAGGCTATTAAAATTTTGTAAATAACTTCCATACTGCATATTGTAAGGTATCTGCGCCGAAGCACATACAGATAGCAGCAGCAAAGTGGTTAATAAATTAAAGTGTTTCATAATGGTATTTATTATTTGTTTTAAGGTTTAACATCGGTTAGTCTTCTTATTGATATTCGGTCGGCAGAAGATATGCTGTATAAAAATCCGGTAACATCTTTTACCTGCCCGACAGGTGCCGGCACATTGGCAAAGGCTGCATAGGTTTGCGTGAAATGCGGAAAATCTGTAGGTGTACTACCATCGTTTAGTAGCACAGTCCCCTGGTATAGACCACTACTATTGCTTGCAGAAACCACCGTTGCATTTTTAATAGTGACCAAGGTGCTTTCCCATGCCTCAAAGTTAGCAACAATCTCTGCTATAGTAGCCTCGCGGGGAGTTATCACACCCTTGCCTAATACCTGCACATGATTGGCCGTTATCATATCACCCACTTGCAACAAACGTCCAAACTCGCTAAGCGTATGACCACTAATAATGACCTCTATACTATCATTCAATGCAAAGGTATTATCTCCCGAAGAGGCAAAGCGTAATACAATTCCGCTATTGCCATCTTGCAATACCAAATTTCTGGAGGTGATATTGCTACCCAAATTATTATCTAAATCACTAATCACCACCCCACGTATTTTTCGGTTTTGTATCACCACGGGTGTTCCGGTAAACATATTTCGCAAGTCACCAATACTCATCAGGCTGTCATTTGCCGTACCGAACGGACAACGATCCTGATCAAATTTGACATCTTTCAAATCACGAATTAATATTTGAGCATCATTATTGAATCTGGAATAGATGCCTATTAAACTTCCTGAACCAGTAGGTAACAAGCTAGCCTGAAAGGCCGCATAATTACTTGTTCGTAATATAATGGTAGCATCATTGCAATCTTTTAAATTTCGATTGGTACCGGAGCCAACAGTAGGTGTTTCGGCATACGATTTACCCAATTCGCCACTTTCAAATTGAACCCTATCAAATTGTATCAACATGCCTACTTTGTCTTCGTTTGCCACTACGGTGTTGATATCACCAGGTGACACTAACAATGGCTGCACCACATGCGGAAAACTTCCTTTGACCACATACTGATCAACTAATCCCGTAGGTATATCACCCAAACCACCGCTACCATCAGTGCCATAGCCTAATTGAATAAATTTACCATAGTCGCCCAGTGATAAGCCTTTGCACTTTACATAAACCCTTCTGCCTACTGGAAAATCTCCATACAGATTTGTTCGATTAATATTCACTGCAATGGCACCTGTACTATCCTGAATCATGATTTGCTTATAAAAATTACCAGACTCATCATTGGCTGTCACAATTCCATAAATGGTCAAATCTTCAGTTATGCCCAAAGGCGGACGACTAAAAAGTGACAAATCATACTTCGCTTTTAAGTCTTTGATACTGATATTTACTGGTAAATTCGGATCTACATTTCCAATGTAAGGTGGCTCATCAAAATCTTTTTTCAGGCAGGAAGACAAGCTTGCTATCAAGCTTACTAAAACGACTAAATAAACAGTTTGTATATATTTCATGCTTTGATAATATTAAAAAGTAAATGCAATGTTTAAAAAATATTGGAAGCCTAATGCATAGGCAAATCGATCGCCAAAAGCAGGCAAATCCTGATTATCCGCTACACCGGTACGGTTATTTTCAAAACCGTATAGAATAATGTCTTGTTTGTTTAATATGTTCGACAAGCCCAGATTGGCAAATAAAAACATATCATTTGATGCTTTTTTAAAGTAGTTATTCAGCTTAAATGATTTGCCCGCAAAGGCACCAACTACAAAATATGCAGGTATTTTTCGCTGACTAAGCAATGACCGATACATTTCGCCCGTCGGGTCCAATCCGTCAACCCCTTCTACAGAACGAGCAGTTGGGGCAATATCAAACCATTTATCTGCCATGTAATTGAGATTCACCGATCCGAACCAATACTTGGGAGAACGGTAAAACACATTAGCCGACAAAGCTGTTTGCGGACCTTTAGGTATATGATAATTCGCTATATAGGCCGTGTCATATTCTGATATCAAGCTTACAAGGGCTTGTTGATTGGTATCATTATCATCATATTCTTTAAAATTTGCTCGGCTGGTATAAAAAGCCTGACCGACGCTTGCAGCAAGATTCAAGGTTACGGCAGGTGATATTTTTATTTCAGATCCTATTTCAATACCGGTGCTGCGCTTATTCACACCTCGCAAAACCATATTTACAAAAGAGGCTACATTGTCATTGTAATACCGATTTATTTCTGTGGCATCCTTGGTTTCTGTCACATAGCCACTAATGCGGGTTTTGAAGTTTGGCGACCGCAGCAAATAACCAACTTCTGCCGAGCGCACTCGCTCTACATTCGGGCGTTCAACTAACTGGTTACGTGTTCGGGGTGAAATAAAAATGTTATCAGCAAAAGGAGCCCGAGTACCCACCGCCCCATTGGCATACAAATAGTTCCGTCCGTTTATTTTAAAGGTTAAGCCCGCCTTTGAACGATTGGTATTAAAATCAACTTGGTCAGACAATCCAAAAGAATTGGTAGGATAAAGGCCTGACAAGTACATTCCATCTCGACTCACGGCAGTATTGCCAATTTCATGAGCAATAAAAAAATCAAAACGATTATACTTGAAAATCGCTTGCGTAAAAAAAGCGGCGCTGCGCAATAGCATGTCATAGTTATAACCGTAGCGATCCCCCACCACCATTTTTTGATTAGGGTTATTTAAGTCCAACTGTGCCAAGCCTGGATTAGGCCGATTATCACGCTCTGCAAATTGATTAATATTTAGCCAGTATTGTGCCCCAAGCAAGTCTTCTACACGGCGAAAATTTTGATTACGCTGGTTTTGATAAAGCACGCCCGTATTCAAGGTGATATGATCATCTACTTGATGCTGAAGATTAATATTACTGGTCAGATTGCGGGTATGGATGACATCGGCACCTAAGATATAGGAAGCTCTTCCGTCACCTGTTTGATTATTGAAATAATTTACCTGGTAAAGCCTATCCCAATTCACCTGTAAATATTGATTGGGGTTACTGCTATAGAGTGCGCGCAATTGATTCACCAAATCCATGTTACCCGTTTCGATACTATCCCAGCTTGGTAAATAACGATAATAATCCGGCCTTGGGTCAGCGGAATTGTACCAATCAAAAGTCGTGGTAGAGGTTTCGCCGGTTTGATAGCCAACAGAAGCCGTGAGTCTCGTTTTATCTGTAATATCCCACTTGTCTGACAAAATGAATAGCGGCGTATGATTTTTGAAAACGCGCGAATTGCGCACCTCGCCATTTTGATAACCCCAATATGGATTATAATAGTTTGAACCTGCAAGGCTAAAGGCTTCAGCAGTTGTAGGGCCGTTTTTGCCACGCTGCATAGGCGCTCCAAAAGCAATTAAACTGATATCATGATGTTTGTATTTTTTTTCAATTGCTGCATAATAGCCATAGGCATCATAAAATGTTCCGGGTATAGGACCAGCTTGCGCCCAACGACGTGACAAGGAAAAAGAGTACGCCCAACCTTTTTTGTTCAAACCCGAAGAATGAGTCAGCATGAGTCGATTGCGGTAATTACGATTGGTGCTGGCGTAAGAAATTCTGGTTTGCGGACGCTGACTGCTAGCAGAAGCATCGACATACGTATTCAACCCATATCCGCCAAACGCATAATCGTTTGGTTGCAAACCTAAGTTAAATGTGCGCCCCCGAAACACATCATTCAAGCCGGAATAAGCATTAAAATCAACTCGTCCATTTTCGGGATCATTCATTGGAATGCCATTGATGTATTGTTCGTGCTGCTCATTGTCCAATCCGCGTAAACTAAAAAAATAGGGGCCCCAACCAAAAGCAGCGGCATTTAAAAATGGATCGCGAGCAGCATTCAAGATACTGGAAACATTCATTCCGCCAGACATCCCAACACCATCATCGGAGGCTGAACTTTCTAAACTCATACTGCCATTATCTATTAATTGCAAATTAGCTATGGACGTCTCGCCCTCAATTTCTATAACCGGTATTACTGTTTTTCCAATATCCACGGTAATTTTTACAGCAAATTCGTTGATCCCATCAGTAGAAATTGTAGCATCGTAGGTCCCACTCTGCTCACACACAAAACTAAATTTGCCATCGCCGTCAGTTGAGGTGATTATACGCAGTGCCGGTATGGCGATACTGGCCTCAGCAACAGGCTCTTTGGTTGTTTTATTAATCACCGTACCAAAAGTGATATTGCTCTGTGCGCAAGCCACATGAGCAGCTAAAAGAGCCAATAGCGCCAAGGTGACTTTTGGGAATATTCTCATAGGTATTAAAGTCGCAAAGTTAATTTTTTTAACTTACCAATAAATGAAGAAATCATTATCACCTAAACTTGTGGATATTATGTTGGCTATCCGAAAACTTACATTTTGATAATGATTGCCCCCTTGGTCATACGCTACTTTTTTGCATCTTTACTGCATGTTTAGAGTTGTACTCATTGTTGTATTCCTTCTGATAAACTTGCAAACCATTGCGCAACAATCTGTTGTGCTTGGGTTTTATAACTTGGAAAATCTTTTTGATACTTTGGATGATAGTATCAAAAATGACGAAGAGTTCACCCCCAATGGCAGCTATGCTTATACAGACGAAATTTTTCAAAAAAAACTAAGCAATCTGGCCGAAGTGATTGCGCAAATGGGAGTGGCAAAAAATGAGGATGGAGCTGCAATACTCGGCGTGGCTGAGGTCGAGAACCGTTTTGTGCTAGAAGAACTCGCTAAACAAAAATTACTTCGAAATAGAAATTATCAAATCGTACATTTTGAGTCACCGGATAATCGCGGTATTGATGTAGGGTTGCTTTTTCAGCCAAAATATTTTAGACTCCTTGCTGCACAGCCACTTACGGTATCGTTGGAGGTTGTTGGTGACTCTTATCCTACACGTGACATATTATACGTCAAAGGCAGGCTAATGGGCGAAATGGTGCACATATTTGTCAACCACTGGCCATCACGCAGAGGTGGCGAAGCAGCCTCCAGAGAAAAAAGAAATGAAGCCGCACGGGTGTGCATACACTTCATTGACTCTTTAAGACAAATTGAGCCCAATATTAAGACGATTGTAATGGGCGATTTGAACGATGACCCCATCAATGAATCTGTAACAACCGTTTTGAAAGCAAAAGGCAGTACTAAAAACCTTAAAGCCAATATGATGTACAACCCTTGGCTGCGATTCTACAAGCAAGGCATCGGCACAATAGCCTATCAAGATACCTGGGGATTATTTGATCAAATCATTATGAGCCCTGCCTGGGTCGATAAAAAAACGAAAGGATTAAAATTTTATCGTGCGGAAGTTTTTAACAACCCTTTTCTGATTCAAAAAGACGGCCAATTTAAAGGTTACCCAAAAAGAAGCTTTAGTTGGGGCAAGTGGAACGACGGCTACAGCGACCATTTCCCCACACTTATTTATCTTCGCTAAAAACACCCAACTATGAAAAAAAGAACCGCCGCCATCACTACCGGCTGGAATCTGCTATTAATGGCTTTGATTGCAATGTTTTCTATAGGCTATGCCATGTCTACCATTTACCCGGCTGATAACACCGTGATGTTTAGAACCAATATCATCGAGAACAAAGGACTTCATCTTACAATACTAGCTGGCATTGGCTTTATCATATTCTTAGACTTTTTAGTATCCTATACATTGTACGCCTATTTTAAATCTGAACATCGTATTATGGCCACATGGTCTGCCATATTCAGAATAGTCTACACTATCATTTTTACATTAGCGGCTTACAATTTGTACCTCAACAGTCATGCTGTTGATTTAGCTATAGACGGAATAACTCAACACTATAATCTTTTTCAATCATTATGGTTTGCGGGTTTGGTCATCTTTGGTATTCACATATTTATTATTGGGCTATTAATGCTTCGACACCAAGTCATCCCAAAAATACTTTGTTACCTTACCCTGATTGCCGGCATTGCCTATTTCGGGTTACACATTCTAAAACTTAGCTTGCCGGAAGCTCCCTTTGTAAAGATGCTCGAAATGGTCTTGGCGTTGCCAATGACTGTTGGCGAATTAGGGCTGGCTGTATGGTTGTTGATGCGGGGCGGCAAAGCTTCATAACGCCCTTTAACTCTTTTGAAAGACTACGGTCTTAGTTTCCAAAATCGATATTCCGATTTATCTTCACCTACTATGAAAAGATTGATTATTAGCTTAACGGCGCTGTTTTTCATTTTTCAAACGATTAGCCTTACTGCGCAAGATAAATATCCTTTTGATTCGCTATTATTTACGAAATACAAGTATCGCAACATAGGGCCGTTTCGTGGTGGCCGGGCAAGTGGCGTATGCGGTGATTATAAAAACAAAGATGTTTTTTATATGGCTGCCGCTGGCGGAGGTGTTTGGAAAACAAAAGATGCCGGACAGCATTGGTTTAATATTTCTGATGGATATTTTGGAGGTAGCATAGGTGCGATTGAGGTAGCCCAAAACGATCCTCTTGTGTTGTATGTCGGTACCGGAGAGAGTACACTTAGAGGGAATGTGAGCGAAGGCCATGGCATTTGGAAAACTACCGATGGTGGCAGAACCTGGAAATTTATTGGGCTTGAGGATAGTAAACACATTGCGCGTATTGCCATCCACCCCAAAAATAATGACATCGTTTATGTGGCTGCCATCGGCCACTTATTTGGCCCTAACAAAGAGCGCGGCGTTTTTAAAACAACGGATGGCGGCAAAAGCTGGAAAAAAATACTGTTTGCAAACGATGATGCTGGCGCAGCCGATATTGTAATGGACCCTACAAACCCAGATATATTATTTGCCAGTACCTGGCGCGTGCGACGCACTCATTATGACTTTAGCAGCGGTGGCGATGGCAGTGCCTTATGGAAGAGTACTGATGGAGGTAATACATGGACCAACATTTCAGATCGCGAAGGCTTGCCAAAAGATACACTAGGTATTATTTGTCTTGCCATTACTCCATCAAACCCTGATAAAATTTATGCCGTTATCGAAAGTCAAAGCGGCGGGCTTTTTGTAAGTGAAGATGGTGGCAATCGTTGGGAAAAAGTAAGCAGCGACGCTAATATCCGGCAGCGCAGCTGGTATTTCAGCAGATTGGCTGTTGACCCGAAAAACGAAAATCTGCTGTATGTATGTAATGTTCAATTTCACAAAAGCAATAATGGTGGTAAGAGCTTTAGTGTTATCAATACACCACATGCTGATCACCATGGCATTTGGATAGACCCCGAAAATGGCAAACGCATGATAATAGCCGACGACGGAGGCGCCCAGGTATCGACCAATGGTGGCGAAACCTGGAGCTCATATATGAATCAGCCAACAGCACAATTTTATCGGGTCACTACAGACAATCACTTCCCCTATCGGATTTTGGGTTGTCAGCAAGACAATAGTTCCATGCGAATAGCCAGCCGAACCTACCATGGCGATATAAATCAGCAAGACTGGGAACGAAGCGCCGGATTTGAGAGCGGCCATATTGTGGCAGATCCGCTAAACCCGGAAATTGTATACGGTGGTAATTATGGTGGTTATTTATCTCGCTACAATCACATTACCAAAGAAAACAGGACTATCAGCGTTTGGCCCGTGAGCCCAATTGGGGCTGGAGCCGATGTGTTGAAATATCGCTTTCAATGGAATTTCCCCATTTTCTTCTCGCCGCATAACGCAAAAAAACTGTACGCCGCAGGTAACGAATTATTTGTAACCTATGATGAAGGACAAAGTTGGGAAAGCATATCGCCTGATTTGACGACCAATGATAAAAATAAACAAAAACCAAGCGGTGGCAATATCACCAAAGACAATACCGGCGTTGAATACTATTGCACCATTTTTGCTGCTGCTGAAAGCCCTGCCGAAAAAGATATCATTTGGGCTGGCAGTGATGATGGTCTTTTGCACATCACAAAAAATGGCGGAAAAAACTGGAAGAACGTGACACCAAAGAAAATGCCAGAATGGATGATGTTTAACTGTATTGAACCTAGTTATGACGAGGGAGGCACCTGTTACGTTGTAGGCACCAGATACAAACTGGACGATGAGACCCCGTATATTTATAAAACCACAAACTATGGACAGAGCTGGAAAAAAATAACTCAAGGTATCCCGGATGATTGTTTTGCCCGTGTTGTCAGAATAGATGAGCTTAACCCCAACACCCTATATTGTGGAACGGAGAAGGGATTATATATATCCTTTGATGCCGGTAATAGCTGGAAGCCATTTCAACTCAATTTGCCTACCGTACCGATCACAGATTTAGCCATAAAAGATAATAGTCTGATAGTAGCTACACAAGGTAGAAGTTTCTGGATACTGGATGACCTTAGTTTTATCAATCAACTGGCGCAAGAAAAAGTTGAACAAGCAGGCTTACACTTTTTCACTCCTCGCGCAAGTTATCGTATGGACGGTTGGCAACGAAAAAACACAGTAAACACCGGAACCAATCACCCCAATGGAGTGGTATTTAATTATTGGTTGGGTAATGACTTTCAGGATAGTGTCAGAGTAGTACTTGAAATAAAAGATGCCAAAGGCGAGAACATTAAAACCATTGCTAGCAAAGGGGATGACCATGACAGTAATTTTAAACCGACCAAAGGGATGAATGAATTTATATGGAATATGGAAATGAAAGGAGTTGATAAAATTGATGAAATGATCCTCTGGAATGGCACCGTGGGTGGATATAAAGTACCACCAGGTATGTATAGTGCTACACTATCAGTTGGTGAAAATGAAAAGCGTGATGTGAGTGTAGAAATCAGACGAGATTTGAACTATGAGGCCAGCGAAAACGATTATCAGGAGCAATTTGAGTTTCTAAAAATGGTCAGAAATAAATTTCATGAAACACAAGAAACACTGAAAAATATCAAGCTCATCAAATCGCAGATAACAAAGTTGAAAGATTTTCTGGGCGAGGACCACCCAAAAGAATTAGACACCATTGGTAAGCAAATCTCCAAAAAGCTCAACGAAATTGAAGGTAATTTGTATCAAAACAAAGCAAAAAGCTTTCAGGATGTGCTGAATTATCCCATCAAACTTAATGACAAACTAGCCGGGATCTTCAATGCAGCCAATCAGGAAACTGCCCCTACAAAGCAAGTAAAACAAGCATACCAAGAAATTGCCGAACAGATAGACAGCGAAATCAACGCATTTTATAAGGTAATACAGCATGAAGTGGCTCAGTATAATGAATATGTTCACCAGCATAATATTGACTACCTACAAATTAAAAAAGAAAAGCTAAAGCCCTGATATCGAAAGGCCCAACATCCTTAGTTTTATAACTTTCATAAAATATTAGCGATAAGAATACATTGCGCCGACATTCCGAACTGTAAATGAGGGTTACCTTTGCACCTATGTTAACGCAAGCAGTTTTTTCCGACGCGCTCATTGCACAACCTCTTAAAACCATTGCGCAAAAAGTGCTCGATGGTGAACGCATTAATACAGATGAGTGCCTATTACTATATCGTTATGCTGACATTGCATTTCTGGGAATGCTAGCCAATCATATCAAAACGCAACGACACGGCAATAAAGTATTTTTCAATCGTAATTTTCATATAGAACCTACGAATGTCTGCGTGTTCAGTTGTGCGTTTTGTGCATATTCACGATTATACAAAAACCGTGAAGAAGGCTGGGAACTTTCGGAAGAACAGATGATGCATATTGTAAAAAGTTATGATGGCAAAAAAGTAACGGAATTGCACATTGTAGGTGGTGTCCATCCAAAATTGACAATCACATTTTTTGCCGGCTTAATGAAAAAAATAAAAGCACACAGACCTGATTTACACATCAAAGGATATACGGCTGTTGAGTTGGATTACATGTTCCGTAAAGCAAAAATGACAAATAAAAAAGGTCTTGAATTTTTGCGAGAAGCTGGTTTGGATTCCTTACCAGGAGGTGGTGCCGAAATATTTGATGAAATTATCCGAGAAAAAATTTGCGCCGACAAAGTAAATGCTGCAGGCTGGCTAGACATACATCGCACTGCTCATCAGCTGGGCATGCATTCCAACGCAACGATGCTATACGGACATATTGAGGAATATGAACATCGTATTGACCACATGAACCGACTACGAGACCTTCAGGATGAAACCAATGGTTTTAATTGCTTCATCCCATTAAAATTTCGCAATCAAGACAATGACATGAGCCACATTGCCGAAAGTGCCATCATTGATGATATCAAAACCTATGCTATTGCCCGCATTTTTATGGATAATTTTCCGCATGTTAAAGCATACTGGCCTATGTTAGGCAGAGAAAAAGCTCAGTTAATGCTGCACTACGGTGTAGACGACCTTGATGGCACCATTGATGATAGCACCAAAATATATTCCATGGCAGGTAGCGAGGAGCAAAACCCAGCCATGACCACTGAAGAAATTACAGATTTAATACATGAAAGTGGCCATACAGCAGTAGAACGCGATACCCTATACAACGAATTAGCTGTATTTGAATTAGCCTAAGGATTGACTTTTGTCAATTTTTCGAAACAAGGCTCTTGGTACTTTTGACGAAATATTATTGTCTGCATGTATCAGTATTGGAAGAAAAAAAGTCAAGAAGAAATCAAAAAAACAATTTTCGGTGCACTTGATAAAAATGTTAATTATCACAACCAATCCATTTTAGGCATACCCGCTTCCTACCTTGACGGCCAGGTCTTCAATAAAGACGCCACCTTTGTTCAAGATGCCCCATACATCTCTACACTGCTTCAAAACCCTAATCATATTGGTTGTCATACATTAGGGAAATCGGAATCCTTTTTTAGTGGCACTCAACAGATAGAACGGGAAGTCATTGCTTTATGTGCCACAGACATCCTGCATGCAACAGAAGAGGTTGATGGTTACATTGCCTCAGGAGGAACGGAGGCAAACATGCAGGCCATCTGGATTTATAGAAATTATTTCATACAAAAGGAAGGTGCATCACTTGACGAAATCGTCATTATTTGCAGCGAAGACAGTCATTACTCGATGGATAAAGCCAGCAATGTATTTTGCCTGGATATTGTAAAAGTAGCTGTAGAAAAAGATACGCGAGAACTGCGCAGTGAACGGGTGATTGAAGCATTAGAAAGCGCCTTGGCAAAAGGCAAAAAATATTTTATTGTTGTCAGCAATATGATGACAACTATGTTTGGTTCTGTAGACAAAGTCAAAGTTTATACAGATGCGTTAAACCAACTCAACTGCCATTATCGCCTACATGTTGATGGCGCCTATGGCGGTTTTTACTACCCTTTCACTACCAGCTCCGAGTTATTAACCTTTAAAAATCCACATATCCATTCTTTCACGTTGGATGCTCACAAAATGGCTCAGGCGCCTTATGGTACAGGTATTTTTCTTATCCGAAAGGGGTACATGAAATTTACCAATACCCGCGAAGCAAAATACGTGGCCGGAGAAGACTACACACTAATCGGCAGCAGATCTGGTGCAAATGCCGTGGCCGTGTGGATGATATTGATGAAAAACGGACCATACGGCTGGCACGAAAAAGTATTTATCTTACAAAAACGGGCCGACTGGCTTTGTGAGCAACTCAATAAAAAGAAAATTGGCTTTTATCGTCATCCAAAGTCAAACATCATTACTATTCGTAGTAGCAACATACCGAAAGAAGTTGCCACAAAGTATGGCCTTGTGCCCGATAACCATGATCAACCCAATTGGTACAAAATAGTATTGATGGAACACGTCACCGTTGAGAAATTAGTCGCCCTAATGGAGGATATTGAAAGTTTTCAGGTAAGCGCTGGCGTATGTAATAACTGTGCAAACAATTGTAAAAAAGACAAAGCTGACAAACAGCCATTACAACATCCTCATTAGCCTTGTTCGGCTACCAGCTTATTGAGTACAAAATAGGCAGCGGGACAAACCTCAGTATTTTTGACCGTAATATTTTTTCGTTTCAAAAAAACATCTTCGTCGGTATAAGGATAACGCGCGCAATCTGATGGTCTGACATCATAAATCTGACAAGTATTGTCGTCATTCAAAAAAACGCATGGAGACTGTTGCAGCACGTAATCGTTTTCATTATCCAAAAACAAATATTGCTGAATAAAATCACCTTCCTTTAAGCCTAAATATTTTGCTATGCGCTTAATATCGGGCATTTTAAAACGGGGTGAATGATTTTTGCAACAACGGGCGCAGTCAAGACAATCTATTTGGGAAAAAGCCTCTTCGTGAAGCTCAGATAAGCTACTGATAGCCGCCCTAGAAGGTTTTTTTGACAGAAATTTTTGAAATATTTTTTTTTCTTTCTGTGCCTTCTGTATCCAACTTTCGTCAAGCATGCTACATTGATTTAATACCTGTAATCATGGCCTCAGTCATAGCCTGAAGGTCATACTTCTCTTTCCACCCCCAGTCTGCACGAGCCGTACTATCATCTATACTGGCTGGCCAATCGTTGGCTATTAGCTGTCTATAGTCAGGCTCATAGGTTATTTGAAAATTGGGGATGTGCTTTTTTATTTCCGCCGCAATTTCTTGTGGCGAAAAACTCATTGCCGTCACATTGTAACCTCTCCGGATACTGAGTGCATCTTTGGGCGCATCCATAAGTTCTATGGTAGCGCGTATGGCATCATCCATATACATCATGGGCAAATAGGTCTCTGCACTAAGAAAACAATTAAAGGTTTCTCCGGCGAGGGCTTTATGAAAAATATCAATCGCATAGTCTGTAGTGCCTCCTCCGGGAGGGCTTTTAAAACTAATAAGGCCCGGATATCGAATACTTCGGATATCCATATCATACTTTTTATTGTAGTATGCACACAAATTTTCACCGGCATTTTTTGTAATGCCATACATACTGGAAGGTTCAATAATTGTTGCCTGTGCTGTTTTATGTTTCGGGCTAGTAGGCCCAAAAACCGCAATAGAACTTGGCCAGAAAATCTTACTTATTTTCAGTTCTTTGCCAAGTTCTAGCACGCCCAGCAAACTATCCATATTCACATGCCATGCCAACTGCGGATGTTGTTCTCCCGTAGCAGAAAGCACAGCGGCCAGCAGATAAACCTGCGTAATTTCTTCCGAAATAATGATTTCACGTATTTTTTCATTATCCATGGCATCCAACTGCATATATCGCCCCATATTCTCCAACAGCGCATGCTGCTCCTTTAAATCAGTAGGCAGCACATTGGCCACGCCATATTTCTTTTGTAAGGCCTCTGTTAATTCGACGCCTATTTGTCCTCCTGCTCCAATTAATAATATTTTTTCCTGTGCCATGGGTAAATTAAAATTAACCCGAAAAATACAACACACAACACAAAGTATGATTGCTATATTTGTCCAACATGAATTTTTTACCCGAACTATTTAAAAATAATTGGCACGAAGAACATTTCTTTTTGCTTGCCGGACCATGCGCAGTAGAAAGTGAAGCAGTGTGTTTTGAAATTGCGGATAGCATTGTCTCTATTGCGCAAAAACTTAAAATTCCCTTTGCTTTTAAGGCTTCTTACAAAAAAGCCAATCGAAGTAGTATAAATTCATTTACAGGAATAGGCGATGAAGAAGCACTGACAATTTTGAAAAAAGTAAAGGAAAAATTCAACATTCCGATAGTCACAGATATACATACCAACGAAGAAGCCAACATGGCAGCTTCTGTAGCCGATATATTGCAGATACCTGCTTTTTTATGCAGGCAAACAGCTTTATTACAAGCAGCGGCCGAAACCGGAAAGGTAGTCAATATCAAAAAAGGGCAATTCCTCAATGCCGAATCAATGAGCTTTGCCGCAAACAAAGTGATTGAAAGTGGTAATGAAAAAGTAATGCTTACAGAACGCGGCACCACCTTTGGATATGAAGATTTGGTGGTAGACTTTAGAAGTATTCCCATAATGAAAAAAACGAATCTGCCGGTCATTATGGATTGCACGCATGCCCTTCAAAAGCCTAACCAAAGCAGCGGTGTCACATCAGGGCAACCGGAATTTATTGAAACCATGGCATTATGTGCTATCGCCGCAGGCGCCGATGGACTATTTATCGAAACACACCCACGGCTTCACGAAGCCAAAAGCGACGCCGCAAATATGTTAGATTTAAATAAACTGGAAGCCTTATTGGAGAAGGCTATTCGATTAAAAAAAGCATTATAATCCCCAATGGCACTGCAAAAGAAACCATTGCACACGCTTGAACATTTTCTGCCAGAAGGCACTTACGAGCAAATCATCCCATACCTGAATCATTATCATATTCGATTAAAAATCACCAAAGAACGACGCACGAAATATGGCGATTACAAGCCCGGACAAAGAGGGCATGCCCATGAAATCAGCATCAATGGAAATTTAAACCCTTATCATTTCTTACTAACCCTTGTTCATGAGTTAGCGCACTTGGTAGCTTTTGATCGGCATGGATTTCGGATTAAATCGCATGGTCACGAATGGAAAAAGACCTATCATGAATTGATGATTCCCTTTTTGAATAGAAAAGTTTTTCCGGAAAAATTGCTCACAACAATTATGTCTTCGATGACAAATATCAAATCTAGTAGTTGTTATAACCCCACCCTGAGCCTTGCTCTACGCCAATACGACCGGCATCCGCTTGGTACAATGATACAGGATATTGCGATAGGAGGATTATTCGCCACAGCAGATGGCCGTCAATACAAATTATTAAGCAAAAGAAGAACGCGTTTTGAGGCCATTGAAATTGATACAGGCAAAACCTATCTTTTTCCGGCATTATACGAAGTGGAAAAACTTTAATAATTCGCTAACGTTACTATATATTTGTAGGAATGAAAATTTCTGCCTTGAGAAAAGTGATTCTACTGTGTTTGATTTGTTCATTCACGCAATCAAAAGCTCAATTTAATTATAAATTCAGCGACGGAGGTATCCCAGTTGTTGGCATACAATATGGTGTTGTGGCCGGTGGGCATTCTGCCACTTTGTACAATAGTGACGACGTTTCATCCGAATTAATTGCACCCGCCACCAATTTTACCTATTTTGCCGGAGCCGAAAGACTGCAATGGTACAATCCTCACTTCGGTGTTGGTCAACAATTATTGCTTTGGAATGCCGGAGCGAAATACACTGGTAAGTTGAACCCTGCGGATAATGCCCCAAATATCAATGCCACAACAACTCTGAGCTATGTTAAATTGCCAGTGCTTTTTTGGTGGAAATCTTATAATCGTTGGCATCCTGACAGACGTTTTAGAGCAAATACTTTTTTTGGACCTTATGTTGCGATGCTTTTGGGGGGGCAGGAAGAATGGAATATTACCGTTCCAGGCACAGATGTAAATAACACTTACCTTTTAAAGTCTGGTTCGTACACCGCAAAAGACAAGGATGGCAATCAATTTTTCGATGGTCTAGCTGATGATGGCCAACCATTTAAAATTTTTGATTGGGGCTTTACAATGGGTGGCGGTATCGAAATGCGTATGTGGACCAATACAGTCGTCAGCCTCACAGTAAGAGCTGATATTGGTATGCCTGAAGTAGAAAATAAGAAATTCGAAGTAAACAATGAGGCAGGTAAGCGGTATCGGTTTTATGCGGATATCACTGAAAAGTTTATACCCTACACCACTGCACAAGGAGAATTTTTTGATAATAATCGCGGAGAGACGACAAACTTCTCTTACGGTGCTCAGGTATCTATTAAAAAATATATAGGCGGAAATTAATCATATGAAAAAACTATTTTTTGCAACAATACTGTTTGCAAGTTTCTATACAGCAAATGCACAGCGCGAAGGAAGAATAGGTGCATTCTCAGGATTGTACGTATCATATTTGATGAATGCCAATGATTATCAGTTTGGTGACTTCTTGCCTACTTATAAAATGTGCGGAGGCATTGATGGCAGTTATTTTGTAACTGTAGGAAAAAAAATGGGTGTCGGCATTGGTGGACAAGTTGGATATTGGAATAACGGACAAAATTACAAAGGTCTTTATGCCGATGGCTCAGAATACGAGGCCTATGCACGATTAAAATATTTAAAAGCAGGTTTAAACCTGAACGTAAGTACAAATCTAAGACGTCGAGTAGCGGCTCGATTATTTGGTGGAGCGAATGTAGGTTTTCTTAATAGCTACCAAGATCGATATGAACATTTCCGACTGAACGACCAAAAACTGATTATTGATATCAAAGACCAAGATGTTTACTATCGTGATAAACAACCTGAATATGGCACTTTAGATGAACCCCTATATGAGCCAATTGCTTTAAGTGTTTATTATGGTTTAGGTTTTGATATTAAAATAAGTGATGATTTTCTGTTTAATATCAGTGGCCGATTTGATTTAGGCATGGGTCAAATTGAGAAAGAATTTGACTATAATACAAGTCCGAACACCATTACGTTTACCGGTGAAAATGCACGTGTGGAGAAATATCCGGGATACCCATCAGCAATTAAATATCACGGACCAACCAAACCAGAAATAGTAAGACAACCAACCACCAATCAATCTATCGGGGTATTTGTGAGTTTTGTTTATAGAATGTACAATCGCGACAGAACCGAAATTTGGTATGTTGATTAAAATAATTTAACCGCGAATAATGTCAAATAAAAAAAGCACTCAATGAGTGCTTTTTTTATTTCTTCAGATCCGATTTAGAGGATTCTTGCACCTAGCTTAGCATGCTCGTCAGGACTAACAAAAACTAATTGCCCTGCATCATTTTCCGTCATCAATATCATTCCTTCACTCATTATACCACGCATTTTTCTTGGCGCTAAATTAGCAACTAGCACAACTCGTTTGCCAATAATTTCTGCAGGATTAAAGTACTCGGCAATACCACTCAAGACCGTGCGTTTCTCAAAACCTAAATTCAATGAAATTTGCAAGAGTTTATCAGCCTTCGGTACCGAAGTCGCCTCTTCAATCTGTGCCACACGTAGGTCTACTTTATTAAAGTCTTCAAAATTAATTTCATCAGCCAATGGGCTATTTTGGGGGCTGCTTGAGTTATTATTATCCATGGCGTTTGCGCTTAGTTTTTCTATTTGAGCATTGATTTGTTCATCTTCAATTTTTGCAAAAAGCAATTCTGGTTCACGAAGCGAATACCCGGTGCGAACAAGTTTTAAACTGCCTGCATTTTCCCAGGCCAGCATTCTGTCAACGACTTTTAACTGTGTACATATTTTTTGACTGGTATTAGGCAAAAATGGGTTGCCCAATATGGCTAAATTGGCAACCAATTGAAGACTAAGATGTAAACAATTATCAATAAACGCCTGGTCCTCCTTGTGTTTCCAAGGCTCTTTTTCCTGAAGGTATTTATTACCTTCTCTTGCCAAATCGATTAGATGAAAAATACTCTCCCGAAATTTGTATGCGTCCAAGCCGGCCTCAATATTGGCTTTTGTTTCAATTATTTTTTGATAAATGCTGTCATCCAGAGCATCTTTTCGTTCCATATGGAAAGGTGGCACTTTGCCTCCACAAAGTTTGTGAGTAAGCACCATAACCCGATGGATAAAATTGCCAAAGACGGCTACTAATTCATTATTATTCTTATCCTGAAAATCCTTCCAGGTAAAATCATTATCCTTATTTTCCGGGGCGTTTGAACATAATACATAGCGCAACGCATCTTGCTGTTGCGGAAAATCTTCCAGATATTCATGCACCCAAACAGCCCAGTTACGGCTTGTGCTTACTTTCTGACCTTCAATATTCAAAAACTCATTAGCCGGAACGTTATCCGGTAAAATGAAATCACCATGCGCCTTTAGCATGGCCGGAAAAATAATACAATGAAATACGATATTATCCTTACCAATAAAATGAACCAATTTCGTGTCAGGTTGTTTCCAATACTCCTCCCAACTAGTGGGTAATATTTCTTTTGTGGCCGATATGTACCCAATGGGCGCGTCAAACCAAACATACATTACTTTTCCTTCGGCATTGGGCAACGGAACTGCAACCCCCCATTGGCTATCGCGTGTCATCGCCCGGCTGCGCAAGCCTTGATCAAGCCAACTCTTACATTGCCCGTAAACATTGCTTTTCCAGTCTTTATGTTCATTTAGAATCCAGTCACGAAGCCAATCCTCATATTTTGCCAATGGAAAGTACCAGTGTTTCGTTTTTTTCTTTACAGGTAGTGCATCACTCAAGGCTGATCTGGGATTCAATAATTCATCAGGACTTAATGAGGTACCACAACTCTCGCATTGGTCGCCGTATGCATTGTCACTGCCACATTTAGGGCAAGTACCTATGATATATCGATCGGCTAAAAACTGTTTCTTCTCTTCATCGTAAAATTGTTCAGTTTCTTTTTCTTCAAATACGCCAGCTTCATAAAGCTTGATGAAAAAATCTTGTGCTGTTTGGCGATGCTCCTGATTAGAAGTTCTTGAAAAAACGTCAAACGATATACCAAAATCAGAAAAAGTATTTTTCATTTGATGGTAATAAAAGTCTACAACCTCCTGAGGCGTTTTGTTTTCTTTCATTGCGCGTATGGTAATAGGCACACCGTGTTCATCAGCGCCGCAAACAAACTGCACATCCTTAGCTTGTGCACGCAGGTATCGAACATAAATATCAGCAGGTAAAAAGCAACCTGCCAGGTGGCCAATATGCAACGGACCATTGGCATATGGCAAGGCCGCTGTTATTAAGTATCGATTAAAATTTCTAGCGTTTGACATTAAGTTTGCAAAGATAATTGAATATGTATGCAAACATCGCCACCACCCTTACAAACTAACGATAAGATAGGAATCTGTTGTCCGGCAGGGTCGGTTAATGCAGCTGATATGGAAGCCATGTACCGTCAAATACGGCAGTGGGGCTTCAATTATGAAATTGGCCGAAATGTAGGTAAAAATTTTTTTAAATTTTCTGCCAATGATGATGATCGATTAGCAGAGCTTCAAGCGATGCTTGACGATGACAGCATTCGGGCTGTTTTTTTTGCCCGAGGCGGCTATGGTATGGTGCGTATAATTGACAGGTTAGATTTTTCGGCATTTGTTCAAAAACCAAAGTGGCTAGTGGGCTATAGTGATATTACTTGCCTGCACAATCATATTCACTCCAACTATGGCATTTGTACGTTGCATGCCCATATGGGCAGCGGTTATCAAACTGAAAAACGAGACGAGACAAGCACAAAAAGTATTTATGATGCCATCACAGGTCAACATCAGTCATTTCTTTCTGGGACGCATGCCCTGCAACGCCAAGGCGTTTGCCAAGGCCAGTTGATAGGTGGCAACTTGGCGTTGATTAGCGATTTGATAGGCACTGACAGCGATATTGACACAGAAGGCAAAATACTTTTTTTGGAAGATGTGGGTGAATACCGATATAATATTGACCGGATGATGTGGCAACTGAAACGCAGCGGTAAACTGGACAAGCTCGCCGGGCTAATAGTCGGCAGCTTTACAGATACGCAGGATAATGAAATTCCTTTCGGACTTACAGAGCAAGAAATTGTGTACGAAAAAATTAAGGATGAGCAGTTCCCTGTTTGTTTCAACTTCCCGATTGGTCATCAACCTGAAAACATTGCCATTCAAATTGGCGCTGAATATTTACTATCAGTTTCAGATGATGCCGTTCAGTTACAAACAATGCCTATTGGCTAGATATAGGGAAAGACCAATGTAAACTCACTTCCCTCCCCTGGTGTACTATCGACGGTTATTTTGGCTTCATGCAGGTCAATAACTTTTTTTACATAAGTTAGCCCCAAACCAAAGCCTTTTACGTTGTGTTGGTTACCGGTATGAGCCCGATAAAACTTTTCGAAGATGTTGTTCATCACTTCCTTGGTCATGCCGATGCCATTATCTTTTATTTTAATGTGCAAGGAATTACCAAAATTCTCAGTAGAGATGACGATTTTAGGATTTTTATCGGCGTATTTGATGGCGTTATCCAGCAGATTAAAAATAATATTGGAAAAATGGACTTCGTCAGCCATGATGATAAAATGAGTGGCTTTTAGCTGTTCTGTCACTACAGCATGAGCCTCATCCGCCTGAAGTTTCGAATTGCTGATTACTTTTCGAATGACATCATGCACATTGATTTCCTTTAATTGCAGTCGGATTTCATCTTTCTCTAGTTTGGCCGCATTCAATATCCTTTCCACTTGTTTATGCATGCGCATATTTTCTTCTTTAATGATGCCCGAATAATATTTTATATTCTTTATATCACTCAATACTTTGTCATTATTTAAGGCATCACTTGCCAATTGTATAGTGGCAATTGGCGTTTTAAATTCATGCGTCATGTTGTTGATAAAATCACTTTTTATTTCAGACAATTTACGTTGAGAAAGCATGGTGCGAATGGTAATCACAAAGGCCGCTATGATAATACAAGTAAACAGCAGCGCACCCAACAGCATAAGTAGCAACTCCGTTTTGAAATAGTTTTGAGGTTGTAAAATGTAAAGATGTAATGTTTCGAAATTGGCTGCGGTGCGACCTGAAATATTGGTGCGGAATATTTCGGGTGCGCTGAGATACTCCTCTCTAAATCCTGCACTATACATTGTTTTTGCAGCAGCATCATTGGTAATACAGTATTCGAAGTCTTGCCGTATGCCGGCATTTCGAAGTTCTGTTTGCAGCAAGTGATTTAATTCATAACGAGTAAAAACGGCTTTGGTTGGAGGGTAATTATTAAAGTCTACCACATCGCTTTCAATCGGTCGTAGCCCACGTATTTTTTGATTAACTATCGAATCTGTGACGTTCATCAAGGCTGCTTCCACATCCCGTTGGTACTGGTCTTGCTTTAATTTTATAGCAGAACTAATCCATTGCACCTGAACAATAATAATGCCCAGTAAAGAAATGGCTGTCAACGTAATAATAAGCGGAAAAAGTTTCTTCATCCTGAGCAGACAAAAGTACCAATGAAATAAACGCCTATGATTTTTTAAGGATTATTTATCTTGTGTGACCATCCCTCATTAATTTCGAGATTCAACATGGATTTTAGTTTAAAAATAAAAACTGGAGTGCCGCCTAGTGCGGGTAAAATATTAATTGCGGAACCGCTGCTACCTGATCCTCATTTTAAACGATCGGTTGTTTTTTTGTGTACACATGATGTTGAGGGCAGTTTGGGGTTTGTGCTGAACAAACCCATAGACATAACCTTGGACTTTTTTGTGGATGGACTGGATAATACTGACATTCCATTGTTTATTGGCGGACCGGTGGATACAAGCTCGTTGCACATATTGCACAATACAGGCGACCTGCTGGGTGGCGAAAAAATAGCCAATGACATATCCTTTGGTGGTGATTACCAAACGGCAATTGCGTTATTAAAAGACAATACGATAAACAATAATAATATCCGCTTCTTTATTGGATACTCAGGCTGGAGTGCGCTGCAACTTGATGAGGAGATAGAAAAAAATAGCTGGCTTGTGAGTGAATCAAACCAGCTAAATTTGTTCAATCTGTATACCGAAGAACTTTGGGAACAAGCTATACTTTCTTTGGACAAAGAGTTTCACCAGCTTATACACCTCCCCAAAGATCCGGGATTAAACTAGTGTCGTTTTTTAAACGAATCGCTCACCACCAATTCTTTTGAACCAGGGGTGTACTTATAAAACCCTTCACCAGATTTTCTGCCCAAGCGTTTTGCCTGAACCATATTTTTTAGCAAGGTAGCCGGAGCATATTTTTGTTTGCCAATTTGTGTCACCATTACGTCCAAAATACTCAAACAAGTATCTAAACCAATGAAATCTGCTAATTGTAAAGGACCCATGGGATGCCCCATGCCTAATCGCATAATCGTATCAATTTCCTCCACTCCTGCAACACCTTCTTGCAAGGCAATGATAGCCTCGTTAATCATCGGCAATAAAATACGGTTAGAAATAAACCCGGGATAATCCTCGGCTGTACATGGTACTTTGCCCAATTTTATGGCCATCGCCGTAACGGTGTTGGTGGTTTCCAAACTTGTAGCATAGCCATTGATAATTTCTACTAGTTTCATTACCGGCACCGGATTCATAAAGTGCATGCCAATTACGTTTTGAGGTTTATTTGTATGCGAACCCAGGCGCGTAATGCTAACCGAAGAAGTATTTGAAGCCAAAATGCAATTATCATCAGTGTATTCGTCTAACTGCGCAAATAATTTTTCTTTGAAGGCTATATTTTCAGTAGCAGCCTCTACTACCATATCCATGCCCTGCACACCGGCTTGCATATCCGTAAAAGTTGTAATGTTGGCAAGGGCTTCATTCTTTACCTCTTCTCCTATGACTTCTTTCTTTATCTGTCTATCAAAATTTTGTGTGATGGTTGCTATGGCTTTATCAAGGGCCGGTTGCGAAATATCAATCAAATGGACCTGATGACCAGTTTGTGCAAAAACGTGGCAAATGCCATTTCCCATTGTACCGGCGCCAACTACGGCCACCTTTTTTATTTCTTTACTCATTATCTATGCGTATTTATTAATTTATTTGGTCGCAAATGTAATTGCCACAAGCAGATTAGCCATACCGAGTCTAATGAAATTCGGTAAATGTTCAGATTACTTTAAAACTGTATCGGCAGTGTCAAACGTTGATATTTATGCATTATTTGCTTTGACAAAATGAAGCTTTATGGCCTACCTTTGCGCCAATGTCGACTTCCAGCGCCAGTAAAATCGTATTCTCTTCTTGTAGCTTGTTGTTTTTGATGGCCTGTCAAGACAATCAGGAACAAGCCATTATAAAAAAATGGAAGTCTACAAAAATTGAAAATTCGACCTATAAAAAAGAGGTAGCTTATTATAAAAACTTGCTCGATACCATTACTGAGCAAAACGATATGATTGAGTACTTTGGATCCGTAGACTCTTTTAAGCGATTTGTAGAGGCCGACTTAGCCCAACAGGAAGAATTACAAAAGACAAACCTCGAAAATACCTTTATGGAATTTCGGGCAGACAAGATGGTGTATTTCACATCAGTAGATGGCGTAGACTCGGCCCGATGGCATATTGAAGACAAAGAAATTGTCATGGAGGTGGAAGAATTTACCGGCAACCCCGAGATTACGCGATTCTCAATTCTTAAGTTGGATAATAATAATTTACACCTTCAAATGATTAACCAGTACGACACAAGTACAATACTGTTAAAACCCGCAAATTAAATATGGCACAAGATTTATACCAACACCCGGACTATTACCTAGTCGATGAGCTTTTGAGCGACGAGCACAAACTAATCCGCGACAGTGTGCGCGCCTGGATTAAAAAAGAAGTAAGCCCCCACATTGAAGAATGGGCACAAAATAATCACTTCCCCAAGCACCTGGTACCGCAAATGGGCGAGCTGGGCGTTTTCGGGCCGACCATACCGGCAGAATACGGCGGCGGCGGATTGGATTATATCAGCTACGGCCTCATGATGCAGGAAATAGAGCGCTGCGATAGCGGCATGCGCTCCACAGCCAGCGTGCAGGGTAGTTTGGTGATGTGGCCTATAAGCGCTTATGGCAGTGAGGAGCAAAAACAAAAGTTTCTGCCCAAATTGGCCTCCGGCGAATGGCTGGGCTGCTTTGGCCTTACCGAACCGGACAGCGGCAGCGACCCCGGCAGTATGATTACCAACATTAAAGATGCCGGCGACCACGTCATACTGAACGGTGCCAAGATGTGGATTAGCAATAGTCCCGAAGCAAAGGTAGCGGTCGTTTGGGCGAAAGATGAAGCGGGCGATGTGCGCGGTATAATCGTTGAGCGCGGCATGGACGGCTTTACCACACCGGAGATTCACGGCAAATGGAGCTTGCGTGCGAGCTGCACCGGCGAGCTGGTGTTTGACAATGTAAAAGTGCCCAAGGAGAACATCCTGCCCAATATTAAAGGCCTCAAAGGGCCATTGAGTTGCCTAAGCAAAGCGCGCTACGGTATTGCCTGGGGCGCTTTGGGTGCGGCCATGGATTGCTACGACTCGGCCTTGCGCTATACCCTGCAACGCGAACAGTTTGGCAAACCGATTGCCGGTTTTCAGTTGCAGCAGAAAAAACTGGCCGAAATGATTACCGAAATTACCAAAGGACAATTATTGGTGTGGCGCCTGGGCGTGCTGATGAATGAAGGGCGCGCAACGCCCGCACAAGTAAGTATGGCCAAGCGCAACTCCTGCGAAATTGCCCTCAACATTTGCCGCGAGGCACGCCAAATGCATGGCGGCATGGGCATTACAGGCGAATACTCCATTATGCGGCATATGATGAACCTCGAGAGCGTAGTGACCTACGAAGGCACGCACGACATCCACCTGCTGATAACGGGCATGGACGTTACGGGGATAAATGCCTTTAAATAGATAAAAACCGTTCTCTTTCGAGAGCCATATTTAGTTCGTCATGAAGTGTTTACCAGTCATACTTGGTCTTTGCAGTAGCGAAACCACCGCCGTGTATAAACATGTAATGCGCACAAGCTAAGCAGAAGTAGAAAGTCCGTTGGATATGATATTGAAAAACAATAAATTTGGTAAATCATGCGGCTAAAACTACTGGTGTAGATAGGGAATTTAAACGGTAATGGTTTTATGCGGATGTTCTAAATATAAAAACAGAAATAAATGGAGGACGAAAAAATAAAAATGATCGAGGAATTGACAGAAGAAATTTTATTTGACGAAGAAATTGACGAGTTAGATTCTGAATTGGAACCAAATAGCGAATTTTTTATGCATTATTCATTCTCAAAAACAGTCAGCTGTTAACCTTCTTTTTTGTGATATGCAACCAACTCGTTGATGGGGCGTTGAATGATTACCCCTAGGTTTATTTCGTATTGCTGGCACAATTGCGAGATTATATCTTGAAAATAATAGGCCACCGAACCGCTAAAATGCAAGGGTACTTTATGTATCTGTTTATAATGTAGCAGATTATTCATAAAAAATTCATTCAGACAATCTTCAACAATATTTTCAATGAGATAATGCCCCCGATGGGCTAGTGCAAACTTGGCAAACTTTGCTAAATAGCGATTTGCAAAGGGTTTTCGATACACGTTTTGCAAAACATTTTCTAGTTGGACGTCATACATTTCCTCAAATGCTGATGCCAGTTCCTGATCCATAATACCCTGAAAATAATGCTGCAATAGGCGTCGGCCAATATGATTCCCACTCCCCTCATCCCCTAATACGTAACCCAAGGAAGGGAGTTTGGATTTTATCCGCTTACCGTCATAATAACATGAATTACTACCAGTGCCCAATATACAGGCAATGCCCTTTCCCTCCACACAGGTGGCGCGAGCCGATGCTAACAAATCACTTGCCGCAGCAATTTTTTTTGTTTCAAAAAATGATTGCAATGCATTTATTACAAGCTTTTCACTATTGCGATTATTGATGCCGGCACCGTAGAAGTATACCGCATCTACATTCGCTGCGTCAGATTTTATTTTAAGTTCCTTGTGCAAAATTTGCAGCATGTCTTCTGCAGTCTGCAAATAGGGGTTTAATCCCTGCGTGGCAAAGCTTCGTTTTCTTTTTTCACTTACTAAAACCCAATCCGTTTTGGTGCTCCCACTATCTGCTATCAGAATATTTTTTGGCATACGCACAAAAATACTTGTTCATAATTTGCCAGTAGCAAATTTCCGAGCCAATTCAGCAAGTAGTACCTTTGCGCTTTCATAAATCTTATGCAAGAAGCTACACTAGAACAAGCACTGAAACTCGGACTAACCGAAGATGAATTTGAAGCCATAAAGCAATTTCATGGTCGCACACCAAACTTTACCGAAACAGCCGTATACAGCGTCATGTGGAGCGAACACTGTAGCTATAAAAATTCAATTAAATATTTGAAAAAACTCCCCAAAACCGGCAGTAGAGTATTAGCCGCCGCAGGTGAAGAAAATGCAGGATTGATTGACATTGGTGATGGTTTGGCTTGCTCGTTTAAAATAGAAAGCCACAACCATCCTTCGGCCATTGAACCTTTTCAAGGTGCCGCCACTGGTGTAGGTGGTATACATCGCGATATATTCACAATGGGTGCGAGGCCTATTGCTACACTGAACTCATTACGTTTTGGCAACTTACAAGACGCCAAAACAAAACATTTACTTAAAGGTGTAGTCTCTGGTATTGGTCATTATGGTAACTGCTTTGGGGTACCGACTGTGGCTGGTGAAACCTTTTTTGACGAAAGTTATAACACCAATCCATTGGTCAATGCTATGAGTGTGGGAATTGCCAAGGTCGGAAAAACGCTATCGGCTATTTCTTATGGTGTTGGCAATCCGGTATTCATCGTAGGCAGTGATACTGGTAAAGATGGAATTGGCGGCGCCTCATTTGCCAGCGCTGATATTGATGAAGATAGCGCTAAAGATTTGCCTGCAGTTCAGGTGGGCGATCCGTTTCAGGAGAAAAAACTTATGGAAGCCTGTATGGAACTACTTGAAACTGACTGCATTATCGGCATGCAAGATATGGGTGCAGCAGGTATCGCCTGTAGCACCAGCGAAATGAGTGCCAAAGGGAAGCATGGCATGTGCATTAATTTGGATAAGGTACCGACAAGACAGGATGATATGCTAGCTTGGGAAATGCTCTGCAGCGAAAGTCAGGAGCGTATGTTGGTTGTTGTAAAAAAAGGCCACGAAGCTCAAATGACACGCATATTTGACAAATGGGATATCCACTGTGAGCAAATCGGCGAAGTTACCGAAGGGGATACGCTAGAGTTTTGGCACAAAGGAGAATTGGCCGCCAAGTTATCCGCAGATCATTTGGTATTAGGAGGAGGAGCTCCGCAATATGACCGCGAATACCGCGAACCGGCTTATTTCGAAAAAGTAAAAGCATTTGATATCGCTCAAATTGAAGAACCTACGAACTTAAAAGAAGTAGCAAAAAAAATGCTTGACTTGCCCAATATCTGTAGCAAAAAATGGGTATATGAACAATATGATAGTATGGTGGGGACAGCCAACGCCAGCACCAACGCACCTAGTGATGCTGCTGTAATGCGTGTAAAAGGTTCAGAAAAGGGATTGGCCGTTAGTGTAGATTGCAATAGCCGTTACGTGCACGCTGACCCCAAACAAGGAGGTTTAATTGCCGTTAGCGAATGTGCTCGCAATATCTCCTGTACAGGTGCAACACCCTTGGCTATCACCAACTGCCTGAATTTTGGTAACCCATATAACCCCGAGGTCTACTATCAATTCGTAAAAGCCTTGGAGGGTATGGGCGAAGCATGTATAAAATTCGACACACCAGTCACAGGTGGCAATGTGAGCTTTTACAACCAATCTCCAGATGGAGCTGTACACCCTACCCCTACTATCGGTATGATTGGTTTATTAGAAGATATAGAAACACGCATGACTTTAGATTTCAAACAAGAGGGGGATGCAATTTATCTATTAGGTCAATCACGCAACGATATCAATAGTTCGGAATACCTATATAATATTCAAGGTATTAAGTTTAGTCCGGCTCCTCATTTTGATTTAGAAGAAGAATTTGAAATACAAAAAATTACTCGAGAATTAGTAGCAAAAAATCTCATCCAAAGTGCTCACGACGTCAGTGACGGCGGATTGTTTGTCAGTCTAATGGAAAGTGCCAAAGACCGTAAACTTGGATTTGATATTCAATGTAAAGAAGGTATTCGCAAAGATGCTTTCCTATTTGGCGAAAGTCAGTCCAGAGTTATTGTTTCAGTATCGCCAGATAAGATAAATGACTTTGAGAAAGTGTTAGCCTCGGTTAATTTCGAAAAACTTGGTGTGGTAACTGCAAAAAACATTGTTATCCAAAATGAAGAATGGGGCACCACCGATGAATTTATCTATCCTTATCAAGTTGCTCTTGAGAATGCCTTAAATTAATGCTGCTCTGATAAACGAATAATATATCTGAGAGTGTCCTTTTATTAATCAAGCACTTTACCGGTTAAGCACTTTTCAGATACAGTGCTCAATAGTAAAATTGGAGTGGCATGCGATTAATCAGAGTATATTATGCTTATTTAAATAGAATTTTGTAAAGTAACTGCTTAACGAAACAATACTCATAATAAAAAGTTCAACATACAAGCAATAAGCTGTAATTTAAAATTGTTTACTTTCATACAAGTATCCAATTAAGCTATGCTATTATTCACAAGTAAATTAGAACTTCAGTGAAATTAATAAATTAATTTAATCATGCAACAGCATCAAACTACAATAGATAATTATCTAGAAAAACATTACATACACAGAAGCAACTGGCTAAGGGCAGCCGTATTAGGTGCCAATGATGGTATATTATCTACAGCCAGTTTGGCAATAGGCGTTGCAGCTGCTAGCGATTTGCGAGCACCTGTTGTTTTGGCCATACTTGCTGGCCTAGTAGCCGGAGCCTTATCTATGGCGGCAGGAGAGTATGTTTCGGTCAGCTCGCAGACCGATGTCGAAAAGGCTGATATTGAACGCGAAAAAATAGAGCTTGCCGAAACACCTGAATTGGAGCTAGAACTTTTAGCTCAGATCTACGAGCAAAGAGGCCTAAAAAAAGAAACAGCTCTTATTGTTGCCGAGGAACTTACTGCCCATGACGCCTTAGGGGCTCATATTCGCGACGAATTAGGCATTAATGATATTAGTCAGGCCAAACCAATACAAGCAGCATTCACATCAGGAACGGCCTTTACTTTAGGAGGTTTGCTACCTTTCTTAGTGACCATTTTTATGCCTCTAAAAAACTTAGAGTATTATTTATACGGATCTGCTATACTCTTTCTAATAGTGCTTGGTATTACTTCAGCCAAAACGGGTGGCTCTAATATTTACAAAGCGATTCTTCGGGTGACTTTTTGGGGCACTGTCGCTATGGGACTAACCGCGCTTGTAGGCTATTTATTCAACGTAAACCTTGGCTAAAAAAGAAAGGCTTTACATATCAGTAAAGCCTTTCAGTATCAATTTATTCAATCGAACTATTTCTTTTCTGCACCTTCTATCAGTACCACAGCTTTGTTGTTGTTCATTTCAAGAAAACCACCACGGATTGTATATAATTCATGAGTAGATTTATCTTTCAGGATTTTCATTTCACCTTCTCCGAGTGCAGCAACCATGGGAGCATGCTTATCGAGAATTTCGAAGTATCCCTGAACACCAGGCAAATAAATACCGTAAACTTCGCCTTCGTAAATCTTCTTTTCGGGTGTTAAAATGTCAAGCTGCATAATCTAAGTTATTGTTCCTCTTAATTATAAGTATTAGGCTTCTGCCATCATTTTCTTTCCTTTGGCAATCGCATCGTCAATAGTACCAACAAGGTTGAATGCTGCTTCAGGATATTCATCCACTTCTCCATCCATAATCATGTTAAAGCCACGGATTGTTTCTTCGATTGGTACTAATACACCTTGTAAACCTGTAAACTGCTCGGCTACGTGGAAAGGCTGTGATAAGAAACGTTGTACACGACGTGCACGGCTTACTGTTAACTTATCTTCTTCACTTAACTCATCCATACCCAAAATCGCGATAATATCTTGCAATTCCTTATAACGCTGTAAAATCATTTTTACGTCTTGAGCACATTTATAGTGCGCTTCACCTACAATATCTGCAGTCAAAATGCGCGAAGTAGAATCTAACGGATCCACGGCAGGATAAATACCTAAATCCGCAATCTTACGAGACAATACCGTGGTTGCATCCAAGTGTGCAAAGGTGGTTGCCGGAGCCGGATCAGTAAGGTCATCCGCAGGTACATATACTGCCTGTACAGAGGTAATAGAACCGTTTT
Organism: uncultured Chitinophagaceae bacterium; assembly: GCA_964409905.1. Classification (GTDB taxonomy): domain Bacteria; phylum Bacteroidota; class Bacteroidia; order Chitinophagales; family Chitinophagaceae; genus JAGNRR01. Next base: position 46,237 of record CAYPET010000010.1, on the reverse strand, counting down.
TAGTAGAAGTAATACGCTCTTGCATTAATCCCATTTCAGTAGCCAATGTAGGCTGATAACCCACCGCAGAAGGCATACGACCTAAAAGTGCTGACACCTCAGAACCAGCCTGAGTAAAACGGAAAATATTATCAACGAAGAAAAGGATATCCTTACCTTGACCTTCGCCATCGCCATCACGGAAATACTCTGCAACCGTAAGACCACTCAACGCCACACGCGCGCGCGCTCCAGGTGGCTCGTTCATCTGACCAAATACGAATGTCGCCTTACTATCTTCTAAGCCTTTGATATCCACTTTATCCAAATCCCAGTTACCATCTTCCATACCATGCTTAAAGTCTGCACCATAGTTCATAATACCGGCCTCAATCATCTCACGAAGCAAGTCGTTCCCTTCACGAGTACGCTCACCTACACCTGCAAATACCGAAAGACCTCCATGCCCTTTGGCAATGTTGTTAATCAACTCTTGAATCAATACTGTTTTACCTACACCAGCACCGCCAAATAATCCGATTTTACCACCTTTTGCATAAGGCTCAATCAAGTCAATTACTTTAATACCTGTAAAAAGCACCTCGGAAGCTGTACTCAAGTGTTCGAATGCAGGAGGATTTGCGTGAATCGGTCGCCCGCCCACTTTACTAGGCTGTGGCAATCCATCAATGGCATCTCCGGTAACATTAAACAAACGCCCTTTGATGTTGTCTCCAACAGGCATAGCTATAGGCGCACCTGTATCCACTACGTCCATGTTGCGTGTAAGCCCTTCTGTTCCCTCCATTGCAATACAACGGACACTATCTTCACCAAGATGTTGCTGCACCTCTAATACCAAGGTTGATCCATCTACTCTTTTAATCTCTAGTGCGTTTAAAATTTGTGGTAATTCAGCGCCTTCAAAGCTTACGTCGATTACCGCTCCAATAATTTGTTTTATTTTACCTGTATTTGCCATTGTAAATAGGTGTTTTTCTAAATGTGGCGCAAAAGTAAAACCCCAATGGCTAATATTTGAATATTTACGAGTAATATTCACCATAAATTTAGACTACATCATAGTTGTTAACAGTTAATTCCCAAAAGGACACTAAACAAGTATGGAACTTGGAGTATTCTGTATAAATAAAATAACTAAGGCATGCTAAAGTTTTGCTTTTGTACAGCATTTAGTGATTTTCTGACAATATATTTGAGGCAATGAGCAAAAAAGCTTCGGGATTTAAACTAAGCGAAATTCAAAAGATTTTTCCGCAGGCATCTGCTCGTAAAATAATTTCCTCTTTACTTGACAAAGGTTATATAGAGGTTCATCAAAAACTTACCGACCGCTTTATCCCAAAATTTGAGAAAATCGTTGAAATGGAGGCAAAATTTTCTGATGACAGCTTGCTGGAAGAATTACTGAATGAACTCGAAAAAGCGCCAAAGCAACAAAACGTACTGCTGCAGTTTTTGCAGCTCGCCCAGCGTGATGAAGTTGTATACCAAAACAAATTGCTGGCCAACGCTGAAGCTAGCAGCGCCATTTTAAAATCGATGGTGCAAAAAGGTATTTTTCGATTGGATGTAGTCCCCGAAGATAGAATTCATTTCAGTGGCAGAAAAAATATTACTGACGAAACTCTGAGCCCCGGGCAGCAGCAAGCGCTTAGGGAAATCAGCGGTCACTTTGAAAATAATAAAACCGTATTGCTCAAAGGCGTAACCGGCAGTGGCAAAACCCACATTTACTTTCAATTGATTGAAAAAACATTGCAGCAAGGCAAACAGGTTTTGTACTTATTGCCCGAAATTGCCCTAACGGCTCAGATAATCAAACGATTGCAGGCGAAATTCGGCAATCAAATCGGTATTTATCACTCCCGATTTGGCAATCAGGAACGGGTGGAAATTTGGCAAAAAACATTGTCCGGAGAATGTAAAATTGTATTAGGAGCTCGCTCCGCTCTCTTGTTGCCTTTTGTAAAGTTGGGTTTAATCATCATTGATGAGGAACATGACAATTCTTTTAAACAACAGGACCCGGCACCGAGATATCAGGCACGTGATACTGCCCTTGTCCTGGCAAAGCGCATGCACGCCAATGTAATTTTAGGCAGCGCAACACCTGCACTAACGACCTATTATAATGCCGCAAATAAAAAATTTGCACTGGTTGAGCTTAATGAGCGCTTTGGCGAAGGCGAAATGCCAGAAGTGCAAATTATTGATTTGAAAAAAGCCTACGAGCTTAAGCAAATGAACGGGCTCTTTTCAGACGCACTTGTTGCTGAAATGAAAAAATCACTAACAGAAAGAAAGCAAATTATCTTGTTTCAAAACCGAAGAGGTTATTCTCCATTTATCATTTGCCAGTCTTGCGGTTTTGTGCCTCATTGCGAGCATTGCGACGTTTCGTTGACTTACCACAAACTAACCGATAAACTACACTGTCACTACTGTGGCAGCGTTTATCCTTTTTTCCCCGTATGCCCTAGTTGTAATAGCAACCAGATAACGACCAAAAGTTTTGGAACTGAAAAAATAGAGGAGGCCATTCAGCAATTATTTCCACATGCCAGAGTAGCCAGATTCGATTGGGATGCGCTCAAACAAAAAAACAAATACAAAGAGTTAATCACGGCATTTGAACATCGTCAGATAGATATCCTCGTCGGAACACAAATGGTAGTAAAAGGCCTAGACTTTGAACATGTTAATCTGGTTGGCGTATTAAGCGCCGATAGCCTATTGGCTTTTCCGGATTATCGTGTAAACGAGAAAGTATTCCAACTATTGGAACAAGTGAGCGGCCGTGCAGGACGTAAGGATAATCAAGGCAAAGTGCTCATTCAAACGCAACGCTCCACCCACCCTATCATTCAGTTGGTGAAGGCGCATGATTATGAAGCATTCTATAAACTAGAAGAGCAGCATAGGCACGACTTTGTATATCCGCCATTTTGTAAACTGATTCGTTGCACTATAAAAAACAAAGACAAGCAAACCTGCCAAACGGCTGCAATGAAGTTAGTAGATGCGTTATATCAGTTAGATAATATTCATTTAATTGGCCCTACCGAACCACCCATTTCACGCATTCGGAATCAATATTTACAGGAAGTGCTGGTTAAGCTGCCAACAACTCCGGCCAGCATACAAGGAATAAAAGAAAAAATATACGCAGCAGTGAATGAACTCACCAGCCTCCGAAATTTTGGATCTGTTAGCGTCACCATTGATGTAGACCCATAAAAAAATCCCATACCAGTCATCAGCTATATGCACCTATTAATAAAGTTATTCTCCTATTAGGGCGCAATTAAGATGTTATTATGAAAGCTAACTACTACATTTGAACCACAATTTTAAGCTTATGAATCTTCAATTTTGGAAGAAGAAAGAGAAAGAGACAGGGAAAAAGAAATCAGTGTTACGTGAATGGCTTGATGCAGGTTTATTTGCAGTAGTGGCGGCAACCTTGATTCGTACTTTTTTATTTGAAGCCTACACCATTCCTACCCCGTCCATGGAAAAATCCTTAATGGTAAATGATTATTTATTTGTCAGCAAAATGCATTACGGACCTCGTATACCCATGACGCCATTATCATTTCCTTTTGTACACAATGTAATGCCCATCATTGGAGGTAAATCTTATTCCGAAGCCATTCAATGGGGTTATAAACGTTTGCCCGGATTCAGCCACATCAATCGTTATGACGATGTGGTATTTAATTATCCTCAGGACAAGGTTGACAATCGCCCGGTAGATAAAAAAGACAATTATATTAAACGTTGCGTTGGCCTGCCTGGCGATACCCTTGAAGTTCGCAATGGTGTGTTATATGTAAATGGTGAAAAGGGCTATGACCCTAAATTTAGACAATTTAACTATTATGTATCCACTGCAACAGGCAGGGCCGTGAATGCAGAAATATTGAGCGAGCTGGACATTTATCCGCTTACAGATGCTTACAATCAGCCTATTATGAATCACTACTCTTTGACTGATGATGATGTAGCTGCTTTGAAGAAAATACCTGGTATTGAAATTCAACTGATTAATGAAGTACAGGGAATTACCGACAAGGTAGCTGATCCGCAGGCTTTCCCTTCTGACACGGCCCACTTTAAATTCAACAGCGACTTTTATGGGCCCATTTGGATTCCGGCCAAAGGACGTACAGTTAAATTAAGCGTTGATAATATTGCCCTTTACAAAACCATTATCCGCGAGTATGAAGGGCACGAACTGAGTGCTCAAAACAATCAAATACTCATTGACGGCAAGGTTGCAACTGAATATACTTTTGCAATGAATTATTATTGGATGATGGGCGATAATCGACACAACTCACTGGATTCGCGCTATTGGGGTTTTGTGCCCGAAGACCACATTGTAGGCAAGGCCTGGTTTATTTGGTTCAGTTATGGACCTAAAGGCATTCGTTGGAATCGTATTGGTCGCAGTATCAAAACCTTAGAGCACTAAATGAAAAAGCCTTTCATCTTGTTTTGGGCATTTGGAATGTTATTAATAGCTGCTTGCCAAAATCAAAATAGTGAGCCGATACAAAAGAATAATACAGCCCAAAGCCAAGAGGAATTAGTTAAAAGCGGTGAGGTTATATTCCAGGCGAATTGCAATGTTTGTCATGCACTAGCTCCAAATACCAGTACGGGTATGGCACCAATGCTGGATAGCCTGAAATCTAACTGGCCAGATGCGACCGCACTGGCTGCCTTTATAAAGAATGCCCCTGCTGAAATGCAGTCTACAAAACGTTCGAGATACATTTATCAACAATGGAAAGACAAAGCACAAATGCCACCCTATCAAGGGATGGACGAAGGTGAGATTGCAGCCTTACTGGCTTACCTGTATAAGGCAGCGCCTTAAACAATATAGTATGTAATAATTACCCTTAGAAATGCCTGATTGAAAAATTTGTATCTACCAAGTTAGGTCTTTCTTAATCTCTATCCCTTTCCAATGTAAAGCTAAAGGTTGTACCAAGGCCTTTTTGACTGCGACACTGTATAGTTTGTTTGTGTGCCTCTACAATATGCTTCACAATGGATAGCCCAAGGCCATGGCCATGTTTATCTATGGTCCGTGCTTCATCAGTTCTAAAAAATCGTTCAAAAACACGAATACTTTGATCCTGGTCCATACCCACCCCATTATCAGCTATTTCCACGAGTATCTTTCTATCGTCAATTGTATAAACGCCAGCCAGCACATGCCCGCCTTTCTTGCCATACTTGATAGCATTTTGGATTAAATTTATGAGCACCTGTTCTATACGCATTTTATCTGCCCAAACTAAAAAGTCACCTTCGCAACCCTTTTTGATGGACATGCTAATTTCTTTTTCATCAGCCAAAGGTTTCAACTCAGCAAAAACCTTTTTGATATTTTTTTGGATGCTGAACGAACTTTTTTCCAAGCGGACACGGTGACTCTCGTAATGTGAAATTTCTTTTAATTGATCGACGAGATTGCTTAGTCTATCGGCACTGCGAGCAGCATTTTCAAGGAAGCGTACATTTACTTCAGGATTATTAATTTCACCATCCAAAAGAGTAGCGATATAGCCTTGTATTGAGAATATCGGCGTGCGTAGCTCATGGGCCAAGTTCATCAAAAATTCTTTTCGAAAACTTTCGTTATGCTGCAATCGACTAATTTCAATGCGTTTTTCGCCAGCCCATTTTAACACATCATCGCGGACTTCGTCAATTGTTTTATCCTGAAAAGCCGACTCTAGCTTCATATTTTCCTGTTCGCGTGATATGAGTTTGTATATCACTTTAATTTTTCTGTAAATAAATCGCTCCAGAAGAAACTTGAAAATGTAATACGCAAAGGCAAACATAAGAGCGAATACTGCCAGACTAACAAGCCAACGCCCCGCTGTAAATAGCAACACCAAAAGAAATGCAAAGACACTGCAGGCCATTGCAGCAAAAAAGGCCATTTGCCTATGTGTTAGATTTTTTGCTGAGATTATCAAGTTACCAAAAATAATCGCTTCTTGCTAAACATCGAATTTATAACCGACCCCTTTTATTGTTTGAATAAAGCTGTCATCAAGCTTTTTGCGAATTTTTCTGATGTGTACATCGATTGTACGATCTCCAACGATAACATCTCGCCCCCAGACTTTGTTGAGAATATCCTGGCGTAAAAAGACTTTGCCGGGTTTTGACGCTAATAATGCCAATAATTCAAATTCTTTGCGGGGAAAAATAATTTCTTCATTCTTATATCGAACAATAAATTTTTCTCGGTCAATTTCAATATCATCAAATACCAAGAGTTCAGAAACAGTATTTGTTCGCCGCAATGTAGCTTTGACTTTTGACACGAATAGTTTTGGCTTTATGGGTTTGGATATATAATCGTCTGCTCCTACTTCCAAACCAAAAATTTCATTTTCTTCATCAGCCAGAGCTGTTAGAAAAATAATTGCCGTGTCCTTCAATTCCGGTATTTGTCTCAACTCTTTGCAAGCCTCCACCCCACTTTTGTGTGGCATCATTCTATCGAGCACAATTAAATCTGGAATAATTTCAATGGCCTTCTCTATTGCCTCGTTACCATCTTGAGCTGTAAAAACCTCATAGTTTTCTTTTTGAAGATTAAATGATAAGATGTCAAGGATATCTTGCTCATCATCTACTAAAAGTATTTTGGCATTCAGCATGCAGGTTAATTTGATACAAAACTAAATCATCCAAACAAGCGATTATGATATTAAGATTACCAAATCGTTACTAATTAATTTGCCGCTTCCAATTCTTGCTGCATTTGTTCTAATTTAAGTTGTTCTTTCTTTAGCCTCAGACTTTGTTTTTCTATTCTGATTTTTGCCTTTGTCCTTGCTGTTTCTTTGCGGAGCTCGTCTGAAGCGGCACTAGATGCATCGTTTGTAACCGGCATATCATTCAATTCTTCAGTTACTTCACTTAGGTTTTCAGACACCTCATCCATCGCATCGTTCACCTCGTTCATGGCCTCATTCACTTCTTGTCGTATTTCTGTTTTGGTTTCATCATCCAGGTCATCCCAATCTGTATTGATTTTCAAATAGCGATTTCCAAACCGCATTTTTCCCAAATTTGGGTCCATTATCAGTTTTTTATTTTTAGGCACGTAGAAAATAAGCTCGGCTCGCTGAAATCGAAAAGGCTCAGAATCAGCCAGCGTCAAAAATTCCGGCACTGATAAGTGATTTTCCAGCAGTTGGTATTCGTACTGTACTAAATTGGCATTGGCTATCGCCACTTTTTTACCTGTACCTTGAGCAGATGTTTTTACTTCAACTAAAACAAACTATCCGATGAAACGCGTTGGCGAAACGTAAGCAAGCCAACATGCTGTTTGTCGTTTTCTTTTTCGTAAAAACCGGCAAAAGGCGCATCGGAAAAAGTTACCTGGCCATTTTTCAATTCTTCGTTTAGCGCATCAACATAAAGCGTATCGCCGGTTATGGGCAAGTGTATTTTTTCGGAAATGGTAGCACTGCTGCGCAACTCTGAAATGAGCAACAGACTAAGTATAGTTGCGGACGTAAAGCCAAGCCCCCAAAGTGCTCCAAAACTAGTGCGCAGTCTTTTATTTGGACATTTAATACCGGCTATGCGTCGAATGCCCCAAACTATGATGGCCACCAAAGGCAAAATCAAAAAGAACAGTACACTCAAAACACCCAACCATTTCATTAAGGGAGTATGTAAAATAGCACTGGTGAGTGGCAACATAAAAATACTACCAAAGACCAATGAAAATAATAATCCGACTATAGGTATAATAAGCAGTCCGATAACAATAAAAGCAATGACACGCAGCAGATTATTTAAACCAGAATTGCCCGAACGCCCCGAATAAGCTCGTTTTTTTTCTTCAGTGATGCTTGAGATATTCACATCTTCGCCACGCGCCATTAGTTCTTCAGCGGCAGTTTCTGTTTCTTTGGTGGTTAACCATAAAACGATATAAGTGATAATAACAACCCCTAATGCCGAACCATTGAATATGGTAATGCCAAAATCAAAGAATCCACTTAAGGCTGCATTTAATATTATCGGGCTCAGGAACAATACCCGAACAATCCATGCCTCAATATTAAAAAATGAAGCCAACCCACCACACACACCGGCAATTACTTTATTGTTGCTATTTCGGTAAAGCCTTTTACTAAGGTTAACAGGCAATTCTTTTGAGGTCAATACAGCCCATAGGATGATATAGGTCAATAAACCCAACCCTCTTGATATTACGCTGATAATCACGAACAATAATCGAAAAGCTAATGGATCAATAGAAAAATAGTTTCCTAATCCACCGCAAACACCTGCGATTATTTTTTCATTTTCGCTACGGAACAATTTTTTGCGCCCTTTGTCATCACTATTTTTCGCACCATAGTCTTTATCATCGAGAATTTCTACCTTCTCTAATTGTTCTACCTCGCCAATGCTACTTATAATATCCTGTATGTCCTGCTGAGTTATACAGGCATCTGCCCTCTTGGTCTTGGCATGAAGTATTTCGCAAATGCGTAGTTTAATATCTTCAAAAATTTCTAATCCATCGTCCTGATTAAGAAAATATTCTTTCAGTCTTTTTTCATAGGCCTGAAATTGCGTTAACGCAGCTTCCTCAAACTGCAAATAATGTTGGTAATATTTAAAATTGATTGTGTTCATTCGTTTATTTTTTTTGTTGTTGACTTATTCGTTCTACGGCCGATGCTAAATCGTACCAAGTATTTTCTAATGCCTGATAGAAGGCTTCGCCTTGTTTGTTCATGGAGAAATATTTTCGCGGTGGTCCGCTCTGACTTTCTACCCACCTGTAATCCAAATAGCCCGCTTTGTTCAAACGGGTAAGCAATGGATACAAAGTGCCCTCCAATACAGGCATGCCTTTCTGCTCAAGTTCCTCTACAATATCCGCAGGGTAAACTTCCCCCCTACCGATAATTGACAAGATGCAAAACTCCAACACGCCTTTTTTCATTTGACTCTGTATGTTTTCTACATTCATTCTTTGCGTTTCTGATGCAAACATAAGTCATTATTTAGTACTTTAGATTGCATAGTACTAATTTTAACATATTTCATTATTTAACCATGTACCTGACATACTAAGCGAACAAATAAAAAAAGACGCCCTAAGGCGTCTTTTCCTGTGTCAAAGAACGTTCTATTTTATTGCTTCACCAGTTTAAAGTTAGCTTTTTCGCCATCAGCAATGACCTCCAATATGTATACACCGCTTGAATATTGCGATAGATCAATACTGGCATTGCGATTCTTATATAACTCAATAGTTTGTAATACTTGGCCACTAATGGTTGTTAATTGGGCTTGAGCCCGATTAAACCCTTTTTCCAAAGTAACCGTGCAATAATCTGAAGTTGGATTTGGGTGAATACGCACAATATTTCTTATAGAAGTATAATCGGCCAAAGAAGTGACTACTACATTCGTACAAGCCGAGGTGTCAGTACAAGCACCTGATGAAATGATAACTGCATAATCTCCACTCACACTAGGTACAAATGACTGAGCGGTAGCGCCCGAGATCGGTATGTACGTAGGACAATTTACCCACTGATAGGTTGCAGGAGCGCCTGCGGCAGTTGTCAATGTATTACCATTTAAAGTAACATTACTATTTACAGTGGGTGTTATTGTCAGATTCAATGTTACTGTACTATCACAGCCGTTTGCCCCTAAAAAGTTTGCAGTGTATTGACCAGAACTTGTCAACAGGTTATTGTTGAATAGATAAGATCCGCAACTGTTTAAATTCACGAAATTTGTTTGGCTATTGTTTACAGTGAGCACAATGGTTAGGTTGCTATCACATCCACTGGCATTCGTATACGTTTCATTGTAAATACCCGTTTGTGTATAGTATCCTTGGTCCGTCATAAAAAAGTCACATGCTGTAATCTGTATGGTATTAAAACTTTGTGCCCCTATGGTAAGATTAATATAGATATTGCTATCGCAGCTAGCCTGATTGGTATAATACTGCACGTAGTTTCCGCTGGCTGTATACGTTTGACCATTTAAAATATAATTTGTATTACAAACGGTCGGACTAATATAGGTATTGGTACTACTGCCACTCAGATTCAAGGTTATGATACTATCACAGCCTGTTGCACTTGTAAACAATTGCGTATATGAGCCATTACCCGAATATGTTTGACCATTTAATACGTAAGTACAACCTGTGGCATTAATGACAGTCTGTGAAGGAATACATTGATTCCATTTAAAATAATAAACATCCAAAGATGGGCTAATGGGTGATATGTTTTGAACAGTATTTTGCGGATCAAAATCAACAGTTCCGCCAAATAATCCTGAAGAATAAATATTGGTGGCACTATCGAGGGCTATTAAAAATCCACCTTCATCAGCGCCATTCGATTGTAACTGATTCACTCGTACAAAGTTTCCATTGGCTGTTAGTTTCAACACAAAACCATCGACCGAAGATCCGACTGCCGTTAAGATTTGGCTGGCTGTATCAGGATCGAAATCAGCCGTACCGAAAAAATAACCAGTAGAATAAACAAAACCCAGCGTGTCTAAGTCAATGTTGCCAATATATTCTTCATCAGTACCTGTTATTTGTTTTGCCCATAGATAATTTCCAGTAGCTGATAATTTAGTGATAAATGCATCTCCATATTGCAAATCTGCCTGCAAATCTGCTACACCTAAGTTTGGATCAAAATCTACAGTACCATAAAACTGTCCTGCGGCCAAAATATTACCATTTTTATCGCAACGTATCGACGTAACTAACTCATCATCATTACCCCCAATTCTTTTAGCCCATAAATAGTTGCCTGCAGATGTCAGCCTTGCAACAAATATGTCACCACCAAATGAGGCCGCATTCAAAGACGTGATGGTATCCAAGCCTAAACCAGGATCAAAATCAGTTGTCCCTATAAAGTTGCCACTGATAAAAATGCTGCCCATATCATCTGAGCTTACTTTTTCAACCGCTGTGTAGGCTGAAGATTCAAAAGTTTGTACCCAATTAAAATTACCTGCATCAGATAAAGAGAGTAAATAGCCATCTTGAAAAGAGGCAGTTTTGTTTACAACACCATTGCCAGGGTCAAAATCTAAAGTGCCGTCAAAATCACCACCTATTATAATACCGTTCCCCGAGCTAACAGTCAAACATAATGCTCTTGGCTGTGTACTTACAGCACCAAACGTTCTGACCCAAACAAAATTGCCACTACTATTTAATTTTAATACAAAAAAATCGGTACCACCTACCGGCGAGACCACGTTAACTGCCGTACCCGGATCAAAATCAACAGGAGCATCAAAGGTTCCGGCTATATAAATATTACCGGCAGCATCAGCACCAATTGCCGCACTCTCCTGATAAGCATTGCTACTCAGTATCCCTTTTGCCCAAAGCAAATTGCCTGTTGAAGAAAATTTTTGAATCGCTATATCCTGACCATTTTGATTTCCGGTTAAGTTGACGGTGCCTATTCCCGGATCCATGTCATACGTACCCGTAAAATTGCTCAGGACTATATAATTTCCGGAAGCATCGATTGTATTTGCGGTTGGCATTATAAAATCAGTAGGATTGAGTGATCCTATTTGCTTTGCCCAATCATAAGTTTGTGCGGTTGCAGTCATGCTCATGATTATACCGAGTAGTAAAGAAGCGGATTTTTTTATCATCATCTGATTAAAATTTGTCATTCAAAGATAAGCAGACCAATCATCGCATTTCAGCCGTTTATCAAAATGAATATGTTAAGGTTTTTTGTGCCTAAAAGCGTTATTTACCTAACCATCGTTAGTTTCAAAGGAAGTTTTTTGAACAAAAAAATGGCCGCATCAATGTGTCGATTAGCGTCAAAGACAAGCTAATATTAGAATGAAATCAGTCTTATATTTGTCAGATTAACGATAATAAGCAAAAAAACATAGATTAAGGATGGGATGTGGAAATTGTGGTTCAGCCTCCGATGGCAAACCGATGGGTTGTAAGAGCAACGGTAATTGCAGTAGTGGCGGTTGCAATAGATTAAATGTATTTGATTGGCTTAGCGATATTCCTTTAGCAGATTTTGGTAAACCATTTCCATTCGTTGAAATGAGTTTTAATAATGGGAGTAGAAAAGATTTTTACAAACTCAGTTCTCCGATGGAGTTGACCAAAGGTCAATATTTGGTAGTAGAAGGCGTGGGTGGTTATGACATAGGCATAGTCAGCCTTAAAGGCGAACTCGTCAGACTTCAAATGAAGAAAAAAAATGTCAAAGAAAACGACAAGGAAATACGACGTATTCTTCGTTTTGCTACAGATAGTGAAATTGATGAGATGCACACGAATAAAATTCGTGAAAAGGAAATACTTGTGCAATCTCGTGCAATTATCAACCAGTTAAAGCTGGACATGAAAATGAGTGAAGTGGAAATACAAGCCAATGGTAAAAAAGCAACATACTATTACACCGCCGAAAACCGTGTTGATTTTCGTGAGTTAATTCGGGTGCTGTCCGGCGAATTCAAAATGCGCGTGGAAATGAAGCAAATTGGCATTCGTCAGGAAGCTGGAAAAATTGGCGGCATCGGTAGTTGTGGTCGGGAGCTTTGTTGCAGTACTTGGCTAACAAAATTCAATTCAGTATCTACGGCTGCTGCCCGTTATCAAAACTTAGCCATTAATCAGTCAAAACTATCTGGCCAATGCGGCAGGTTAAAGTGCTGCTTGAACTACGAACTTGACACCTACATGGATGCGCTGAAAGTTTTTCCGAAAAAAGCAGACAAACTACTTACAACTGCCGGTACAGCCTTCCTTCAAAAGCGGGATATATTTCATAACCTGTTATGGTACAGCTATGCTGGCAGCAGCAAATTGTACCCATTAAGCATAGAACGCGTAAAGGAGATTCAAGAGCTAAACCGTCAAGGTATAAAAGTGGAAGAAATGAAGCCTGTGGAAATAGAATCTAAAAAAGACGTGGAGAAAGATCTTGAATTTGCAGATACGGTTGGACATATCAGTTTAAAATCATTAGACCGTAAGAATCAAAAACGGAAAAACAAAAGTCGTAAAAACACTCAGCCCCAAAGACCAGGTAGTGCTCCTAATACAAAAGGCCCGAAACGCGATGTGGTAAAAACTAACGAGAAAAGCAATGAAAAGCCCAACCAGCAAAAACGCTCAAAAAGGCCTAATAAAAAAGGAGGTTCTTCAACCCCCTCTTCTTCAAATTAGTCATTAAATAATTAGCCGGGAATGCGACTCATGTATTTGTCCATTTCCTTAATTTGATCTACCAGCATTTTACCTTTTGGCTTCAAAGCTTTTGCCTTTTTGAAGTAATGCTTAGCCCCTCTAAAATCTTTTCTATCGGCGCAAATACCAGCCAATTGCAAATAGGCCGTTGCTTCCGTTTCTGTATCCGGAAGGCCTAACTCAACCGCTTTTCTCATATTTGTATAGGCCCCTTTTTTATCTCCTTTTTTAAAAGCAATGCTACCTAATTGTAAATAAGCAGTGCCCTCCATACCCTTTTCTTTAATGCCGGCCTTCAAACTTTCACGTATATCGGCTTCGGCATCGTCATAATTTTCTCCGATAGTAGAAAATTGTGACTTCAGCATATAATAAGCCGAACGAATCGGTTTATATAAAAACTTTGGATACTTCACTCTGGCTAACAACGCTTGAGCGCCTTCAACATCCCCACTCTCCACATATCGCTGTATGAGTGTGATTGGACCCACCATAAAATGAGCAACAATTGTAAGAATGCCAATCAAGAAAAACAACCAGGATGTGTATACACCATTCTTGACCCAACCCGTCAAATAAACCCCAAAAGCTATGCATAATAAAGCAATTGGCAAACGGTAAAGTACTATAAATTTTCTTACATTAAACCACATAGAGGCGCAAATTTAAAGCAAATTGCCATGATTAACGAAACTTCCTTAGGCTTCCATCACTACACAAACGCAATATTGTCAATTTGGTAGCAAAATGCACATCGCTTTGACGCCATTGCACCGCATAATCGGCTAGTTGCCTTACGGGTGTGGCTATTTGGCTGAATAATATGCTATCGTCCACCGCTCCAAATTGTGCAGTAGCCGTAGCAATAGGCTTGCGAAAACGTTTTAATAATGCGATGCAAAAAGCATCTTTAGGAATTTGAATACATACTGTCCCGTTTTGAATAAAAGCAGCTGCTGCTACCCCTATAACATCCTCAAAAATTATGGCCAAGGACTCCTGTTTCTGCGCTTCAACTAAATCTTCTAATCCTGGGATAGGGTTAGCCAGGTAATGCCGTAGCATTTGTGCATCTGCCATTAGTATATTAAAAGCCACTTCGCCCTTCCAAAAAGTTAAACTCGCCAGTTGCTGAACCATTTCCTCATTTAAAGCATTGCAACCTATCACCCATGAAGTATCAGTTGAGAATAATATCAATCCTCCACTTTCCAAAATGCTAACACAACGTTTGATATCTTGTTCAAATTCAATCAAGGCCTTTCAATAATCATCTATCTAATTGCGACCAATTTACAATTCTCTTCTGGGCCATGCCGCTGCTATATCAATATTACCGCAGTTAAAATGCCCCTGCGGACAAGAGCGATGACCATGCACGCCACATGGACGGCAACTTAATTCCTCTTTTGATTCTAAAACCAGCGCGCTTGTACTGAGCGGACCAAAGCCAAAAGCTGGCACCGTGCTACAAAAAAATGCCGTTACCGGCGCATCCATAGCCGAGCATAAATGTAAAGGAGCTGAATCATTTACATAATTCATTTTGGCCATTGACATAAAAGCTGCAGAGGCCAACAAGCCCAATCGACCGCAAAGGTTTATCACATTTGCCCTATCCGCTACCTGCATTATCTCATCCCCCAGTGCAATATCATCGGGCCCACCCAAAATGTAAACGCATATTTCTGCATCAATCTTCTTTATTAGAGCCACCCATTTATTAGTGGGAAGCTGTTTTGTTTGCCATACGGAAGCCGGCGAAATCGTGACAAATGCACCCTGCTGTGCCAACAAAGTAGCATTTGTATATTGTTCTGCAGTGGGATACAGTTTTGGTTTAACCGTATTGTTATCGGTAAGGTGGTCAATCGTCGATAAGTTTCGTTGACATTCATGCAATGTATCGGTTTTCGAAATATTATAATCTACAGCCTTCGAGTAAAATAGTGCTAAAGGATTTGGCCTAAAACCAACTTTTTCCTTTGCACCACTAAACGCCGTAATCAGTCCGGTACTAACAAAACGATGCAAATTAACTACCAGGTCATATTTTTTATTTCGAATGGCCAGTATTATCCTGATCAGGTTTTGCAGTTTACCTTGTTTTTTATTCCAGATAATCACATCATGTAAAAAAGGATGTGCTTCCAGCAAAGATTCATTTCCTTTTCGCACCAACATATCGATATCGGCATCTGGAAAAAACTGATGCAACTTCTCCAAAACAGGCGTAGCTAAAATTACATCCCCAATAAAAGAGGTTTGTATGACAAGAATGCGCTTCAAGACACAAAAATACAGCAGCACTTTAACAATGACTTCGAACATAACAGAGAAGCAAGACAAAAAAATAAATTGTACATGCTAAATTTGTCGGCCTATGGAATTAAAACAACGCATTCAGGAAGCTTGGGCAAACCGCGAACTATTAAATGATGCCGCTTACGAACAAGCCGTCCATGATACGATTGAAGAAATCGATAAAGGACGACTTCGCATTGCCGAGCCTGTGGGTGATGATTGGCAAGTGAATGAATGGGCGAAGCAGGCTGTGCTAATGTATTTTGGCGTACAAAAAATGGAGACCATGAGTTTGCCACCTTTTGAGTTTTATGATAAAATGAAACTCAAAACAAACTATGAAGAACTCGGAGTACGAGTGGTGCCGCATGCCGTTGCTCGCTACGGCGCCTACCTGAGCAAAGGCGTGATTATGATGCCATCATATGTCAATATCGGCGCCTATGTTGACGCGGGTACCATGGTAGATACCTGGGCCACTGTAGGTAGTTGTGCGCAAATTGGCAAGAATGTTCACCTAAGCGGCGGTGTAGGTATTGGTGGCGTTTTAGAGCCCTTACAAGCCAGCCCTGTGATTATAGAAGACGGTGCATTTATTGGTAGTCGATGTATTGTGGTAGAAGGTGTACGCGTTGGTAAGGAGGCCGTATTGGGGGCAAATGTGGTACTAACCCAAAGCACAAAAATAATTGACGTTAGTGGTAATGAGCCTAAAGAAATGAAAGGCTATGTGCCACCGCGTTCTGTTGTAATTCCAGGCAGTTATGAGAAAAGTTTCCCGGCCGGCAATTATAATGTGAGCTGCGCGCTTATTATTGGGCAACGCAAAGAAAGCACAGACATGAAAACAAGTTTAAACGATGCACTGCGAGAATTCGGTGTGAGCGTTTAATTTAGATGTCATTCCTAAACTTATAATCTTTTGTTGCATTGCTTGGCAACAAGATTTTGGCTACAAAAAATTGCAGCTTTCGCAGAGTTATTGTACTTTGAGTGTACAACGTTATGAAAAGACTTTGCATATTATTAGTTTCAATGGCATTCAGTTGCACAATTAGTGCACAGTCCATCAGTCTTGATTGGGTGCGTCAGATAGGCGGCACCTCTTATGATATTGGTGACCATGTACTTACCGACCAACAAGGGAATGTTTACACGTTGGGGCGTTTCTACAATACGATTGATTTTGACCCCGGACCGGCTACCTATAATTTAACCTCCAATGGTGATTATGATGTTTTTATTCAGAAATTAGATGCAAATGGCAACTTTGTTTGGGCAAAGTCTATTGGTTCGGGCAGTCCTGACTATGTTTATGGAGCGGCTCTAGATCAGGCAGACAATCTTATTTTCTGCGGCCTTTACGGTGGCACTATGGATATTGACCCTGGACCGGCAATCGACAACAGGACTATATCCGGCATTGTCGGTGACATGTATGTTATCAAACTAAACAGCGCGGGTAACTTTATGTGGGGTCATACAATGGGCGATACCATGGCAGACCGTTTTAGCTGTGTGGCTATAGATGTCAACAATAATATTGTACTTGCAGGCTTAGGATTTGGTACAATCGACTATGACCCAGGTCCTGGTACCAATATTGTTTCGGGTGGGGCAGGCGTTTTTGTACAGTATGCACCCAATGGCTCGTTGAACTGGGTGCGAGCCATATATGGAACAGCACCCAACAATGAACCCTATACCACTGCCATTGATATTGATAATAACGGCGATATCATAGCCATAGGCAATTGGAAAGACACGCTGGACTTTGACCCGGGACCGGGGGTTTTCAATATGGGCACAGCACCACTCGATGCAGAACTTTACATTTTAAAACTCAATAATAGCGGTAATTTTTTGTGGGCCAAAAGACTCAACTCTGATAATTACATTGCTACCAATACAATTAAAACAGACAATACGAATAACATATACATTGCCGGTGATTTTGCCAACAATATGGATATGGATCCCGACCCTACTGTTACCTATAACTTGTCAGGGCCTGGAAGCGCCGCCTTTATTGTAAAACTAAGCTCTGTTGGCACGTTTATCTGGGCACGAAAAATGGGCGGCACTTCGGGCGGTTGGGCGCATGACGAAATAACCTCAATCGCTATCGAGCCACAAGGTGATGTAATACTTGTCGGATATGTTTCGGGAACTGAAGACTTTGATCCCGGGCCGAATGTTCAGCTAATCAATAGTACAAAATCTCATGATGAAACTGATGCTTTTGTTATGAAATTGAGCAATGCGGGCAATTTGCTATTTGTAAAGGATTTTGGCGATACGGCAACAGAGCGTATTAATGATGTCAGCCTCGATCAACAAGGTAATATTTTTGTCACTGGCTATTTTGGCAACAACAATATAAATCAAACTCCCTGGCATCCCACAGACTTTGACCCCAACGCAGGTGTCGTCAACATGCTATCAAATGGCCAAATAGATGGCTTCTTGTCAAAGTTCAAAGCGTGCACGCCTACTGCGGGTATTGATATTGTCAACGCTTGTGGGCCTTACACCTGGATTGATGGGAACACATACAATTCCAGTACAAATAATGCTTTGGATACATTGGCCAATAGCAATGGCTGCGATTCAGTGGTTACACTAAACTTAACCATTACCACTATAGACACGAACATTATTAAGACCGCTGATTCACTCATTTCAAATGAGCTTTCAGCTACAAGTTTCCAATGGATTAACTGTGAGGATAATAGCATTATGGCTGGAGCTACAAACCAATATTATATACCAGCAGTCAGTGGCAATTATGCCGTTATTATCAACAAAAATGGCTGTATTGACACTTCGGCCTGCATGAGTTTCATGTCTGTCGGCTACAGTTTGCATAGCAGCAGTAAAACCATCATACTCTACCCAAACCCAATAACTGCCGGAACGCCATTGATACTATCAAGCCCTATGGAGGGAAAATTTGTGCTTACCAATCAGCTGGGGCAATTATTTTTTGAAAAGAAAATTGATGTGGGAGAAAATACATTTCTATTACCCAAAATGGCCACTGGCGTTTATCATTATCGTTTTATAACAAACAGAGTATATGAAGAAAACGGTCTTCTCATGATAAACAACTAAGGTTGCCTATCTATTCTACAACGTATTGGCCCTGCGTTTATCATGCAAGCTTGCCTCCATACTGTAGAAATAAATAGCGTATAAACACGAAATTGCGTCAAGCATTCCGAAATTTGTAAACTGCATGGATGTAAAAAATAATCAACTACTTACTTACATACAACGGCATGTCGAATTGAATGAGGAGGAACAGTCGATGGTGTTATCCAAATTTGTGCTAAAGCAATACAAAAAGAACGATTTTATCGGCAAACAAGATGAGGTATCCCGTATTCAATCCTTCATATTGTCAGGAGGAGCCCGCATGTTTATGCTCGATG
The DNA here is from genome assembly GCA_964409905.1 of uncultured Chitinophagaceae bacterium. Taxonomy (GTDB): domain Bacteria; phylum Bacteroidota; class Bacteroidia; order Chitinophagales; family Chitinophagaceae; genus JAGNRR01. Next base: position 27,193 of record CAYPET010000010.1, on the reverse strand, counting down.
ATAGCGGGATGGAACACATAGTGCAATTTGCAATAGAAGATTGGTGGGTAGGTGATTTGGGCAGTTTTATTAGCCAAAAGCCCGCAGATTTTAGCGTACAATGTTTTCAGGATACTGAAGTCTATCAATTATCTACCGACAATCTGCAGGTATTGTACACTACTGTGCCTAAAATGGAGCGATTCTATCGCATCATCATACAAAACGCATACGTGAGTGCTCAAAAAAGAATTGTAAACAAAACAATGCTTCCTGCAAAAGAGCGTTATCTCAATTTCAGAGAAAAATACCCCGAAATTGAGCAGCGAGTACCACAATATATGATTGCCTCTTATCTCGGTATTACAAAAGAATTTTTGAGCAAACTGCGTAGTCAGCTCAATCAGAAAAATGACTAATTTATTAAACTAGTTTATTTTTTAATACTCCCACTTTCAAAACCTTTGCATTCATAAACAACAAAGAATATGAAAAAAGTATTATTTAGCATCATGATGTTAGCCTTGGCTACAGTGATTACAACTCAGGCCAATGCACAAGAATCAAAAAAAGTTACCAAAAGCAAAGTGACCTGGAAAGGTTACAAAGTTACCGGCTCTCATGAGGGTTCTATAAAACTAAAATCCGGTACAGTGATGATGGATGGTGATGAATTGAAAGGAGGACGCTTTGTAATTGATATGACTACTTTAGAAAGCACTGACTTAGAGGGCGAATACAAAACCAAACTTGATGGCCACCTAAGATCGGATGATTTCTTTGGTGTTGAAAAGCACCCAACTGCTACTTTGGCTATTACTAAATTGAAGAAAACTGGTAAAAATTCCTATCAACTGACTGGCGATTTGACGATTAAGAATATCAAAAAATCTATTGTATTCCCAGCCTCTGTATATGGCAACAAAGCAAACGCCAGCATTAAAATTGATCGATCTAAATTTGACGTTCGCTATGGCTCCACCAGCTTTTTTGATGACTTAAAAGACAAAGCGATTTACGACGAATTTGATGTAATTGTTGATATTGAATTTTAACTTTATCCTAAACAAAACATTCCGGATTGCTAATCACAATCCGGAATGTTCATTAAAAAATATTTGAATATGGGCAACACAAACAAACGTAGACAGTTTATAAAAAATTCTCTATTGGGTGGTCTAGGTGCTGCCCTTTTGGCTAAAACCGGTTTTGCTTTATCATCTAAACCCGACGATGGTGAAACTTCAGCAGTAAAAAACATAAAACCCTTAGGATTTCAATGGCAAACACAAGATCCTTTTTTATTTTGTGTTCATCATGAAGATTTTTTTCCTACAGGCAATGCACAATTAGGCCCTAACGCTTCTTTAGAAGGCCGAAACATCGGAAACGACTTTCACATTAAAGACGGTTGGCGCATGTATCACGGTCAAACCGTGCCGGGCTTTCCTGGCCATCCGCACAGAGGGTTTGAAACCATTACGGTTGTGCGAAAAGGCATGGTCGATCATTCCGACTCTATGGGAGCATCTGGGCGATATGGCGATGGCGACGTGCAATGGATGACTGCAGGTAACGGCATTCAACATGCCGAAATGTTTCCCCTCCTAAAAAAGGATGAGCCCAATACGTTAGAGTTATTTCAAATTTGGCTTAACCTGCCAAAATCAGCCAAAACAGCGGAGCCACATTATAAAATGTTATGGCGCGAAGACATTCCCAAAATAGAGCTGACCGATAATGATGGCAAAAAAATAAAAGCTGAGGTGATTGCCGGCGAATTATCTGATCATCAGGCGCCAACACCACCTCCGAACTCGTGGGCAGCACAACAAAACCATGAGGTGGCTATTTGGAACATTTATCTCGAAGCTGGTGCCACTTGGAATATGCCAAAAGCATCTAAAGGTGTGGAACGTAGCATTTACTTTTACAGAGGCGATAAGTTGATGATAAATGAGGTAACACTCGAAAACTATCATGCCGCAGATTTAGAAGCCACAGCCAATATTCAAGTAAAAGGCGGTAATGAAGAATGTCACATTTTAGTGCTTCAGGGCAAACCAATTGGCGAGCCGGTAGTACAGCATGGTCCATTTGTTATGAACACCAAAGCTGAAATCCAAAAAGCTTTTGAAGATTATCAAAAAACGAGATTTGGTGGCTGGCCATGGTCCCGCTACGACATGGTACATGACCCTAACAAAGGTCGATTTGCAAAGCACGCCAATGGATCGGAAGAAACCAAAGCATAATACTTGAGAAAAATCAAGCAATCTTCATAGCGTACTGCTCTGAGATTATCACTTTCCTGAACGACCTTTGTGTCATGCAAGGTACAAACAGATTTGGCTATGTATTATTCATTCCTTTAATACTGCTGACATTCGGTTGCAAAGACCAGCAAGACACAATTACAGCTACAAATAGTCCGCTAACCGAATCGGTTTACTCATCAATCATTATTCAGCCAGAAAACGCTTACGAAGTATACGCCAGTGTTAATGGCATACTTGACCAGATAATGGTTGAGGAGGGTTCTTTGGTAAGCAGAGGAACGATAATGTTCAAAATAAAAAATACTGCCCCACAATTAAATGTCCAAAATGCACAAGTCAATTTAGAGCAAGCAAAACTCAATGCCGGACGTAACTCTGCAATATTGGGTACCATAGTAGATGAAATCAGTACTGCGCAGTTGAATTTAAAAAACGCAAAAGAAAACTGGGAACGACAAAAAAACTTGTGGCAACAAGAAATTGGTACAAAAGCAGAATATGATTCACGAAAACTAGCTTATGAATCTGCTCAGAACCAACTAAACATGTTGCAAAATAAATATGAACGTGCAAAAAGCGAATTGAACACTGCATTAGAGCAAGCCAAAATTAATTTAAGCAGTGCCAATACTAACGCTACAGATTTCACAATCCGCAGTCAGATAAACGGGAAAATGTACACAATCAATAAGGAACAAGGCGAAATTGTAACACCTCAAACTCCAATTGCCACTGTTGGGGCAGCAACTGATTTTATTATCGAAATGCTTATTGATGAAGTAGACATCACCAAAATTCAAATCGGGCAGGAAGTTATTATCACCCTTGATGCCTACGGCAATCAAACATTTATAGCCAACATTACTAAAATCTACCCAGCCAAAAACGAACGCACCCAAACATTCAAAATAGAGGGTTTGTTTGTGGAAAAGCCCAACAGATTATATCCAGGCCTGACAGGCGAGGCTAATATTATAATAGCAAAAAAGGCGAAAACGCTAAGCTTGCCCAAAGAGTACGTCAATGATCAGAATGAAGTGAATACTACCGAAGGTTTGATTAAAGTAAAAACCGGCTTGCAAAGTATGGATCGTATTGAAATACTTTCGGGTATTAACAGCACTACAAAAATCCTAAAACATAAAGAATAGTGACGAACTGGACACTTCTGTTGAGCATTGCGCGTAAACACTTAATCACCAGGATTAAGCAAACAGCAGTTGCCGCCATGGGTGTCACCTTTGGCATTGCAACCTTTATTATCTTAATCAGCTTTATGACGGGGCTTAACGGTATGCTGGATGGACTGGTATCAAATCGTACGCCTCATATTCGAATTTACAATGATATTAAACCCTCTGCACAACAGCCGATTGATTTGTACGAAAATGCCAAGAATAGCCTAAATGCCGTAAACTCAATTAAACCTAAACAAAGTCAAATCCGAATTCATAATGCAGAGGCCATTATTACAAACCTTAGAAAAGATCAGCTAGTCAAGGGTGTAACGCCCCAATCAATGGCGCAGGTTTTTTATGCTGCAGGCAGTGTGCAGTTAAATGGGCGAATAAATGGCATCAATGCCGCCGATGAAGTTCGACTTTTTAACTTCGGTGATTATATCGTAAAAGGCGATGCTGAAGCCCTGGAGAAGAATTCAGAAGGTATCCTCTTGGGAGCTGGTGTTGCAAAAAAATTATCACTGGATATTGATGACCGGGTTCAGGTTAGCAATATTAATGGTGATTTTTACACCTTGAAAATCGTGGGCATTTATCAAAGCGGATTAGCCGAATACGATAACGTACAGAGTTTCACCAACATTAAAACAGTGCAGAAAATTCTGGGAGAAGGTTCAAACTATATTACCGACATCAATGTAAAGCTATATGATATTAACCTAGCGCCTCCCATGGCGAACCGATTAGAAAAACAATTTAACGTTACCGCCACCGATATACAAACTGCCAACGCACAGTTCGAAACCGGCACTTCTATTCGAAATTTAATTACTTATGCCGTTTCCGTAACCTTATTATTAGTAGCCGGTTTTGGTATATACAACATTCTCAACATGCTGATTTACGAAAAAATGAACGACATCGCCATTTTAAAAGCAACAGGATTTTCGGGTCGCGATGTAAAACTCATTTTCATTTTTCAAGCTATGTTGATAGGATTGGTTGGTGGTATAATGGGCATACTAATTGGTTTTGGTATGTCTGTGCTCATCAGCCATGCCCCCTTTGAAACTGAAGCCTTGCCAACTATCAAAACATATCCGGTCAACTTTGACATTGCCTATTATATCATTGGGGTCTTTTTTGCACTAACCGCCACCTTTTTGGCCGGTTATTTACCTGCGCGCCGTGCGCAAAAAATCGACCCTGTAGAAATCATCCGAGGCCAATAATGAAAACAATACTCGAAGCGAAAAATATCAATAAGTATTTTCAGATACCCGAAAAATTTCAGGTGTTAAAGCTAGTCAGCTTTGCTATAGAAAAAGGTGAATTCGTTTCAATAATGGGAAAATCGGGCTGCGGAAAATCAACACTACTTTATATATTAAGTACCATGGATACTGATTATGAAGGGCAACTATTTCTGGACCATGAATTACTGACGGGCAAATCCCCTAACCGATTATCAGCAGTACGAAATGAGAAAATCGGATTTATTTTTCAATTTCATTATCTGCTACCGGAGTTTACCGTTTTGGATAATGTTATGTTGCCCGCAAAAAAACTTGGTAAAAAGAGCCATGATGAAATTGAACATCATGCCATGGAAATTTTAAAAAAGTTGGATGTTGCCGAACAGGCAAAAAAGATTGCATCGAATGTATCGGGGGGGCAAAAACAGCGCATTGCAATTGCACGGGCTTTGATTAATAGCCCTTCTATCATAATGGGCGATGAGCCAACGGGTAACCTTGATAGTAAAAATTCAGCCAATGTATTTTCTATCTTAAAAGATTTAAGTCAGGAATTTGACTTGTCACTTCTCGTCGTAACCCATGATCATGATTTTGCCGCAAAAACCGATAGAATTATCGAAATGGCTGATGGCGAAATAATAAGCCATGGTCGTTAGTAGGCTACTTAGACTTGCTTTTTTCATTGCCACTTTTAGTTATTTTTTCTTTTGATACAGGCTTTTCTTTTATTCTGAACTGATCAAACTTTTTGTCATCCCAGTTAAGCAAGATGTAAAAATATTGCTCCACTTTGTCAGGGTTTGATTTGACAAAATCCTTGAAACCTCCATACAAATCATGGTGAAACAAACTGATGAATACATAACAATCAAGAAAACCCATTTTATCCATAGAACGGGCAAAGGGGAATGTGATTTTTTTCTTATCCTTTTTCTGGCCTTTTTGATTTTGTTCTTTTAGATAGGCCGCTTGTTTTTTCGGATCTTTTATCAGCGAATCAAGAATTTCATGTTCACTGAGCATTTCGCGCCATGCGAATATTTCCAGATAGCGTTCGGTGGTGAACTCATTGGGCCTCAGGATACCATCTTTATCCGCATATGAAAATAATAGGGATTTTACCTGCTGATAATAACGCCAGGGCGAATCATCAGTAGCAATGATTTCTTCATAATTTTTAGCTGTACTGATAGGATACACTTCTCGCCGCACCCATTGCGTCTTTAACACTTTACCAGATCTCTTCATTATGACGTCCAACTGAACAAAATATTGATCCTCGGGATATATCGCAATTGCCTTTAACATCTGTGCTGCTGCTGCTGTAAATTCTCCCTTTGCCAGGTAATAATCTGACATACCTACAAAACCTTCTGGCCTGTCTGGAAAAGTCTGCGTTAAGTATCGAAACTGCTCAAAACAGGGTGTATCCAACCCCATTCGATAGTACGAATAAGCTAACAGATAATGTGCCGGGAAATAAGTTGGCTGCCCATCAATAATTTTTTCCAGTGCCAGGGCTGCACGTTTATAATCTGTGTTATAATAGTAATCTTGAGCGCCCAACATATCTTCCAGCTCCTTTTCGCTAAGCAAAGTATCATACCGCACCGTATCTATCAGCAACTCACGCAAATAGTGCGAGGCAGAATCTACTCGCTCATGTTTTAGTGTTGCAAACCGACAATTATTAATTAGTTGGTATCGGTAGCTTTCGTACGGAATCATTCCAACATCATCCGTCGCTTTTGACATGGCTTTATCCAACGCCTCTTTGTCCTGCTCAATAGCTGCTTGCATTTGACGCACTTTATTTGCGCTATCCGCAGCAGCCTTTGCAGCCTCAACAGGATTTAAGACAGCGGCATTTTCACTTGTTTTTTCTTGATTGTCTAATGTTTTCTTGAGTTTCTTTTTTTCCTTTCTTGACAATCGAATGTGCTGTAGTGTTTCTTTTTTTTCTTCCACGCTGCGGGCAAGGCCATTATCAATATAGACTTCTTCGGCATTTTTTTCGGGCAACAGGCTATTCTCGTCATGCAAAAAATATTCACCCTCATCTTCCTCATGGGGTTTTTCGAAAGCAATTTTATCTAAAATCTGTTTTTGAACTTGAATTAAGGCTTCATGAAAATAGGACTGATTGATATTCTCATTACGAAGTTTCACCAAGAGCTGCTCACCCTTGAATAGCTCGCCTTTATTCAATAAACTTTTCGCTTTCTCAACCTTTCGCTTATTAGCGTTCTCTATTGCGTCTGGCAGCTTGACGCTCTTTGGCCTCAATGGCTTTACTTGAGCTAACAGAGCATTTGTTTGAGAAAAAAATAATAAAATAAAAAGCAGGCTTCGCACAGATACTAAATGTACGAAATGATTTTTTTCTTACAGACCTAATTCCATCCGGAAGTAATCTAGCGTTTTCTTAAGGCCCTCGCTGCGTGGCACTGTTGGCTCCCAAGAAAGGATTTCTTTAGCCCGAGTAATATCTGGCTGTCGTTGTTTTGGGTCATCTTTTGGAAGTTCCTTAAAAACAATTTTGGATGTTGAGCCTGTTAATTGAATAATTTCTTGCGCAAAATCCAACAAGCTAATTTCACTAGGATTACCAATATTAACGGGCATGTGATAATCGCTTAATAACAGGCGATAAATACCTTCTACTAAATCTTCAACATAACAAAAAGAGCGCGTTTGTGAGCCATCACCAAATACGGTAACGTCCTCCCCTTTTAAAGCCTGACTCATAAAAGCCGGCAAGGCGCGGCCATCATTTAGCCGCATTCTTTCTCCATAAGTATTGAATATTCGTACAATGCGAGTTTCTAAGCCATGAAAATTGTGATATGCCATGGTTATGGCTTCTTGAAATCGTTTTGCCTCATCATACACCCCTCTTGGGCCTATCGGATTAACATTGCCCCAATAATCCTCGTTTTGTGGATGCACCAAAGGGTCGCCATACACTTCGGAAGTTGAGGCAATTAGTAATCGCGCTTTTTTATTTTTGGCCAAGCCTAACAAATTATGCGTACCCAATGAGCCCACTTTTAATGTTTGTATAGGCATTTTTAGATAATCTATCGGGCTGGCTGGCGAAGCAAAATGTAAAATATAGTCAAGCTCATCGGGCACATGAACAAATTTGGAAACATCATGATGGTAAAAAACAAAGTGCTCATTGGCCATCAAGTGCTCGATATTTTTTAATGAGCCGGTAATAAGGTTATCCATAGCCAATACACGGTATCCTTCCCGGATAAAGCGATCGCACAAATGAGAACCTAAAAAACCAGCACCGCCTGTTATTAATATCGTTTTCATAAACTAGTGAGTTAAAATATTGAGATTGATTGAGGTATAATTAAAATTTAAAGAAACAGCTAGCTTACATGGCCACTACAGCACGTCCGATTGAGTTATAATAGAATCCTTGTCCAGACATTGTACTAAGTTCGTACAAATTGCGCCCATCAAAAATAACAGGCTTGCGTAGCAAGGTTTTCATACGCTCAAAATCAGGAGTTCTAAAAATGCTCCATTCTGTGAGAATAGCCAAACTATCTGCATCTTGTAAGGCATCATAAGCATTCTCGAAAAAGTTCATTTGTGGTAAATGAGTTGGCATATTTTTTTCAAAATGGACTCTAACATTTTCATTAGCCTCGGGGTCAAAGGCGTTAATTTTTGCTCCAGCCTTCAGTAATGCCTCAATTACATACAGCGAAGGAGCTTCGCGAATATCATCCGTATTCGGCTTAAAAGAAAGACCCCAAATTGCTATGGTTTTATTTTCTAGATCATGGTTGAAGTACTTGCTCATTTTGTCCAGTATCACCAACTTCTGTGCGTTATTCACTGCCATGACAGACTCGAGTATTTTAAAATCATAGCCATACTGATGACTTGTTTTTGCCAATGCCTGCACATCCTTTGGAAAACAGCTACCGCCATAACCAATACCGGGAAATAAGAATCGCTTACCTATTCTGGTATCACTACCCATACCTACTCGTACCACTTCAACGTCCGCTCCAACTTTTTCGCAGATATTGGCCAATTCATTCATAAAAGTGATACGTGTTGCGAGGTAGGAATTTGCTGCATATTTTGTAAGCTCAGCGCTGCGCTCGTCCATAAAATATACCGGATTGCCTTGACGAACAAATGGTTTGTATAATTGTTCCATAAGCCCCTTGGCACGTTCACTGCGCGTGCCTACGACAACGCGATCAGGTTTCATAAAATCCTCTACGGCAACACCTTCGCGTAAGAATTCAGGATTGCTAACTACATCAAATTCGCCTGAATAGTTGGCTGCAATTTTTTCATGAACTAACTCAGCAGTGCCCACAGGAACTGTACTTTTATTAATAATGACTTTGTACGCAGGATGTTCGTTCAAGATGTTGCCAATCTCCTCTGCCACACCCAGCACAAAGCCTAAGTCAGCACTTCCATCAGAACCCGGAGGGGTCGGTAGGGCCAGAAAGATTAAATCACTTTTAAGGATAGCATCTTGCAGATTAGTGGTAAACTGTAACCGTTCGGCTTTGCGATTGCGATCAAACAATACTTCCAACCCAGGCTCGTAAATCACCATTTCCCCATTATTCAACCGTTCTACTTTATGCTGGTCAATATCAACACAAATTACTTGATTGCCACTTTCTGCAAAGCAAGTGCCACTAACCAAGCCTACGTATCCTGTACCAATTACTGCAATTTTCATTCTTATAAATTATTTACTATTTCTAAAAAGTTTTGAATAATATACTCCTGCACTTCATCCTTCATTTCGGTATGAATTGGCAAGGATATTACGCGATCGGTGAGCCAATCAGTTACCGGCAGCTCAGCTTCTGCCCCGCCAAATGCCGCGAACATTTTTTGCCGATGGGCAGGTATTGGATAATAAATCATAGCCGGTATGCCTTTTTCAGCCAGTTTGTTTACTACTTCATCTCTGTCAACGTCATGTAGAATAAGGGTATACTGATGAAAAACGTGATAACTGTTTTCACGACGAGCCGGTGTTGAAATCCGATCGTTGTTGGCAAATGCGGCATCATAAGTATCGGCCACTTTTCTTCTTGCAGCACAATAGTTATCCAACTCTTTTAGCTTCACCCGCAAGATAGCTGCCTGAATGCTGTCTAATCTTGAATTACACCCTACAAGGTCATGCACATATCTTTTACTTTGACCATGATTTGCTATCATATTAATTTTTGAATACAGCTCATCATCATTTGTAAAAATCGCACCACCATCGCCATAACAACCCAAATTTTTCGAAGGGAAAAAGGATGTTGTGCCAATGGTTCCCATAGTTCCGTTGGCTCTTCTTTTGCCATCTGCATGGGTATAGTATCCGCCAATGGCTTGAGCATTATCCTCAATGACCGGAATATTATGTTTTGCGGCAATGGCCAGAATTTCATCCATTGGCGCACTTTGTCCGTATAAATGTACGGGTACAATAGCTTTGGTGTTTGGAGATATTAATGTTTCCAAGTGTTTTGGATCCATACAAAAAGTCTCTTTATCTACCTCACAAAACACGGGTTTAAGTTGTAAGAGGCCTACCACCTCTACAGTAGCGATGTAGGTAAAGGAAGGTGTAATGACTTCATCGCCAGGCTTTAGGCCAAGGGCCATGAGGGCAATTTGTAAGGCATCGGTACCGTTGGCACATGGGATAACATGTTGAACATTTAAGTAATCTTGCAGTTCATCAGCAAAGTGTTTTACCGCCGGTCCATTGATGAATGCTGTTGAATCAATTACTTCGTGTATGGCAGTATCCACTGCATTTTTTATTTTTTGGTACTGCGTTTTGAGATCTACCATTTGAATGTTATCCATTCTTTCTTTAATTTTTGTAATGGTCGCAAAAGTACAATTTTCAATAATAGATTACGTTTTTTGGTAATAACACTTTGTAACTTTACCCGATGCGATTGAGAGTTCTATTGTTACTTTTTGTGGCCACTCCCTGTTTTATATCCGCACAAACGGATAAAAAAAAGGATGCGGGCAATAAGAATATTTGGAATGTGGAGTTGAAAGGTGCTTATGATGTCCCCTTTGCCGACATGGCCACTAGATTTGGCAATAGTTTCAGATTGGGGTTTGGTTTAAAATATAAAACAGACAAAAACTGGGTTTTTGGTATAGAGCACAGCTTTATAGTTGGAGGCAAAGTCAAAGAGACCGGCTTACTTGAGAACCTCTACACTGATAATGGTGGAATTATTAATGAATTTGGTGAGGTATTAAACGTGGGTATTTTCCAAAGAGGTTACATGACGGGCATACAAGTTGGGAAGATACTTCCCGTATGGAACAAAATACCCAACAGTGGACTTAGTGTACAAACAGGCGTTGGCTTTATGCAATACAAAATCAATTTATTTGATCGAGACAATAATTTGGGAGCCTTAAAAAATGAATATCGGAAAGGATATGACAGGCTTACCAATGGCATGTACGTCAAACAATTTGTAGGATATACGCATTATTCACCCAACAAGTTAATTAATTATGTTGTTGGGATTGATGGAATTGTTGGTTTTAATCAAGGTCGACGTGATTACCTCTTTGATGTAAACCAACCTGGCAATATGAAAAGAACCGATATTCTCATTGGCCTATCTGCTGCCTGGATAATTCCATTATATCGAAAAATAACTGAGGAAACCTATTATTAGCCTCATGCGTATTTTGTATGATATATTTATCCAGCTTTTCAAAATTGCCATTTGGCTTGCATCGCGAGCAAACCCGAAAGCCAAGAAGTGGCTTGATGGCAGAAAATCAACATTTCAGGAACTGGCACAATTCGCCTCTGAAAACAAAAAAAACATTTGGGTGCATTGTGCCTCGGTTGGCGAATTCGAACAAGGGATTCCCTTAATTGATAAGCTGATAATTGATTATCCGAATTATAAAATTCTGGTTTCGTTCTTTAGTCCTTCGGGATATGAGTATGCTAAAAAACGACGAAAAGACCTATCCATTATTTATCTCCCTATAGATACATCAGCAAACGCAAAACGCTGGATATCCATACTTCAGCCCAAGCTTGCCATTTTTGTCAAGTATGAAATTTGGCATTATTATTTTCATCAACTCTCAACATCACAAACACCTTTATTATTGGTCAGTGCTATTTTTTGGAAAAAATTATTCTTTTTTAAAGCATATGGCACATTTTTCAGAAAAGCACTGCGCCAGGTCTCCTATTTTTTTGTTCAAGATGAGGAAAGCAAAAGATTATTGCACGGAATTGGTCTGAAAAATGTTTTGGTAACCGGTGACACCCGCTTTGAAAGAGTGATTGAACTAAAAAACACAGATTATAAAGACTCAACTGTAGAAGAATTTATCGCAAATCACAATGTATTTATAGCTGGTAGCATTTGGGGAAGTGATGTGGAGACTGTGATGAATATTATAGACAATTTGCCGTCAAATTTCAAGGTGATTCTAGCCCCTCATGAAATTGACAAATTCGAATATGCCGCATTTGGCGCTTATAAATCAGCGTATTATTCTGAAAAACGTATTGATCCGACCGTCAAAATATTATTCCTGAACACCATAGGTCAATTATCAAAAATGTACCGATTTGCAACCATCACGTACATTGGAGGCGGTTTTGGCAAAGGGATTCATAACATTTTAGAGGCAGCTGTATACAACAAACCCATTATCATTGGTCCAAATCATGAACGGTTTGCGGAGGCTCGATCGCTCATATCGCTTGGTTTAGTGCAGTCCATTACAAACTCAATCGAAGCGGCCTCAGTGTTACCAAAAATACTCAATCTGCCGGCTCCAATATTTTCAGCAAACGAGTATTTTTTTAAACGCCATTCAAATGTTAGTGCTGAAATCATCCTCTTCATAAAAAAGCATGCATTTTTAGATTAAAAAGCATTCAAAAGGCTATTTTTACTATTTATGTCAATGAACTATCTTAGCAAATTGAACAAGGATAAGAGTCCCCAAACTATGAGAAAAATTTTAGCAGTATTCGTCCTACTTATACTATCGGCACAGATGTTATCAGCACAAATGATTCAAGGCTTTGATACTGTTTGTGTCAATACTCCGCTTCAGTTGACGACAACCAACAGCAACGCAAGTTCTTACTACTGGGGCTTTTGCTCGGCATACCTAAATAATTCTCCACAGGGGAGTAGCATTGCTGCCGGTACTGGCCTGGATGCACCACGTTCAATTGCCATGGTTGTTGACACAAATACTAACACGCACTACATTTTTGTAGTTAACAGTGATGTGGCCACACGTGAGGTGATTCGATATGATTTTGGAACATCCTTGGCGAATGCCCCCATTGCCACTAACCTAGGAGATTTTGGTGGATTGATAAGCACGAATTCTAAGGGACTCTGGTTTGCCGAAGATGGCGATGGATGGCACGCATTTTTGGCTGCGGGCAATGGTCCCGTAAATTCGCAACTTGTACGTTTCGACTTTGGATCCGGCTTGTCAGGTGCACCTACGGCTACCGACCTTGGCAACTTGGGCGGACTAATGATTAACCCACAGGATATGTACATCTTCGAAGAAGCAGGTAATTACTATGGCTTTACTAACTCAGGCTTTACTGGGAATTTATTACGATTTGAATTCGGTGCCAACCTAAGCAATATTCCTTCTGTTGTTAATGTGGGTAATCCTGGTCCCGGACTTGGTTTACTTGGCTTCCCTACCGGATTCTGGCCAGCTAAAGATGGTGCGAATTGGCATTTATTCGTAGTGAATGCAATTACCTCTTCCATAATTCGCCTTGACTTTGGTACATCTTTATTGAACCCAGCCCCTACTGCCACTAACTTAGGCAATTTCTCCAATACACTCACCTCGCCACGTGACATTAGCATCATTCGTGACTGCGACAACTGGTATGGCTTTGTTACTAACGAAAACTCGAACAATGTTGTTAGACTTACATTCCCTGGCACTCTTACAAGTACTCCTACAGCAGTAGACTTAGGAAATTTTGGCGGCTTTGATGCTCCAATATATTTGACTCATTTCAAAAGAAGTAGAGATAACATCTTTGCTTTTACAGCCAACAACGGTAGTAGCTCTCTTTCCCGTATTGAGTTTAATAGCTGCCTTGTGCCAGATATCAAATCTTCAAATTTTAGAACCCCACCACCCATCACCTATGGCACCCCAGGGCGTTACAACGTGTACCTTGTCACTGATGAGGGATTGCCTACAATGCAAGTAGACTGTAAATTGATAACAGTAATTAATACACCATTTTTAGCAATCCACCCGGATACACTGATTTGCAAAGGTGATACTATTCAGATCACGGCTAATGGTTCTGGCTTAAATAGCATACAATGGACACCAAATTATAACATGATTCCTCCATCTGGTGATACACAAACTGTAGTACTTTACCCGATTGAAAATTTTAAGTATGATATACAATTGATTTTTGCCAGTGGCGGTTGCGTGGTAGATACCAGTGTAACCGTTACAGTAAGTCAAGTTGACGCCGATGCGGGTGAAGATCGGTTTGTAGCAGATGGTGCCTATACAACCTTGGGAGGTCCAAGAATCTCTTACGGTCAGGAATATTCTTATACCTGGTCACCAAGTATTTATCTTGACAATGCAACAATAGCTAATCCACGATGTGATCCAAAAGTGACCCAATTCTATACACTTGAGGTAAAAAATGACTCTACAGGTTGTATCGCTCGCGACAGTGTCTATGTGTTTAATGAGTGTTCTGACATAAACTTGCCCAATGCATTCAACCCAGTTAGCGATGTATTTTACAATAGAAGATTCGGCATTATGAACAACCGCATTAAGGAGTTGAAGTATTTCCGGATATTTAATCGCTGGGGAAATTTGATTTTCGAAACAACAAATCCTGAAATTGCATGGGATGGCAATCAAGAAAACATTCCTGCACCTTCGGGCACTTATGTGTGGATGGTAGATGGTATATGTGAAAATGGCAAGCGTATTCAAAAACAGGGCAATGTTTTTTTGGTGAGATAACCATAACTCCCTTTTTGGATCAAAAAATTTAAAAAAATCAGTATCATGAAACAACTTCTGCTTTTTATCTTGTTATTCTGTTCTATTCATGCCTACAGTCAGTCAGCGAATGATTTTGTAAAAAAAGGTATGGATGCCATGGCCGCCCTAAATGAAAAACAGGCCTTGGAACATTTTAAAAAGGCCATTGATTTGGATAAGGATAATGATGCTGCATATGCCGGAGCTAGCCTGATGTACTCGCGCATCGGCAATAGACAATCATCAAAAGAAACGCAAAAGAAATACTTTGTAGCAGCCAAAGTACATGCTTTGCGCGCATTAAAACTTAACTCAGCCAGCAGTTTTAATAATTATGTAATGGCTGTAGCCATGGGGCGAATGGCCTTAATATCCGGATCAAAAGAAAAGGTTGCCGCCTCTAGAGATATAAAAAAACATGCTGATTTAGCCATTAAATATGAACCATCAAATGAGCAGGCTTGGAATGTGCTAGGCAAATGGAATTATGCAGTATCCAACTTAAACTTTGCTGAAAAAGCAGCGGCCAATGTATTATTTGGTGGCTTGCCTGATGGTGATATACAACGTGCCATTAAATGTTTTGAAAAATCAAAATCATTGAATAAGGGGTACATCCTAAACTACCTTGATTTGGCAAAATGTTATATTCAAATTGGTAAAAAAGATGCAGCAAAAAGATTATTGGAGAATGGCTTAAAACTAGCTAACACAATGGAAGATGATACTGCACATAAAGCCGAAATGAGGAAATTATTGGCTGGCTTATAATTTTTCAGGAACCCATTTTTTCGACTTCATATAAAACCCACTTAGCAATAACATAACGAGCCAATAAATGAGTTCGGATGTCCAGGCGACCCAAAGCGGACTACTTAGCACTTCTACCACGATGTAACAATATAATAGGTAGCAAGTAATTGTGATACTTTCATAAGCTAAATTTCTGCGCGTATTACCAAGGCCGAGCATTCCATTAAAATAAATTAAGGATGCACTAAAGATGAAGGACGCTAAGAAAACAACATTCATTGTCGGACTGCTTAATGCTCTAATCTTTTCATCTGCCGTGTACATGGCAATCAGTGGCAATTTCACTATATACAATATTGTCACTACAACTAATGCATAACTCAGGGTAATGCGTACAATTTTATTCAGCAATGGCAAAATGGCATCATATTCCTTTTGGCCATATAAATTACTTACCATAGAATTGGCGGTATTAGCCAATGCCCATACCGCAATACCCATGATGCCATAAATAGAACGGACAATTTGAGAAGCCCCCAACTCGTGCTCACCTAAGTGCTCAACAAAAATAAAGAAAACCTCCCAAGCCCCTATGCTAATAAAAAACTGTATCATGAGCGGACTTGATAAAAAGAAGTAGTCTCGAAGGTCTTTGAATTTGACACGATTGAACAGTCTGATATGAAACTGTTTGAAATAATGATTTTTATGAATAATGGCAAATACAATAATAAAAAAAACAATTTCAGCTACTACAGATGCAATGGCTGCTCCCATAATTCCTAATTCGGGAAATCCCCAATGCCCAAAAATGAAACAATAATCCAATAAGATAGTAATAATCGTTTCGCCCAATGTACCAAAGAGCATTAGTCGAGTACGATTTGTGGCAATAAAAAGCATATTGCCTAAATGAGCTAAACAAACAAAGGGTAAGCCCCACATCCTAATCAAGGCATAGTCTTTTGCCAAAACCTGAAGTCCATTATTATGCAACACGTATTGAAAGAAAAAAGTGGCTAGAAAAATCGATAACAACAATAAGACAATGGATAAAAACAAGGCCAGCCAAAAACCTACACTAAATACATAACCTACTCCCTCCGATTGGTCCTCCCCTGCCTTTCTGCTCATTAACATGAGGATGCCACTGCCTAATCCAAATGTTATTATAGCAAAAACGTAGTAATACAAGCCTGCAACACCAGCAACAGATAATACGTCTTTACCATGTACTAAACCGTCAGCAGATTCATAGTTCCCCAAAAAAATGGTGTTCGTTAATATACTTAGCTGTGGTATCATTATGGCCAAGGCCATCGGCATAGCAATGGCAATTATTCTTTGATAAGAATTTGATGTTTTGAGTGAAATGGCCATGCTAATGCAAAGGAATGCAATACTAAATCCATTTATTGAACTAAATAAATTATTATTGTAGCAGAATTAGATCTAATTGAAGAAGATACTTTCCATACAAGATACTGAATTCCAGCTGCTTGACAAGCAAGCATTTCACACCTTTATTTGGTTAGGTAAAACATTTATAGAAATTGCCGTTAGCAGTGTAGCACATGACAACGTTTTATTATTGGCTACTTACGAGAAAACATCAGGCAACCTGAACAGAAAAGATGTTCAAGATATTTTAGATACTGTTGAAATCCAAAAAGCCGAAAAAGTATATATCGGCTTAGAAAGCAACAAATTCACCTTAGTACCAAATGATTTTTTTAGCCCTAAGGATACACTTATTTATTTACAGGCCATTTTTGAACTAACGGATGACGAAATGTGCTACGCACAAAATATTCTTCCAAATAATTTGCAGGTAGTTTACAGTTTGCGAAAAGGAACTAACAATATGTTTTTAAGCCTATTGAAAGATTCGCATTTTTTTCATGCTCCCAGTTGTCTGCTTATTGCCTATCAACATTTTCTTCCCCCAAACAAAGAAGACCGCTGCTTTGTAAGGTTAAATAATGATAATATCCTGATTAGCTTTTACGAAAAAGGTCAGCTCAAACTGCACAACACATTTACCGTAGACAAACTTGATGATGCAGTGTTCCATACTTTCAATGTATTGAACGAGTGTAATGTAAAAGATTACCAAGTGAAAACTTTTATTCACGGCAAACATCATCAATTAGAGCGATTTAAAACTCTTTTGAGCAGAAATATTGTCAACGCAACTTATTTAAATCGCCTACAAAGCTTACAATACACCGAAGGTATTTTGAGCCAACCAACTCACAGTTTCTTTAATTTATTTGCTATGGTCCTATGCGCATAATTAGTGGAAGTTTAGGCGGCAGAAAAATTAAACCTCCGGCCAATATGCCGCATACCAGACCAACTACCGATATCGCAAAAGAGGGTCTTTTTAATACATTGCAGCATTTAATGAACTTTGAGGAATGTAAAACACTTGATTTGTTTGGAGGGACAGGTTGTATATCATACGAATTATTCTCGCGAGGCGCTACTGATTTGACCATTATTGAAAAGGATAGAAAAATGGCATCCTTCATTAAACAAAACCTCACAGAACTAAACATCACCTGCGTCAATGTGCTTATGATAGATGTATTTCAATTTTTAAGTGGCTGTGGCGAAACATATGATTTTATTTTTGCAGGCCCCCCCTACGCCCTAAAAACCATTGACAAAATACCAGATGTCATTTTCGAAAAACAACTACTTCGTGAAAATGGTATTTTTATTTTGGAGCATACCCCTCGCAATAATTACGAAAAGCACCCAAACCTGTTCAAAGCCAAAAACTACGGCACAACCATTTTTAGTTTTTTTGAAAACAACGCCTAAAACTTTTGTACTTTTAAAAAGTGAAAATTTGCGTTTTTCCCGGCACATTCGACCCAATTACTTTAGGGCATAAAGATATCATTGAACGAGCACGACCGCTTTTTGATAAAATCATCGTTGCCATCGGCACAAATTCATCCAAGGCTCCCATGTTCCCCCTTGAAAAAAGGCTGGCATGGATCAACAAGGTATTTGAACACGACGACCAAATTGTTGCTGAAAGCTTCAGTGGTCTGACTGTTGATTTTTGTATGAAGCATCAGGCAACATTTATTCTTCGAGGGATTCGTTATGTGGCTGATTTTGAATATGAAAGAGCAATTGCTGATATGAATGCCATGTTGGATGATGATATCGAAACAATTTTTCTGACAAGTTCATCACGATTTGCATCCTTTTCTTCAACCTTGGTCAGAGATGTTTATAGAAACGGCGGAGACGTTACCCCATTTATTCCTGAGGAGGTTAAACTGGACAATAACTAAATCCAATGCCTCAACCTTCATTATTAACTATACTCGCCCACAGTCTGCAGGATAATAGTTTTATCCAGTTGAAATTAGCAGATTACACCGGCGATGACACTGCGCTCAAACAACTTATAATAAAACCAGTAAGAATAAAAGGCAATTTGAAATACTCTTGTATCTATCGCTACAAGACCAAAGACATTACCAAAAACATTAGCGCTGATGCATTCAGGCATCTTGTGCAAGAGTTGTTTAATAAAGCATTTCGTTTTGCCAGTCTAACCACAACAAAGGAAATAATTGAAGCTCAACAATTACGCAATGGCAAAATCAAAATGCTCAAGAAAGCAGTTGTAAAGGCAATTTCTGTAGACCTAAGTCATGATAAAGAAAAACAACACGTTTATACGGCCAATCAACAAGCATATTTAAAGGCCTTAGGCATCACCAATAGTCAAGGTGAGGTAAAATATAATAGTCGCGATAAGTACAAACAAATCACACATTATATCGAGATAATCAGTGCCTTAATTAAAAAAGTAAAAAAGGAAAGTATTCATATTGTTGACATGGGTTCCGGCAAAGGCTACCTCACTTTTGCACTATATGATTTTATAAAAAATACCATTGGGAAATCCGTAACCATTACAGGAATAGAACAACGCGAAGACCTAGTTCAACTTTGTAACGACATTGCCCATACCGCAGATTTTGACGGACTCTCTTTTGAAACAGGCACTATCGACGCATTTCAACCCAAACAAAAGGTAGACCTTTTGATAGCATTGCACGCCTGCGACACTGCCACGGATGACGCAATTTATAAAGGGATCCAACATCAAGCCGATTTGATTATCGTAGCGCCTTGTTGTCATAAACAAATAAGAAAAGAACTACTGCGCACCAAGAAACAAAACGATTTGGACATCATATTGAAACATGGCATTTTTTTAGAAAGACAAGCAGAAATGCTAACCGATAGTTTTCGTGCATTGCTCATGGAATTTAGTGGATATCATACTCGGGTATTCGACTTTATTGCCAGCATTCATACACCTAAAAATGTCCTTATCGTTGGCGAATTAACTAAGCGAACGGCACAAGAAAAAAAAGATTTACTAAATGTTATCAACTCACGCAAAGCATATTTTGGCATCGAGCAACATTATCTAGAAAAATTATTATTCCATAAATAATAAAGGGGCGATTGCCCCTTTATTATGCTTCATATAATACTTTGTTTATTTTATCAACTCAAAACTGCGTTTCACAAAACGGGTTAAAGCTTCGCCATGTAGTAAATTTTGCGAAAGCTTAGCCAGGTCTATAGCCTGAGAGAGCAAACGTTTTTGTTTCGGAGCTTTTGCATGTATTATTTCTCCGATCAATGGGTGATTAATATTTACAACTAACTGATACATATCTGGCATTTTGCCCATGCCCATCATACCACCGCCTGTTGCACTCATCTCTTTCATACGGCGCATGAACTCCGGCACTGTAATAATAAAGGGTTCACTTTCTGTAGCACGAGACTCCAGCAAAACGGTGTAGTTTTTATCATTCAGCGCAGTTTCGAGCATTGGTTTTAATTTGTCTTTTTCTTCCTCCGTCAATGCAGATTCAATATCCTCGTCCTTTTTAATCAGATTATCAATATGTCCGGCATCCACGCGGGTAAATTTCACCTTAGCTTCATTATACTCCTTCTCGAGCTTTTGAATTAAGTGGGCAGCAATTGGCGAATCCAGCAGAACAACTTCATAACCTTTCTCATGTGCTTTTTCTATAAAAGCATGTTGTGCATTTTTATTAGCTGTATAGAGTATAACGTGATGACCATCTTTGTCAATTTGAAAATCTTTTGTTTTAGCTAAAAATTCTTCGAACGTAAAATACGCATCATTTACGGTTGGGTAAAGTGCGAAATCTTTTGCTTTTTCGTAGAATTTATCTTCCGACAACATCCCATATTCAATAATGACTTTAATCTCATTCCATTTTTTCTGAAAATCTTCTCGTTCTTTTTTAAATAAAGAACTAAGTTTATCGGCAACCTTCTTCGTTATATAACCCGCTATTTTCTTAACAGCGCCATCCGCCTGCAGGTAAGATCTGGATACGTTCAATGGAATATCGGGCGAATCGATGACGCCTTTAAGCATTTGTAAAAAGTCCGGCACAATGCCTTCTACATTATCTGTAACAAAAACTTGATTTTGATAAAGTTGTATTTTATCCTTTTGTATTTCAATGTTATTGGTCAGTTTAGGAAAAAATAAAATGCCGGTAAGATTAAAAGGATAGTCAACATTCAAATGTATATGAAACAAAGGTTCTTCAAACTGCATCGGATATAGCTCACGATAGAAGTTTGAATAATCTTCAGGTTTTAAATCAACAGGTTTCCTGGTCCAAGCTGGACTGGTATTGTTTATAATATTATCTACAGTAATTTGTTTGTGCGGTTCAGAAACAGACTTGCTATCTGCGTCCTCGGTGGTCTCAGGCAAGAAGTCGGGATCATCAATTTCCTTAGTACCAAACTTTATAGGTATTTGGTTAAATCGATTATACTTGGTCAATAAGGTATTAATCTTATGATCTTGCAAAAACTCTTTTGAATCTTCGGCTATATGCAGGATTATCTCCGTGCCTCGTTCCTTCTTGTCATGTGCTTGCAATTCATATTGCGGAGAACCATCACAAATCCAATGTGCCGCGGGCTCATCTTTATATGATTTGGTTAAAATTTCCACTTTATCAGCCACCATGAAGGCTGAATAAAAACCCAAGCCAAAATGACCAATGACACCGGTATCATTTTTGCCATCCTTATATTTTTCCAAAAATTCTTCAGCTCCGCTAAAAGCTATTTGATTAATATATTTCTCAACCTCTTCAGCACTCATCCCAATACCCTCATCAATAATGTGCAGCCTGTTGTTATCATTATCAATTTTAACCTCAATCTTAGGATTGCCATATTCCACTTTAGCCTCCCCTATTGCTACAAGATGTTTCAACTTAGTTGTTGCGTCTGTGGCATTTGAAATCAATTCTCTCAAGAAAATTTCGTGATCGGAGTATAAAAATTTCTTGATAAGTGGAAAAATATTCTCTACTGATACATTAATATTTCCTGTACTCATTGCTCTATTTGTTTATTAATAAAGGAATCAAAAAAAATACCAATTAAAAAATAGTGTCAAGATGACAGAAAATGCACCCCATTGTAGGACAAATAACGTTAAAAAATAAACAAAGCCACTCAAGTATTGAGTGGCTTTACGTTTATCTAAAAACTGATTTAGTTAATCTGTATATAGGTCTGTCCTTCGTTATTGTCATTTTTCGTTTCACCGCCCGAGTTTGGTGCAGCTAAGATATTTACAATACGTAAAGCATCCTCATTGGTGTTGTTGTGCATGTACACACCCGGTATCGTCACCCGATTGATTAAGCCAGGCTGTATCACATTCATTGTTTCCAATAAGACCACTGCGGCTGTATTGGCTTTTACAGTCCATCCAACAGGTAAGCTCAGTGTCAAACTACCATTGATTGGCTTCGTGATTAAAATCGTGATGGTATCAGTCGTTGGATAGTTACCTACATTGCTTACGTAGTATTCTACATTCGCTGTGCCACCCTCTTGTATAGCCAGTGGTAAGGCCGAAGCACCAACAGCTATGTTAGGATCACAAGTTACACTGCTAATATTCAAAGTCACATTTGCAGGCAAACTAACACAACCTGTATTGGTATCCTGTGCGCGCAAGGCGTAGGTGCCAGAGGTAGTAGCGAAACTGGTGCCTGTTTGATAAGCCTGATTATCTAAGCGATACTGATAATTGGTACCTACGGGTGAGGTTACATCAATCGCCCCTAAACCAATTGCACAAATCGGATCAACCGTAGTGGCGGTTGGTGTTTGGGGTAAGGCGTTGACATTTACGGTAATAGAGTCTACTGCTGTACATGTGTTAACATCAGTGGCAGTTACAACATAGGTAGTAGACGTAACTGGGCTGACTATATTTGAATCTGCATTCACATTCGACACGCCACCAGACCATAGGTAAGATATTGGTGTAACGCTTGAACTAACACTTACAATACTGCTATCACCAGCACAAATTGTACCCATCGAAGCGAGGGTATTTATATTGCCCGTTCCTATAGATGGATTATTCAATAGCATCACCTCTGCAGGAGAAAGCGCTCGGTTGTAAATTCTAAATTCATCCAGCTTTTCACCATTTTGAAGTTTACTGCCAGAATTACTATTATAAGTGCCAATTTGGAATTGCCCCGCAGTGCCTATAATATTCAAAGGTGGTTGACTAACTGTGTTAACCAAAATACCATCGCGATAGGCCTTTATATTTCCAGCGACATTATCATAAACAAATGTATTAATGTGTGGCGCGATTGTTGCCCCACCAGGCAATAAAACATCAGACACAGGTCCACGTAACAGCCAATTATTAGGTCCGGCAACGCCATTAGTAAAACATCGGAAGGATGCTGCCGAACCATCCCCAAAAATGTAAAATGAATTTGATATATTTTCTGACCAAAAAGATATCGTCCATGATGATGTACCGAGATTAGTATTCCAACCCGTATTTACCCAATCGGAGCCAGTAGACGACGCACCAACCAGAGCCGTTCCAGACATTCCAGTGCTTCCTTGTGTAACAGTTCCAATCAACACAGCTGGATTTGTTCCTACCGGTGGAGCACTAGCATTATTGGTTACTGTAGTTCCTGTTTCATCAAATTTATAATACAAAATTTCAGGTATGGGTGCACCGCCGCCGCCAAATGTATTCACTGAGACATTTGCCACTGCGCTGTTACTACAACCATTGGCGTCTGAAGCCGATACTATATAGGTGCCAGCATCAGAAGTGCTCGCATTACTGAGGCTTAAAGTATTAGTACTGCTGCTATTTTGGTTCGTGGGCAACGGGCCAGACCATGCGTAATTATTCAATCCATTGGTGGCACTGATTGTGAATGGTTTACCATCACAAATTGTTGCTCCTACCGTATTTATCGTTGGTAAAGTATCCACCTGAATAGTAGCAACAGCCGTGCTCGCACAACCATTATTATCCGTACCGATTACAGTATAGCTTGCAGTTGTAGAAGGGCTTTCTGTGATAGAGGCTGTAGTACTATTTGTTGGGGCATTATCCCAAGCGTAGCTCGTACCACCACTTGCCGCAACAGTGCCCGACTCGCCTACACAAATGGTGTCATTGGTAGCCGTTATTACTGGGTCAGGGTTTACCGTATAGGTGAAGGTTTGTGATGGGCCGGTGCAATTTGAAACAACTGATGATCCATATGTATATGTAAAGACAACTAAACCATTACCGACTTTTACGCCACTAGCAGTTGCTGTATCTGTAGCCGTTGGTAATAGGTAGCCACTTCCACCACCGCCGCCGCGGCAATTTCCACTACCGGCACCACCGTACCAGCCGCCACCGCCGCCATAACCTTCACAACCACATACACTTGGTGCTCCACCATATCCAAAACCACCGGAGGTAATCGGGTTATTAATTGAACCACAAGTCCCTGTTCCGCTTCCAAATTGAGTACCACCTTGACCTCCTTCTGTGATTGGTACACCTCTATATCCATCACCACCGTTTAGGCCTCCACCTACTCCGCCTACAACATGCTGAGAAGACCAATAACCAGCACCGCCACCACCTCCGGCAACAATTATTCTGTCATTCAAAGTACCTCCTATGGTTCTAACATCTGAGGCTCCACCACCACCTTTTCCTGCGGATTCTCCATTTCCTCCACCATTGTAACCACCAGTTAATCCATTTGGTTGCTCACCAACATAAACCTGCAATGTGCTTCCAGGGGTAACAGCAAATTTCCCTCTGGTATACCCTCCATAGTTTGTATTATTGACCCAATTTGCTCCACCCTGCGCACCAAAAGCTTCGATAGTAATAGAATCTACACCCGCAGGGACAGTGAAAGATTGCATGCTACCAGAAAAATTAAACGTATCTGAAGTCAAAGGGCTAAGCTCTAGAATGGGCGTAACAGTTATCGTTGCTGTTTTGGCAGAGGATCCAGTATTAATTGCTGTAAAACTTGGAATATTTCCACTACCAGTTGCAGACAAACCAATTGTGCTATCGCTGTTTGTCCAATTATATACCGTATTGGGTAAAGAACCTGACAAACTCACCAGACTGGTGCTGGCATTGTTACATACAGTTTGATTGGCAATGGCATTTACAGTAGGCAACGGATTCACCGTTACTGAAGTTGATACCGTATTGCTACAACCATTACCATCAGTACCCATCAAGGTATAGCTACCACTAGCTGTTGGTACAAACGCAAGATTATTTGTAATGCCACCAGACCAACTCAAGGTCGCAGCGCCACTGCCTGATAACGTCACACCGTCACCATCACATACCACAGCATTGCTTGGCGTTGAGCTAATACTCAAGTTTGGCAATGCATTCACCAACACTGTTTGGGTAGCCGTATTGGTACAACCATTGACATCTGTACCCGTTACGGTATAAACACCCGTAGTCACCACACTGCTAGGCAGCGCATCAGTTACACCGCCTGTCCAGGTATAGCTTACCGCTCCACCACCACTGAACGTAATACTGTCACCATCACAAATAACCCCATTTGCAGGCATTGTACTGGCTGTAACAGTTGGCAGTGTCAACAATGTGAGAGAAATGCTTGATGTAGCTGAACAACCATTAGCATCGGTACCGGTAACGGTATAAATACCACTTGTCGTCGGTACAAAAGGCACATTGTCAGTAGCCGCATTCGGACCAGTCCAGCTGTAACTACTTGCGCCGCTACCTGACAAGGTCAAAGGTGAGCCAAAACAGATTTGTGTGCTTGGTACAGCCGTTGCTATTATCACAGGCTGGGTAATAATGGAGACATTACTATTCGCTGTGCAATTATTGGCATCTGTGATAGTAACAGTATAAGTCCCTTGCGGTAGGTATTGAATTGATGCAGTAAAAAGGGAATTATTCCATGAGTAAGTATATGGCGATGTCCCGCCGGATTCTGCAGCAGTTAATGCGCTTCCCGATGTTAAACCACAGGCAATACTATCAATCGTAATATTAGCAATTAATTGGGACGGTTGAGTAATTGTTACACTGCTTGTAGCAGTACCACTAGTTCCATCCGTCACAGTAACGGTATATGTACCAGCGCCTAAACCTGTTGCAACTGCAGATGTTTGTACAGGTGTCGTTGACCAACTATAGGTTAATGTGCCTGTGCCGCCTGCAACAACTGCAGTAGCTTCACCATCGGTTGCCCCATTACAACTAACTTGTGAACCATTGTAATTGCTGGTCACACTAGTAGTTACAGTTAATGACTGGCCAATTTGTATAGGTATATTTCTATTAAAAGACGTACCGTCGCCCACCTGACCAGAACTATTACTACCCCAACCCCATAGCGTGCCAACACTCTTAATAGCCATAGTGTGAGCCCCTCCTCCAGAAACACTTTGCCAGTTATTGGCCGAGCCTATTTGTATAGGTATAAGGCTATTAGTCATTGTACCGTCGCCCAACTGACCATAAGTATTTTGACCCCAACACCATAGTGTGCCATCATTCTTAATAGCTGTAGTGTGAGACGCTCCTCCAGTAACACTTTGCCAGTTATTGGCCGAGCCTATTTGTATAGGTATATTGCTATTAGTCGTCGTACCGTCGCCCAACTGACCAAAACCATTAAGACCCCAACACCATAGTGTGCCATCATTCTTAATAGCTGTAGTGTGATACGTTCC
>CAYPET010000010.1:0-417 GCA_964409905.1 uncultured Chitinophagaceae bacterium | reverse complement strand
TCCAGAAACACTTTGCCAGTTATTGGCCGAGCCTATTTGTATAGGTATATTGCTATTAATATTCGTACCGTCGCCCAACTGACCATAATTATTTTGACCCCAACACCATAGCGTGCCATCACTCTTAATAGCAATAGTGTGTGAATATCCTCCAGAAACACTTTGCCAGTTATTGGCCGAGCCTATTTGTATAGGTATATTGCTAATAGTCGTCGTACCGTCGCCCAACTGACCATAAGTATTTTGACCCCAACCCCATAGTGTGCCATCATTCTTAATAGCCATAGTGTGTAACAATCCTCCAGAAACACTTTGCCAGTTATTGGCCGAGCCTATTTGTATAGGTATAAGCTTATTAGTATTCGTACCGTCGCCCAACTGACCATAACTATTACTACCCCAACCCCATAGCGTGCC
>CAYPET010000009.1:71884-97967 GCA_964409905.1 uncultured Chitinophagaceae bacterium | reverse complement strand
GCAACAACGGTAACTGGTGGAGTTCTACGGAGAACAATACAAACAATGCCTGGAACCGCAACCTGAATTACAACAATGGCAATGTAAACAGAAACAACAACAATAAGGAAAAAGGGTTGTCTGTTCGTTGCCTCAGGGATTAAATGGAAACGAGCCCTCGATAATTGTCGGGGGCTTTATTTTAAATAAAATGCAGTTAGATTTATTCACCAACATAAATTACTCCCAACTCACTGAAGAGTTATTTTCTGCTTATTTTGATTGCCGAAAAAATAAGCGCAATACTCAAAATGCTTTGAGATTTGAAAAGCATTTGGAAAAGAATGTCTTCGAGCTTATTGATGAGATTTATCAAGGAAAATATCAACTTGGTCGCAGCATCGCCTTTATTGTAAATAAACCCGTAAAGCGTGAAATATTTGCAGCAGATTTTAGAGACAGAGTGGTGCATCATTGGCTCATCAATAAACTCAATCCACTTTTTGAACATCTATTTATACAAGATAGTTATGCTTGTCGTGTAGGAAAGGGAACGCATTATGGCGTGAAGCGAGCAGATCATTTTATTAAAGCTTGTTCAGAAAATTACAGCAAAGATTGTTACATTATGAAATTAGATATTCAAGGCTTCTTTATGCATATTAATCGATACCTGCTTTTTGAAATGATTGAAAGATTTATTCATCAATACTACACTTCGTCCGACAAAGAGTTGGTATTGGAAATTACCCGAAAAATCATTTTCAATAACCCCACCCAAAACTGCATCATCAAAGGCAATAAAAAAGATTGGGAAGGCTTGCCCAAAAACAAAAGTCTGTTCCCCAGTCCACCTGATTGCGGTTTGCCTATCGGAAATTTAACATCGCAGGTTTTTGCCAATTTCTATATGCACCAATTTGACGCATTTGTAACCAAACAATTGGGATTAAAATACTATGGGCGTTATGTAGATGATTTTATAATTGTGCACCCCGACAAAGATTATCTAAAATCACTCATCCCCCAACTTTCTGACTTTTTACTTTCCACTTTGCAACTCAAATTGCATCCCAAAAAAATCTATCTGCAACATTACAGCAAAGGCGTTAAGTTTTTAGGAACAGTTATCAAACCTAACAGAATATACATTGCCAATCGCACAAAAGGAAATTTCTTTAACGCAATTGAAAAACAAAACAAAGTTGTTCGCAACCACAAACCCACCAAAGAAGAAAAAGCAGCATTTTTAAGCAGTATGAACTCCTATCTCGGAATAATGCAACATTACAAAAGCTATAAACTGCGAAAGAAAATGATCTTCAAAAGACTTTCAGGTTATTGGTTTAACCATGTATATCTAAGTGGAGAAATCGCAAAATTTGTATTGAAAGTAAGACCGGTGAAAAAGAACCAACGAAACGCTAACAGCACCTACAAGAAATTGGCGGTTCAGTGTACCGCAGAAACATTTGTGGTAAAATTCGCCAACTTCTTGTAGCTGCAAACCGTCCGTCTAGGACAATCTGAAGGAGTCGGCAGTTTCTTGCCCGCATTCTTTCTGTGATAAGAAAGCGGTATTTACTATTTTTATACTGACATTAAAACAATACTATCGAATAACAACAAAAAACACCACTATGAAACGAACTATGAAAAAAATAATATTATTATCATTAATTACAACAACTATCAACTTGACTGCATTCAGTCAAGATTTCTTAGGAAATGGAACTTACGCCTATGGCAAAGTTGAAAACTCTCTTAGCAATAAAGTGCTAGTAATATTCAAATCAATTGACCCGACAGACCAATCTTCTATTTTAGAAAATATCGAAGACTACGGAGTGGAGACTGTTTCATATTTTGATTACTTCCTACCAGGCGTTAGCTATGAAGAAAATGAAATTAATTCATTTCTGGATTCAATGAATATTGGTTCAATTTTCGTTATCAAATTTGAAGGCGCAAACTCTTCAAATAATTACCTCTCCAATTCATTCTATAATTCATTAACTAATACAATTTTTACAATTGGGAAAAGTTATAAAACGGTTGATAATGTCAAATTGAACTTCGAGATTTTTAATAGAAGTAACAATCTAAAAAGACCAGTCGCGGTACTAATTGCCGAAGGAACAAATAATTGGGGCGTTGCAGGAAGCACTAGCGGAACCACTTACAGAACAATTAAAAAAGTTATAAAAACGTTGGACAAAGAAGGTGCCTTTCCCAATTCCGAAAAAAGTCAATATGGAGATGATATAGGCGACTTTTTGAATAGATAACAAAAACAAGTTTAATAATACAATTATGAAACACATACTAATTACAATTGCCCTAACTATAACTTTCGGACTAAGTGGATTCTCTCAAAGTTCAATTTCCTGCGATGACCTTGCCGACGGCGTAGTTAAGGAAGGCAAAAAGATAGGTGGATATTCTACATTACAACTATTAAATTCTGACTGGCTTTATAAAGTTGACGGATATGAATATGAAGAAATAATTTTTGTTATTGCGGAGGTAAAAAGAAAAAATAGTTTACTTCAGCAAACCGACAAATACATTTTTTGTGGAATCCCAAAAAAATATTGGGATAATTTTTCGTCACTTCTTAGCGACTTGCCAATGACAGTAGGCGAAAAATTTCATAAGTATATTTATAATTACAAATGCAATTGTGATTAAAAGTAAGAAAAAACCATAAACAACAGCTATGAAGTAATACGGGGTCCCTATAAACCGAAAGAATCTGTTATATAAACCGCCAAAGCTAAGATTTGATGTTCCGAAAATATAACATAAACCCTTAGCTTTGACTTAGAACACCCTAACACCCTAATCCGCAATACCGCACTTGTCATGGCAAGGGGATACCACCAATTCTAAAACGACAGACTACACGGCAAGACAATGACTAAAAATGGACTCAACATAAACCGTCCCATCTTCTTCAGCCCAAATATCGTATGTTTTTAAAACGATACGACTTATAAAAAATGGGAACTGACAGGATCCCAAATTGGTATCAGGAATTTTAAAGCGATTTGCAAATTCTTTTTCACTGACTATTTGATCGAGCAGATACTTTTCTAACTGATCAGTGAGTTGAAATCCTCCTATCTTCATTTGTTGCAACATTTCATTACTCAAACTATTTGCATCAATCTCATTGGCTAGTTTAGCTGTCTGCTCATTATCCAACGATTCGGCAAGTTCCAATTCATGAACCAATTTTTTCTCGTCTGCGCCAATAGGTTTATACAAGTGAGCGTACAGGAAAATGGAATAACTAGTACAACTAAACCCCATTTTGGGTAAAGCTTCACCACTCAACAAATCATTCGCTTTGGCATGTTTAAGAAACTGGGCATTTGTAAGTGCCGGAGCGTTTAGGTAAGTTTGCGCTTCAGCTTTTAAATAGTCGTACAACTTCAAAATATTCACCTCAGTACATTCTTCAAATTCTGCAAATTCCTGAAACTTTAGCCCAACATCTGTGAGTTGAGGAGGCAAGCCAAACTTAGCACTCATTTGGTGTTCCATATCTATTGCCTCAGTATATTCTTCTGTATATACGTGTTGTGAGTTTGGGTACTTTTTTTCCAATTGCTTGCAGAGTGTATGATAATTTTTCGCACTGTTTTTAAACTCTTCTTTTAGTGTCTTGCTCATAGCTTTAAGGTAATCTGCAACTACGTCATGAGTTTACGTATAGACAAGTTTGTTTAACTGTAATCAAACTTCAATAGCTATGCCAATATGATCACTCAGCTTCTTATCCGTATTCCAAGTTTCTACATGAATATTCTCCTTTAACACAAGGGTATTGCTTAAAACAACATGATCTACGGAAAGTGGAATTCCCAAGGTCAAATTAGTCGTATTCAATTTTTTAAACACATCAGTTAATCTATCTACCGCATATTTACTAGGCCAAGGTCTTCTTTGTAGTATGGTATTGAAATCGCCAGCAAGACAAATATTTTCTTCTTCGTTTAATGCTGACCAATCATTTAGCACACCTTTCAAATCCCGTTTGAAGTTTTTTGTTGTGCCGCCATCAATTCCTATTATGCTGCCATAAATTGCTAGTTTACCATGTGGTGTTTCTACAACCATATGTATGGCATTGTATTCATCAAAAGTTTCTTTTTATTTGCTGATAGGATACTTTGTAAAAATTTGTGTTCGGCATTCGCCTATTTCGTAATCCGTTATCCCATCATGACCAGGATAAACAGCTTTTGAAGAAACTGAATAATAGCCTTCGTCTAAATTCATTTTATCATTTGTTTCTGTAAGAACATAAATATCTGCATCATAAGCGAGTAATAGTTCTTTCGCATTTTCAGGTGTTAGCTTCTTTAGTCTTTCTAGATTCCAAGTGATGATTCTCATAAATACGTTATTCAAAAACTATTTCCGATTCCTTTTTTCGGGGTGACTTTTATAATAATCTTCGCGCGAAAAGAACTCATCATCTTCGTACTCAAAGTGCAGGTTAAACTTTTCGGGCTGTTCTGTTTCTAGTTTCAATCGGCTTAAATACTTATACCAAGCTGTTTCTGCCGTTGTAGTTGGTTTTTGGTTATTCTTAAATACGGCGATGAATTGTTTCTGATCATCGCTTATAGGTGATAGTTTCTCAGTTACCAAGGCATTGAACCAGTACCCATATTTCTTCAATAAAGCAATTTCTTCATCATTGAATATCGAAAGTGAACAGTTGATTTGAAACTCGCCGTTCTCCTTAATATATTAGTTATGATGTTTTAGTTCTGACATTATTTGATTGTTAATTAATCACGACAACCTCAATATCGTACTTTTTTGCGATTGGTGCAAGGATGCTATCCGTTTTAGAAACAATGGCCACAGTTTTAATAGATTTAGGGTTGTAATCTTTCAAGAGTTCTCTACTAAAAAATGTTTGACCTAATAAATACATTCCCAATCGATTCGCTTTAGTTTGAACGCAAATCACATCCTTTCCTCGAATATCAATATTCTTGTCCTGTGAGATTTCTGTTGGCCCGTCAATAATTATTAGACCATCTAATAAACGACGGCTGTTGTCATTACCCTTTTTTACAACCTGATACTCCTCTATCAACGTACCTCCAACGCTCTCCCAATATTGTCTAGTTCTCCAGGTTTCGTGTTTGCTCATTTAGTTTTCTTTATACTCTTCGGGAAGTAGCAGATGTAGCAATGACCAAATTGGACTTGTAATATGCGTAATGTCAAATTCTCTTAATCCAGTTGGGCCTTGGTTGTACAGCTCTGGGCGCGATTTATAAGCTTCTATTCCAATCACTATTCTGTCAAATGGGATCGGCGTATCCGCTCCGTTTTCTCTGGTAACAAAAACTGTATTATCCGTTTCTCGAATATAACCAAAGCTGTTATAACCCTCAACTTGTGCAATCTTTTGATCTGCAAATCGTTGCAATATTTTTCCGAGTAAAATTTTAGAATCCATAGGTTTTATTATTTACGCACTTATCGCATTGCCATTTATCGTATCAATGATTTTTACCATGCGCATTAACTGATGGTCGTCTTTAAATACGCCTGTCAATCCTTGGTCATTTACATCGGTAAAGGGCGATTCAAAAAGCATGGCTTTGTCAATAGTGCCGTTTTTGTTTAGGTAGTTTATGATTGTATTGATAAATGTCATTTGGTCCGCTTGAAGATTTCCTGCTTGCAGAAATTCGGCAAATGCATCTTGTGCGGCTTGAATCTCTAACCCTAAAATGCTACGAATGAAAGTACCCAAGGGTTTGTCGCCGTATTCCTTTATGAACTGCTGCTTATTACCTGCGGCATCTTCGGTAAATAATATGCGCTCTAATTCGTCCAGCTCAAATTTAGTGATAGGGATATTATTGCACAGCTTACTAATGGTAATATGATGTTTGTTTTTGCGGATATAACTTTCTACGCGGTCCCGGTAGGATTGCAAGCTTGTATAACCTCCAATTGGATCGCGCTTAACTATAT
The DNA here is from genome assembly GCA_964409905.1 of uncultured Chitinophagaceae bacterium. Taxonomy (GTDB): domain Bacteria; phylum Bacteroidota; class Bacteroidia; order Chitinophagales; family Chitinophagaceae; genus JAGNRR01. Next base: position 91,976 of record CAYPET010000009.1, on the reverse strand, counting down.
TGTCTTTATCCAAATCATCTTCAAAAGCGGTATAAATAATAGGTTGCTGAGCGGTTTCTAAATATTTAATCAATTCGCGCAAGGCAACTCTTAATTCCTCTAGTTTTTTAGCATTGATACCTTGCCAATAATTATCAGTTTGCACATCTTTTATTAATGGTAGCTGGTCTGCAATCTGTGGTATATTATCTTTCTTCTGTAAGGCAATGGCTGTTCTAAAAATTTTCTCTCTGAATTTATTTGTTTCATCACCCATTAATAAGGCTATCTGAAAGCGTAGTATCAATACGTCAAATCGGCGGGCTAATTCATCATCGCCTTTAATAGGAGCTTGCAGATTAGACAAATGGTTACGAATATCTATACTGTCACTTTTCGAAATATTTTGCCACTTGGCTTTGTTCTTATAAGCATCTACATAGCGCAGTGATTTGCGGACAACAAATCGATTTCTATCGAGGCTGTCAATGATGCTATGCAAGTCATTTAGATAGCGCTCACGTATTTCTTTTTCGGCTTCTGTTTTATTGCTTAGTTCACTGATTAATTCAGTAATGGTGAGCTTGCCTTCAAATATTTGTTGCAGCAATGGTTTCTGCGCACGGACTTGGTAGCCTTGTGGGTTTTCATCAAAGAACTCGAAGTTTTGACAATAGTCAAAAATGAGAAACTCTTTTTTATCATCGCCCGGACCAAATAAGTCTGGACATAAACGTGTGCCTCGGCCAATCATTTGCCAAAACTTAGAAACACTTTTTACCATTTTGAAAAATACCAAGTTGACAACGCGTGGAGCATCAACACCGGTATCCATCATATCTACAGAGACTGCAATTTGAGGGTCATTCTCAACATAATGATCAACAAATTTTTCTAATAAGTCTTGTGCCTTGGTTTCGTAATTATCTATTACGCGCAGGAAATGACCGCTATACTCAGGATAGTTTTTATTAAAACGTTCTTCAATAAAAACGGCATGATTGTGATTTTTGGCAAAGATGATCGTCTTACCTAGCTTGTCGCCGCCTTCTACTTTTATGCCATCGGTCATTAGCAGGTCGAGTACTTTATCAACTGTATCCGTATTAAACAACCATTTGTTGAGGGCTTCGCTGCCTATGGTGTCATCTGTTTCTTCGGCGGTAGGGTCGCCAAATTTTTCTTCAAACTCGCGTTGCTCAGCCTCGCTAAGTTCGTGATATTTTATGCCTTCACGCTGAAACTTTAGCGGCACACTCATAGAGGTCGGCGGCACTAAAAACTGATCACGCACGGCTGCATCTAATTCGTAGGCAAATGTTGGATTATCGTCCTCTATGCCAAACAAGCCATAGGTGTTGTGGTCTATATCCGTTTTGGGTGTAGCCGTTAAGCCAATGAGCATGGCATCGAAGTAATCGAATATGGCGCCATATTTTTGATAAACGGAGCGATGCGCTTCGTCTATAATAATTAAGTCAAAATGCCCAACGCCGTAAAAACGCTCGTCGTTGGTGCGCACTTTGTCTATCTTGTTCATGATAGTGGGGTAAGTACTAAAAACAAGGCGTGTGCCATTATCTTCTTTTTCTTTGGTGAGGTCTATGGCCGATAGTTCGGGTAGGTGTTCCTTAAAAGCATTTTTTGCTTGTGTGACCAAAGCATTTCTATCTGCTAAAAATAGAACGCGCTTTACCCAATTACATTTGGTCAACATATCTACCAATGCGGCGGCAGTTCTGGTCTTACCACTACCTGTGGCCATTACCAACAAACTTTCGCGCTGCTTGCTACGGAGCGAACCGTCTTTGCCATTGGTCACAAAATTCTCGGCTACACGCTGAATCGCTTCTAGTTGATAAGGTCTGCCGACGATAGCTGTATTGACTTTAAAATGGCGCAGGTCTGTACGCGAAGTACGGCGATCAATTTGGAGTTGTAATTCGTCTTGGGTGTAAAAACCTTGTATCTCGCGTTCAACAGCAAAGGTGTCATCCCATACGAAAGTTTCGAAACCGTTTGTATAAAATATGATAGGACGCTGCCCGTGCATTTGTTCCAAGCAGTTGGCATATAGCAGAGCTTGTTGTTTGCCTTTGTGCGCATCGGCCATTGTTTTTTTTGCTTCTACTGCGGCTAGCGGTTTGCCATCTTTACCCCAGAGTACATAATCTACATAGCCAATACCACTTGGGTTGGTGCTGACCGGCATGCCGTTTACTTCATACTCTAGGTCGCGGCCATCTTGCAGATTATCCCAGCCAGCTTCTTTTAGCAACTCATCAATATACATTCTGCGAGTCTCTGCCTCGGAGATTAGGATGGGTATTGTTTTTTCTGGTGCTTGTTCTTTTGCTCTTTCTTCGCGGCGTTGGGTGGCTTCCTTTTGTTGGAGTTCTAGCTGTGCTTGTAGGGTCGCGTTTTGTGCTATTATTTTGTTTAGCTCTTCGCGTTCTTTTTTGAGGGCTTCGTTTTTTTTGTCGAGGGTTGACTCTAAATTTTGTAAATCTTTAATCGATTGTTTTTGCTCTTGCCCTGTTGGTATTTGGCTTTCGCTAAACTGCGGAACGGCTATTTTGGTAGAGCCATAGTATAGACCTATAAAACTCATAAACCGAAACAAGTACTTGATACTCGCCAAGGCCTCGTAAGGCGAAACGGCTTTGCCATGGGCGGCATTGTTTCCTATTTTGCGAATGAGGTTTATCTCGCCAAACAAACTGGGGCGTATAATATCACGAAAACTTTGCTCATGAATTAAACTACTCAATTTTGTATCGTAAGGGAATTGTAAATCTTCGTCGTTTTCGTAGAGCCAGATAATACCTTTCTCTAAAGCCGAGCGCGCAATGATAGCGCTGCCTTTGGGCGAGGTGTTGCACAAGGCCTCAGCATCTTTGGCCTCGTGGTAGAGTGCGGGGAACTCAGCTTTTAAAAAGAGGAAGTTGCTCATTCGTGGGTTCTCAAATTTAAGAATAGTATCCTGTAATTATCAATTTAGTACTGTCAAGTAAGATGAAAAGTCAAAGGGCTGTAATTGAACATCTGTTGCTTTTATATCTTTAGCATTCAACGATTGCTGAGAAGGATGCAAGGGATGATTTTTATTTGTGGTAGATATACAATACACCTTAATGCCATATTGTATAAAAAGAGTTGCGAATTTGGCACAGGCTTCTGATAGATAATCTCGATTTGCTTCTTTTATATTATTGCCCCAAGCTAAGCAAACACCTTGTACGTAGCCTTCTTGTTGGAGGAGTTTTTCTACTTGTTGTAAATTTTCATTAAACAAGGCGGCATCTTTCGTGGCGGGTAAATCTTTAGGTTTGGGTGTTCTTGCAGGGTATAGATTGGCAAGCAGCCAACCATCGTAGCCATTAGCAAATGTTATTTTTTCTACATTGCGTGAGGTATTGTCATGCCCTTTTTCGCTGGCGGTACTTGGGTTTAAGCCTATCCACAATAAATTTTTTGCACCTGCAATCCCTAGCAAAAAACGTTTGGTTTTATCGCCTTTGGGTATGCATTCAATAATGGGATTGGCTTTGCTCCATAATATTAAGTCTAACAATTTGAGGTCCGTAATCTTATCATGCTGCATATTACTTCCTGTATCCAGCTTCTTGAAAGCCTTGCGAATAGAAAGTAATAAATCTTTGTTCTCTTGTGCAAATTCTATATAGGCTTGACTCAGCGCGATAAAACTTTGGAAAAAACTTTCTTTTTCGAGGCCTGTATATTTTTTGATTGGGCCATCTAAGGCTACAAATTTGTGTGGCAAAAAGGTATGTACCAGCTTTGTAAAAAACGAACCTTGTTCGCTTTTGTATGTGGCGCCTTTGCGCTCCAATATAGCTGAACGGAAATACGAAAAGTAAAGTTGAACTAAATCTTCGGCCTTAATCAGTTTAAGGATTTCATGCTTTTGGCATTCTATTTCTTCTCGGAATTCGGCATTGATTCCTTGTAGACTGTAGTGGGATAAAAAGGATTTGAAATACTGTGGTTCTTTGAGTTTTTCCTCATTCTTCAAAATTTCAAAATAGTATCTCTGAAAATTGGATGACTTTTTATCTATGACATGCGCATCAATCAAGTTTTTTTGAACAAGGATTGTTAGCTTCTCATTGGAAATTTCTTCACGTAATTGCGCTTTTATTTTATCCACTAAAGCTCGTGTATACGCTATGCTAAATTCGTTTATTTGCTCCATGTTACACAGTTTATAATGCCTCCTTGGCTGGCTAGCTCGTTGGCTTGTATGGGTATGATCTTTTTGGTAGGGAAATGCTTGGCAAGGGTATTGCTTGCTTGTTGGTCTTCTGCTTTTTGGTGGAAGGTGGGGAGTAAAATGAATTGCTCAAGCTGCAAATAGTTCAGATAAATACCTGCCGCACTTTTGTCGTTGTCGTTTTCTCCTGCTGTGTAAATAATGGTTTCGGTATGTAAGCCTGCATTGTGTAGGGCGCTGATAAAACTATAGTACCAAGCGCTTTCTAGTTTTTGACGATAGCTATTGTGCGTGGGCTTAGTGATAGGTACTATTTCGTTTATCAATACCGTTTTATCATTAATAAAACGTACAAGACCATCTACATGGCCGGTAAAATCGTAAGGGTGTTGGGGAACAATGATTAGTTGTTTTACAGCTAGGGTATTTTTTAGTTTGTGGTATAAGGCTTGCATTTCCGCTGAGCTTTGCGCATCATTATCATGGTATACTCTATCGCTTATGATGGCAATATCATGGTGAAGCTCTACATTGCCGCCGTCTAGTATTATATCTGATTGGGTTGGTTGTATATTTAGCTCCTTCCATAAGTCTTGGGCTATGGGGATGCGCTCTTTCCATTTTTTGCTATCCAACATATATCTAGGTGCATAGGTAAATTGTACATAATCTCCCTTTGCATTTTTTACGGGTAGGTAATCGCGGCACCATACGTTTTGCTTGTGCGCTTGAAGTACTAGGCACTTAATATGGGGTAATTGTGTAAGCTGCTCATAAACCTGTGCGCCATAGGCCATGCCATTTTCTTTGGCGGTTTGTAAAGCGGCGGATATTACAATTTGCTCACTCATTAAACCTTTGTTTTTAACCCACCCTTAAACGCCCGCTGCAACAAACTATTAAATAAATCCTCGGCTTGCGACAAGCTGGCTTGCGCTTGCGATTTTTGTAACTCGATGCCTTGGATGCTTTTGCCAAATAAGTTTTGGACCTTTAGTGGAATATCGTAAACAGGCCATTTCTTAACTATTTTAGTATTAACAACACCCTGTGCACTTCCGACTGAATACCCATATTCAGGCTTTGTCCCAAAACTCTTATTTAAAAAGTATGAGATGTATAGGGAATTAAATTTATCAGAATGGCCAACAATAACGACGTTTGCACAATTTGCCTGGTTATACTGTTCAGGAACTACCGCTGCCATTCCACGATTTACACCAACTCGGGATATCAATATGTCTCCAGTGGTAATTTGTGATTTTTTAAGCTTGGTATGAAATTCTTTGTTTATTTGAAGTATGTCTTTAGTATTAATAAAATTCTTCCTTACATTTTGAGTTCGCAAAAAAGGAACGCCCCCCCTTGAAACATACCCACTGGTAGTTGGTCCTACATGCCCAACAACAACCCTTTTCGTTAGTTTTCCCAAATCAATTTTTTTCCATCCCTTCGGATTAGTAACGGGGTCTCCAAACATATCCAAAAACAAAGATTGTGCCAGTAGGTCGTATTGGGTAATGAGTTCTTTTGTTTTTTGGCGGTAGGCATCGGCGGCATCTAATAGGGCGGCTATCTTTTTTTGCTCGGGGAGTGGCGGGAGGGGGATATTCAATTCAGCAAATTGTGAAATCCAATATCGTTTGTGGCGCTCACTATCTACTTCAATTATTTGAAGCAAATAATACAAAAATCGAATATCAGAAACTTTTTTATCCGCCTTCAAAATTTTCATAGCTGAGGATTTTACCTTGAAAGGAAAATCTACATATTTAGTGGCGGTTGTAAAATCGTCGAATATTATAACGGGGACTTCGGTAAAAATATTTTCAGTTTCATCAGTATTTCCAAGAATAAAAGATTGACCTGCTGTTAATACTGGCGTTTTATACTCATCTTTATAATCAGTTGAATTTACAATATAATCTGTAGGCTGTTCGTATTCCAAAACATCACCAAGCCGTGTTTTTTTCCAAGTTTCCATTACTTCAACATTTCCTTTAAAAGTTTCAAAGCTTGGTTTCGTTCTTGGTCTAGTTTTTCTATATTGGCTATAATGGTGGCGGGGGGGTCGTATTTTATTTCTTCGTACACTATTTCTTTGTAGCGGTTTATGCTAAGGTCGTAGTCGTTGTCTATTATTTCTTGTAGGGGTACTAGGAAGCTGGCTTCGGTGCGTTTTCTTTTATGCTCGGGCGAGGCCTTCGATAAACTCAGGCTGACATAGCGTGAGAGTATGTCGGGGAGGTCGTTTTCTTTTATTTCGTTGCGTTTATCGTCTAGGCTGTAGCCGTCGGCTTTCATGTCGTAAAACCATACATTTTCTGTACCACCTGTACCTGTTTTAGTGAAAAATAAGATGGCCGTGCTTACCCCGGCATAAGGTTTAAATACACCGCTGGGCATGGATATTACGGCATCTAGTTTATGGTTTTCTAGTATCTCTCGGCGTATTTGTTTGTGAGCTTTGGAGCTCCCAAAGAGTACACCGTCGGGTACAATTACCGCACAGCGGCCACCCGTTTTGAGCATGCGTAGCATGAGGCCCAAAAAGAGGAGTTCGGTTTTTTTGGATTTTACGGTTTTGAATATGGAGTTTTCTACCACATCATAATCGAGGCTTCCCTTAAAAGGCGGGTTGGCCAGTATGAGCGAGTATTGGTTGCGGATAGTCCCCGCGCTTTCGCTGAGGGCATCGTTTTTTATGAGCTTAGGATTTTCTATACCGTGCAGTTGTAGGTTCATGGCGCCAATGCGTATCATGGTATCGTCTATCTCTAAGCCGTTAAACATGTGGTTATTAAAATGCTCTCTAAAGTCCTTTTCGAGAAACCAATCTGGGTGATTGTCGCGGTAGTATTCGCCAGCGGCTACCAAAAAACCTGCTGTGCCACAGGCAGGGTCGGCTATGGTATCGTCTTTTTTGGGTTGCACCATATCTACCATTAGTTTGATAATATGGCGCGGCGTACGAAACTGTCCGTTGGTACCCGCGCTCGCAATTTTGGAGAGCATATACTCGTAGAGGTCGCCCTTGGTATCGCGGTCTTCCATATTTATTTTATCTATCATCTGCACCACTTGGTCAAGCAAGCGCGCAGTGGGTAGTATAAAATTGGCCTTGCGCATAAACTCGGCAAAAGAGCCAGCGGCATTGCCCACTTGTTTCATATGGTCAAACACACTCATATCGTCCACCATAGGTTTGGTAAACAAATCGAACATGGTTTCGGGGTCTTTGTTTTTAAATGAGTTCCAGCGTAGGGCTTTTTGTTTTTCGGTAAAAATCACCTCCTTCATAGGCACGCCTACTACATTGGCTTTTTTTTCTTCGGTGAGTTGTCGCTCGTCTAGCCTGCGTATAAATAGCAAAAACGTAAACTGCTCGATAACAGAAAGTGGGTTAGAAATACCGCCCGTCCAAAAGGCATCCCATATTTTATCTACTTGTGATTTTAGTTCTCCGGTGATCATGTTTGTTTTATTTTTTTAATCTTCCTCTTGCTCTTCTTCTATCTTACGTTCACAACTCGAGCAATAATCGTCGAAGCTACTATATTTATGCCCACCACAGCGTTTACAACTTTCTTCTTCTTTCTTTTTTCTTTCCTTTTTTGCAATGCAATCATCGCAAAAATCTTCGTATTTATCTTTTTTGCTACCACACTCTTCGCACTTAAATTTTCTTTTACAGTAATAACAATATTCATCGTAGCTATCCTTATCACTACCACACTCCGGGCAGGTACTTTCTTCTATATCGTTATTGGCATCGCGCTGTATTTTGTAACTATCAGTATAACCGCATCCGCCAAAATCTCCAAGGGTTACCGTATAACGTACGCCTTTGTCTGAGGTAAAAGAACAATCTCCACTGCTAATATCTTCAGACGAAAAATGAGTTTCATCCAGCCAGCCACCATTGGGCCAGTTAATTTGTACTAAATCTCCTCCCGCTACTTCTACATCTAGGCTATAATCGTTTCGGGTACTAGTATTGTAATTGTAGTATTCTACATTAGCGCAGTAAGTGCCGTCTGGGTAATCGCCTGTTTGTTCTCTGTATCGTTGTGCATCTTCCCATGTTTGCACATCTTCCATTGCTATTTCATCATCGTCATCGTAACTAGAACTGCTATTACTACTTGATGTATTGCTTTTGCAACTCTGCAATAGTATAATAGTAAACAATAATAAAAAGTAACGATTCATGCTAGGCTGCTTTAATTGAAGTGAAATTAATATCTATCATTCGAAAATAATAATAGATTATTGCTTTTAAAATGCCCATAAGTATCACCCTTAGACTAGAGGCTCATACAAGCTTTGGCAAACCATTGCCCCTTAAATAAGATAGCGGAGAGAGAGCTTTTATACTCTTCCCTCCGCTATTAGGTCTCTATTTCACCCTTTAACTAAAGGTGAAAATGGAACATTAGTCATCATACAATAAGGCTTTGAATTTATCCTCGATTTGCTGAAGAAGCTCTTCGCTCTTATTTGCGCAATGCGCTTTTTTTAGCCTTTTGAATTTACGGTTATTGCTTCGATACAGTAACTTGTCAGCATTCCAATAGTTCCGCCAGACCTTTCTACTATCGTAGATTTTCAGTTGCACGCGATCAGCTATTTGAATGCCCGGATTGATTATATTCTCAGACCACTTGATCTTGCTCCACTTGGAGCTTAGCACTTTTAGGCATTTCAATACTAACCTTTGATCTAATAAATCCGCTAGATAGGTAATACCGAGCTTGTTTAATTCTCTCATTTTGAGAAATTTTATCTCATACCTCAGAATATTGGATGGCTGGTCATACTGAAGGCCCTTATCGTAGACCTTAATCTCAAATTCGGTTCGCGTACAAGAATAACCAATTGACTTACCTGTTTTTCCTTGCGGCTTCCATTCAATGAACGGATGCCCCATATAGGCGAGCAAGTGATTGTCTAAGAAACGTTTTACATGAAAATCTACATCTATGTTTACACCAATTTCAAGATTGGTTAATCGCAACTCAGTAGCTGGAATGCCCATTTCTTTTTCAATAAAGGCCACTTCTTCCTGAAACATAGCATGGCTAAAATCGAGATAGTTCTGACCACCAAAATGATTTTTATGAAAACTACCTCTCAACTTAAGCACCTCAAGTATTATTTCGCCTTTAACTACAGTTTGGTCTAAAGTTAGCTTGTAGCCACTGCTATTACTAATTGTACCGTTATAAATGAATTTACAAAGGTCTCCATTGACGAAATATGGAGTTTGTATACCAGTTTCTGTGTTTTGAGGATTTTCAAAATCCAGTCCTGGCATTTGCTTAAGGAGACTAAAGTCAATAGGTCCTTTTCTTAATCTAAATCCATCAAACATCAGCATATACATTTAGATTAGAAATAGATTGTGCGATTTCCTTATTTGTAGGTACAGGGTTCTCCAAAAGCCAATCCTCTAATTCGGATTGCTTAAATCTTAGAAGCTTGCCTCTTTTGTAATGGGGTATATCGCGCCTGTGCACCAATTTATAGACTTGACTTTCTGAGAGTCCGAGGAACTTGGCAGCCTCCTTAGTGTTAAAGATTCTTTTTGAAACAATCTCCAAGTCTTCCACTATTGAAAGAATTCGCTCAATGGCGACTTCCGATTTGTGGCTTAAAGCGACATTTTTATGGTTGTTTACCATAATATTTGATTTTGAAATTATCCATCTGTGAAATACAGATAGAGTTGCTTTTACAAAGCGTGTCCAATTGAGTTGGACATTAGTTGAATTTCGTAAATTGCTAGAAGTAAATTGCTGTATGTAAGTTGCTAAAAGTAAGTTTCGTTGTAGTTGTTTGCTTGTATTTTTTGTTTGTCTTGTGGGAAATTGCTGTCGGGAGTATGTAATTGACAGTCTCTTCGCTAAGTTACTAGGTGTAAATTGCTAGGTGTAAATTGCTAGGTGTAGATTGCTAGGTGTAGATTGCTGGAAGTAAATTGCTAAAAGTAAGTTTCGTTGTAGTTGTTTGCTTGTATGTTTTGATAAATATCTCATTGTTGATAAGGTAATGTCATAATAAGGCTCAATAGAAAGCGTCATTATTTCTAATATTCATTGGTTGAAAATTAGTCTCAATATGTCAAAGAACATTTGAACCGTAGTTCACGTGCAAAGTTATTCCGAGTATAACAAATTACAAAAAAGTTTTTCTACTTTTGGTTCTGATCTTTGACCTGAATTAAGTTGATACTGAATTTAGTATGTAGTATCATTTACTATCATTCTTTTGCTCGCCAATATTGCAAATGTATTGCAAGCTTGAAAACGAAGAAAGGCTCTGCATTTCTGCAAAGCCTTGTCTATATTGAGTGGACCCACCTGGGCTCGAACCAGGGACCCCCTGATTATGAGTCAGGTGCTCTAACCAGCTGAGCTATAGGTCCATTGCTGTTCCTGATAATATTCAGGGCGACAATTGAGGCGCAAATGTAATTGCTTAATTTAATATTGCGAAAAAGAATTATGAAAAAAAACATTCATCATATCATTTTTGATCTCGGCAATGTCATCCTCGATATAGATTACCAATTAACCATCAATGCCTTTGCCAACCTGGGTGTTACAGATTTTGCCTCGCATTTCTCCAAGCAGAGGCAATCCGCCTTTATGGACGATTTTGAAATGGGCAAGGTAAGTAGCTTCGAGTTTATAGAATACGCCAAAAAATACTGTGCGGCGGGTACCACAGCCGAGCAAATAATAGAAGCCTGGAATACGATGTTGCTGCAAATTCCTATCCGTCGCCTGCAAATCTTACAGCAGTTACAATTGGACTATGATTTATTTCTGCTCAGCAATACAAATGCCATACATGAAGCAGCTTATAATCAAATAGTAAAGGAGACTTGTGGTTATGAAAACCTGAATTTCTTTTTCGATAAAGTTTACCTATCACATCGCATTGGCATGCGTAAACCCAATCTTGATATTTTTGAAAAGGTGCTAAGCGACAATAACCTAAAGCCGGAAAACACCTTATTTATAGATGATAGCGAACAGCATATAGAAGCAGCTGCCATACTAGGTATACAGACCATACACATGAAAGATAATATGTGCATGGAAGATGATATATTCAAACCCAAAGCCTAGTCTACTTCTTCGTAGTCAATAAACTCGCCTTTCGATGGTGCATTGTCTTTGCCCGAATTGCCCATTGACCTTGGTTTGGATTGATTCGGTTCGAAAAGGCTGCGCAAGATGCGCATTACAAAGTAAAAAAGTACGATATATCCAATAGTTCTGAGAAGTCCTCCGCCCATAGTGGCGTAAAATTACACTGCCGAATCTTCATACAATATCGATTGCCAATTAAATACTCAAAATTTAGTAATTCTTAACCACTAAACTTTAACTTTAAACCAAAATAGTGCAAATGAATATTACACCACCTTTTAACTTAAATCAATGGATAGAAGAACATCGACATTTATTAAAGCCACCTGTAGCCAATAAAAGTTTGTATCCAATGGGGAAGGATTATATTGTGATGATTGTTGGAGGGCCAAACGCCCGCAAGGATTATCATTACAACGAAACGGAAGAGTTATTTTATCAATTAGAAGGCAATGCCACAGTTTATATACAAAATGAAGGAAAAAAGGAAGTAGTGAATTTGGGTCCGGGCGATATGTATTTGCATCCTGCCAAAATACCGCATTCGCCAGGCAGAGCAGAAAATTCAATTGGCCTGGTTATAGAACGTGTTCGTGAAGGCAAAGGTTTTACCGATGGGTTGATGTGGTTTTGTGATGAATGCAATGAAAAATTGCATGAAACCTTCTTCGAATTGCAGGATATTGAAAACGATTTTCAACCGCGTTTTCGTGAGTTTTATGCCAGTGAGGATTTGCGTACTTGTAAAAAATGTGGTCACATGATGGAGACAGACCCGCGCTTCGTCCAATAAAATATTATCTTTTACATTTTCGCCAACCCGAAGCAAATTCTTATCGTCTTTATTATTAACAATATTTTTTTAATTCAAGAAGTCAAATTATCTTTAACTACGAAATTTAAGGAAACACTCAAAGCTCAAGTTTCAATCAGAATAAACAATTAAAGCATGAAAAAAATAATTTTTACACTTTGTATTTTTCTAACTGTGCAAGCATTCGGTCAGGATGTTCACTTTACACAGTATTATTCATCACCGCTAACGCTTAATCCAGCCAATACCGGTTTGGTAAATTGTGATTGGCGATTGTCAGGCAATTATCGAAACCAATGGGGGGCGATTAACTCGACACCTTATCTTACGGGGACATTTGCCTATGATATGTCGTTGCTTAAAGACAAATTAAATGGTGATGCATTGGGTGTAGGCGTTTTAGGACTTTATGACAAAAGTGGCTCAGGGGCATTGCAAAATATTACAGCAGGCTTGTCTTTGGCATATCACAAAAGATTAAATGACGATCCGGATAGACCACAAACTTTATCTTTAGGGGTACAAGGTTATTTGGTTCAAAAAAGTGTTGACCAAACAAAATTAACATTCGAAAGTATGTATGACCCTATCACAGGTACTACACTTTATCTAAGCGGGGAAAATATCCAACCAATGGATCCTTACCCAGATTTTAACGCTGGTATTCAATACTCAGGCTATGTGAGTGATCATACTACTCTTTACGGTGGATTATCATACTATCATATCAATCAACCAGTAGAAACATTTCTTGGTGACGAATACAAACTAAATTCGCGCATCACGGCTACCCTAGGCGGATCATTTGAAATGAATGAGAATATGGTCATTTACGCCAGCGGTGCTTATCAACAACAAGGAAAAGCCTATGAAGTTCTGGTAGGAGGTGCTGCCGGTTTTGTATTGAATCCTTATCATGAGGATGATATGAAAAGTTCAATTTTTTATCTTGGTGCTTGGTACCGTTATAATGACGCTGTGGCTCCTTACATTGGTTTTGAGTGGGCCAAGGCAAAACTTGGATTTTCTTATGATATCAACTTATCAAGCCTGACTGAAGCTACACAAGGACAAGGTGCCATGGAGGTGTCGTTGATATACAACGGTTGCTTTATCAAAAATGAAACGAAGGTGTACAACTTTGCTTGCCCTCGATTCTAATAATCATTTAAACTATTCATCAATTTAAACCCGGCGTCGCCGGGTTTTTTTATTTCATATTATCTGTTGGTATATAAACTCCTTACGCACCGCTGAACTAACTTAGCTTCATATGCATACAGCCGAATTATTTGAAAGTGAGTATAAAAAATTAAACCCGGAGCAGCGACAAGCTGTTGACGCTATCTATGGGCCGGTATTGGTGTTAGCAGGCCCGGGAACGGGTAAAACGCAGATATTATCCATGCGCATTGCTAATTTACTTCGCAGTGATGCACAAGTACAACCGCAGAATATACTTTGCCTGACCTATACAGATGAAGGGCAAAAAAATATGCGCGATCGGTTGTTTAAATTGATTGGGCCCAAAACAGCCCGACATATTAATGTGCATACTTATCATTCGTTTTGCAGCGAGGTAATTCAGAATAATTTATTCCATTTCAAAAAAGATAATCTCGAATTGGTTACGGAGCTTGAGGAACTTCAGTATATGACTGAACTGGTGCAGCGTATGCCGAAGGACAATCTATTTTATAACCCAAAAAATCCCACCAAAAATTTTTCATACCTGAAAAATCTATTCAATAAGATTAAACAGGAAGGTTGGACTAGTGCTTACCTCATACAGCGCACCGAAGAATACCTGCAGGAATTTAAAAATGATCCAGCCAATATATCCTCACAAGGTCGCACCAAAGGCCAACTAAAGGCAGATGCACAAAAGGAAATAAAGCAGTATGAAAAAACGATACAGGCAGCAAAACTGTTTGACTTGTATCAGGAAATTTTGTTGGCGCATAATCGATATGAATTTGCCGATATGATTTTGTGGGTGATAGAATTATTCAAGAAAGATGAAAGTATCCTGGCTGATTTGCAGGAGCGTTTTCAATTTTTATTGGTCGACGAAATGCAAGATACAAACGGTACTCAATTGGAATTAATAGAGCTGCTTACAGCTTATGACCAAAGCCCGAATGTATTTGTTGTAGGTGATGATGATCAGGCCATATATCGTTTTCAAGGTGCCAACCTCGATAATTTATCTAATTATCGAAAAAGATTTATTAATAATGGTTTGACTGAAATTAGTTTGAAAACAAACTATCGATCCTATCAGGGGATTTTAGACAAGGCAACTAACCTGATAAGCTTCAATCAACAACGCTTGATTAGAGAAATGCCACACCTGACCAAAGAGCTAGATTCATTTAGTACACGTGAACATGGTGTAGACAATCAGCCAATGTTGCTTGAGCATCCAAATCCGCACTATGAGTATGTTTATATTGCCCAACAGATTGCCTCCCTTATTGCGTCAGGCTGTGCTCCGAATCAAATTGCTGTGCTTTGTACCACAAATGCCCTATGTCGCGAAATGGGCAACTACCTCAACAAGCTCGATATATCCTACTTTACGCGAGCAAGCGATAGTTTGTTGAATTTTACCTTTACCAAACAGCTACTCAATATTCTGCGTTATATACAGGCGGAAAATAAGTTTCCATACTCCGAAGATGACTTATTATACGAAATACTGCATTATGATATCTGGAAGATAAAACCACAGGACGCTGCCAAACTCTATATTGATTGTTATAATTACAACAAAGGAAAAACGTATGCAAACCGAAAATCGCTTCGACGGTTTATTTTGGAGGATAAAGAAGGTGAGAACCTCATGCTTTACAACCAAAGCGCGAACATAATCTATGAAGTGGTGTTACTGCTGGAAGATCTTATTAAGGCAAAAGCAAATAATAGCTTGTACCGCTTGATGGATTTGGTCAATCAAAAACTGAAATTGATTGATTACATACTTAAGAGCGATGATAAGTTTGAAATGCTGGAGTTACTCAATAGTTTCTACAACATAATTAAAGACGAAACAGAACGCAGGCCAGATATCACCCTCGAACAATTTTTGGATATCATGCAAACTTTTCAGGAAAACAACATTTCTCTGCATTATACCAAGATTTACGGAAATGAAAAAAGTGTACAATTGTACACTTACCATGGTGCCAAAGGCCGTGAATTCGAACATGTTTTCATGCTCGGTTGTGTTGAGGAACAATGGGAGAAAAAACGCAAAGGCGGTTTCAATTCACTTAAAATACCGCCGAATATATTCCAATTTACGACTGATGAAAAAGACATAGAAGAGCTACGTCGCTTATTTTTTGTAGGCATGACGAGGGCAATGAAACATTTGTATATCAGTTATGCAACGACGGATAGAAAAGGCAAAACGATTAGCACCACAGCCTTTGTAAACGAAATTTATGGAGATGAACAGGACGAAATGAAGACGGCTGTGACAAAGAATAACCTTGAGCGCGAAATGTTGATTCCTTTTGCCAGCTTATATGTAGTATCTGATGCTGTACGATTAAAAAAACTCGAGCGCGAATATGTAGAGCGTCAACTGGAAAATTTTCAAATGAACGTGTCAGCCCTCAACAGCTATCTCACCTGTCCGCTGAGTTTCTATGTCAAAACAATATTACGGGCGCCAAGTGGCAAAAATGAAAGCATGACTTTTGGCTCAGTGATACACAATACACTGGAGTCATTTTTCAAGCAGATGTTATTCAACGATCGTCGTTTCCCTTCAAAGGAAGAGTTGCTGCAAATGCTGGAGAACGAAATGTTTGGCCAACGTGCCAAATTCAGTAATGAAGGCTATAAGTTAAAAAAAGAATACGGCGAGCAAATATTAGTTGGACTGTTTGACAAATTTCTGGATACCTGGTGCAAAGACGTGCGATTGGAAGAGCATATCTCTGCCGTAGTGGACGGTATCAAAATCAAAGGATTTATAGATAAAGTTGAGCTGCAAAAGGATGAAGTACAATTTATCGATTATAAAACCGGTGATCGAAATGGCGAATTTGCAAAAAATAAACTTAAAGCGCCGGGTGGCCGTTCGGAAGTTGCAAAAAAAGGAGGTGATTATTGGCGACAAGCTGTTTTTTATAAAATACTGGCCGATGAAAGCCGCAAGTATATTTTACCGGTAAATCAAGCAAAATATGTTTTTGTAGAGCCCGATAAAGAAACCAAAGAAATTCCTGACCCCGTATCGTTTACTTTTTCACCTGCTGATATTGACTTGGTTAAAACCCAAATCAAAGAAACCTACGAGGCTATCATGAATCATGACTTCTATGCCGGCTGTGGGAAGGATGATTGTCAATACTGCCAATTTATGAAAGACACCGGGCAGGATATATCCTTGAGCGAGTTACAGGAGGACGAATCAGCCTAATCGTGCATAATCTTTAATTTCTTTACCACGATTTTAACGCTTTGAGGCTTAAATTCGGGACTCGTTAAAAATACAAGATTAAAAATGAAAGAAGTTTATATCGTAAGTGCAGTACGCACACCGATGGGGAGTTTTGGGGGGAGTTTAAAAGATTTTTCTGCGACACAATTGGGCGCCTTTGCTATCAAAGGGGCTATTGAGAAAGCCGGTATCAATCCCGAAGAAATACAAGAAGTATTGATGGGGAATGTTTTACAGGCCGGATTGGGGCAGGCGCCTGCGCGTCAGGCGGCTAAGTTTGCCGGTTTGCCCGATAGTGTTATTTGCACCACAATTAATAAAGTATGTGCCAGCGGTACCAAATCAGTAATGCTGGCTGCGCAGAGTATCATGCTCGGCGATGCAGATGTAGTAGTGGCCGGTGGTATGGAAAGCATGAGCAATGTGCCGTACTACAACTATGATGTACGATGGGGCAAAAAATTTGGCGATGCCAAACTGGTTGATGGACTTTCGTATGATGGTCTGTTTGACGTATACAACAAATACATGATGGGTAATGCAGCCGAGTTGTGCGCTCGCGAATGTAATATTAGCCGCGAAGCACAGGATGAATTTGCCATCGAAAGCTACAAGCGCAGTCAGGCTGCTACAGAGGCCGGACGCTTTGCAAATGAAATCGTTCCTGTGACAATTCCACAACGAAGAGGCGACGATATCGTAATGGATAAAGACGAAGAGCCATACAAAGTGAACTTTGATAAAATACCAACGTTGCGACCTGTTTTTGAAAAAGAAGGATCGGTAACTGCCGCTAATTCCAGCACAATGAACGATGGTGCCAGCGCGCTGATTTTGGTGAGTAAAGAAAAAATGGAAGCATTGGGCTTGAAGCCGATTGCCAAAATAGTTTCCTATGCTGATGCCGAGCAGGCGCCCGAGTGGTTTACCACTTCGCCAAGTTTGGCTGTGCCCAAAGCGGTTGAAAAAGCAGGTTTGAAAATGGAAGACATTTCCTATTTCGAATTGAACGAAGCCTTCAGTGTGGTTGGTTTAGTGAATATGGAAAAAATGGGCATTGACCCTGCCAAAGCAAACGTCAACGGTGGCGCTATTAGCCTGGGGCATCCTTTAGGCAGTTCCGGCTCGCGCATATTGGTCACGCTTATCAATGTATTGCATCAGAATGACGCACAATACGGTGCTATCGGCATTTGCAATGGCGGTGGCGGCGGTAGCAGTATTGTTATCGAAAAAATGTAATCGAAAGCGACAGTTAATTAAAAAAGCGTACTACCTGGTACGCTTTTTTTATTGGGTGTAAACGGTTGCTTTTATTCAGCCCAGATTTTTACCAGCTCTACGCACATATCTACGGCTTTCTGCATGTCTTGCACACTTACGTATTCATGCTTGGAATGTATGGCCATTTCGCCGGTGAATAAATTGGGACAGGGTAAACCCATAAACGAAAGTCGCGAACCATCAGTGCCACCGCGCACCAATTGCTTTTTAACTGCTATACCGGCGCGCTCCATGGCTTGTGCGGCAAAAGCTTCTACCTGTGGGTATTTATCTAGCATTTCGCGCATATTGCGGTATTGTTCGGTCACTACAAAATCAGCTTTGGCTTTGGGATGGCGCGCCATCGTTTCGTCTAATATGGCTTTCAGTCTGTCTTCATGTTCTTTTAATTTGGCGGTGACAAAATCACGCACAATAAACTGTATGGTCGTTTTTTCGGCAATGCCGTTCATGCTGATTGGGTGCACATAGCCTTGCTCGCCATCCGTGGTTTCTGGGCTCCACTCGTTATGGGGTAGTGCAGCTAAAAATTCACCGGCTATTTTCAGCGAGTTTACCAGTTTGTCTTTGGCATAACCCGGGTGGGCACTCACACCATGAATGGTAACGGTAGCAGCATCGGCACTAAAAGTATCGCCTTCCAATGAGCCTCTTTCGCCGCCGTCTAAGGTGTAGCCAAAGTCTGCGCCTAGTTTTTCCATGTCAACATGATTCACACCGCGGCCTACTTCTTCGTCGGGGGTAAAGAGGATGCGAATTTTACCGTGTGGTATGCTGGTATTTTCGAGCAGGTGTTTTGCCAAATCCATGATGATGGCCACACCGGCTTTATCATCGGCACCCAGCAGGGTGGTGCCGGAAGCGGTAATTATATCGTCGCCAATTCGCTCAGCCAGGTAAGGATGATCTTTAGTAGTAATGATTTGCGTCGTATCGTCGGGCAATACAATATCGCTGCCGTCCCATTTTTCGTGTAAAATAGGTTTTACGTTTGTGCCGCTACAGTCGGGCGCGGTGTCCATATGGCTGCAAAAGCATATCACCGGAACTTCTTTATCAATCGTGGCGGGTATGGTAGCATATACATAGCCATAACCGTCGAAGGAGACCTCCTCGGCACCCATTGCTTCTAATTCGTTAGCCAGCACGCGGCCTAGGTCTTTTTGTTTTTCTGTTGAAGGGAATGTGGTTGACTCGGGGTCGGCTTGTGTATCTATCTGAACATAGCGCATGAAGCGCTCGGTGACGGTATAATTCATTTTTCAAGTATAAAGTAAAATGAACACACTAAAAATTTTTTATCTGTAAAAGATAGCTGCGGCGCACTTACACCAGTTTTTCGCCACACATTTTACAATAGCGTGCATCGCCGTCGTTGTGCAGGTAGCCGCAGCGCGGACAATCTTTTTTCTTAGGACTTTGGCGCGCTAATTCGTTGGTGACGATGCCGGTGGGCACGGCAATGATGGCATAACCCAAAATCATGAGCACAGCCGAAAGAAACTGTCCGAAGGCCGTTTGCGGGGCAATGTCGCCATAGCCCACGGTGGTAATGGTGACAACGGCCCAATAAATACTGCGCGGGATGCTCGTGAAACCGCTGCCGGGCTGCTGTCCTTCTACGATATACATGACGGTGCCTATGAGCACCACCACGCTGAGGATGACCCCCATAAAAATGATGATTTTGGCACGGCTGGCCAGCAGGGCCTGCCCCAGACTTTTGGATTCGCCCATATAGCGCGTAAGCTTGAGCACCCGAAAAACAAGCAGTAACCTGAAAATGCGAATGGTGGCAAGGTATTGCGGCCCCACAAAAAATAGCGCTAAGTAGGTGGGGATGGTTGATAGGAGGTCAATGATGCCATAAAAACTAACAATGTATTGCAGCGGCTTTTTTGAGATGACTATGCGCAAAATATACTCTGCAGAAAAAACGATAGTAAAGGTCCATTCGAGGCCGTTGAGCAGGGCGCCGTACGACTGCCGTATCTCGCTGACGCTTTCGAGTATGACAGCCAATATGCTGAGCAGTATGGCCCATAAGAGTATGACGTCGAAAGCTTTGCCCTCCACGGTATGATGGTCGAAAATGATTTCGTGCCATTTTTCGCGCAAGCTCAATGCTTTGTTATCAAATGTGCGGGGCGTTTTGTTGGGCATGG
>CAYPET010000009.1:31092-71874 GCA_964409905.1 uncultured Chitinophagaceae bacterium | reverse complement strand
TGGAGTTAAAAGTACAAAGAGGTGGTGCTGTAATAAAAAAAACTTCCTGATTAAATCAGGAAGTTTTTGTGACCCCGAAGGGATTCGAACCCCTATCATCAGAGCCGAAATCTGATATTCTAATCCATTGAACTACGGAGCCATTCAGACTGCAAATAAAAGACCCTCTATTGAATTAGGCAAAAATAAAAAAAACGCTCCTTGAAACAAGAAGCGTTTTTGTACCACGTACGGGAATCCCCGCCTGAACGAGTTCACTCGGGCAGGTCCGCAAACTTCAAACTACTCTTCTGATAATTGCGCTAATTTTGTTTTAAGGTACTTGCGGCCAGCGGCAGTTTTAAAGTAGCGTTCTCTATTTATGGCCCCTTCTCGGGTTTCGAAGGTTTCAAAATAAATGATTTCGAAAGGTATGGCGTGTTTGATTGACTTGGTTTTTCCGCTGTTGTGCTCCTTTAGTCTTTTATCCAAATTCTCACAATGGCCATTGTACAGCAGGTTTTTTATTTTACTTTTTAAAACATATGTGTAAAACATAACATAGGGCTAAAATAAAAAAACGCTTCTTGCAACAAGAGCGTTTTTGTACCACGTACGGGAATCGAACCCGTGTTACCAGGATGAAAACCTGGCGTCCTAACCCCTAGACGAACGCGGCTTAAAAGGAGTGCAAATATATTGAGCTTTTTAAATTTACCAAACTAAAAGAAATTAAATTTTTTTACAATTCAAAGGACTTGTACTAGGGCGCAAATGTTCCGTTATATATGAGTGTTTTACAGCTTGCACTAGAGTTTTTTGTGGCTACAGCTCATTATATCTTAGAATTTAGTTATTGATATTGGTAATTCCTTCATGACCGATTACCTTTGCACCTCATTTCAAAAAACAAAGTTTCAATGAGTACAATAAAAGTTGCTATTAATGGTTTTGGGCGTATTGGCCGGTTGGTTTATCGTCAGATTTATAACATGGAAGGTATAGACGTTGTGGCCGTAAACGACCTGACTGCACCTAAGGTCTTGGCACATTTGTTAAAATATGACACTACACAAGGACGTTTTGACCATGATGTAACCCATACCGATAATACAATAACTGTAAACGGTGATGTAATTAATGTATATGCGCAGCGTGATCCGGCTCAAATTCCATGGGGCGAAAACGACGTTGACGTGGTATTGGAATGCACCGGTTTCTTTACTGATAAAACCAAAGCTGAAGCCCATATCGCTGCTGGAGCCAAGCGAGTGGTAATCTCTGCTCCTGCAACCGGTGATTTGAAAACAATTGTATTCAATGTAAATCACGACATTTTAGATGGTAGCGAAACCGTTATTTCATGTGCGTCATGTACTACCAACTGTTTGGCGCCAATGGCCCAAGTATTGCATGAAAAATGGCAAATCAAATCTGGTTTGATGACGACCATTCATGCTTATACCAATGATCAAAATACGCTGGACGGTCCGCACCCCAAAGGTGATTTGCGACGTGCACGTGCCGCAGCCGAAAATATTATACCAAACAGCACGGGTGCTGCTAAAGCAATTGGTTTGGTTTTACCCGAGCTAAACGGTGTATTAGACGGAGGCGCTCAGCGTGTACCAACCCCAACCGGCTCTTTGACCGAATTGTTCAGCGTACTGGGTAGCGATGTAACTGTTGATGAAGTTAATGCTGCTATGAAAGCTGCGGCTAACGAAAGTTACGGTTATACAGAAGACGAAATCGTGAGCAGTGATGTGATTGGTACAACGTTTGGGTCATTATTTGATGCTACGCAAACCAAAGTGCAAAAAGTTGGTGATACACAGTTAGTAAAAACAGTAGCTTGGTATGATAATGAAAATTCATACGTTAGCCAGTTGGTGCGCACATTGAAATATTTCGCTCAAAAAATCAGCTAAATAAATTATAATTCAACTATTAAAGCGCTGTAGCCAACTGAGAAATCAAGCTTACAGCGCTTTTTTTTAATTTTCAATTATGAGTAAGATATCAACGTTCAACTTTCAGGATAAACGCGTATTGCTTCGTGTAGATTTCAATGTGCCTTTTAACGACAACATGGAAATCACCGATGATACCCGCATGCGTGCTACATTACCCACCATTGAAACAATATTGAAGGGTGGCGGTAAATTAGTTATCATGTCACACTTGGGTCGGCCAAAGGGTGAAGTGCAGGATAAATTCTCGCTTCGCCACATCAGCGGTCACCTGGCCCACTTGTTGGGTCGCGAGGTCAAGTTTGCAGCTACCACCGATGAAGCCAAGGCCATGCAATCCGATATGCAGGCAGGGGAGGTGATGCTGCTGGAGAATGTACGTTTTAGAAAAGAAGAAACTGCAGGGGATGAGCAGTTTGCTAAAGAGTTGGCTTTATTAGGTGATGTTTACGTAAATGACGCCTTTGGTACTGCGCACCGTGCACATGCTTCTACTGCAGTAGTGGCGCATTATTTTGACGCTGACCATAAAATGTTTGGCTTGTTGATGGAGGCTGAGGTGAATAACGCCAATAAGGTATTAAATGAAGCAGAGAAGCCTTTTACAGCCATTTTAGGTGGGGCAAAAGTGAGTGATAAAATACTTATCATAGAAAAACTGCTGGAAGTTGCTGATAATATTATAATAGGCGGCGGTATGGCTTACACCTTTTTAAAGGCACAGGGGAATGAAATAGGTAATTCGCTGGTAGAAGATGATAAATTGGAGCTAGCCAATGAATTGCTACAAAAAGCACAGCAAAAAGGCGTGCAATTGCTCATACCTACTGATAGTATTGTAGCCGATAAATTCAGCAATGAGGCTGATACAAAAACATGTTCCAACACCTTGATAGAGTCAGGCTGGATGGGCTTGGATATTGGTCCGGAATCAATAAAAAATTTCTCACAGGTGATATATGATTCTAAAACAATTTTATGGAATGGCCCTATGGGTGTTTTTGAAATGGAAAAATTTCAGACAGGCACCAAGGCGATTGCAGAGGTCATCGCTCAGGCAACCATAGGTGGTGCTTTTTCGTTGATTGGAGGAGGTGATAGCGTTGCTGCTATTAATAAGTTTCATTTGGCCAATCGGGTAAGCTATGTAAGTACCGGAGGAGGAGCCATGCTCGAGTTTTTTGAAGGTAAAAAACTACCGGGTATTGAGGCTATTACAGCTGCATAAAACCAAGCCCTTATATGAATGATTAAACCCGCCTTGGCGGGTTTTTTTATACATCACTTTTTACTTGAGCGATGCTGGTGTCAATTAGTTTGATGTATTTATCAATTTGTTTAATCAGTTCAGCATTTTCAATTTTTTTACTACCTAGTTCTTGTGCTACTTGTTTATTTTTTTCGCTCTCTAATTCTGACAGGGCATTTTGAAGCGCTGTTTCAAGTTTTTGCTTTTCAAGCTGTAATACTTTCAACTCTTTTTCGAGAGTTTGCTTTGTAGCGACTAAATTGGCCACTTTGACGCGCAGCGCCTCTAACGTATTGCTAAGCAGTGGATTCATAGCTTAAATGTAAAACATTTATTGTAGCAATCTTCATCCTGATATACAGTATTGTGCCATAGTTTGTAAATTGCACCAATGATTTTCAGGAAGAAATACGCAGTGCTTATACTTTTGAAGGAGAAAGCGCTTTGATTGGGTGCGCTATTCATAATGGTGAAGCTGTTGCCGGTCTCCAGATTAATATACCACTAAAGACATTGAATAGGCATGGACTCATTGCTGGGGCTACCGGTACAGGTAAAACAAAAAGTTTGCATGTATTGGCGGAATGTATGAGTGATGCCAGCATACCAGTATTGCTGATGGACATCAAAGGCGACTTGAGTGGTCTTGGCGCCCCTGGTACTACAAATAAACATATAGAAAAACGATGCCAATACATTGGCATTGAGTACAAACCTGAAGCCTATCCGCTTGAATTACTCACATTAAGTGATGAACCCGGCACGCGTCTTAAAGCCACCGTCTCGGAGTTTGGCCCGGTGTTGCTGTCTAAAATTCTTGACCTGAATGATACTCAGGAAAGTATTGTGTCAATGATTTTTAAATATTGTGATGATAACAAATTGCCTCTGCTCGATTTAAAAGATTTTATCCGCGTACTGCAATTTGTAACCAATGAGGGCAAAGACGAACTAAAGGAAAGTTATGGAACGGTATCTACACAAAGTGTGGGCACCATACTCAGAAAAGTAATCGGTTTGCAACAACAAGGTGCAGATAAATTTTTTCAGGAGAAAAGTTTTGAAGTGGCAGATTTGATGCGATATGACGACACCGGACGTGGTATAATTTCTACCTTACGTGTAATGGATATGCAGGATAGACCGAAGCTGTTTTCGACATTCATGCTGCAAATGATTGCGGTGATTAACTTGTATAAGGCGCTGGGTGGAGGCTGGCAATAGTCAGTAACCCTTATTGCCTGATAAAAATTCGCCTGAGGTTAAACCGCTTGCGTAGTTTATTGTCTTTTGGCAACATTTGAAAAGAGTGAAATGCTACACTACTGGCTATTAGTAGCATACCAATAAAGAATCCCCACCCCAACTCTTTATTCTCGTTATAAACCAGAATGGCTAGAAATATGCCATACACTGGCTCTAGATTCACCAGCAAAACCGTGGTAAATGAGGAGAGCTTCTTGAGGGCTTCCAGCGCAAGCGCCTGCCCCCAAACTGTACAAAACAAACTTAATACTACCAACCACAACCAATCTTCAGCGCTAGGCGTAAAGCTTGCCTGAGGGAAGTAATGCAAGTAAACAGGTAACAGGGCCGATAAAAAAATAAAGCCAAAGAGTATTTCATAAAAGGCAACCAACCTGGGTGAATACCCGGCCACTATTTTTTTATTCAAAACGGTAAATAAGGAACTAAGCACTGCAGCTAGAATGCCCAATAATATTCCGGTAGCATACTCAAATTCGAAGCGGTAGATGAAATACATCCCAATAAGTGCAATAAAGCCGATAAAAAGCTCCTTTTTGTTAAATCTGGTTTTTAAAAATAGCGGTTCGAGTATGGCAGTGAAAATACCGGCCGTTGCCAGACAAACCAAAGCAATACTCGCATTGGCATATTTAATAGCCCCATAAAAACTGCACCAATGAACGGCAATGATAGACCCAATCAATCCAAATCGCAACAGCTCGCGGGTCGATACACTAATTTTTTCTTTTCTATATAGAAGTAGTAATAAAAAGAATCCCGAACTCAGTAGTACCCTATACCAGACCAACGGAAAGGCATCCAATTGGATGGCGCGGCCCAAAATACCTGTAAACCCCCATAGGAATACGGCTAAATGCATTTTTAGGAGGGCCTGTTTCATTATTGAAGTGCAAAATACCGTAATTCGGGACAGTTTAGATTCAAAATGAAGATATATTTGGCCTAGTTTGAACAGTTTTTAGGTTAATAAGCTGTTTGTGCTAATAATTAATTGTTTTAATTATTGGCTGTTTCCAAAAGAAAAAATACATTTGCACTCCTTAATTTTTTGAGTATATGCCAAAAATGAAAACACACTCCGGAAGCAAGAAGCGATTTAAGCTTACCGGTTCAGGAAAAATATCACGAAGAAAAGCCTTCACAAGTCACATTTTGACCAAGAAGTCGAAGAAACGTAAACGTGCATTGCGTAAGTCTGCTATCATAGATAGCACAAATGAGCGTTTAGTGAAAAGATTATTAGCAATAGGCGGATAAAAAATTAAGTACTCTAAAAAATAATTAGACATGCCACGTTCAAAAAATTCAGTAGCCAGCAAGGCCAGAAGAAAGAAAATATTAAAGCAGGCGAAAGGCTTTGTAGGTAAACGTAAAAACGTTTATACCGTTGCCAAGAATGTTGTTGAGAAAGGAATGACTTACAAATTCAGAGGTCGTAAGCTTAAAAAGCGCGATTATCGAAATTTGTGGATTGCCCGTATCAATGCTGCTGCCCGCCAGGAGGATATGAGTTATAGTGTTTTGATGGACAAACTAAACAAAAAAGACATCAAATTGAACAGAAAGGTTTTGGCAGATTTAGCCATGAACGAGCCTGAAGTTTTCAAAAGCATTGTTGCTCAAGTAAAATAAACTTAGCAAGCAAATTCGCTAAAGCCGATGTCCAAAGTGATATCGGCTTTTTTGTTTTTAGCAAATATGCCATACATGCTGCTGCCGCTGCCGCTTAATGAAGCATATAGGGCGCCGCCGGCATAGAGTTGGTCTTTGATTTCAGCTAGTTTTGGCTCTTGTTGGAATATGTGATGCTCAAAATCATTGCTTAATACATTTTTCCATTCGGCTACATCTGTATTTAATACATCTTTCAATGAATACTGATGTTTTCGTATTTCAAGGCCTGCATAAGCCCTCGCTGTGCTAATATGGATGTTTGGCGCAATCAATTGGATGTTAAAACTGCTCAAATCTATTTCCACAGGAGTCAATATTTCACCTCTGCCTGTAGCCAAAGCAGGTCGGTTTTGGATAAAAAAAGCACAATCACTTCCTATTTCGGCTATCCATTCCTCTTGAACTGCCATGGGAATATCGATATTAAAATAAGCCAACACTTCACGCATGAAAAAGGCTGCATCTGCCGAACCTCCACCGAGCCCTGCACCAAAGGGAATGTTTTTTAGCAAATGGATGTATAGCGGGGGGATTTGAGGTTGTTTCCTTTTTAGGAATTCATATGTTTTTACAATAATGTTGTCCTGTGGGCTGTTGTCCAGTGCTGTTCCAGACTGTTTAAACTCAAAGCTCATTGCCTCATGAAACTCTAAAGCGTCAGTTAATGCAATAGGATATAAACAGCTGGCAATTTCATGATAACCATCATTACGCTTGCCAATTATCTGCAGGCCGAGATTAATTTTAGCATTAGGGAAACAAATCATGCGAATTTAAAAGTAAGTGTAACCGGACGATTGAGTATCAATTTCGTAAAAATAAAACGCCCTCAACAAATTTGTTAAGGGCGTTCTACCAAATGAAAAATGGTTAATGCGCTTCTAATAGTTTTTCTTTATGGCGTTTAATTTGCTTTGTCATAGAATGAAAGCAATGATCAAAACTTTCTTCGAATGTTTTGGATTCATGTTTTATAAAAAAGGTATGACCGGGTATATGCACCTTAATTTCGGCAACTTTATCTTTAATATTATGCACCACATTATCCAACCTAAGAAAAACATCGACCGTTGTAATACGATCATGAAAGGTTGATAATTTTTGGATTTTTTCGTTGACAAGTTCAGTCAACTTCCTATCAGCGGTGAATCGCTGCGTATTGATTCTTACGTCCATATAAATTTGGGTTTAAATGATGAAAATTTCTATCGCCGTTAAGGTAAAGCGGGAACAATTTATTAACAAACGAATATTATCAAAAAAAAGCAGCGAGCTGTTTTTTTAACAATTCACCCTTTTCGCAAACACCTTATTATCTTTACCCGTAATGATAGCCGGTATTGGTACAGATTTAGTAGAAATTAGTCGGATTGCTGATAAAATTAGCCGCAATGAAGCCTTCAAGACACACGTTTTTACTCAAAATGAAATAGTCTATTGCGAAAGTCAGAAAAAACCGGCTATGCATTTTGCCGCACGCTGGGCAGTGAAGGAGGCTTTTCTAAAGGCATTTGGGGTAAAGTTTATTGGTAATCACCGCCTGCCTGAAATTGAAACCATAAAGGATGAACACGGAAACCCGGATGTCAGGCTAACGGGCGAAACATTGCAAGGGTTTATTGATAAAGGGTTGCAACATATACATGTGAGTATATCACATACTGATACGCATGCCATGGCCTATGTAATTATCGAAAAATAATGAAAGTACGGTTGGACAAATATTTATGGGCAATTCGTGTTTTTAAAACGCGCACCTTGGCCGCAAATGCATGCATAAAGGGCAAAGTAAAAATACTTGGCGACGCTGTAAAGCCTGCCCGTAATGTACAAATAGGAGATCGTATAGACATTGAAACGGAAGCCCGCAGCTGGAATATTGAAGTACTTGATCTGCTCGAAAAACGCGTAAAATTTACTGAAGCCATCCAATACTATAAAGACAATACCCCAGAGGATTTAAAGAAAAAAGTAAAACCCATGGCTGCTAGTTTTTATACGGGAAAACGTTTTAGCAAAGTAGGCAGGCCAACCAAGCGACAACGAAGAGATTTAGATGACTTTTTGGAATGAGTAAACATCAAAAAATGTACATTATCGGTGGTGGTGCGGCAGGTTTTTTTTGTGCCATTCGTGCAAAGGAACTGAATCCGGAGTTGGCCGTTACAATTTTAGAAAAGCAAAATAAAGTACTCCAAAAGGTGAAAGTGAGTGGTGGTGGGCGTTGCAACATTACTCATAAAGTGAATGACATCAATCACTTGTTAAAACATTACCCCAGGGGGAAGAATTTTTTGAAAAAAGTATTCTACAGTTTTGGCCCGGAAGATACCATCGCATGGTTTCAGAAGAATGGGGTGCACCTGCACACAGAGGCTGATGGCAGAATGTTTCCTACCACCAATTCATCTCAAACGGTTATCGACTGCTTGACTCATACTGCCCAAAAGCTGGGTGTAAACGTTCGCCTGTCTACAGCGGTCACCGCTATCAAAAAGCAAGCATCTAAATTTTTATTGACTATGCAGGACACCACGATAGAGGCCGATTATGTTTGTGTGGCTTCTGGAGGCTTTGCAAAAAACGCTCAGTATGATTGGTTGCGTGCCTTGGGCCATCATATTATAGCTCCTGTTCCATCTTTGTTTACTTTCAATATACTAGGTAATAAAGATTTGAAAGAGTTGATGGGAGTAAGTATTGCCAATGTGAGTGTGCGCATACAATCCAGCAAGGCACAGGAAATAGGCCCATTGTTAATTACTCATTGGGGGCTTAGTGGCCCTTGTGTATTAAAATTGAGTGCATGGCAGGCACGCTTGTTGCACGATGCAAATTATGATTTTACAATTTTAGTAAACTGGTTGAATCAAACAGAAAATACTTTACGCAACAATTGGAATGAGATAAGAAACATGATGGGTGCGCAACAGCTTCTCAAAAGTCCGTTTGATTTGCCAAAACGCTTTTGGATCTACTTGCTAACTAAGGCAGAAATCAACCCCAATACAAAATGGAGCGAACTAACGGCAAAGGAGCAAAATAAACTAATAAACAATTTGGTTTGTCAAACATTTCCGGTAAAAGGTAAAACTACTTTTAAGGAAGAGTTTGTTACTTGCGGTGGTATTGACTTAAAAGAAGTGAATCCAATCACAATGGAAAGTCGTATCGTACCGGGCTTGTTTTTTGCCGGCGAAATTCTGGACATAGATGGGGTAACCGGTGGGTTTAATTTTCAGAATGCCTGGAGCACTGCAGCTGTTGCGGCACAATTAGGGGAACAATGATGTGCGTAAGGTGCCGCTTAGTTGAGTACGTGCAAACTTTTTGCAATGATACCTATACAAGTATCGATTTCTTCTTGTGTGATGACTAATGGTGGGGCAAAACGAATTTTATCACCATGGGTAGGTTTTGCCAACATACCGTTTTCTTTTAATTCCAAACAAAGTTTCCAGGCTGCTTGTGGGTCATTATGTTTGATGACAATGGCATTTAGTAGACCTTTTCCGCGTACCTGTGCAATGTGAGGTGAGCTTAATTTGGCTAATTCATTTCTGAAGTATTCACCATAACATTCGGCTTTGCTGCACATATCCTCATCAACCAAAACCTGTAACGAAGTTTTTGCCACGGCGCAGGCCAAGGGGTTACCGCCGTAGGTGCTACCATGTTCACCGGGCTTAATGGTCAGCATGATTTCATCATCAGCCAATACGGCACTAACAGGCAGTGCGCCACCACTGAGGGCTTTGCCAAGCAGTACAATATCAGCACGCACTTCCTCATGATCAACACACAACATTTTACCTGTACGGGCCAATCCCGTTTGAATTTCATCCGAAATAAATAGTACATTTTTTTTCTTACACAATGCAGCACATTGACTTAAATAACCATCGTCAGGTACGTTTACACCCGCCTCGCCTTGAATCGGTTCTACCAAAAAGGCAACCACGTTTTGGTCTTCAAGGGCATGTGCTAAGGCTGTTACATCATTATACGGTATCACCTCATACCCCGGCGTATAGGGCCCAAAACCATTTCGCGAACTTGGGTCGGTGCTGAATGAAACAACATTTACGGTGCGACCATGAAAATTGCCTTCACACACAATAATTTTTGCCTGGCCGGGGGCAACCCCTTTCACATCATAACCCCAACGACGGGCCAACTTGATACCGGTCTCTACCGCCTCCACCCCGGAGTTCATGGGCAATACTTTATCATAGCCAAATAGCTCGGTAATATAGGCCGCAAATTCACCCAGTTTATCCGAATGAAAAGCTCTGGATGTAAGGGTTAATTTTTGCGCTTGTTCAATCAGCGTAGCAATAATTTTGGGGTGACAATGACCTTGATTTACCGCGCTGTAACCACTCAAAAAATCAAAGTACTCTTTGCCTTCAACATCCCATACTTTAGTGCCTTTCCCTTTTGATAAGACAACAGGCAAAGGGTGATAATTATGCGCATTGTATTTTTCTTCTAACTGGATATAGTCCGCACTGGATGTCATAGTCGCTTGCATAGCACAAATTTACGATTGGTGGAAAGGAATTACTAATTTTTACCGGCCAAAGCGACTCTTTGCGGTGAAATGTGACAAATCAAAGCATCTTGCCTAGGCAGGGCAAGGTTCGGTTTTGCTCAGTTTGTCTAAATCAAGAATCGTGCGATGATTCTTATCATCGCGGTGGAACATTTTGACGAATTGCACATCAAACAAAATTTCGTCAAAGGTATACGAAGTGCGCTCTTGCACAGTAGTGGCAAAGTATTCATCATAGCCTTTTACTAGCGCAATAATTTCAAGTTTAGTCTCAGCTAAAGCATCTTTACTCAGTTCATACAATGGGCTGTTTTCATCAATTTTGTGTACCACTGTCCAGTTGAGAACCAGCTCTTGAATACGGCTAATTTCTAAATCCAGCGGGATGAAACGGTTACTTGTAACGCCATCTACTGTTTTGGAAAAAGCGCCCAGCACCTGACAACTCACATCCGTCAGGTCGTTGTTTTTGTAGGTAGCCATACGAAACATGAGCGCTTTACCTTCTTTAAAGGGGCGAATAATGGCATTTTTACTGAACATCAAAAAAGCACGCGGCTTTGAAAAACGCGCATACAACAAACCCGTGATGACGGCAAAACTCATCAATCCAAAAAAGGCCTGGAAGGCGGCCACACTGCTGGCTGCATTGCTGGTTGGTGCTATGTGACCATAGCCCACAGCCGTCAAGGTTTGCGCGCTAAAATAAAAGCATTCTAAAAATTTATCAGCTTCTGATAGGCTTTGGTCCATTAGTAAATGCTGACTACCTATTATATAATACAGCAAGGCAAAGGAGATATTGATAGCCACAAAGCCCACAAAACATACAAGCCAGAATTTGTAAATATTGAGTTCGATTAGAGTATGAAAAAGGCTCATGTGCTTGATGCGGTGAAAACCTTTTTTGTACACATTGCCCTTACCTTTTTTGGTCAAAATGCGTTCGCCCACATCGCCAATGTGATCGTCGAAGCCGGTATTGTCTAGGAAACGATTTTTAAATCGGTCAAAGTAGTTTGCCATTTTTTACAAGGGTATATTACCATGTTTTTTCTTGGGTAAATTACAAACTTTGTTCTCCAGCATTTTAAAACCTTTCATTAGTTTAATGCGTATTTGGTCCGGAATAACTACCTCGTCTATATAGCCATGCGCAGCTGCACGATAGGGGTTTGCAAATTTTTCGGTGTATTCGGCTACTTTCTCATCTAGTTTTTCTTGTGGGTTTTCGGCTTCGGCTATTTCATTTCGGAAAATAATTTCTGCTGCTCCTTTTGCGCCCATTACTGCAATCTCAGCATTCGGGAAAGCAAAGTTCAAATCGGCACCAATGTGTTTGCTGTTCATTACGTCATAGGCGCCGCCGTAGGCTTTGCGCGTTATCACGGTCACCTTGGGCACGGTGGCTTCGCTGAGGGCGTACAAGAGTTTGGCGCCATTGGTAATAATGCCGTTCCATTCCTGATCGGTACCGGGCAAAAAGCCGGGCACGTCTACCAGCACTAGTAGCGGAACGTTGAAGGCATCGCAAAAGCGCACAAAGCGCGCTGCTTTTTTGCTGGAATTGATGTCCAGCACGCCTGCCAAGGACGCGGGTTGATTGGCCACTACGCCAATGCTGCGTCCGCCCAAACGAGCAAAACCAACCACAATATTTTCGGCATATTGTTTATGCACTTCGTAAAAAGTTTCTTCGTCAACAATTTCGTTGATGACCTCTTTCATATCATACGGCTGATTTGGGTTGGTCGGGATCAAATGATTAAGCTTGCTGCGTTTTTCGTTTCCTTGCTTGTATTCATATACAGGCGCTTTTTCCTCGCAGTTTTGCGGAATGTAACTCAGCAGTTTTTTTAGTTGTTTGATGCAGTCGGCTTCGTGCTTGGCCGTAAAATGCGTTACGCCACTTTTGGTAGCATGCGCCTCGGCACCGCCAAGGTCTTCGCTGCTCACTTCTTCGTGGGTGACGGTTTTTACCACATTGGGCCCAGTTACGAACATATAGCTGCTTTGCTCCACCATCATTATAAAATCGGTAATGGCAGGGCTGTACACGGCGCCGCCGGCGCAGGGCCCCATAATAGCAGATATCTGCGGTATGACGCCTGATGCTCGGGTATTGCGGTAAAAAATATCGGCATAGCCACCTAGACTCACTACTCCTTCCTGTATGCGAGCGCCACCACTATCGTTTAAACCAATAATAGGTGCGCCGTTTTCCATAGCGAGGTCCATGATGTTGCAAATCTTTTTGGCGTGCGTTTCGCTGAGGCTTCCGCCAAAAACTGTGAAATCTTGTGAATAAACATAAACAAGTCTACCATGAATGGTACCATAACCTGTAATGACACCATCGCCATAGAACTTTTGTTTTTCCATGCCGAAGTCAGTGCTGCGGTGGGTAACCAGCATGCCAATTTCTTCAAAACTATTTTTATCCAGCAATAATTCTACGCGCTCGCGGGCAGTTAGTTTGCCTTTTTTGTGTTGTGATTCGATGCGTTTTTCACCACCACCCAACAATGCTGCGGCCTTCTTTTGCGTTAAAATATCCAATTTATTCATTGCGCTTGCTAAGGTAAGTCAGGTGTGCGAAAAGTATAGACCCAATTATGTTTACAAGATGTAGAAAATGATAAATTTCCAAATGTTTATAGAATTGTTAGAAAAAGACTAATTTTCCATCATAAAATTTGAAAAATGAAAAAAATATCTACACTCATGACGGCAATGGTAATGTTTACCGCTTTTGCCAACGCGCAAACCTTTACTCATCGTTTCTCAGTGCAGTTAATCTCACCTGCTAATGGTTCAACACATAACAACGGCTCCACACTAACACAGCAAGCTGTAGTAACCTTAGCTCAAGGCGGGTTGGTGCCAAGTGATACGGTAGCTTTCGGCGATCCGTTTACACTTTCACAAACGCCTCCACAGGTTTATGTTCGTACAGGTTATACCAAAAGTCAAGGGGATACTATTCAGTTTAACTATACATACAATGGAGCAAGTGCTACAGCCGGCACAGCTAACTATTGTGTAAGAGCGTATTTACGTGACGGAGCTACCTCATCATGGAAGTCAACTTTTGACACTACAGGTTGGAGAGCCTGTAACTCGGTTACTTTTGTTGGGGCTCCTACAGGCGTAAACCACATTACATTTGAAAATCAAATAGTCAGTCAACAAATCAACGTTCACCCGAACCCGGTAGTAGGCAACATGATTAATTTAGATTATGTAGCGCAAAACGCTTCGGCAGTTGAGGTTAATGTATTTGACCTTGCAGGTCGTAAAGTATTAAGCCACTCTTATGGTAAAGCTTTTAAAGGTCAGGAAGGATATGATTTAAATATTTCAGACTTAAACAGTGGCATGTACATTCTTGAATTACGTCAGGAAGGTATTAAAGCCACTGCTCAATTTATAAAATAGTTTTATTGTTATTCATAAACGAAAGCGCCTCCCATTGGGAAGCACTTTTATTTTGTGGTTATTGCTTTCGGGTTACGAAAACAATACGTCCTGCATAGTATAAATTCCTTTTTTACCGGCCAAAAACTCGGCGGCCAATAAGGCGCCGCTGGCAAAGCCTTTGCGAGTGTGTGCCGTATGCTTAATCTCAATACTATCAATAGCCGAGTCGTAACTGATACTATGGGTGCCCGGTGCAGGGTCTTCGCGCTTGGAAATAATACTGAGCGTGTCGGGGCTGTCAGTTGCTTCGTTCACCCAGTTGTTTTTGCGTTGCAGTTTTTCAATCAAACCCTCGGCCAGGGTTACGGCCGTGCCGCTGGGGGCGTCCAGCTTGGCTGTATGATGAATTTCTTCCATACTGGGGTTGTAGGCAGGGTAGTCATTCATGATGGTGGCTAAGTATTTATTCAGCTCGAAAAAAATATTGACGCCCACGCTAAAATTGCTGGCATATAAAAAGGCGGTATCGTTTTCCAAGCAAATTTTTTCGGCTTCGGGCTTCTTATCGAGCCAGGCCGTAGTGCCACAAACAACGGGCACCTGATGCTCAAACAATTTTTTGAGATTTGCAAAGCAAGTATCAGGCGTTGTAAACTCGATGGCTACGTCTATATCATTTAGGTTAGCGGTGTTAAAATCGTCCTGATTATCACGGTCTATTTTCAGTGGTACTTCGTGGCCTTTTTCCAACGCAATCTCTTCGATGGCCTTACCCATTTTTCCATATCCTATAAGTGCTATTTTCATCATTATTTAGTTTTTAATACTAGTGCCAGGCCTAGTTGTCGGTTTTCAAATGTCGGTTTTGTATAAAAAGTAATGTCTTCGTTTATATCAAAGGTTCTTAGGTTGGCCGATATGTAGGCATCAAGAATATTTAAGGCATACCCCACAGTGGTAAACACAACAGTATACTCCAGCCATTGTCTGTACTGGTTTTGCTGTGTATTTAAATCATTATCCTGATAAATACCGACAAATTCATCTGTCGTATTCGGGTCATTATCTATACGCGCAATGTAGGCATTCCGAAACCGTTGATACTCAGTATTATTAAAGTCGATAAAGTAGGCTGCTGATGCAGCACCGGCTGCTATTAGCCCCAGCTTCCAGTATTGTTTATTATATACCTGACCCAGGCCAGGAAGCAGGGCAGAGTAGAGGCCAGCCCGTTTGGGCATTGGCTCTTTGGTATTAAACTTAAAAATATGAGTACTGTCTGCAACTGCAGATGCCTCATCTATTGCGACTCGCTGTGCTGAAGCGCAAAAAGCAAACAGTATAAACAACATTGTGAATTGTATTTTCACCACCCGAAGGTATTACAAATTCATAGAATTCAATATGCTGTCTAATTCAGCATCATTATAAAATTCTATCAATATAGAGCCTTTACCACTTTTATTTCTTAGCAATGTTACTTTAGTAGCTAAGTGAGAAGCGAGTTTGTCTTCAATTTTTTTAAACTCAGGCGTAAGTCCTTCTGTTTTTTTAGGGGATGTTTTTTTTGTAGGTTGCTTTAAAGACTTCACCAATGCCTCTGCGGCTCTCACACTAAGCCCTTTTTGCTGTATTTCTTCAAAGGCAAATAGCTGCTGGTCAATGTGCTCGGCACCTAAAATGGCGCGAGCGTGACCCATACTCAAAATGCCATTGCGCACGGCTGCCTGAATGCTGGGAGGCAATTTTAATAAACGCAGGTAATTCGTTACGGTGGAGCGTTCCTTTTTCATCCGATCGGCGACTACTTCCTGCGTCAAATTACAATCGTCCATGAGGTGTTTGTAACTTAATGCAATTTCGATAGCATTTAAATCTTCACGTTGCAGATTTTCTATCAGTCCCATTTCCAGCATAGCCCGGTTATCCGCCGTGCGGATATAGGCCGGTATATCTTTCAAGCCAGCTTTTTTTGCTGCGCGAAATCGTCTCTCGCCCGATATCAGTTGAAAGGATTTTGCATTTACTTTTTTTACCGTAATGGGCTGAATGATATCATGTAGTTTAATCGATTCGGCCAGCTCACTTAATGCTAATTCATCAAAATCTTTTCGTGGCTGATTTGGATTTACGCTGATTTGATCAATGGGGATACGGCTAATGCTACCCACCACATTTTCTTCTACACGAATAGGTGGTTTATCTTTTTCGAAATTTTTGACTTCGTCTTTTATATTTCCCAAAAGTGCGCCAATGCCTTTGCCAATTTGTGCTTTTTGCTTACTCATTTTCAGTCTCTTCTATTTCGAAGGTTTTATCTTTGTTAGCAATGTTGGTCATGTCGTTGCGCTGCAAGATTTCTTTGGCCAAGTTAAGGTAATTCAATGCTCCTTTTGCCTCCGCATCATAAAGTAAAACAGGTTTGCCAACACTAGGGGCTTCGCCCAGGCGGGTATTGCGATGAATAATAGTTTCGAATACCAGCTCTTCAAAATGATTGCTCACTTCTTCTACCACTTGATTGCTCAAGCGCAACCGTCCGTCGTACATGGTCATTAAAATGCCTTCGATGCGCAGTTCGGGATTCAGTTTTGTTTGAACAATTTTTATGGTATTGAGTAGTTTGCCCAAACCTTCTAATGCAAAAAATTCACATTGTACCGGAATAATCACACTATCACTGGCCGTAAGAGCATTTAAAGTAATTAAACCTAAAGAAGGGGAACAATCAATAATGATCAGGTCGTAATTATCACGGATAGGTTCAAGGGTATTAAGTAGTTTGCGCTCACGATTGGGGTGGTTGATTAATTCAATCTCGGCGCCTACCAAATCTAAATGTGCGGGTAAAATTGATAAATTTGGGGTATCGGTTTCCAGAATAATGTTTTTTACATCTGTATCGTTCACTAAGCTGTCATAAATGCTTACCTGAATGTTTTTTAGGTCAAACCCATTGCCCGAAGTGGCATTTGCCTGAGGGTCACAATCTACAAGCAAGGTTTTATAATTCAATACTGCTAAGCTACAGGCAAGATTAATTGCTGTAGTCGTTTTTCCTACACCGCCTTTTTGATTCGCTATGGCAATTATTTTTCCCATTTTTACAAATATGAAGCAGAACCTTGTGATAATAAACTTTATTTATGCACGAAAAGCTGTTGATATCTGTGATTTATAGAAATTTTTACAAATGACCGTAAAAAAAATCACCCTTTGGGCATTGGTTTTGACTGTGGAGAATTAGGACAGTGTTTATTGCCTTAAATGGTAATTTGTAGTAAATTTGCGCACCAATTAAGAAAAGTTATGGCCAAACGTGATGCGTATACTGCACCTAGAAATCCTCAAGTAAGACCAACCGAAGATGATGTCCCAACAGCTGAGGAGACGTTAAAAGGTATTGAGAGTTGGTATGAGAAGAATAAAAAAATGCTGAATAGCATACTCCTTGGGGCTTTGGTGCTCGTTGTGGGGGTGTATGCTTACAATAACTTTTTACAAAAACCCAAGAATCAAAAGGCCAATGATGCCATTTTTATGGCGCAACAATATTTTGCCATGGATTCAATGAATTTAGCCCTAAATGGCGATGGTAATAATTATGGTTTTTTGAAAATCATTGATAAATATGGCTCTACTGATGCAGGTAACCTGGCTAAGTTTTATGCCGGCCGCATACTTGTTGGGCAAGGTGAATTTGACAAAGGCATTAAATATTTGAAGGATTTTGATGGAGCGGGTACATTGGCAGAAACTATCAAATTGGGTACACTTGGGGATGCGCACATGGAGTTGGGTAAAACCAAAGAAGCGATTGATTATTACAAACAGGCTACAGCAGATAAAAATGATATTTATCTTACACCATTATATCTTGAGCGCATGGCAATAGCCTTAGAGCAAGGTGGTGATACGGCAAAGGCTATTGAGATATACAAGCGTATCACAACAGAATTTGCTACAAGTGCCCAATCTCGAAATGCGGAGAAGTATCTGGCTCGTTTAGGCGATTACAGCATATAATTTATCCATGGCCACACAGCCTGAAAATTTTCTTGAAAACGATGTTGCTGATTTAAAAAATGCACGTCTGGTTATAGTTTCCACACAATGGAACAAAGCAATAAATACTGAACTGGTAGCTGGTGCGAAGGCTGTATTAGATCGCTATCCACAAATTCAGCTTTACGAAATGTTGGTGCCCGGAGCCATAGAATTAGGCTTTGCTATTCAACAGCACTACAAAAGGTATCATGCAGATGCTTATATCGCTTTTGGCTGCGTGATTCGCGGAGGCACCCCCCATTTTGACTATGTTTGTGAGGCGGCAAATAACGCCATTACTCAATTGAATCTAAACCAGGACAGTCCGGTAATTTTTGGAGTGCTCACCCTGGAGAATGAAGCTCAGGCTTGGGAGCGTCTCGGTGGCGTTCACGGACACAAGGGCAAAGAAGCCGCTCAGACGGCTTTAGCCATGTTAGCCTTGAAACAATCCTTATAGAGTACCTTTAAGTATTATGACCGTTCAATTGTTCATTCCATGTTTTGCTGATCGATTGTACCCCGAAGTGGGTTTTGCGACCATAAAGTTGCTGGAAAAATTTGGCTGTACAGTTTTATATCAGCCCAATAT
Organism: uncultured Chitinophagaceae bacterium; assembly: GCA_964409905.1. GTDB lineage: Bacteria > Bacteroidota > Bacteroidia > Chitinophagales > Chitinophagaceae > JAGNRR01. The sequence goes on along the minus strand of CAYPET010000009.1, from coordinate 53,116 downwards.
TCATTGTTGCGGGCGGCCCGCGTATTTAAGTGGCTATATCAAAGAGGCCAAAGCCGTTAGCAGTGTTTTCTTACAAGATTTTGCCGCTCCGGAAATGATTGTAGCTCCCTCAGGTAGCTGTGTGAGTTTTGTACGAAGGAATTTGCCCGAAATGTATGAACCTGGTCGGCAACAAGAGACAGCACAAAAACTTGCTGAACGTACTTTCGAATTAAGTGTGTTTCTTACCGAAGTTTTAAAGATTAATCAGGTGCCGGCTAGTTTGAAAGGAAATGCCGTTTTTTTAGATTCATGTGGAGCTGCGCAGGACTGCACTAGTCAGTCCGGAGCGCGAAAATTGCTGGCAGGTGTTCATGGTTTGACGCTTTTGGCATCCGCTCAAAATGCGAGTTGCTGCGGATTTGGTGGCACTTTTGCTACCACATATCAGCCCATTGCTGAAGCTATGGCGCACTCTCGAATACAGGAGGCCGTGCAATTAGGGGCTGACTATATCATATCAACAGACGCCAGTTGCCTATTACATTTGAAAACGTATATCAACAAATTAAAGAGTCCTGTCAAAGTGCTGCATTTCGCCGAAGTGTTAAGCAACTTTTAGGGGGATAGCAGCTTTTTATCTTCTTCAGTTACTTTGGGATTGAGGTAAATCCGCTTGTAGTAATCAAAGTTCATCTTATCATAATGAAGAATGCCGGTATTGTACTGGTATACCTGAAAGAGGTTTACGCATATCAGATAAATACTCAAGGCGTAAAAAAATGATTTCAGTTTTGTGTTAGCTATCCATTGTAAACAAGCCGCAAATGCAAACGCCCATACAGGATAAGATTGCACTAAAGCTCTTGTACTGTAGCTACCGCCATAGCGCCAATCGGCCCAAGCAATCACAATCCAAATATTCAGTAAACTGAAAGTGATAATAGCCTTTTTAAAAGGACTGTCTTTTTTTATCAATACTAATCCAACGGCAAACAAAATGGTGATTGGGGTGTAGATAAAACAACCTTTTTCAAAGCCGAATAACACGCGCCAATGTGGATTTAAAAAATGCCATTTGCTGCCAACATCGTAGATGAAGGATCCGGTTGTAAACTGCCAATACACTAGTTGAACACCTATAAAAATAAGAAAACCTAAACTGGTGAAAATAAACTGTTTTCTATCAGAGAATAATGCAGCCAGTTTTAGCTTCCATTTTTCCTTATCGCCGACATACCAAAGTAGTGGGATGAAAAACATGATAATTTCCGTGGGCCTACAAAGTGTGGCAAGCCCAATACAACCACCAATAAGCAATGCCAGCAAGTTAGTGTGATTATCGTGCCACAGCCCAGTAAGGTAAATGATTAGTGCATACAAAAAGAAAAGATATACATGAGATTGGCCAACATCTACAGCAGCGTATTGTATTAGATTTGTGGCAAGGCCGATAATGATTAAACTGGCTGCAACTATGTTTTCGGAATAGTAGCGAGATAGATTAATCCGCAAAAGCCACAAACCAAGCCCACAGTAGAATAAAGCCGCTAGAATAATACTTAATTGATATGGACTAGAAAATCCATCGGCATGAAAATGATTGGTTAGCACACAGTAGCCATGAGCCAATAGAAAGAAGGGACTTTGCAAAATGGCAATACCCGTAAAATATTTACCCGTGTAATTGCCATTGGGCAATTTGGAAAACTGATAAAACTCATTTTCTTTTCCTTGCAGGCTATATTTTTTTTCAATTTCCGGGTAAAAAGACAATCTATCCAAATCATGATAGATAAATGTGGCTGGTAAATACAAATAGTAGCCTAACGCGTCCCAAGTTGTAACCCTTGGTGGTTTATGGTGAGAAAAGTGTAAAAAGGATGTTACGCTATAAAGGAGCATTACTATAATAATGGCCAGCCTAGATAATTTAATTTTCATTTATGAAGATAGTCATGGTGAGGAATTACTTTTAAGCAATGAAGTTAATACTAAATAGTATGCTATTCATGTTGGCATCCCTGGCATTGCAGGCGCAACAATTTGCTACTGACGTGGTTGTAGGTGCAGAGCAATTTGTTGATACTATCTATGCGCAATACCAAAATAAACGAATTGGATTATTGGTAAACCAAACATCCATAGCTCATAATGAACATTTGGTTGATCAACTGCATGAAAAAGGCCTGAAACTGGAAACGATTTTTGCTCCTGAGCATGGATTTAGAGGGGATGCAGACGCCGGAGCACATGTTAAAAATGGCAAAGACACCAAAACGGGATTGCCAATCATATCCCTTTATGGGAAGAATAAAAAACCAACTAAGGATCAATTAGCCAATGTTGATGTAATCATTTTCGATATACAGGATGTCGGCACTCGTTTCTATACATACATCTCCACCTTGCAATATATGATGGAGGCTTGTGCAGAACATGACAAGGAACTTATTGTGCTCGACAGGCCAAATCCTAATGGCTTTTATGTTGATGGTCCGGTATTAGAAAAAGAATATACCTCATTTGTAGGTATGCAATCTATCCCGGTGGTGCATGGCATGACCGTAGGCGAATATGCCAATATGCTGAATGGTGAAGGTTGGTTGGCAAACAAAAGAAAGGTCAATCTAAAAGTGATACCGTGTAAAAATTACTCGCACAACATGCTGTACAAACTGCCGGTTGCTCCCTCGCCAAATTTGCGTTCTTTACAAGCCGTGTTGTTATATCCGAGTCTTTGTTTTTTTGAGGGCACAGAGGTTAGCGTGGGCAGGGGCACAGAAACACCTTTTGAGGTTTGGGGGCATCCGGATTATAAACATGAAAAATTCACCTTTAAGCCACTATCCAGCTACGGGTCCGCAAAACCGCTCTATATGGGGCAAGTATGTTATGGTGAAAATTTGCATGCTCCTGTTTCTGAAATTTTGCAACAAATGAATGGTCAGTTGCGGCTGGAATATGTACAAAAAGCATACAATGCAAGCAACAATCAGGCTGATTTCTTCAATACATTTTTTGAAAAATTAGCCGGTACAGCCTCCCTTCGAAAGCAAATCGTAGCAAACAAAACAACACAAGAAATTCGTGCATCCTGGGAGCCAGCACTTACCGCTTTTAAGGCAATTCGAAAAAAATACTTGCTCTACGAAGATTTTTAGAAAATGCGCTTAGCTATTTTCAGGCTTGGCTTGATGCACTACCATTTGTGGAAATGGAATTTCGATACCGGCTTTATCAAAAGCAATTTTTAATCGTTTACGAAATTCGCCGGCCACAGCCCATTGTTGTAATGGCTCGGTTTCACCTACGATTTTTATCATGACGGCCGAGTCGGCAAAATCGTCAACACGCAAAAACTGTGGTGCTTTGAGAATGGCCGATTTCCAATCACCGTCCTCAGCTAACGCAATACCCGTTTGATTCACTACTTCAATCACTTCATCCAAAGATGCATTGTAAGAAACTCCAATGTCAAGGTTTACTCTCGAAAAGTCTTTTGTAAGATTGGATACTTTTTTTATTTCACCATGAGGAATATGATGAATAGTACCATCAAGATTGCGTAAGGTTGTTTTGCGTAAACTGATATCTTCCACTACGCCGCCTGTGCCGTCGATTTCTATGATATCGCCCATTCTGTATTGATTTTCCAAAATAATAAATAAGCCCGTTATGAGGTCTCGGATAAGATACTGACCGCCAAAGCCAAGTGCTAAACCAACTACCCCTGCCGCCGCTAACATAGGGCCTATTTGAATGCCAAACTCTTGCAATATCATCATAGACATGATAATTAGGATGACAATTTTTAAGCTTGTGTTGAATATATTGATAAGCGTATCCTCTCGTTTGACCTCGGCCACAGAAGAAGAGTATTTACTGGTTCGAATAGCCACCCGTACTGTTTTATCTATTATGCGATGCATAATTTTAGACGAGATATAGGCAATAATCAGAATAATGCCAATGTGTATGCCATGTGAGAGTATCCAAGGTTCCAATTGAGTCCAATAATTTTTCATAGGCCTACAAAGAACCCTATAGAAAGTTAGACAACCATAGTATAAACTTTAAGATTCGTTAAAGATACTCCCATCAGCAGCCGTCAACTTGATTTTTGTCAATATCTGCATATTTCAATAGCTTACATTCTACTTTCAATACTCAAAATATTAACTTTGCCGAAAATCTAAGATTATGAGTACAGCAACAGAGACAGCCCCAAATACAGCCGTTGAAACTGAATTTCTACCGCTATTGGGTACTGATTATATGGAATTATATGTAGGTAATGCCAAACAAGCTGCACATTATTACAAAACAGCCTTTGGGTTTGAATCGTTGGCCTATGCTGGTCCCGAAACAGGGGTTATGGATCGCGCCTCTTATGTGATTCAACAAGATAAAATTCGATTGATACTTACCTCGCCTTTGAAAAGCAGTCATCCAATTGCAGAGCATCATAAAAAACACGGTGATGGAGTAAAGGTTTTAGCATTGTGGGTTGATGATGCATATGCTGCCTATGAAGAAACTATGAAGCGCGGTGCAACATCCTATATGGAGCCAAAAACCATTTCAGACGAAAATGGTGAAGTTCGATTGAGTGGTATACATACGTATGGCGAGGTGGTGCACGTTTTTGTAGAACGAAAAAATTATAATGGGGTGTTTATGCCAGGCTACCGAAAATGGGAAAGTACCTACAATCCTGAATCCGTTGGTTTGAAATATATAGATCATTGCGTGGGTAATGTAGGTTGGAATCAGATGAACCCGTGGGTGAAATTTTATGAAGATGTGATGGGATTCAAAAATATTTTAAGCTTTGACGACAAGGATATCTCCACTGAATACTCAGCACTGATGAGTAAAGTAATGAGCAATGGAAACGGTTATATTAAGTTCCCGATAAACGAGCCAGCCGAAGGAAAGAAAAAATCACAGGTAGAAGAGTATCTTGATTTTTACGAGGGCGAAGGAGTGCAACACATTGCTGTAGCTACTGATAACATTATTGAAACTGTGACTGCACTGCAAAAACGAGGGGTAGAGTTTCTAACTATACCCGGTTCATACTACGAAACAGTGTTAGATCGTGTGGGTGAAATCGATGAGGATTTGGCGCCATTGCGCGATTTGGGTATCTTGATTGATCGTGATAATGAAGGCTACCTATTGCAAATCTTCACCAAACCTGTGGAAGATCGTCCCACCATGTTTTTCGAAATAATCCAACGCAAGGGTGCACAAAGTTTCGGAAAAGGAAATTTTAAAGCGTTGTTCGAAGCTATAGAGAGAGAGCAGGAGAGTCGAGGTAATCTTTAGACTTTGGATATTTTAAATAATTATGACTCGCTTCGGCGAGTCATTTTTTTTAGGAGACGAACAACATATTTATCTACCAGAAAACTCATGTACTCCTCTGTGAGCAAATGAATGGGCATCCAACGGAAGTATTCTTCCTTCTCATCTTGATAGCTAAATGCTTTCTTTTTTGCTGTAGCCACAACTATTTCTTCGCTAACTTTTACGAGATAGTAAACACTTAGTAGTTGAGTATCGGTATGAAATGCTGATGCCTGATAAAAATCTGTGGTATAAAAATGATCAAGAATCTCAATTTCACTATGCAATTCTTCAAGCCATTCACGCTGCAAGCATGCTAAGGTACCTTCGCCAGCCTCCATACCACCACCAGGAAATTTAGTAAATTCAAAGTCTCCAATGCGCTCATGCGTGATGAGAACTTCTTGTTGATTGTTTATGCAAATGCCATAAACACGAATGGTATAATTTGGCATTGTCAAAATGTATATTCTCCTGAAAACACAAATTCCGCCGGACCGATTAGGCGAATATCTTCAAACCCATTTTCGTTTTTGGTAGCTTGCACTGATAATTTACCGCCCAACGTTTCGACGGCAATATGATTTAATCCACTTCGCATCATTTGCACCAAGGCTGCAGCTGTAACACCTGTGCCACAACTTAATGTTTCGTTTTCAACGCCTCGCTCGTAGGTTCGCATGAAAAGGGCATCATCTTTTTTCACTTCTACAAAATTCACGTTGATTCCTGCAGCAGCAAAGCGAGGGCTGTTTCTTATCAATCTCCCTTCCTGCGCCACTTTTATATCCTGAACATTTTCTACAAAGGTTATATAATGCGGCGAGCCAGTGTCGAGTTGATAAAAAGTTTCGGCTTGTTGAATATCTGCAACATCCTTCATTGATAAGGATACATTATCGTCTACAAAAGTCGCTTCGTGAGGTCCATCAATAGCCAAAAAACGTGTTGTGTCGCCAATGAGTTTTATTTGTCGCGCAAAGGCAACCGCGCAACGTCCACCATTGCCACACATGGTGCTTATATTACCATCGCTGTTGTAATAAATCATCTCAAAATCATAGTCTGGTACAGATTGCAGCACAATGAAACCATCAGCGCCTACGCCGAAGTTTCGATCACATATTTTTTTTATGTCGGTTGTAGTGAGTGATGCAAACGGGTTTGGCGTATCGGTGTGCACCATTACAAAGTCATTACCTGCACCTTGATATTTATAGAACTTTATTGTCATGATATTTTTTCGATTATTTCCAGCGATTTCTTTATCATATTTTCAATACTTGATGCGGCATCTTTCGAAAAACTTTTATCCTGACGATTTGCAATTATGGTATTGATAGATAGGCAACGATGGCCAAAAATTTTTCCGAGTCCAAAAATAGCCGAAGTCTCCATTTCAAAATTCGTTATGCGGTGTTTATTATACGTAAAACGTGAAAATGTGTCAACTAAATGAGGAAACGTCAAGGGAGCACGTAATATTCTTCCTTGTGGAGCATAAAAACCAGGACAAGTGACCGTAATGCCTTGGTGAAAACCTGCTTTAAAATGAAATAGCAAATCATTATTGCAGGTAACGGCATAGGGTTTTATGGCTGTGTTTTTTAAATCACAATGCTCTGCGAAGCTTGTAGCTAAATCTTGTTCGTGTGTGGTGTAAGGAATATTATAGAAGTGCAACAGATTATCTAACCCAACACCATGACTGGATAATACAAGGCTGTCAACAGGGATGTCTACTTGCAAGCTACCTGATGTTCCTAATCGAATGATATCAAGTTGGCGAAGTTTATTTCGTTGGCGACGTGTTTCAAAATCAATATTGGCGCAAGCGTCTAGTTCATTTAGAATAATATCAATATTATCCGGACCAATACCGCTGGATAGTACAGTGATGCGTTTTTTTCCTACCCGACCCGTGTGAACCACAAATTCTCGGTGAGATGATTTGAATTCGACTTCGTCGAAATATTTTGAAATTGCTGCAACACGTTCGGGATCGCCCACCGTTATAACGGTGTCAGCTAGTTCATCGGGACGTAAATTAATATGGTAAATACGGCCTTCGGGTGTAATGATCAATTCGGATTCACCTATTTTATTCATTGCTTTGCAAATTACTAAAAAATGTTACATTTGCACCCTCGTTGGTCTCGTGGCCGAGTGGCTAGGCAGAGCTCTGCAAAAGCTCGTACAGCGGTTCGAATCCGCTCGAGACCTCTAAAAAAGAAGAAAACGCCCTATTTTAGGGCGTTTTTCTTTCATGGGGCTTGTTCTTATGCATCTGGTTTCTAGCTCATAAAAAGTTGTTTAAGTAGTAATTTGAATGTTCTTTGTTAGCACTTTGTTGCTTCCGTATCAAGCTGAACGAGCAAGTTCAAAAGTCGCGCTTGTGATAATTATTTTTTCATAAAAGTATTGTTTCAACTTGTTTAAGTGCAAAGGGGTAATGGCCCCAGACAGTATATCCGCAATGGCAAACGAATTTCAATAATTAAAATGCAATGCGACAATTATGTGTTATTTAAAATGACAGAGGGATGAGATTATACTTGGTCTATAATGGATTTACAAAATGTCTAATAACGAACTTTGTGTTTCTGCTATGCAAATTCGTTATCTCACTTTTTTGTTTATTTCGTTGAGTTTTTTTTCATGCTTGAAAAAGGAAACCCCTATGGTGCTACCTCCACCCGGGGACGCTATCAATGAAACATTGCATACAGGCTCGGATTATGGCAGACAGTTTTATTATAATTTGAAGGAGGCTAAAGTGGTGCATTCCGGGTTGGTGGATAGTTGGCACCTAGCATTCGAAACAACAAGTGATGGTTATGGTGTATTTCTGAATGGGGGTGTTGGCATGGCCTTGGTTTCTACAAACAAGAAGAAATTTAGTGAACTTTCTCCGCACGATTGCCAAAATATTCTATGGCGGCAAGATGATCCTTGTGGTCAACGTGAAACATCAGCTATAGGTAATTGGAACTTGAATCAAAACACGAGAAATAAAATTTATATACTGCGCCTTGATGCGGCTGCAAATACCTTATTAGGTTTTCGTTTGGATACGGTCTGTGAAACTTGGTATCGTATTGAGATAGGCAATTTGGGTGCTGCAAACACCAACTTTTATACCATTTACAAAGACCCAACCAAAACCTTTTCTTATTTTAACATGTCCACCAGAAAACAAGTGGAAGGGATAGAGCCGGTAAAAGAAAGTTGGGATTTGTTGTTTACACGATATGGTTTTACATTCTATGATCAAAATCCTCCTTTGCCTTACATCGTAACTGGAGTATTATTAAATCCTGCCGCTCAGGCATTTAAAGATTCAACAGCTTCGTTTTATGACATTACAGCTGATATTATTCCCAGCCAGCCTTTAACTAAAAATAGAGACGTGATTGGATATAATTGGAAGGTATATGATTTTGATTTGGGGATATATCATGTTCGGCAGGATTATAACTTCATCATACATACGGCATTGGGCGAGTATTACAAACTGCGTTTTTTAAGTTTTTATGACGACAAAGGTGTAAAGGGCGCTCCAGGCTTTGAGTTTAAGCAAATTCAATAAACAGAATTTCTATTACTTTTACCGTTTTATAAGCAATGAATATTTACCTGGACAATGCAGCAACAACGGCATTGGATGCGCGCGTGTTAGATGCTATGCTTCCTTATCTGCAATCAGAATACGGGAATCCATCTTCGATACATGGTCCGGGTCGAACTGCACGATTAGCTATAGAAGAGTCAAGAAAAAAAGTTGCGACATTATTAGATTGTGCCCCTGCCGAGATTTTTTTACATCATGTGGAACCGAAAGTACCAATACCATACTGAATGGCGCGGTTGATAGTTTAGGCTGTTCCCATATCATTACTTCACCAATTGAGCATCATGCTACCTTATTTACGGCCGAGAATATTGCAAAAATTAAAGGTGTAGCGTTATTGTTTGTAAAACATCATAATGATGGTACGATAGATTTGGATGATTTTCAGCGTTGCTTATCTCAATGTCCTCAGCATAAAACTTTGGTAAGCTTAATGCATGCCAATAATGAAATTGGTACGATAAATCAGATAGAACTTATCGGAGAGTATTGTGCGGCGCATGGCGCTTTTTTTCATTCTGACATGGTGCAAACAGTAGGGCATAAGTCCATCTCATTAAAACAAACTCCCGTTCACTTTGCGAGTGCCTCAGCACACAAATTTCATGGTCCCAAAGGCACTGGCATCATGTATATTAATGGGTCAGTAAAAATATTGCCATATATAATAGGAGGTGGTCAGGAGCGGAATATGCGGGCAGGTACCGAAAATGTAGCTGGGATTGTGGGTTTTGCCAGTGCCTTGGCTTTTGCACTTGACGATATGGAGGCTGAGAACCAGCATACAGCCATATTGAAGGATTATTGCTGGAAACAATTGTTAGAAACCTTTCCTGCCATCAGCCTAAACGGCAATTTGAGTGAAGCTTTGCCCAGGGTATTGAATATACTAATGCCCTTAAGTGAGAAAGCTGAAATGTTACAAATGGCATTGGATATTAAAGGAATTGCTATTAGTGGAGGTAGTGCATGTTCAAGTGGCGCCCTTGGTGGTAGCCATGTCATTAATCATTTATCAAAAAAGGCGGGGGTACCATTGCGTATTTCATTCTCTAAATGGAACACTACAGAAGATGTGGACCAATTAATTAAGGCAATGAAAGAAATTATGGAATAGTTAATATTCCGACTTCGCTTGCCTTAAATCTGCATAAATACAAGTTGATTTTAGGCGATTTGGCTTAAAATGAACGTGCTTAGTTCATTTTGTGTAATGGGAACACCTTTTATTTTATTGTAAGGGATGACTTCCTTTAAATATTCCGCTTGAATAATCTTATTCAATTGACCATTATTAATTTCTGGGATGATAATCTTATCAAATTGGTTGAGTAAGGTGCCGAGGTTTTTCGGAAAGGGGCGAATATGCCTCAAATGTAATTGCGCAATTTTGTATCCTTGTTGACGAAGTTTACCCACTACAGAGTGTGATACTCCGTAAGTAGAGCCCCATCCTAATATCAAAACCTCATCTTCTTCACTACCATACTCAAATGCCAATGCTGGAATAAAATCTGCTATTCGGTCAACCTTTGCCTGCCGTGTATGCACCATATGTTGGTGATTCTCGGGGTCGTAGCTTACATTACCACTGATGTCTTCTTTTTCTAACCCACCCACGCGATGTTCTAAATTGGGCATCCCAGGCACGGCCCAAGATCGGACTAGATTTTTATCTCTCAGGTATGGTAAGTAATTGTTGATATCACTTTTGTTTACCAATTTTGTTTCAATAGCAGGGATTTCATCGGCTTTAGGGAATTTCCAAGGTTCAGAGCCATTGGCAATATAACCATCGCTCAATAAAATGACAGGAGTCATGTGCTGTAAGGAAATTCGGCATGCTTCTATAGCCGCATTAAAACAGTCTGATGGCGAATGTGGTGCGATAACCGGCATTGGGCATTCGCCATTTCGTCCGTAGTAGGCTTGCATCAAATCGCTCTGTTCTGTTTTGGTAGGCAAGCCAGTGCTGGGGCCGCCACGTTGTATGTCGATAATGACTAAGGGAATTTCAAGCATTACTGCCAGACCCATGGCCTCAGCTTTTAATGCCATGCCTGGCCCCGAAGTGGTAGTTACGCCCAGACTGCCTCCATAAGAGGCGCCAATCGCTGATGATATTGCTGCAATTTCATCCTCAGCCTGAAAAGTGGCAACGCCAAAATTTTTATGTCTGCTAAGTTCGTGTAGTATATCACTAGCCGGTGTAATGGGGTACGAGCCCAAAAAAAGTTTTAAATTAGCCTTTTTGGCAGCAGTGATTAACCCATAGGATAGTGCTGTGTTACCTTGTATGTTGCGGTAAGTACCTTTTTCAAATTGCGCTTTTTTTACTTCGTATCGGGCCGAGTAAACCTCGGTAGTAATACCAAAGTTATAACCTGCTTGTAAGGCTAGCAGGTTAGCTTCGAGGATTTCAGGTTTATTGCCAAATTTTCTGTTTAAGAAGCGCTTGGTTGTGTCCATGTCACGGTTATACATCCAATACAAATAACCCAGAACAAACATATTTTTGGCACGGTCCTTTTCCTTCACTCCCAATAAGGTATCGGTCAAGGCCTCACGTGTCATTTTGGTAATATCTATTTTATGCACATTATAGGCACTTAAGCTATCGTTCTCAATTGGGTTTTCATTTTCGCCATAATTGGCCAACCGCAGATTTTTTGCATCAAAACCTGCGGTGTTCAAAATAATTATACCGCCATCTTTAATATGATTCAAATTATTTTTCAGCGCTGCGGCATTCATAGCCACCAGTACATCGCAAGCGTCGCCCGGCGTAAATATTTCTTTGGAAGAAAAGCGAAGTTGAAATCCGCTGACCCCTGCCAGTGTGCCAATTGGGGCTCGTATTTCGGCCGGAAAGTCGGGAAAGGTTGATAAATCATTGCCCAATAGGGCTGTGTTATTTGTGAATTGAGAACCTGTAAGCTGAATGCCATCGCCGCTATCGCCTGCGAATTTTATTATGACTTCTTCAACAATTTCTACCTCCTGTGACATGATTGGGTGCAAATTTACGCCAGAGTGTATTAAATTCTAGTTTTGATTTTTCTTATTATCTGATTTTAATGGTACCGAGCCTTCTGCTTTTACTGCACGAAGCCCACCTGAAATGTTGCGGATATTGTGAAAACCATTCCTCTTCAAAATTGAAGCAATAAGCACACTTGCCGTGCCGCCATTACAATGCAGGTATAAATTATGGTGTTCATCAAGCAAACCCATTTTGGCAGGGTCATTAAATTGACTTACCGGCATGTTTACAGCACCCACAATATGTTCGTCGTTAAACTGTACTTCGGGGCGCACATCGATCACTATGGCTTTGTCATCATGTGTTATGTCTAATTTTAATTCATATGCATCTACGTTAATTAGCAAATCCATAGGAATGTGTTGTTGTTGCCAGGCCTCAATATCGGCTACATGATAATAAGTTATACGTTGCGAAAATGACTCATTCAGTTCATCCAGCTTTGGTAAATCTTCCTCCCGAAGTATCAGTACGATTTCGTTTTCGTTTTTTGAAAAATATGCTGCTCGTGCTTCAAAATTTTTATTAAACACGACATTGATGGCTCCTCTAACAAATCCTTCTGAAAATAATTCAGTGGGTCGAGTATCAATAATAAATGATTTCTTCTCAACCTGCTCCCTCAGTTCATTCGTATTTATTTCTTGCATTAGGAATATACTTTTTTCTTTATGTTATAATTCGCATTTGCTTGGGTAAGGCAAGTAATTGTCAAGTCGTTTATACAGACGTGTTTTGGCAACGAGGCGCAATAAAAAATTGTTTCGGCAATATCCTCGGGTCGGAGTGGGTCGAAGCCTTCATATACTTTGTCAGCTTTTTCTTTATCCCCTTTGAAGCGCACAATAGAAAACTCAGTCTCACAGGCTCCGGGGTTGATTGCTGTTACTTTTATGCCATAGGGTAGTAGTTCAATACGCATTGATTGTGATAAAGCGTCTACAGCGAACTTGGTAGCGCAATACACATTGCCATTCGGGTAAACATTTTTTCCGGCTGTAGAACCAATATTAATAATATGCGCACTTGATTGAGTTTTCATGCGCGGAAGTAATGCTCTCGAAACATAGAGTAGTCCTTTTACATTGGTGTCAATCATTACATCCCAGTCGGCTATTTCTCCTTCGTCGATGGTGTTCATTCCACTCGCCAATCCGGCATTGTTAACCAATACATCAATGGTTGGGAAAAGGACGTTATCAATTTGTTGCAGTGCAGCTGCTGTCTCCTCTTGGTTACGAACATCGAAACTCAAGGTTTGAACATCAACCTTAAAAAGATTTATTAATTCTTGTTTAATAAGCTCTAAGCGATCGGCTCGTCGACCTGTTAGAATAATATTGTAGCCATTTTTTGCAAACAGGTAGGCAGTACTTTTTCCTATACCACTGGTTGCGCCAGTTATCAAGATTGTTTTTTTCATGAAATAGTAATTATCGTATTAGGGTTACGTCTCCTCTAAATTTTTGTTCACGGTTGTCAATATCAATGGCACTCACTATCCAATAGTAAGTACTGATGGGTTGTGCAACACCATTTAACGTACCGTCCCATCCGGTGTAATAATCATTTGTTTCGAATACTTTTTGACCCCAACGATTATAAATCTGGAAGTATTGAATTTTTGAAAATCCAGAACTAAGCAGTCGTAATATATCATTATTGCCATCACCATTGGGGCTAAATGCATTGGGCACAATAAGGTATGGTTGCTCGGATACAAAAATATTCAATGTATCTGAAGCGGGACAACCTTCTGTTGTAAAACCTGTTATAATGTATTGATAGCGACCAGTATCTGGGTAATAAGCGATTGGATTTGCTATGGTGGCATTATTAAGAAAGGCGTTTGGCGTCCAAACATAGCTGTCAACACCTGTGGCGTTCAACTGAATGTTTCTATTTTTCAGCACAATTGTATCATTACCTGCATCAAGTTTGACTAATGGGATATTGATTTTTTTTGATATTGTATCACGACAACCAGCGGCATTTCCTGCGATAAGGCTGACATTAAACTCTTTACCGGCATTAGGGAAGAAATGTGTGGGGTTTTGCAAACTACTGCTATTGTCATCATCAAAGTTCCATGACCAAAAATTGACCGGATAATTTGTTGAAGTGCTTTTATCAGCAAAGTTGATTGGCACATCAGGGCAATTCAATCCATTGTATTCAAAATCAGCATTGAAATCTGGATATATTTTCACTAGTCGGGTGATGCTGTCCGGACAGGTAGAACCTGGGTTGACAACTAATTTTACTACGTATGTGCCCGTATCAGGATAGGTATAAACCGGATTGGTGCTGGAAGAAACATCTGTGGTGATGCCATCAACTCCAAAATCCCATGCATAATTAAAACCTCCCTTGCTGGTGTTTTCAAAAGCCACAGTATAGTCTTTACAATTGATAACGTATGTATTTGGCTCTGATGACCTTACAGGAATATCAGCAATTACGGCTTTAGAACAATTGGTTATATCAACCTGAAAATCACGTCGGATTGTATTTATTCGAACTCCATTTCGCCATTCGTTGCAACAAACTGTTATGGCAAAAATACCTTGTAGGTTTGGCGTGCCGCTAATGATTCCAGTTTTGGGATCGATGGTGATATTTGGGTTAGATGCGATAGGGTTTGTTGCAGTGTAGGGCGCTCTATAGTTTACCGGAGGAAAAGGAGGGGAGCTATTTGTATTGATTGGTTTTGGGTTGTTTTGATCGGCTCCTTGCACAGATGGGCATAATTCATAGCTCAAAGAATCCCCATCGGGGTCGATAGCAGAATTATCAAAAGTGAACGGGTTATTTACACATACTATTTGTGGCGGCGAATTAATAAAACGCGCAGAGTTGTTGCAATTGACATTTGCCGGCGGCACTGTGGCATAGAATGAGGCACCGGTAATACCGCCATTACGAATGTTGAGCGTGGCTTCATTCCTGCAACATCGTTGAAATACTATATTATAACCAGTGTTTGAAGGAGGCAAGGTGGCGGTGAAAATAAACTGCATCAAGTTCAAACATTTTGTCGGAACATTCGTGACGCAACTATTATTAAATTCAACTGGCACAATAACACCACCCGTAGTAGTTGCAAATACAGAGTCAAAACTATAAAACTGACCGTTGCCCTGAAAAATACTGATATATGCAGGATTATCGCTTTGTAATGCCGCAGGGTTCCCCCCCCCAATATTGGGCGGACGACAATCGCGGTAAATGCTTAATGTGAAGCGATATTGGTTATTTCCGAGACATACATATGACATATCACCTCCCACAATATGTGAGGCCTCTCCGACAATGGATATTAGTAAGATGCTGACCAAAAAGCCAAGTTTTCTCATGCGCGTAAAGTTACGACTTGAAACTTGCTAATATGTCATCTGCGAATCCAATTATGGCTGCTAACAATAATTTTGGATTCTCAAACATGGATGAATGCCCAATGCCCTCCAGAATTTCCAGTTTGACTAACTTACTTTGTTCTAGCACATCGGTCAGTGCGATAGATTGATCAGCTCTTCCAGCTATGAATTGTATTGGAATATTGGTCTGAGAAAGTAGATGTGTTCTATCTGGTCGTTCCATCATGGCCTTGTAACAAGCAATGATTTGCTCATTGCTGTATTGCATTGCCATGGCAAGGTGTTGCTCTTTTTCGTGGGAATAATTTTGCAAACTGCTATATAATTTGGGGATTAAATTTTTCAAGAACAATTCTTTGCCATGCAGGTTGATGAAATTGTTGGCTGTTTGCCTTATTTCTTTTTTTTCTTCTGAATCAGCTTTAGCCGAAGAATGCACAAGCGAAATTCCATCTAATTTTTCCGGGTGAGATGCCAAAAACGCCATTGCTGCATAGCCGCCCATGCTGTGACCAAATAAAATTGTATTATCCAGTTGTTCTTCTTTTATTACTTCATGTACAAAGTCGGCAATACTTTCCATGGATAATTTTCCAGCATGCATATTTGTGGTACCACAACCAGGAATGTGAGGAAGTATTAATTGGTATTTTTCTGATAAGGAGGCCAATATAGGTTGCCATGTAATATAGGTTTCGGCAAAACCGTGTAGTAGAACCAGCGGATACCCGTTGCCAATTTTATAATAACTACCTTCCCCTGACTTGAGAAAACATTGTTCTAAAATTGGTATAAAATTTCGATTTTTCCGGCGATCGTTTGTAATGATGTAATCGCCACAATAGTAATAAAATAATTGGAGTTAATTCAGCAACAAATTGTTGTGCCGACCACAAATTCAATACTAAGGCTACTAATAAAACATAAAAGGCCATGCGCGCATAGGGCCGTAACCATCTATGGTGGCGGGGTAATAAAAATGCAAAAAATAGATGAGTGGGTAATGCCCAAAGTAAGTTCATATTATACCCACAAGCCTGATGATCTGTACCAAACCACATAAACAGCATAATGCTACCCAATAAACCAATCAATAGAAAAAAGAAAGTATCAAAATAAATCATCCAATCAGAGCGCCTAAGCCATAGTAATAAAACTACCAGCGCGATCAACCACATGGTCATTCTGGCTTGATTTGGAACGGCTGTAAAATCCAGCCGCTCCGGTAATATCTCAATAGTCTGCGATACCAGAGAACGGTCATTTAAACTGGCTTCTCTGAATCCTTCCATGAGGTAATCCGGTAAAAACATGGCTTGCTCATTGGTCATTTTTTTATCAACGGGCGACCCCAGCAGTAGATTGATGCCAAACCTTGTCCAGTGATTGTTTCGTAAATAATAATTAGTAAAATCTCGGAAAGATTTTTTCTTGTCCACGATGGCAGTGCCTGGTTTAAATTCGGCAGGGAATAGGTGTTTAAAAATGGCTAGGATTCTTGTAGAGCAGTTGTCATACAAAAAATCGTATTTATAATACTTGGCGTTCTCTTGTGCATTACTATCCAAAAAACGGATGATATTTATTTTTTGCGCATAGTTTAGTTCAAATACTTGTTCATATACAGCGCGCGTTTCTACTTGATAGGTGTATAAAAATTCGCGAAAGCTTTCGCGGTTAAGGTAGTAAAGTAACTTGCCTCTGGTGAATTTGCTATAGAAGTCGGGGTCACCAAAATTAAAGGTGCCATAATTGTACACCACATCTTTTGGGATGGTGCTGTCAATTACTCGAATGGCGCTATGCCCAAAACCTGAATATAAATCCAATCCCGGGCCACAGGTTATCAGGCTAATTCGTATTCCACTGCTATCCTGAGCAAATAACACCTTGGATGCGCCAAGGCAAATAAGCAGTAGCAAAAGGGTTAAAATATTCCTGAAAAAATTCATTTTACCTAGAATAATTAGGTGCTTCACGGGTAATAGTCACATCATGCGCATGGCTTTCATTCATGCCAGCATTGGTGATTTTAATAAATTGTGCTCGTTGCAGCGATTTAATATCTGGTGCTCCGCAGTATCCCATACCTGCTCGCAAACCACCAATAAACTGATGCACAACTTCGTTCAATCTCCCTTTGAAGGGAACTCTACCTTCTATACCTTCTGGCACTAGTTTTTTTATATCATCCTCAACGTCTTGAAAATATCGATCCTTGCTACCTTGCTCCATTGCTGAGATGCTACCCATGCCTCGGTAAGATTTGAATTTTCTTCCTTCATAAATAATGGTATCACCAGGGCTTTCTTCTACACCTGCAAAAACACTTCCGGCCATAACGGTAGAAGCACCGGCAGCAATTGCTTTCACCATGTCACCCGTATACCGAATGCCTCCGTCGGCAATTACTGGTACTTTTACCGCTTGAGCACAATTCATAATAGCCGTAAGCTGAGGCACACCAACACCCGCTACAATACGAGTGGTGCAGATTGATCCAGGCCCAATGCCAACTTTTACGGCGTCGGCTCCGGCTGTCTCTAAGGCTTTGGCGCCGGCTGCAGTGGCTACATTCCCTGCTATTAGTGATATTGATTTAAAATTCTTTTTAACCAGTTTTACTGCATCCATAACCCCTTTCGAATGACCATGAGCACTATCTAAGGTAATAACATCAACGCCAGCCTCGTGAAGCGCTGCAACTCGTTGCAGTAAATCAGCCGTTATGCCAACCGCTGCACCTACCAAAAGCCTGCCATGTTTATCCTTACTGGCATTTGGGTGACTTTTGTATTGCAAAATGTCACGGAATGTAATCAGACCGATGAGTTTGTTTTTATTATCAATAATAGGCAACTTTTCAATTTTATAATTTTGTAGAATTTTTTCTGCTTTTAATAAGTCTGTGCCTTTTCGAGCCGTTATTAAATTATCCTTGGTCATGACCAGACTTACTTTTTTCTTCATGTTTTTTTCGAATCGTAAGTCTCGGTTTGTAAGGATACCCAACAACATTTTTTGCTGATCCACAATCGGGATGCCTCCGATTTTGTTTTCTTTCATTAGCCTGAATGCATCCCCAACTGTGGCATCCGGGTTTAGGGTGATGGGGTCTAAGATTAACCCGCTCTCACTGCGTTTTACTTTTCGAACCTGCTTTGCCTGTTCTTCGATATTCATGTTTTTATGAATCATTCCTATGCCACCTTCTCGTGCAATGGCTATAGCTAATTGCGTCTCAGTAACAGTATCCATTGCAGCCGAAATCAATGGAATATTGATTTTAATATTTCTGGTTAGCAGGGTTTGTGTAGAAACTTCACGCGGTAGAACTTGTGATAAAGCCGGAAGTAGTAGTACATCATCGAAGGTTAAACCTTCTTGAACAATCTTTGGTTTTGTAGCCATAGGCAAATGTAAGGACATTTTAATAAAATGATTATCGCATTTATCTAAAAAAATGTTTTCAAACATTCCTAGTATTAATAAAGCCAGTGGGCTGTGTTTTTGCTAATTCTTTATTTACATTTGCCCTCCCATTTAGGAGAGGTGCAGGAGTGGCTGAACTGGCACGCCTGGAAAGCGTGTGTACGTTTTGCGTACCGAGGGTTCGAATCCCTCTCTCTCCGCTTTTAATTGTTAAATAGAGCTTTGCAATTGCCTGAAGTAATCTCTGCCAAATCTTTAACTGGCATATCTAGCTCAGTGGCCAGGAATTCTGCTATGTTTTTTATATAGGCAGGTTCATTCCGCTTGCCCCGGTATGGGGTAGGAGCCAGGTAAGGCGCATCGGTTTCGAGCAGGATTTTATTTAAAGAGATATTCTTAATTGCTCCTTTTAATGTTGAATTTTTGAACGTGACGACTCCGCCAATTCCCAGATAGAAATTCAACTCTTCAGTTATTATGCTAGCTTGTTTTTCGTTGCCACTGAAACAATGAAACACACCCTTCAACCCTTTGTCAGTATAGTCGCTTATTATGTCAATTGTTTCATCTATTGACTCTCTGGTGTGCAGCACTATAGGCAATTTGTACTGAAGCGCCCATTCAATTTGCTGTCTTAATGCCGCTTCCTGTTCTTTTACAAAGGTTTTATCCCAATAGAAGTCTAAGCCAATTTCACCAATGGCTTTAAATGACCTTTTCTGAAGCCATTCATCAACTATACGCAGTTCTTGGTCTACATTTTCTTTTACATAACAAGGGTGCAGACCCATCATAGGGATACATATGTCTGGAAATCTTTCCTCACAGGCAAGCATGGCGGGAATAGTTCCGCTGTCACAGTTGGGCATATAAATTTTTTCAATGCCATTTTCTTTTGCCCGCATCATTACAGCATCGCGGTCTTCATCAAATTTTTCGTCGTAAATATGACAATGAGAATCAATCAGCATAAGGAGTTACAAACTTAAGGCTTTCATTTCCCAGTTTTGTCCTTTACAATAGGCCAAAAATCTAGGCAAGGCATATTGTAGGCGCTTGAAAGCCTTTTCGCTGTCATGAAATACAATGATGCTTCCTTTTCGCGTATGTGTTGTTACGTTTTTAAGGCAATCTTCTGGAGAAAGGGTTATATCAAAATCACCACTAAGTACATCCCACATGACAATTTTCATCTTGGGGAGTAGTTTTTGAATGCCAATGGCCTGGTTATAGGTAATGCGGCCATAAGGAGGCCTAAAAAGTTGACTATCTATAAACTTGCTTGCACTAATAATATCCCGATAGTATACAGCATTTTCAGTGCTCCAGCCATTTTTGTGATTGTGGGTATGATTGCCTACTTGGTGCCCTTCTGCAATAATCCGTTGATACACTTCAGGAAAAGCTTTTACATTCTTCCCAATGCAAAAAAAAGTTGCTTTGGCGTTTACTTTTTTTAATTCATCCAGTACAAAAGGAGTAATCTCAGGGTGAGGTCCGTCGTCGAAGGTAAGGTATACACCGTTGGGTTCGTTTTCTACATGCCAAACACCTCGATTGTAGGCGGCTTTCAGAATCCTAGGTGTTTTGACGAGGTAGTTTTTCATTGACTAAATGGGGCATCTTGCTGCACCACCGTCAACAAGAAAATAAAGTATGGGCAAAGATAATTGTTGCAATACAAAAGTTTGTGAATGATTTGCCAAGTAATTTTGCCCAACTATGATAGATAATGTACGTGTGAGATTTGCGCCGAGTCCTACGGGTGGCTTACACATTGGAGGTGTTAGGACAGCCTTGTTTGCCTTTTTATTTGCGAAACAACACAAGGGTACCTTCATATTGCGTATTGAAGATACGGATCAAAGTCGTTTTGTGCCTGGCGCTGAAGATTATATCGTTGAAACATTGGCATGGTGTGGCATTGAGCCTGATGAGAGTCCACAAAAAGGCGGTGCATTTGGGCCTTACCGCCAAAGTGAGCGAAAAGATGTTTACAAAAAGTATGCTGAACAGCTTGTGCGGGACGGTTATGCTTATTACGCTTTTGATACACCTGAAGATTTGATAAAAATGCGTGAAGCGCACAAAACAAAAGAAAATCCCAGCCCACAGTATGATAAAAACACGCGGGATAATATGCGGAATTCACTAACGCTTGCCCAAGATAAAGTGCAAGAGTTGCTGGATAACAATACACCATATGTTATCCGCATAAAGGTGCCGGCAAATGAAGCCATTCGGTTTACTGATATGATTCGAGGGGATATCCAAAACGACAGTAACCTACTTGATGATAAAGTGTTGCTAAAGGCAGATGGTATGCCCACTTATCACCTCGCTGTAGTGGTGGATGACTATTTAATGAAGGTGTCACATGTTTTTCGTGGTGAAGAATGGTTACCTAGTGCGCCGATACATGTCCTGCTTTGGCGCTATCTGGGTTGGGAGAATGTAACCCCACAATGGGCGCATCTGCCACTCATTTTGAAGCCTGATGGTAACGGTAAACTGAGCAAGCGCGATGGAGAGCGTCTTGGTTTTCCGGTATTTCCGTTGGCCTGGCAAGAGAACAAGGGTTTCCGCGAAATTGGTTTTTTGCCAGAGGCGTTTATCAATTTTCTGGCGCTGTTGGGTTGGAACGATGGTAGTGAAAATGAGCTTTTTTCGATGCCAGAACTTTTAGAAGGCTTTGATGTAAAACGTATCAATAAGGCAGGGGCTAAATTTAGTTATGACAAAGCGAAATGGTTTAATGCTGAATGGATTAAGCGACTAGACGCCCTCAGCATATTACCGTTGGTGAAAATAGAATTGAATAAAGTAGGCATAGAGCCAAATGATGCTGATATTTTAGAAGTATTGGATTTGGTGAAAGATCGTATTAGTTTGTTACCCGATGCCGCAACTGAAATGGCCTATTTTTTCAGAAAGCCGCAAAATATTGATGTAGAAACTATTAAAGCTAAGTGGAGTGAAAACCACACAGCGTTTTATAAAGCACTGAAGGACAGATGGCAAAATATTGATTGGACCAAAGCTCAACTGGAACATTCTTTTAAAGAATTAGTAGCAGAATATGGTGTAAAAATGGGCGAGGTCATGTTACCATTCCGAATTATGTTGGTGGGTGGTAAATATGGACCGAATGTTTTTGATATTGCTTATTTTCTGGGTAGGGAAGAGGTTTTGTATCGCATTGTTATT